>JBBIVJ010000003.1:0-158065 GCA_037439785.1 Verrucomicrobiales bacterium | reverse complement strand
CCCGCGACTTCCTGGAAATGTGGGTCAGCACCAAACGCAAGGAGGCCGACGCCCTGCGCCTGCGCCCCCACCCCTACGAGTTCTTCCTCTACTACGACGTCTGAAACCCTTTGGCGGGAGGAACGCGTGGGGGCAGTCTTCGGCGTTTCTCCCCCCGCGTCGGCAGCCTGTGAATAAGCGGCGAACAACTGCCAATAGCTTGTGCTGGCGTCCCGGGGGCGCGGAAACTAAAACCCCGTCCTCGAAACCAACAACCGGTGTGACCGACCCGCGGCGTGGCGGCTTTTGAGAGGGTGACAAAGTTCGTGCTTAACAGGTTTTTCCCCAGTGAGTTGCGAGTTGAGAAAACCCCGGAATATCAGCCCTGAGTCCCGGTCACGGGCCATGGGTTCCGGGCATTTCTTCTCCCGCAAGCGGCTGCTCAAAAGCCGGTTACGGTCTGGTGAACCCGGATGGTGAACAATTTGCACAAAACGACCCCCTTTCCCCTGGCCAGCCATGCACGAGACGGTGGAACACACTTGGTCGGCGGCGCAGAAAATCCTGCGCGAAAAGCTCAGCCCGGACCTCTACCAACTCTGGTTCGCGGGTCTGAAGGCCCGGCAGTTGCACGAGGATTGCCTCACCCTGGAAGTGGCCAACGATTTCACCGAATTGTGGCTCCGCAATAACTACCTCGGCCTCCTCCAGGAGGTCCTCTGCCAGGTCACCGGGCGGCGCCTGGTCGTGGCGTTCGTGGTCAACAACCACCCGTCCGGCAGCGCGGCCGGCGACGCCGCGGCGACCGTGGCGGTGTCGCAGCCCGCGCCCAGGTCCCCCCACGCGGCGCACTCCCCGCGCGAATTCCCCTTCAATCCCAAAAACACCTTTGAAACCTTTGTGGTGGGCAGCAACAACAGCTTTGCCCACGCCGCCGCCCTGGCCGTGGCCCAAAACCCCGGCAAGTCCTACAACCCCCTGTTTCTGTACGGCGGCGTCGGCCTGGGCAAGACCCACCTGCTCCATGCCATCGGCCAGTACGTGGTGCGCCAGCGGCGCAACGCCCGCGTCGCCTACGTCTCCTCCGAGAAGTTCACCAACGAATACATCGAGGCCATTCAGGGCAACGACCTGGCGCGCTTCCGCAAAAAGTACCGCCAGACCGACGTGTTGCTGATTGACGACATCCAGTTCCTCGAAAACAAGGAGCGCATCCAGGAGGAGTTCTTCCACACCTTCAACACCCTCCATGACAACCACCGGCAGATCGTGATGACCTGTGACCGGCCCACGGGCGAACTCAAAAGCCTGGAGGCGCGCCTGGTCTCGCGCTTCGAGTGGGGCCTGGTCACGGACCTCCAGCCGCCGGATGTGGAAACCCGCCTGGCCATCCTCCGCAAGAAACAGGAACTGATGAATTTCCGGCTGCCCGAGGCCATCCTCGAGTTCATCGCCCGGCGCATCCGCTCCAACATCCGCCGCCTCGAGGGCGCGCTGGCGCGTGTCGGCTCCTACTGCACCCTCAGCCGCTCCGAACCCTCCCTCGAACTGGTCGAAAACCTCCTCCGGGAAGTCCTGCAGGAAGAAAGCCGCGACGCCCTCACCATCGAGGCCATTCAAAAACGCGTGGCCGAACACTTCGACCTCCGCCTGGCGGACATGACCAGCAAGCGCCGTCCCGAGTACATCGCCTTCCCGCGCCAGGTGGCCATGTACCTGGCCCGCCAGCTCACCGGCAGTTCCCTCAACACCATCGGTGCCGCGTTCGGCGGCCGCGACCACGGCACGGTGCTCCACGCCTGCCGGCTGGTGAAAAACCGCATGGACGTGGACGAAAGCGTCCGCCAGACCGTGACCTTCCTCGAACGGCAACTGCTGCGTTGATCGAGGGTGGGGCGCCTGCCGTGCCAGCCTCCGCCCCCATGCCCGCCCTCGACGTGCAGGGTCTGACCCGCGTGTTCCGGTCCCGGCGCCGCCAACCCGGCCTGCGCGGTGCCCTGCGCGCCCTCTGGCGGGCGGAGTTCGAGGAAGTGGTCGCCGTGCGCGACGTCAGCTTCCGCATCGAGCCGGGGGAGGTGGTGGGTTTCCTTGGCCCCAACGGCGCCGGCAAGACCACCACCCTCAAGATGCTGGCCGGCCTGCTCCATCCCACCGCCGGCACGGCCCGCGTCCTGGGCCACGTGCCGTGGGAACGAGCGGATGCCTTCCGTCGGCAGTTTGCCCTGTTGCTGGGGCAGAAAAACCAGTTGTGGTGGGACCTGCCCGCCCGCGAATCGCTCGAACTCAACGCCCGCATCTACGGCGTGCCGCCGGCGCAGTGGCGGCGCACGGTCGAGGAACTGGCCGACATCCTGGCCGTGCGCGAGCACCTGGGGGTGATGGTGCGCGAGCTGTCCCTGGGCCAGCGCATGAAACTGGAGCTGCTGGCGGCGTTGATCCACCGCCCCCGCCTCCTGCTCCTGGACGAACCCACCCTCGGCCTGGATGTCGTGTCGCAGCAGACCGTCCGTGATTTCCTCCGCGACTACAACGCCCGCCACGGCACCACCATCTTGTTGACCAGTCATTACCTGGCGGACATCGAGGCCCTCTGCCCGCGGGTGCTCATCATTGACCGCGGCCGGCTGTTCTTCGACGGCCCCCTGGCCCACATCCTGGGGCGCTTCGTGGACCACAAGCTGGTCACCGTCCACACCCCCGCCGCGCCCCTGCCGCCCCCGCAGCTCGAGGGCCTGGGCGAGGTGCTCGAAAACACCACCGGCCGCCTGCGGCTGCGCCTGAAGCGTGACCAGGTGGTGCCCGTGAGCAAACGTCTCCTGGACCAACTGCCCGTGCACGACCTGGACATCGAGGAAGTCCCCATCGAGGAAGTCATCCGGCGCCTGTTCGCCCGCGCCCCGGCCGGCGCGGAGCCGGGCGGTGAACAACTGAACCCCTGAGCCGGTCAACGGGGCGTTGCCCCAGCGCCCCTCCCGGCCTAGGGTTGGCCCATGCGCACGAAGCTGCCCTGGCTGCGCGGCCTGCTGCCGGGCATCCTGGCCGTGGGGCTGGCGGCCTGCTCGCCCTGGCTGGACGACCGGCGCGAGGAGGACCACCCCCTCCTCAACGAGGCCATTGCCCGCAAGGCCTTCAGCCCCGTCGAGGCCGCGCGGCTCCTGGAAAAGGCGCTCGAGGCCAACCCGCGCCTGGCCCGCGCCCACTGGGAGCTGGCCCTCATCTGCCTCAACAACACCAGCAACTACGCCGCGGCAGTGTACCACCTCCAAAAATTGCTGGCCCTGCGCCCCGACTGGCCCCACGCCAACACCGCCCACCAGCTCATCGCCCAGGCCAAGCTCGAACTGGTCAAGGAAGGCGTCGAACTGCCCGCGCCCCCCACCGCCCAGCGACAGATTGACCGCTACGTCGCCGAAATTCACCGCCTCCACGCCGCCCTGAGCAACCTCCAGACCCAGGTGCGGCTGCTCACCGTGGCCACCCAGCAACTGACCGCCCAAAACTTCCAGCTCCGCCAGCATCTCCTGACGATTTCCGCCGCGACCGCTCCCTTGCCGGCGGCGGCCCCCGCCCTGGCCCAGACACCGCCCGGCACCTCCAACCTGGTCGCTCCCCCGCCTGCCGCACCCCACCGCGCCGCTGTCCCCGCCCCGCGCGTACCGCCGGCCTCCGCGTCCGGCGCGACCGCTTCGCCGAACCCGACCCCTGCCCGCAGCGTCGCGGCGGCGCCGGCGGCCTCCCCACGTCCGGCTCCCGCGTCTCCCCTTTCGGGCGGCCGTCGCACTCACACCTTCCAGCCGGGGGAGTCGGCGATGTCCGTGGCCCGGCGATACCACCTGACGTTGCGGGACCTCATGCGGGCCAACCCGGGCATCAACCTCCACCAGGTCCGCTCCGGCCAGACCATCCGCTTGCCCGAGTAGGGTGCCGCGGCGCGGGGGGCGCCGCGCGGTTTTTCGCGGCTCGGTTCATCTCGCGGTCCTCGCAGGTCACGCCACCTCGCCGCCAACCACTTGGCCGGTCTGGGCGGCGGCGCGCCGTCGGCCACGGCTCCGTGCGGTGAACGGACCTGGCCGACGGCCTTTTCTTGGGGGGCGGGATTGCGCGGGGCAAAACCCCTTCCATAATTGCGGCCATGAATCACTCCGCGCTTTCGAGCCGTCAGGGGCCTTCACCCTTTGCCATCAACCGTCGCCGTTTCCTCCAGACCAGTGCCGCCGCCACCGCCCTGGCCGCCCTGCCGGGTTGGGGCGCGGAGGCGCTGGACCTGGTGCACAGCAAAACCCGCCGCGTGGGCCTCATCGGGGCCGGCTGGTACGGCCCCAGCGACCTCTGGCGCCTGATTCAGGTCGCCCCGGTCGAAGTGGTCGGCATCTGCGACCCGGACAAAAACATGCTGGCCGACGCCGTCCAGATTGCCAGCCAGCGGCAGAAATCCAGGAAGCGGCCCCCCACCTACACCGACTACCGCGAACTGCTCCGGCAGCAGCCCTGCGACATCGTCATCATCGGCTCGCCCGACCACTGGCACGCCCTGCACGCGATCGCCGCCATCGAGGCCGGCGCGGATGTGTACCTGCAAAAGCCCATCAGCGTGGACGTGCGCGAAGGGGAGGCGATCCTGGATGCGGCCCGCAAGCATGGACGCGTGGTGCAGATCGGCACCCAGCGCAAGAGCACCCCCCACCTCATCCGCGCCAAACAAGAGGTCGTCGAGGCCGGCCTCCTGGGCCGCATCGGCCACGTGGACATGTGCTGCTACTTCCACATGCGGGCCAACGGCAATCCGCCCGTCCAGCCCGTGCCCGACTTCCTCGATTACGAGCTCTGGACCGGTCCCGCCCCGCTGCGGCCCTACGACGGCCTGCCGCACCGCCGCTGGTGGCGCACCTTCATGGAGTACGGCAACGGCATTGTGGGTGACATGTGCGTCCACATGCTCGACACCGTCCGCTGGATGCTCAACCTGGGCTGGCCCACTCGCATCAGCTCCACCGGCGGCATCTACGTGCAGAAAGAGGGCAAGTCCAACATCACCGACACCCAGACCGCGGTCTTCGAGTACCAGGACTTCCACCTGGTCTGGCAGCATCGCACCTGGGGCGTGCCGCCGGATCCCGACTACCCCTGGGCCCTGTTCATCCACGGCGAAAAGGGCGTGCTCAAGGCCAGCACCCTGCGGGCGGACTTCATTCCCCATGACCGCAGCGCCAAGCCCCTCCACTTCGAGTGCCTGTACGAGCGCGAGCAATACCCCGAGGACCTGACCGAAAAAGACATCGAACTGAATGCCGCCCCCGCCACGCGCCGGCACATGCTCGATTTTCTGGCGGCCATCGAGCAGCGGGGCCGCCCGGTCGCCGACGTCGAGGAAGGCCACATCTCCACCGCCAGTTGCATCCTGGCCAACCTGGCCATGGAACTGGGGCGGCCGCTCCGCTACGATCCCCGTACCCGCACCGTGGTCGGGGACCCCGAGGCCACCCGCCGCCTGGCCCGCGCCTACCGCCCGCCCTGGCGGCACCCGGCGGCCTGACCCCGCGCCACGCCGGTCGGCCGTGGGGCCGGCCACGCCGCGCGCGGACAGGTTTCTGGCCCGTCAAGTGCCCCCGCCGGCGCCGCGGCTTTCTTCCAGCGCCTGCACCAGCCCCTCGAAGGTGTGCGGCCGGGCTTCGGCGTCCACCCGACACCCCAGGCCGGCCAGCACCCGGGAAGTTTCCGGCCCGATCGAGGCCACGCGCAGCCGGGGGAAGCGCGCCCGCAGCGTGTCCAGGTTGAATCTTGCATGGAAGTGCCGCGCCGCCGAGCCGCTGGCGAAGGTCAGCCAGTCGGCGCCTTCGGTCAGCAGGCGCGCGGCGTCACCGTTCCAATCCTCCGTCTCGGCCTCGGTGCGGTAGCAGGCGATGTCATCCACGATGGCCCCCGCCTCCTCGAGCAGGCGGGGCAGTTCCGGGGTGGCCACCTCGGCGCGCAACAGCAGGATGCGCAGGTTCTCCAGGCTGCCCTCGCGGGCCAGCTCGCGGGCGATTTCCCGCGCCACCGCCTCGGGCGGCACCAGGTCCACCTTCAGGTGCAGGGCGCGCAGTTGCGCGGCGGTGCCGGGGCCGACCGCCGCCAGCCGCACCAGCCCCAGGCAGCGGAGGTCCTCGTAGGCCCGGAAGAAATGGTCGAAGAAGGCGGTGACGCCGTTGGCGCTGGTGAACACGATCCAGTCGTAACTACCCAGGCCGGCCAGGGCCTCGACCAGGGGTTCACGCTGGCGGGGAGGGGCGAGGCGGAGGCAGGGCACCTCGAGCACGTCCGCGCCGCGTTCCCGCAGCAGGCGGCTGAGCGCCTCCGCCTGGTCCCGCGCCCGCGTAACCACGACCCGCTGCCCGAACAGCGGCCGGCCCTCGAACCAGTTCAGCCGCGTGCCCAGCGCGGCCACTTCCCCCACCACGATGAGCGCCGGCGCTTCCAGCCCCGCCGCGCGCGCCCGTTCCGCCACGTCGGCCAGCGTGCCAAAGACCGACCGCTGCCGGCCGGTGGTGCCGTGCGAGATCACCGCCGCCGGGGTCGAGGGCGACAGGCCGTGCCTGCAGAGGGCGGCGGCGATGGCCTCCACGCGCTCGAGCCCCATCAGGATCAGCTTGGTGCCCGGCATCCGCGCCACCAGCGCCCAATCCACCCCGGCGCCGGACTTGGCGGGGTCCTCGTGGCCGGTGACCACGGTCAGCGTCGAGGCCAGGCGGCGGTCGGTGAGGGGGATGCCGGCGCAGGTGGGCACGGCGGTGAGGGAGGAAACGCCGGGGATCACTTCAAACGGCACGTCCGCGGCGGCCAGGTCGCCGGCCTCGTCGCTGCCCCGACCGAAGAGGAAGGGGTCGCCGCCCTTGAGCCGCACCACCCGTCGGCCCGCGCGGGCGCGCGCGACCAGCAGCGCGCACACCTCCTCCTGCGAGGCGCAGCCCTCGCCCCCGCGGCGGATGAGTTCCGCCCCGGGCGGCGCCAGCCGCAGCAGGGCGGGGTCCACCAACGCGTCGTACACCACCACCTCGGCCTGCTGCAGCAGCTCGGCCCCGCGCAGCGTGAGGAGGCCGGGATCGCCGGGGCCCGCCCCCACCAGGTACACCTTGCCGGAAACGGCCTTCATGCGGGGGCACTCTAGAAACCGGCCCGCCCCGCTGCAACGCGCGGGACGCCGCGGCGCGGCGGCCGGCGGGCCGTTTGACACCACGGCGGCCGCTGCCTAGCCTCCGCGCCAGTGTCGCGCCTGCCGTTCGAATGGTTGCTGGCCCTCCGCTACTTGCGTCCCAAACGCAAGCTGGTCTCGGTGATCACCCTCATCTCGGTCCTGGGCGTGATGTTGGGCGTGGCGGTGCTGGTGATCGTCATTGCGGTGATGAGCGGCTTTGACCGCGAGCTGCGCCAAAAGCTGGCCTCCTACACGGCCCACCTGCGCGTGACGCCGCGCGAGGGCCTGCTCACCGAACCCGACGCCCTGCGCGACGAACTGGCCGCCCTGCCCGGCGTGCGGGGCGTGACGCCCTACGTGACCGGACCGGTGCTGTTGAAAACCCAGCCGGCCGCGGGGCCATCGGCCTTTCACGTGCCGTCGGTGCTGGGGGTGGACCCGCGCTCGGCCACGCCGCCGGTCAGCACCCTCCTGGAAAGCGTCCGGGCCGGCACCAACGACCTGCGCGGGTATGTGTTTCTGGTGGGGGCGCAGTTGGCCGGCAAGCTGGACCTGCACGTGGGCGACGCGGTGGCCGTGTACGGGGTGACCCAGCTTGAGCGCTGGAACACCGCCCGCCAGCAGGGCGAGGAGGAGGCGCCGCTGGCGGGCGACTTCACGGTGGGCGGGCTCTTCGAGGTGGGTTTCTACGACCTGGACGCCCTGCTGGTGGTCTGTTCACTGGCCAACGCCCAGGACCTGTTCGGACTGGAGAATGCCGTGCACGGCCTGATCGTGGCGCTGGAGCAGCCGGAGCAGGCCGCGGCCTGGCAGAGCCGGATCGAGGGCCGGCTGGGCGCGGGCTACCGGGTCACCACCTGGTACGAGGAGCACGAGTCCTTTCTCCGTTCGGTCGTGGTCGAGAAGAACATGATGTACTACCTGCTGTTTTTCATCACCCTGGTGGCGGCCTTTGGCATTTGCAGCGGGCTCATCACCTTCGTGGTCCAGAAGACGCGCGAGATCGGCACCCTCAAGGCCCTGGGGGCCACCAACGGCCAGGTGATGTGGATTTTCCTCAGCCAAAGCCTGGTGGTGGGGGTGCTGGGGGTGGCCGCCGGGCTGGGCCTGGGACTGCTGGGGGTGCATTACCGCAACGAGTTCCTCTTCCTGATGCGCCGCTGGACCGGCTTCGAGCTGTTTCCCGCGGAAATCTACCACTTCTACGAACTGCCGGCCCTGGTCATCCCCTCCGACCTGGCCATCATCGTGGGCGGGTCGCTGCTGATGTGCCTGCTGGGCGGGCTGATCCCGGCCTGGCACGCCGGACGGCTCGAACCGGTCGAGGCGTTGCGTCATGAGTGAGCCCTCTACCATCGCGGCGGCCGCGCCCCTGGTGGTCGCGCGCGGCGTCACCAAGACCTACCGCCTCGGGCGGCGGGACATCGAGGTGCTGCGCGGCGTGGACCTCGAGGTGCCGCGGGGGGCTTACGTGGCGTTGCTGGGCGCCTCGGGGGCCGGCAAGAGCACCCTGCTGCATCTGCTGGGCGGATTGGATGTGCCCACCGGCGGGCACATCACCTTCGAGGGGCGCCGCCTGGATGCGCTCTCGGTCCGTGCCCTGGCCGCCTTCCGCAACCGCCGCGTCGGTTTTGTCTTCCAGGCCTATCACCTGTTGCCGGACCTGGATGCGCTGGAGAACGTCTGCGCCCCCGCGCGGCTGGCGCGGATGCCGGCGGCGCAGGCGGCGGCGCGCGGCCGGGCTCTGCTCGAGCGCGTGGGCCTGGGGCACCGGCTCGATCACCGGCCGGCGGAATTGTCCGGCGGCGAGCAGCAGCGCGTGGCCATCGCCCGCGCCCTCAGCAACCAGCCGGACCTGCTCCTGGCGGACGAGCCGACCGGCAACCTGGATTCCCACACCGGCGCGGAGATCATCGCCCTGCTGGGCGAACTGCACGCCGAGCACGGCACCACCCTGATGGTGGCCACGCACGACGCCCACGTGGCCGCGCACGCCCCGCGCCTCCTGCATCTGGTGGATGGCCGGCTGGTGGCCGGGGCAGGCACCTGAACTCCTCCACCCCTCCCCCCATGCCTGACCGCCCCCCTCGACTCACCTTGCCGGCCCTGGCCGGCTTGTGGCTTATGACCGCCCCCCTCCGCGCCGAATCCCCCCCGTGGCTGGCGGCCACGCCGCCGGCGCCGGAACTGAAAATCCCCGCCTCCCCCGCCGCGTGGGCTGAGCAGCGCGCGGCCCTGCGCGCGCAACTGGTGCGCCTGCTGGGCCGCCTGCCCCCGCGCCCGCCGGTGCCGACCGTGCGCACGCTCGGGCGCGAGGAGCGGGACGGCTACACCCTCGAGCGCTTTCAGTTCGACAACGGCGCCGGGGCGACCGTGCCCGGCGTGCTGCTGCTGCCGGCCGGCGCCCGGGAGAAGGTCCCGGCCATCCTGTATTGTCACTGGCACGGCGGAGAATACCACAAGGGCAAGGTCGAACTCTTTGAACAGGCCCACACGCCGGAACCGCCCGGACCGGTCCTGGCCCGCCGCGGCTACGCCGTGCTGGCCATTGACGCGTACTGTTTCGGCGAACGGCAGGGCCAGGGGCCGGGCTCGGCGGAGACCGGCAGCGCGGGCGAACTCACCGCCGGCAAGTACCAGCTCTGGCTCGGCCGCACCCTGTGGGGGATGATCCTGCGCGACGACCTGATGGCCCTGGACTACCTGGCCTCCCGGCCCGAGGTGGACGCCGACCGGTTGGGCGCCACCGGCATCAGCATGGGCGCCACCCGCACCTGGTGGTTGATGGCCCTGGACGAACGCCTCAAGGCCGGTGTGGCGGTGGCCTGTCTCACCCGTTACCAGAACCTCCTCGCCCACCAGGGCCTCAAATACCACGGCATCTACTACTACGTGCCGGACATGCTCGCCCACTTCGACACCGAGGCGGTGATTGCCCTCATCGCCCCGCGGGCCCTGCTCTGCCAGAACGGCGATCAGGACGAAGGTTCCCCCGTGGACGGCATCCGCGAGATCGAGGCCCGCGCCCGGCCGGCCTGGGAACTGAGCGGGGCGGGGGACCGTTTCCGCAGCGTGGTTTATCCCGGCGTGGGCCACGTGTACCTGCCCGAAATGTGGCGGGAGACGCTGGCCTGGCTGGACCGCCACCTGCGCTGAGTCGCCGCCGCGCGCGCCCCGCCGCGGTCTCCGGCGGGCGGGGGCGGCCTCCGGCGTTGCGCCGGCCGGGCGGGGGGATTACACCAGGCGGGTCACATGGAGCCGATGCCCTTGTTGGACCTGACGCGCTTGAAGGTCTTCCCGCTGGCGGAGCGGAAGAGCCTGGAGCGCCTGGAGGACATTCTGGTCGAGCCGGCCGAGTCGCCCGCGCCGATCTCCGAGGCGGTGGGGCGGCAGGTGGTCGAGGCGGCGGACCGCATTGCCGAGGCGCGTCGCCGCGGGGCAGGGGTGATGCTCATCTACGGGGCGCACCTGATCAAAAACGGGGGGCAGTTGCTGCTCATCCGCCTGATGGACCACGGCTGGGTGACGCACCTGGCCACCAACGGCGCGGGCACCATCCACGACTGGGAATTTTCCTGGCTGAGCCGCTCGACCGAGAGCGTGCGGGAAAACGTCGCCACGGGCACCTTCGGCACGTGGGAGGAAACCGGCCGGCACATTCACACCGCCCTGCTCCTGGGGGGCGTGCGGGGGGAGGGCTACGGCCGGGCCCTGGGCCGGTACATCTTCCAGGATGGCGGCGTGGTGCCGGACGCCGCGGAGCTGGAGGCGGCCATCCGGGCGAAGCCGGACGATCCGCTCACAGCGGCGCGGGCGGATTTGCTGACCGCCATCCGCCGGCACGGCCTGCCGGCGGGGCCCTTGCTGGTCCCGCACCCCTGGCGCAACGCCTCGCCGCTGGCCCAGGCCTTCCGGCACGGCGTGCCCTTCACCGTGCACCCGGGCATCGGCTACGACATCATCACCAACCATCCGATGTTCAACGGCGCGGTGCTGGGCCGCGCGGCGGGGCAGGACTTCGGCCACTTCGCCGCCTCGGTGGACACGCTGGACGGGGGGGTGGTGCTGTCCATCGGCTCGGCCATCATGGGGCCGCAGGTGTTCGAGAAGGCGCTCAGTTGCGTGCACAACCTCCGCTTCCAGGCCGGCCGGCCGCCGGTGCGCGGGCATCACATTTTTGTGGTGGACATCCAGGACGGGGGCGGCTGGGACTGGAGCCGGGGCGAGCCCGCCCGGGACAACCCCGCCTACTACCTGCGCTTCTGCAAGAGCTACGCCCGCATGGGCGGCACCCTGCACTACGTCCAGGCCGACAACGTCGCCTTCCTGCACCACCTCTACCACGCCCTCTGCCGCCGGAACTGATCCCGCCGTGAACCGCGACCGTTTCCACACCCTGACCGCCCGCTACCCCCGCCTGCGCGTGGCGTTGGTGGGGGACTTCTGCCTGGACCGCTACCTCGAGATTGATCCCGCCCGGGCCGAAACCTCGATCGAGACCGGCCTGCCGGTCCACAACGTCGTGCGCGTGCGCGCCCAGCCCGGCGCGGCCGGCACCATCCTCAACAACCTCATCGCGCTGGGGGTGGGCACCCTCCATCCGGTGGGCTTCTGCGGCGAGGATGGGGAGGGGTGGGAACTGCAACGGGCCCTGGCCGCCCTGCCCGGCGTGCGGCTGGAGCACTTTCTGGTCACCCCGCGGCGCCGCACCTTCACCTACTGCAAACCGCTGGTGCTCGAACCGGGCCGGCCCCCCCGCGAACTGAGCCGCCTGGACTCAAAAAACTGGTCGCCCACCCCGCCGGAGGTCGAGGCGGCGCTCGCCCGCGCCGTCGAGGTCCTCGCCCCAGTGGTGGATGCCCTCATCGTCCTGGACCAGGTGGACCTGGCCGGGACCGGCGTGGTGACCGACCGGGTGCGGGCGCGGCTGGGGGAGGTGGCCCGCCAGTGGCCGGAGCGGTGGGTGCTGGCCGACAGTCGCCGCGGGCTGCGCGATTTTCCCCCGGTGATCTTCAAGATGAACGCCGCGGAACTGGCCGCCCTGACCGGCAGCGGCACCCTGGCCAACCCCGCTGCCGTGCGCGCCCGGGCCGGCGCACTGGCCGCGCGCAACCGGCGGGCCGTCTTCGTCACCCTGGCCGAACAGGGCATCGTGGGGGCCGAGCCCGGCGGCCGCGTCGAGCACGTGCCGGCCCTGCCGGTGCGCGGGCCCATTGACATCGTGGGGGCGGGCGACGCGGTGACCGCCAACCTGGCCTGTGCCCTGGCCGCCGGGGCGGACCTGCGGGAAGCGATGGAACTGGCCATGGCCGCGGCCTCGCACGTGATTCACCAGCTCGGCACCACCGGCACGGCAGCGGTCGCGGACCTGTGCTCCCGCCGCGAACAGGCCGGTCGTTGGGAGGATTGAGACGGCGCACCGCCGGGGGCGCGGCACCGCCCGCGTGCGGGCCGCTTCAGGACAAGGGGTCGGAGGAGGCGGTGCCGGCCTTGAGGGCGGCGAGTTCTTTTTCCAGGTCGCCCAACCGCCGGAGCAGCTCGGGCAACCGCTCCATCATCACGAACATCCGCTTCATCTGTGCCGCCGGACGGGCGGGGGAGCCGAGCCAGGTTTCCCCGGCGGGGACGTGGGTGGTCACCCCCGACTGGCCGCCGATGACCGCGCGGTCGCCAATCCGGAGATGGCCCACGATACCGGCCTGGCCGGCCACGGTGACGTAGTCGCCGAGCCGGGTGCTGCCCGCGATGCCGGCCTGGGAGACCACCAGGCAGTGGCGGCCGAGGACGACGTTGTGGCCGATCTGGACCAGGTTGTCCACCTTGGTGCCGCGGCCGATCACGGTGGCGCCCAGGGTGCCGCGGTCCACGGTCACGTTGGCGCCCAGTTCCACGTCGTCTTCAATGACCACATGCCCCACCTGCGGCACCTTGCGGTGCTCGCCGCCGTCCAGCACGTAGCCGAAACCGTCCGCCCCCACCACCACCCCGGCGTGCAGGCGCACCCGGCGGCCCAGCCGCGTGCCGGCATAAAGGGTCACCCCCGGGAACAGGCGCGTCTCCTCGCCCACCGCGCAGTCCGCCCCGACATGGTCGCCGGCCATCAACACCGCGCGCGGGCCGATGCGGGCGCGGGCCCCGATGACGCACAGCGGCCCGACGTGCGCGGTGGGGTCCACCTGCGCGGTGGGGTCCACCACGGTGCTGGGGTGGCGGCCGGGAGGAAAGTCCGGCTCGGGGTAGAACCAGGGCAGCATGCGCGCGAAGGCCACGCGGGCGTTGGGGACGCGGATGAGAGTCTTGGTCGAGGTGACATCGCTGGCGACCAGGATGGCGGCGGCGGCGCTGGCCTCGGCGCGGGCCAGATGTTGGGGCGATTCGGCCCACGTCAGGTCGCCGGGACCGGCGGCGTCCGCCGGGGCGAAGCCGGTGAGGCGGACGGCGGGGTCGCCCACGACGCGGCCCTCGAGGCGGTCAGCCAGTTCGGCGGCGGTGAAGGCGGGCATGGGGATCAGAGACCGCGCGTGCTGACCACGCGATTGGCGTCGTCCAGGACAATGACCTGCGGCTGCCAGTCGCGGGCGTCCACCTCTTCGACCAGGGCAAAGCTCATGATGGTGAGCCGGTCACCGGGCTGGCCGCGGTGGGCGACGGCGCCGTTGAGGATGATGTCGCGCCCGCCGCGCGGGCCGGGGATGGCGTAGGTTTCGAAGCGGGCGCCGTTGGTCAGGTTGCCGCAGAGGATGCGTTCGTAGGGGCGCAGGCCGACCTGTTCGAGCAGTTCGGCGTCAATGGTCAGGCTGCCCTCGTAGTTCACGTGGGCGGCGGTGACCCGTGCCCGGTGGATTTTCGACTTCAGCAGTTGGATCAGCATAGGCGGCGGGCGGGGAACCCCGCCGTGTGGCCAAAATCGCAAGCCGGCCCGGTCAAGTCAACCATGCGGCCGGTCGCCGCGCGGTGCGGTGTCTGAAACCTGTTCACCGCGGGCGGCGTCAACCGCTGCGACGCATGACCACCGGCTTGCACTCCTTCCGGACCGCGGTCGCGGTCTTCCTGACGCTGGGCACCTCCCTCCGGGCCGCGGCGCCTGATGTGCCCCGCGAACCGGCCGCCCCGCCTCCCGGCCTGGATCGGCCGGACTTCCCGCCTCCGGCTGCGCCCGACGGCCCCCCGGACTTCGGGCCGCCGCCCGGCTTTGGTCCCGGCCGCTTCGGCCCCGGCGGCATGAACCAGGAGCGGAAGGTGGTGGCGCAGTTCGACCAGGACGGCGACGGCCGGCTCAACCGCGATGAACGCCAGGCCGCGCGCGCCTGGCTCAAAACCCGGGGCGGCACGGGGCGCTTCGGCGGGCCCGGCGGCCCCGGCCGACGCCGCTTCGGTCCCGAGGGCGACACCGCCGAGCCGGCCCAGCCCGGCCGCCGGCTCACCCCGGCGGACGTGCCGGCATACCCGGACGCGCCGGTGTACGAGCCGTTCACCTTGCGCACGTTCTTCCTCCAGTTTGAGAGCGCCGACTGGGAGCAGGAGCTGGCCGACTTCAACAACACCGACGTCGAGGTGCCGGCCACGGTGATCGTGGACGGCAAGACGTATCGCGACGTGGGGGTGCATTTCCGCGGCGCCACCTCGTTCATGTTCGTCCCGGCGGGCCGGAAGCGGCCGCTGAACCTCTCCTTCGATTTCGTCCATCCGGAGCAGAACCTGGGCGGCTACCGCACCTTCAACCTGCTCAACGCCCACGAGGACCCCTCCTTCCTGCGGACCATCCTCTACCTCCAGATCGCGCGCGACTACCTGCCCGCGGCGCAGGCGAACTTCGTGCGCGTGGTCATCAACGGCGAGTGCTGGGGCATCTACGTGAACGTCCAGCAGTTCAACAAGGATTTCGTCCGCGACTGGTTCGGCGCTGGCAAGGGCGCCCGCTGGAAGGTGCCCGGCAGCCCGCAGGCGCGCGCCGGGCTGGAATATCTGGGGGAGGACGTCGAGCCGTACCGCCGCCTGTACCAGCTCAAGACCAAGGACGCGCCGGAGGCCTGGGCGGAACTGATCCGGTTGTGCCGCACGTTGCAGCAAACCGCGCCGGACGCGTTGCCCGCGGCCCTCGAGCCCCTGCTGGACGTGGATGAAGTGCTGCGCTTCCTCGCCGTCGAGCTGGCCCTGATCAACAACGACGGCTACTGGGTCCGCGCCAGTGACTACAACCTGTTTCAGAACAAAACCGGCCGGTTCCACCTCTTCCCCCACGATGTCAACGAGGCTTTCTCGGCGGCGGGTGGGCCGGGCATGCGCGGCCCCGGCGGGCCGGGCGGACGCGGCTTCGGTCCGCGCGGCGGGGGGGGCGGTCCCGGGGGCGGAGTCGAGTTGGACCCCTTGGTGGGGTTGGACGACCCGGCCAAGCCGCTGCGCTCTCGACTGCTGGCCGTGCCCGAGTACCGCACCCGCTACCTGGGCTACGTGCGCGACCTCGCCGAGCGTTGGCTGGACTGGGAGCGTCTGGGGCCGCTGGCCCGCCGCTACCACGAGTTGATCGCCGAGGCGGTCAGGGCCGACACCCGCAAGCTCTTTTCCACCGAGGCCTTCCTGCGCAGCCTGGAAGGACCGGCCGAGGCGGCGCCGGCGGGCGAGCCGGCTCGGTCCCGCTTCGGCCCCGGCGGAGAGAAGATGCCGCTGAAGACTTTCGTCGAGCGTCGGCGTGCGTACCTGTTGAACCACCCGGAGGTCAGGGCCGTGCCGGCGCGGACGCCGCCCCGGCGTTGAGGCCGCGTCACGCGGCGTCACTTCCCCAGACGCACCTTGACCCCCCTTCGCCTGATGAACGCGCGCTTGTGGCTGAGCCTGGCGCTGTTGCCGGCCTGGCCGCTGATCGCGGCCGGAGCCGTGCTGGACCTCCGCACCGAAAAAGGCTCGCCCACCCTCCGCATCTGGGGCAGCCGCCGCTACGACTGGTTCCTGGAAGGCTCGACCGACCTTTTGCACTGGGAGGCGCTGGCCGGCCAGCCGCCGCTCCTGGCGCATCGTACCAACCCGCCGGTCCGCGTCCTCCCGCTTGACCTTCAGCCCGGCCCGCGTTTCTTCCGCGCGCGCCAGACCGGCGGCCTCTACGACCTCTCGCTCCTGCGCACCCTCAGCCTGACCTTCACCCAGGCCAACTGGCAGACCCGCCTCACCCAGGGCCGCACCACCGGCTCGAACACGCCGGCACTCCTGGTCGTGGACAACGGCGCCCGGATCGAGGGCATCGGCGCCCGCTACCGCGGCAACACCTCCTTCACCGGCGGCCCCGGCGGTGCCGCCCCCACCAAAAAATCCCTCAACCTCGAACTGGATTTCTCCGACCCCGACGCCCGTCTGCTGGGCTACCGCACCTTGAACCTGAACAACGCCTACGGCGACGAAACCCTCCTCCGCGAGCCGCTGTACTTCTCGGTCATGCGCCAGTACGCCGTCTGCCCGCGCGCCAGCCTGGTGCGCCTCTACATCAACGGCGAGTACTGGGGCGTGTACTCCTGCGCCCAGCAGCAGAACAGCGACCTGGTCGAGGAATGGTTCCCCAGCAACGACGGCGACCGCTGGCGCGCCCCCAACGTGGGCGGGGGCGGCGGCGGCTTCAGCAGCGGCACCTCGGCCCTGAGCTGGCTGGGCACCAACCTCGCCACCTACAGGGCCGCCTACGAACTGAAAACCGACAACTCGACCAACGCCTGGGAGCGGCTGACCAACGTCATCGGCGTCCTGAACCGGACCCCCACCAACCCGCCCGAGGCCTACCGCGAGGCGGTCGAAAATGTCCTGGCCGTGGACCGCTGGCTCTGGTTCCTGGCCCTGGAAAACGTCTTTGCCGACGACGACAGCTACTGGAACAAGGGCGCCGACTACCTGTTCTACTTCGAGCCCGAGAGCGGCCGCCTCCACCCCATCGAGCACGACGGCAACGAGGCGTTCGTGGCGGGGGACGCCAGCCTGTCCCCGGTGCAGGGGGCCACGTCCGCGAACCGGCCGGTGCTGCAAAAACTGCTCGGCGTGCCCGAACTGCGCCAGCGCTACCTCGCCCACCTGCGCACCGTGCTGGCCGAGACCTTCCACCCGGCCGTGCTGACGCCCGAGATTGACCGGCTCAGCGCGTTGTCCTTCGCGGCCATCGCGGCGGACACCAAGAAAGGTTTCACAATGGCCGCCTACTCGAACGACCTGCGTGCCCTCAAGACGTTCATCACCCACCGCCACAACTTCCTCCTCAACCACGCCGAACTGCGCCCCCGCCCGCCGCTCATCGAGAACGTCCAGGGCCCGCAACCGCCCCCCGTGGCCGGCCGCACCTCCTGGATCACCGCCACGGTGCGCGCCGGCGATGACGCCGGCGTGGACTCGGTCTGGCTGTACCATCGCGACCGCGACTACGGCCGGTTCACCCGCCAACCCATGTTTGATGACGGCACCCACGGCGACGGCGCGGCCGGCGATGGCGTGTACGGCACGGCCGCGCCGGCCTACCTCGCCGACACGCGGGTGCGTTACTATGTCGAGGCCCGCGCCGCCAACACCGCGCGTGCGGCGGCCTTCGCCCCGCCACGGGCCGAGGAGGTCACCTGCAGCTACCGGGTCGGCCTGGCCACGGCGCCGGACACCCCGGTGGTGATCAACGAATTCATGGCCGCCAACGCCCGTACCCTTGCCGACCCGCAGGGCGACTACGATGACTGGATCGAGCTGCGCAACCTGACCGACGCCCCGGTGGACCTCGGCGGCTGGTACCTCACCGACAACCCCAACAACCCGCGCAAGTGGGCCTTCCCGCCGGGCACCATCCTCCCGCCGGCCGGTTACCTGCTGGTCTGGGCCGACGAGGACGTCGAGGCATCGGTGGGCCTGCACGCCGCTTTCCGCCTCTCCGCCTCCGGCGAGGCCATCTACCTGCTCGACATCGACGCCCGGTTCAACGAGGTGCGCGACAGCGTGGTCTTCGGTCCGCAGGTCGAGGACCAGGCGCTGGGACGGGCGGCGGCCAATCCCGACCTCTGGACCGTGCTGCCCCCATCGCCCGGGCTGCCCAACCCCTG
The DNA here is from genome assembly GCA_037439785.1 of Verrucomicrobiales bacterium. Lineage (GTDB taxonomy): Bacteria > Verrucomicrobiota > Verrucomicrobiia > Limisphaerales > J093 > DSVZ01. The sequence continues at coordinate 139,861 of JBBIVJ010000003.1, read as the reverse complement.
AAGGCGGCCCCGGAACGGGCCGATCACGTCGGCCGGAAAACATGTGGGGCGGGCGTGAGCCGGCGGAGAGGCTGTCCGCCGCCGCGCGTGGTTGGCAACGCGCTTGCTTGCTCGCCAAGGTGATGTGCTATTCAAGGGTCGTGTCTTCTCTTCTGGGAGGCGCTGTGGTTTTGTCCGGGGCGTGGTCGAACTGCGCAGCTCGCGGTCTGTGCGGCCTGGCCCTGGCGCTTGCCCTGTCGGGACGTGGGGTGGCCGGCGTCCGCATCACGGAGCTGATATACCATCCCGCCAGCGAGGACGTGCGGGAGGAGTTCGTCGAGCTCCACAACCCCGACCCCGACCCGGTAAACCTGGCCGGCTGGAGCTTCACCACCGGGGTGCGGTTCACCTTCCCCGCGGTCACCGTCCCGCCGGGTGGTTACCTGGCCGTGGCCGCCGACCTCGCGGTCTTCGCCCAACTCCATCCTGGTGTCACCCAGGTGGTCGGTCCCTGGGACGGCATCCTCAGCAACAGCGGCCAGTTGCTCGAACTGGTGGACGCCGCCGGGCGGCGCGTGGACGCGGTGCGCTACGCCGACGAGGGCGACTGGGCGGTGCGCGAGCGGGCGCCGGAGGATTACGGGCACCGCGGGCTGCGGTGGAATTCGCCGGCCGATGGCGGCGGGCGCTCGCTCGAATTGGTCAACCTTGCCCTGCCCGGCGCCCACGGCCAAAACTGGCGGCCCAGCCGGGTGCCCCACGGTACCCCGGGCGCGCCCAATTCGGTGGCGCAGGCTGACACCGCCCCCCTCATCCTCCGGCCCTCGCATTTCCCCCGGCTGCCCCGCTCGACCGACGCGGTCGCCGTCACCGCCCGCCTGCTTGATGAAACCGCCGTCGGCCTGACCGCCACCCTCTACTACCGCCGGGACGGTGACCCGGCTTTCACGGCCCTGGCCATGCGCGACGACGGGCAGCAGGGCGACGGCGCCGCCGGCGACGGGGTGTTTGGGGCGGTGGTGCCGCCCGCGCCCGACGGCACGGTGATCGAGTTTTACCTCGTGGCGGCCGACGCCACCGGCCACACGCGTACCTTCCCGGAGCCGGTCAGCGAGGACGGCAACCCGGCCCAGGTGGCGAACCTCCTGTACCAGGTGGACGACACGCCGCCCGCCCCCGGCCCGCTGCCCGAGTGCCGGTTGATCCTGCGCGCGACGGACCTGGCCGAGCTGCAACAAATCAATGCCAGCAACAGCCGCAGCCACGCCCGGTTCAACGCCACCTTCCTCAGTTGCGACGGCGGGGAGGTGGCGCTCCGCTACAACGTGGGCGTCCGCAACCGCGGCAACGGCAGCCGCGGCAAGCGCCCGCAAAGTTTCCGCGTCAACTTCCGCAACGACGACCTCTGGCAGGAGGTCTCGGCCCTGAACCTCAACAGCCAGTACACGCCCCTCCAGCTCCTGGGCAGTGCGCTGTACCGCGCCGCCGGCCTGCCCATCCAGTCCGCCCGGCCGGTGCGGGTGCGGGTCAACCACACCGACCTGGCCGGCACCGGCCCGCCCACCTACGGCTTCTACGTGGCCAACGAGGTCCTCAACAGCGAATTCGCCGCCCACGTCTTCCCGCTGGACAGCTCCGGCAACCTTTATCGCGGCATCCGCCTGCGCGCCCCCGGCGCCGACCTCCACTTCGAGGGCGAGGACCCGGCGCCGTACCGCGAAAATTACTTCAAGCGCACCAACGTCAGCGAAGACGATTGGCGCGACCTCATCGGCCTGACCCGCGTGCTGGACCGCGAGCCGGACGCCACCTACGCCGCCGCCGTGCGCGAGGCGGTCAACGTCGAGGAATGGATGCTCTACTTCGCCCTCGAGACGCTGGCGGACAACAAGGAGACCAACCTGGCCAACGGCAACAACGGCGACGGCGAGGGCGACGATTACTTCCTGTACTTCGGCGTGGCCGACCCCCGCGCCCAACTCCTGCCCTACGACCTGGACACCTTGCTGGGCCAGGGCGACACCGCCGGGCGCGTCACCGACAGCCTCTGGCGCATGAACGCCAACCCGGTCCTGCGCCGCTTCATGACCCACCCCGAGTTCGCCCCGGTCTATTTCCGAACCCTGAAGCACCTGGCCGACACGCTCTTCGCCCCCGACGTCTTCCCGCGGCTGGTGGATCGCACCCTGGAGGGCCTGGCCCCGGACACGTTGCGCACCGCGATCAAGGACTTCGCCGCCCAGCGGCGCGAGTTTGTCCCGTCCCAAATCCCGCAGCGCCTGGTGGTGACCAACCTTGGCCTGTCCGCCACCAACGGCCTGTACTTCACCGCCGCCGCCACGGTCACGCTAGAGGGCACCGCCAACGCCCTCGAGACCCGCACCGTCCACGTTGGCGGCAGCCCGGCCAACTGGACGGCCTGGACCGGTGGCTGGCGGGCGGAGGCGGTGCCCTTGCGACCCGGCTTCAACCGCGTGGTGATTGAGGCGCGCGATGCGCAAGCCGCGCCGCTCGCCACCACCACCGTGGACATCTGGTACGCGGACGACACGGAACAGACCTTCACCGGCACCTTGTCGGCGAATGCCACCTGGTCGGCCGCGGCCGGCCCGTACCGGATCACCGACACGCTCACCATCCCGGCCGGAGTCACCCTCACCCTTGAACCGGGCGTTTCGGTTTCGCTGGACGCCGGCGCGAATCTGGTCGTGGCCGACGGCGGCCGGCTCCTGGCCGAAGGCACGGCCGCGGCGCCGATTTTCTTCACACGGCCTCCGGGGAGCACCGCGGCCTGGGGCGGGATCGTGATCAACGGCTCGGTCGGCTCGCCGGAGAGCCGGCTGGTGTACGTCCACCTCGAGGGCAACGGCGACACCGCCGTGCACGCGGTGGGGGGGACGGTGTTCCTGGACCACGTGACCTTCGGCACCACCGACCGCCAGTACCTCTCGCTGGACGCGGCGTCGTTCGTGGTCCAGCACTGCACGTTCCCCTCCGCCACCGCCGCCTTCGAGCCGGCCCACGGTACCGGCGGCGTCCGGGCCGACGGGTACGGGATTTTCCGGCGCAACTTTTTCGGCCGCACCCAGGGCTACAACGACGTGGTGGACTTCACCGGCGGCAACCGTCCGGACCAGCCTGTCGTGCAGTTCCTCCACAACGTCTTCCTGGGCGCCAGCGACGACCACGTGGACCTGGACGGCACCGACGCCTGGGTCGAGGGCAACCTCTTCCTCCACGCCCACCGCAACGGCTCGCCGGATTCCTCCAGCGGCGTCAGCAGCGGCAGCAACAGCGGGCGCACTTCCGAAGTCACAATCGTCAACAACCTGTTCTTCGATTGCGACCAGGCCACCACCGCCAAGCAGGGCAATTTCTACGGGCTCTTGCACAACACCATCGTCCGCCAAACCCGCCAGGGGGGCCTGGACACCGACGGCGGCGTGATCAACCTGGCCGACGAGGGCACCAGCTCCGGCGCCGGCTTCTACCTCGAGGGCAACCTCGTCTTCGACGCCGAAAAGCTGGTCCGCAACCCCGATCCCGCCGCCACCGTGACCTTCACCAACAACCTCCTGTCCCTGCCCTGGGACGGCCCCGGCGGCGGCAATCTTCTGGCCGACCCCCTCCTGCGGTACGTGCCGCGGCTGGAGGAAACCGAGTTCACCTCCTGGGCCGACGCCCAGGTCATGTGGGATTGGCTGACGCCTCTGCCCGCCTCGCCTGCCCGCGGCGCCGGGACGCTGGGGATGAACCTCGGCGCCCACCGCATCGCCGGCGTCAGCCTCGGCGGCCTGCCGGCGGGAGGAATCACGGCCGGCTCGAACCTGATCCTGAGCGTCGGCCCCAACCACACCGGGGCGGGCATTCCCACGGCCGGTTGGCCCGCCGGCGCGGGCTACACCCATTACCGCTGGCGCCTGGACGACGGCCCGTGGAGTCCCGAGCAACCCATCGCCGAACCGCTGCGCCTGGAGGGCCTCGCCCCCGGCCCCCACCGACTCGAAGTCAGCGGCCGCCGCGACAGCGGCTTCTACCAGGACGACCCCCTGTACGGGGAAGACGCCGCACCGACGGTGGCAAGCTGGGTGGTGGACCCGGACTTTGTGCCGCCCCAACCGACCGTGCGCCTGAACGAGCTGCTGGCCCGGAACACCGCGTGGGTCCTCGACGGCGCCACGCCGGACCTGGTGGAACTTGTCAACCCCGGCCCCGACCCCGTGGACCTGGGCGGCTGCGGCCTGAGTACCGACCCGGCCGTGCCGTATGCCTTCGTTTTCCCGCCGGGCACGGTGATACCGGCCGGCGGTTATCTGGTGCTCGCCGCGGACGAACGTACCAACACCTCCGGCCTCCATCTGGGCTTTGCCCTCAAGCAAACCGGCGATGCGCTGTACCTGACCGACGCCCCCGCGCGTGGCGGGGTGTTGCTGGACGCGGTGCGCTTCGGCCTGCAGGTGCCCGACCTCTCGCTCGGTCGGCTGGCCGACGGGAGCTGGGGCCTGAGCCGGCCGAGCTTCGGCGCCCCCAACCTCGCCGTGCCGCTGGGCAACCCCGCCGCGCTGCGCCTCAACGAATGGCTGACGGCTTCCGGCAGCGTGTTCCGCGATGACTACGTCGAGTTGTACAACCGCGACCCGCGGCCTGTTGCCCTGGGCGGGCTGGCGCTCAGCGACCTGCCCCTCTGCCCGACCGACCTCCCCGGGGTGCACGCCCTGGGCGTGCCCGCCAGCGTGCTGCCCCCGCTGAGCTTCATCGCCGGCCACGGCCACGCGGTCTTTCTCGCGGATGGCGCGGTGGAAAAGGGCGCCGACCACCTGGGCTTCCGGCTGGCGGCCGCGGGCGGTGCGCTGAGCCTGTTTCGCCCCGCAACCGACCCGGCCGGCCTGCCCCCCGGCGCCGCCCTTCCGGACCAGGTGCTCGATTGCCTCCTCTACGGCCCGCAGGAACCAGACCGCTCCGAGGGCCGCCGGCCCGATGGCAGCGACGCCATCGCCGCCTTCGACCAGCCCACTCCCGGCGGGGCAAACCCCGGCGGCCCGCAAACCACGGTCACCACCCTGCTCTTCCCGCTGGTGAGTCTGACCAACACCTGGAGCTACTGGCCGAGCGGCGCCCCGGGTCCCGGCTGGGCCGGTGAGGGCTTTGTGGACACGGCCTGGCCCACCGGCGCCGCGCCGCTGGGCCGCGACACCGGCACGCTGGCCCTGCCCTTCAACACCCCGCTCACCCTCGGCCAGATCACCTACTACTTCCGCACCCGGTTCCTCTGCCCCACCAACCCCGCCGGTATGACCCTGCGGCTGCAGACCTTCATTGACGACGGCGCCCTGGTCTGGCTCAACGGCCAGCCCGTGTACCGCCTGAACCTCTCCGCCTCCACCCCCGCCCATGACACGCGCGCCGACAGCGCCGTGGACAACGCGCGGCTGGAAGGACCCTTTGACTTCGCGGCCGGCCCGCTTCGCGAGGGCGAAAACCTCCTGGCCGTCGAAGTGCACCAGTCCGGCTCGGGCAGCTCCGACCTGGCCTTCGCCCTCCGCCTGGACGCGGTCCTGACCGTGACCAACACCGTCGAGGCCGCCGCCGTGCACCTGAACGAAGTCCTGGCCCGCAACGCCTCCTTCACCAACGCCGCCGGCCTCACCCCCGACTGGCTGGAACTCTACAACCCCGGCGACACCCCGGCCGATTTGAGCGATTGCAGCCTTACCCCGGACGCCGCCACTCCGCGCCGCTACGTCTTTCCCGCCGGCACCCTCGTGCCGCCGCACGGTTACCTCGTCCTGGAATGCGAAACCCGCCTGCCCGCCTCCGCCACCAACACCGGCTTCGACCTGCCCGGCACCGGCGGCGCGGTCTTTCTGTACGACCGCCCCGACCGCGGCGGCGGCCTGCTGGATGCGCTGCACTTCGGCTTGCAGGCACCGGACCTGCCCTTGGGCCGCGTGCCCGATGGCTCCGGCCCCTGGCAGTTGATCCGCCCCAGCCCCGGCGCTCCCAACGTGCCGGTTCTCCTCGATGATCCCCACCGCCTCCGCCTCAATGAATGGATGGCCCGGCCCGCCAGCGGCGATGACTGGTTCGAATTGTTCAACCCCGAGCCGGCCCCGGTCGCCCTGGGCGGCCTGCACCTGACCGACAACCTCAACGACCGCACCCGACACGCGCTGCCGCCGCTGTCGTTCATCGGCCCGCGCGCCTTCGTGGTTTTCTACGCCGACGGCAACGCCGGCGCCGGCGCCGACCACGTCAACTTCCGTCTGGACGCCGACGGCGAAGCCCTGGGGTTGTTCGACGCCGCCGGCGAACCGCTGGACACCGTCACCTTTGGTCCCCAGGACCCGGACGCTTCCGAAGGTCGTCTGCCCGATGGCGGCCCGAGCCTGGCCCGCTTCCCCAATGGTGGCACGCCCGGCGTCAGCAACGGCCCCCTCCCGCCGGGCGACAACGACGGCGACGGCCTGCCCGATGCGTGGGAACAACTCTACGGCCTGGAGGCGCACAACCCCGCCGATGCCGACGCAGACCCGGACGGTGACGGCTTGAGCAACCGCGCCGAATACCTGGCCGGCACCCGCCCCGATGACCCCGCCAGCACGCTGGCGTTGAGTGTCCACCTCCTCCCCGGCGGCGGGGTGCAACTGCGGTTCGGGGCCGCCGCCGACCGTACCTACACCGTGCTGCGTCGGGACAGCCTGACCGAGGGGCAGTGGGTGAAGTGGACCGACCTCGCCGCGGAACCCGTGCCCCACCGGGTCGAGCTGACCGATCCCACCGACCCTCCAGTCGGCACGCAGCGTTTCTACCTGCTCGTCACGCCAGCCCTGCCCTGACCGCAGAAGGTGGAGCCGGCAGCGTGAGGCGGCGGAACGGTGGGCCGCCATCTGACCGCGGCGGCTTCCAGCCCTGGCAGCCGGCCCGGGGCCACCCCGCAATCCGGTGACCGGCCGAGGGGCGTCCCAAAGACATACAATGCTGATGGAGTCGTTAAGAATCCTGTTGCCATCCCTTGCCCGGGCGGTTAGGGATGGACAGGGTCGGGCTGAGAATCGGGCGTCCGGAGCGGGCTGTTTTCCATGCCGCGTTGTCCCCAATGCAAGGCAGAAGTCCCCGCCCATGCAGGATTCTGCGTGGCTTGCGGCGCGAATTTGTCGCGGTCCTGCGCGGCCTGTGGCTTTGCGAATCCCTTGCGAGCGCGTTTTTGCGGGGGGTGTGGTCAGCCGTTGAGCCCGCCGGCGCCGGAGCCCGTGCCGGCGAAGGCCACCCCGCCAGGGGAGCGGCCGGTGGCCGCGGCTGACGCGGCGGGGGGCGGGGCGGAGCGGCGGCAGTTGACGGTGCTGTTTGCGGATTTGATGGAGTCCACCGCCCTGTCCGAGAGCCTGGACCCGGAAGTGTTGCGACGGCTGATCCGGGCCTACCAGACCGCGTGCGCGGAGGCGGCCGAACGCTTTGGCGGGTACCTGGCCCAGTACCTGGGCGACGGGGTGCTGATCTTCTTCGGCTACCCCGAGGCCCGTGAAGACAGCGCGTGCCGGGCGGCGCGGACGGCGCTGAACATCCTGGAGCGCGTGGCCGCCTTGAACCGGACCTTCCAGGAGGAGCTGGGGCTGGAGGTGGGCGTGCGGCTGGGGCTGCACACGGGGACGGTGGTGGTCGAGCATCTGGTGGGAGACCGCCTGCAAACGCCGCTGGCCACGGGCGAAACCCCGAACATTGCCGCGCGGATTCAAGCCCTGGCACCGCGCAACAGCGCGCTGCTCACCGCCGCCACCTGCCGGTTGGTGACGCCGGTGATGCTATGCGAGGACCTCGGCCAGCACACGCTCAAAGGGCTGGCTCGTCCGCTGCGGCTGTATCGCCTGCAGGGGGAATCTGGCATGGCCTCCCGCTGGGAAGCCACCGCCGCGGCGGGGCTTTCTCCCCTGGTCGGCCGGCAGACCGAACTGGCGTGGTTGCGGGACACCTGGCGGGAGGTGCTGGCCGGACGTCCCCGCTGGGTGCTGCTTTCCGGGGAACCGGGCATTGGCAAGTCCCGGCTGGTGGACACCCTGGCGCGCGAAATCCAGCCTCCCGCGGCGCGGGTGCTGGACTGCCAGTGTTCGCCGTACCGCCAAAACAGCGCCTTTGCGCCGATCACCGATCTCATCAGCCGCAAGCTGGACCTGACCCGGCCGGACCCTCCGGCAGTGCGGTGGGGGCGGCTGGAGGCGCGGCTGGTGCAGGACGGTCTGGCCGGGGAGGAAGTGGTCCCGCTGCTGGCACCGTTGTTTGAACTTCCGGTGCCGGTGCACCATCCCAGCCGCGATCTGCCCCTGCCGCGTCGGCGGCAAAAGACGCTCGAGGCGCTGACTACCTGGCTGCTCCAGGTGGCGGAGCGGGAGCCGACGCTCCTGATCGTCGAGGACCTGCACTGGGCCGATCCCTCCACCCTGGAGGTGCTGGGGGGCATCATCCAGGCGCACGGGACCCACCGGTTGCTCCTCTTGCTGACCGGCCGACCGGAATTCCAGCCCCCCTGGCCGCTGGGGGATGGGGGGCGGGTGTGGACGGTGAGCCGGCTGGAGGAGAAAGACGTCGTGCGCCTGGTGGGGGCTGTGGCCGGGGAGCGGGCCCTGTCGGCAGCGACGGCGCGGGAAATCGCCCGGCGCACGGACGGGGTGCCGTTGTTTGTTGAGGAACTGACCCAAATGCTTGTCGAGACCGGAGCGGGCGAGACCGGCGGCGGGAGCGGAGGGCGCCCGGCGACCGCGTGGGGCGAGGCCATCCCCGCCACGTTGCAGGACTCGCTCATGGCGCGCCTGGACCGGCTGGGCAGCGCCAAGCCCCTGGCCCAATGGGGGGCGGTGCTGGGCCGCGAGTTCCGGCAGGACATCCTCGAGGCCGCCGCGGGGGCGGGGTTGAACGACGTGGCGGCCGGCCTGGGGCGGTTGACGACGGCGGGGTTGATCGCCCGCCGGGGGACGGGCGTGCCGGCGACGTATGTGTTCAAGCATGCCCTGGTCCAGGAAGCGGCCTACCACTCCCTGCTCCAGGCCACGCGGCGGGATTATCACCGGCGCACTGGCGAAGTGCTCGAGCGCGAGTTTCCCGAGGTCAGCGCCGCCCAACCCGAGGTGGTGGCGCAGCACTTCACGGTGGGGGGCGCAGTCCGCTCCGCCCTGACCTGATGGTATCGCGCGGGGGAGGCGGCCCTGGCGCGGTCGGCCAACACCGAGGCGGTGAGCCATCTCGAGCGCGGTCTGGCGCTGCTAACCGGGCTGGCGGAATCCGCCGGGCTGGAGCCCCTGGAGCTGCAGTACCGGGTGGCGCTGGGGAACCTGCTCATGGCGTTGCAGGGCTACGCCGCGCCCGACGTGGGCCGGCACTTCCAACGGGCGCGGGTGTTGTGCCAGCGGCTGGGCGCCAACCCGCAGTTGAGCCCGGTCATCAGCGGCCTGTGGTCCTACAGCATCGTGCGGTGCGAGTTTGCCGAAGCCACCGCCCAGGCCGGGCAGATGATGTCCCTGGCGCGCGACACCCCCTCGGAAGACCTGGTGCTGGAAGCCGAGGTCTCCACCGGCATCAACCTCTTCTGGGCCGAGGCCCGCCTCCCCGAGGCCCGGCAGCACCTCGAACGGGCGGTGGCGCTCTATCACCTGGAGCGGCATCGCGCCCACGCGCTCCTGTACGGCCAGGACCCCGGCGTGATTGCCCAGGCCCACCGCGTGTGGGTCTTGTGGATGCTGGGGGAAACCGCCGAGGCCCTGGCCCAGGTGACGGTGCTGCGCCGGCTGGCGCGCGACCGCGGCCACGCCCACAGCCTGGGCTACGCCCTGGCGTGGGAAAACACCCTGTGGTTCCTCGGCCGGCGGGTGGCGGAAGCGCTCGAGACCAGCGCGGCGGCCCTGCGCTACTGCGCCGAGCAGGGGTTTCCCCTCTGGCTGGGGGTGGCACGCTATGTGAACGCCTGGGCCCGTACCGCCTCCGGCCAGGGAGCCGGGGCGGTCGAGGACATCCGGCAGGCACTGGCGGACTGGCGGGCCACCGGGGCGCTGGTCTCGCAGGCCTACCAGCACAGCGTGCTGGCGGAAGTACAGCGCCTGCTGGGCGACCGGCCCGGCGCGCGGCAAACCCTCGAGGAAGCGTTTGCCCTGACGCAGGTCTGCGGCGAGCGGTGGTACCGGCCCGAACTGCTGCGCCTGCGCGCCGAGCTGGCCGACGCCCCGCCCGGGACCAACCCGGACGAGGACCGGCGGGTCGAGACCGACCTGTGCGAGGCCCTCGAGCTGGCCCGGGCGACCGGCGCACGGATGTGGGAATTGCGCGCCGCGGTGAGCCGGGCGCGCTGGCTGGAGCCCCGCGGCCGGGCGGCGGAGGCCCGGGCGGTGTTGGAACGGGCCTGCACCGGTTTGCCGGCCGATTGTACCGAGCCGGAGTTTGTCTGCGCCTCGCAATGGCTGGCCGGAGTCCCGGCCGCCGCCTGAATCATGTCCTCCCCCCGCCCTCGCCCCTCCCCGCTTCACTGGTTCACCGCCCTGGCGCGCACCCTGGGCGGGCGGTTGCTCAGCGCCACGGGGCTGGACCGGCCGCCCGCGCCGCGGCGGTTCACGCCGGACCCCGCCCTGATGGAGCAGTTGGAGGCGATGCGGTTCGTGGCGGACCCGCCGGCGGACGAGACGGTGACACGGCTGTTTGCCAGCGGGCAGGGGATGGGGCGGGTCAACGTGCTGCTCGCCCACCTCATCGAGCACGGGCCGGAGGGGGAGCAGCTCGTGCCCGAGGCCGGTGACCAGGAGGTGCTGGCGGTGCTGCGGGCGTACCTGGCGCAGTGCCAGACGCTGCCGGCGTGGGCCGACCGCGCGGTCATCGGGCGGGCCGGGGCGCTGTTTGCCGAGCATGGGATGCTGGCCTTTTCGGTGCTCGGCTGTGCCAGTCTGCCGGTGGGCTATGCCGCGCCCGAGGCCGCGCGGGTGCTGGGGTTCACCCAGCAACTGAGCGAGCACGCGCAGCGGCGGCTGGCGGAAACGGCCCTGTTCCTGATTGACGTGATGTCCCTGGGCGGGCTGGAGCCCGGCGGGCGGGGGCTGGGAGACATCGCCCGCGTGCGGCTCATGCACGCGGCCATCCGGCATCTGCTGTTGCAGCCGCCGGCGGGCCCCCTCGAGGCGGGCGGCCGGCGGGACTTCGCGCGGCTCCTGGCCGAGGCGCCGTGGGACGCCGCCACGCACGGCCAGCCGATCCACCAGGTGGTCATGTCGGCGACCATTTTGTGTTTCTCCTTGGTCGCCCTGCGCAGCGTCCGACGGCTGGGGATGAACGTGCCGCCGGAGGCGGAACATGCCTACCTGCACGCCTGGAACGTGGTCGGCGCACTGATGGGCGTGCAGGAGGCCCTGCTCCTGCCGCGGCCGGAGACCTACGCCGCGGCCGAGCGGCTCTTCCACCACATCTGGCACCGGTTCCGCGCCCGGGAGCCCTACGCCGAAGGGACGGCGCTGACCGCCGCGCTGCTGCGCTTCCTGGAGAAACCGCTCGAGGACCTGCCGCCGCCGCTGTCGCACCTGCCGCGGTTGCTCATGCGCGAACTGATCGGGCCGGACCTCATGCACATCCTGGGGGTAAAACTGGGCTTCTGGGAGGAGGTCCTGCTGGGGGCCTCGGCCTGGGGGCTGCGGGAGCTGGATGCCCTGGGCGATGCGGCCTACGAGCTTCTGCCCCGCGGCCGGCTCGTGGCGGAGTTCCTGTTCCGTCGGCTGGTGAAGGCCCTGCAGGACGCCCCCCGTGGCGGGGCCCGGCCGCCGTTCCGCATCCCGGATCACCTGGCCGCGCGCTGGGGCTGTCCCCCCGCGCCGGCCTCCGCGCCGTGAGCGGCGCCGCGGGCCGGAGGCGATCATGGGCATCAGCACCGAGGACATCGTGTACTACTACGACACGCTGGAGCTGGACTACCGCTTCATGTGGAACCTGGGCCGGAACGTGGCCATGCATTTCGGGTACTGGGACGAGCAGGTGCGCACGTTCCCCGAGGCGTTGGAACGGGAGAATGCGGTGCTGGCGGAGCGGGTGGGGGTGGGCCGCGGGGAGCAGGTGCTGGACGCGGGCTGCGGCATCGGCGGCAGCGCGATTTACCTGGCCCGGGAGCATGGCTGCCACGTGACCGGCATCACCCTCAGTGCGCGGCAGGTGCGCACGGCGCAGCGGCTGGCCCGGCGGGCGGGCGTGGCGGACCGGACCCGGTTCGAGTGGCGGGACTTTTGCGCGACCGGTTATCCGGCGGGGAATTTCCAGGTGGTCTGGGCGCTGGAGAGCGCCTGTCATGCGGCGGACAAGGGGGGGTGGGCGCGGGAGATGCACCGGCTGCTGGTGCCGGGGGGGCGGCTGGTGGTGGCGGACGGTTTTGTCGCGCGCCCCGCCCGGAACCCGCGGGAACAGGCACTGATGCAGGGCTGGCTCCGGGGCTGGTGCGTCGAGGCACTGGCCACGGTGGAGGGGTTTGTCCGGGGGTTGGAGGAGGCGGGCTTTGTGGATGCGCGCGTGTCCGATGTGTCCGCGCACGTGCTGCCCTCCTCGCGCCGGCTCTATCGCTGGTCCCGCCCGTTGCTGGGGCTGGCGGCGCTGTTGGCCCGCGGCGGCCGCAGCCTGCGCACGCGGGCGCTGAACCTCCGTGCCGCGCATGGTCAATACCTGGCGCTGACCGCCGGGCTCTGGTGTTATGGCATCGTCTCCGCCCGCAAACCCTGAAGGCTTGAACTTCCCCCCCGCATCGCCGTCCCCCCGCGAGCCCCAGCCGCGGTGCCGGGCGTGGCCCTGGCGCGGGGTGCTGGTGGTGCTGGCGGCCGGGCTGGGGTGCGGCGACGCACGGGCGGTGGCGTTCCGGGTGCCGAACCAGGACGCCCGGGCGGTGGCGCGCGGCAACGCCTTCACCGCCACGGCGGACAATCCCTCGGCGGTGTACTACAACCCGGCCGGCCTGAGTTTTCTGGAGGGCACCTCGTGGCGCGCGAGTGCCTACCCCATCTGGTTGGAGGTCGAGCATGAGGCGCCGGGGGGCGGGCGGGTGCGCACGCGTGACCGCCTGCAGGGGGTGGCGCAACTTTATGTCGCCTCCGCCTCCGAGCAGCGCCCCTGGGCGTGGGGGCTGGGTCTGTACACGCCGTATGGCCTGGGGGTGCTCTGGCCGGATGAGGTGCCGTTTCGTGCGCTGGGTTCCAAGGCCGAGCTGTTGTACCTGGCGCTGAACCCGGTGGTGAGTTGGCGGCCCACCTCCACCCTGGCCCTGGCCGCGGGCGTGAGCGGGGACTGGGGCAAGGTCACCCTCCGCCAGGGCCTCGGACCCGGCCCCGCCGACCAGCTCAGCTTCTCCGGCACGGATTTCAACCTCAGCGCCACCGCCGGGGTGATGTGGCGGCCCTGGCCGCAACACTCCTTCGGCGTGGCCTGGCGCGGTCCGGGCGGGATGACCTTTGACGGGGAGGCGGACTTTGCCCTGGGGGGCGCGCGGTTCCGCCAGGATGCCACCTGGGAGGTGGACCTGCCGCAGCACGTGATGGGGGGCTGGTCCTTCCGGCCGACGCCCGCCTGGAATATCGAGGTCAATGTGAACTGGACGGACTGGGACGTGGTGGACACCGCCACGCTGCGCTTGCCGGACGGCGCGGTCCCTGTCGCGTTCGACTGGCGGTCGGGGTTCATGTACGCCGTCGGGCTGACGCACACCCGGCCCTCCGGCCTGGCCCTGAGTGCGGGCTACTGGTACGGGGAGGAAACCATCCCCGACGCCCGCTACAAACCGATCGTGCCGGACGTGGCGTTGCACGTGGTGTCGGCAGGGCTGGGCTGGCGCTGGGGGGCGTGGGACCTCGAGGCGGTGTACCAGGTGGGCATCGGCCCCCCCCGCACCGTGGTGGGCAGCGAAGGGGGACTGGCCGACGGCCGCTACACCTATCTCAGCCACGCACTGAGCCTGGCGGCCGGGCGGAAGTTTTGAGGGCCGGCCGGCGGCGCCGCGGCCGGGCGCGGGTTCGGTTCAGGCGAACAATTCCCCGGCCGGTTGCCGGACCGACAGCATGCGGCCGCCGGGGTAAAAGCGTTCCCACTGCCCGCCCTTCCAGCGCCGGACCCGGTAGAGCGTCGCGAAAAGGAACGTGGGCGCCGCGCCGCCCTGACCGCCGACCAATTCCCCGCCGCGCCGCACGTTGTCCATCATCCAGGCCGGCAACAGCAGATGGTAGGGATTGCGCCGCACCTCCCCCACGTGGAACGAGCAGGCTGCCACCAGGTCGGCCAGGTCCTCCGCGCGCGCCTCGACGGCGGCATTGGGATCATCGCACTGCCCCCAGAATTCGGTCTCGACGGTGAACCCTTCCCAGGCCGGGCCCACCAGGCGCAGGGCGTCGGTGACCAGCGCATGCACCCCCACGTGGGTGCTGTTCCAGTCCCGGTCATGGGGGAAGAAAAGGATGCGGGGCCGTTCGGCCCGCAGGATGTCGGCGATGCGGCGGACCTTCTCCGCCCAGGCGACGGGATCGCGGGCGCGGCTGGCGGGGTTCACCTGCTCCAGGCCGGTCGGTGTGGTCTGCACCAGGCCGAAGCCCAGAAAGGCGCAGGCCTGGCGCAGCTCGGCCAGGCGTGCCGCCTGCCGGGCGGGGTTGCTGCCCAGGGTCACGGCCACGTTGACCACGCGGTGGCCGGCCTCGCGCATCAGGCGCAGCGCCAGCAGGCCGACGATGCATTCATCGTCGGGGTGGGGGGAGAACAGCAGGACCTTGGGGGCGTCTGCCGCCAGCGCGGGGGCGGGCAGAGGGTCCAGCCCGCCCAGCGGCAGGCCAGCGCCCAAGCCGGCGAGGCGGGCGAACTCTTCCACGTAGGTGCGGTAAGGATGCATCGTGTGTGCCGGCCCACTTAGTTCCGGGCAAAGACGGCCGGCAAGTGCAAACCGCCGGCCCCCGGCGTGGTCCAGCCCTGGCCTTCTCGGCAGGGTACGGGCTTTCCGGCCTGCGAGGCCGGTCGGGTCAGGAGCGAGGCGGGGCTGAAGCGCCGTGGAGAGGGAGGCCCGCCACGCCGGCCCCGCCGCCGGCTCTCCGCGGTCAGGGGGTCGGGGTGCCGTTGTCCGCCGGCACTTCCCAGAGCACGTCCCGGGCGTTGAAGACCGGCCCTTCGGTGCAGGTGCGCTGGTATTCCCAACCGGTGGCGGTCCGGATCGGCACCACGCAGGTCAGGCACACGCCCACCCCGCAGCACATCGGTTCGTCCAGCGACACCTCCGCCGGCAGTCCGAACTCCGCGGCAATGTCGGCCACCGCCCGCAGCATCGGCGTGGGGCCGCAGGCATAGAGCTTCACGCGTCCCGGGCCGCGCCGCAGGGCGGCCCGCAGTGGTTCGGTGACCCGGCCGCGCTCGCCGTAGCTGCCATCTTCGGTCGCGGCGTGCACCGTCCAGCCCAGCTCCAGGAACTCCCGCTCGCAGAGGATGTCCCCCCGGCGGCGGCCGCCCACGAACACCCGCCCCGGGACCGGCGCCTGGCGCGCCAGCAGGTAGAGCGCGGCTATGCCGTAGCCGCCCGCCACCAGCCAGGGCGTCTCCGCGTCCGCGGCCGGCACGGTGAAGCCATGCCCCAGCGGGCCGAGGGCGTTGAGGAGTTCACCCGGGCGCATCCCGGCCAGCACCGCCGTGCCGCGGCCCACCACCTTGTACAGGATGGAAAACGTGTCGCCTTCCGTCTGAAAGATGCTGAACGGCCGGCGCAACAGCGCGTCCCGGAGCGGCAGGATGCGCAGGTGGGCAAACTGCCCCGGCCGGACGTGCGGGGCGATGCGGGGGGCGCACAGGTCCAGCCGGTAATAGGCCCCGGTGAGGGGGGCGTTGGCGAGGAGGGTGACGGTCTCTTCGAACATCGGCCGGGCGAGCATCCGGAGCACGCGGGGGAGCGTCAATCCTGCGTCGGCGGACGCGAAGTTCCGGGTGCCGGCCTCTGGCCTGAAATTCCCCGGGACGGTGCCGACCTGGGGTGCGGGTGAAGTGAAGGGTGAGCAGCCGGGACGGCTGGACCACAGTCGTGTTGTGGTACCGGCCCGTGTGGTGCCGCCCTCTGGCCTGCGGCAAACCAGCCCGGGGCAACGCCCCGGGTTGGCAGGGACTCCACCAACCCCGAAATCGGGCCGGTTTTCACCCCAGCCTTGCGCGGGCGGGGGTGCCGTGTAAACAGCCGCCATGCTCAATTATTTGTGGCTGGGGCTGATCGTGCTGGCGGTGGGGCTGGGCGGCTGGAACGACCGGTTGAAGGACGTCACGGAGGCGGCGTTCGAGGCCGCCCGCACGGCGGTGATGACGCTGGCGCTGCCGTTGATCGGGTTGACCGCCCTCTGGCTGGGGGTGATGCGGCTGGCCGAGCGGGCGGGCATGATCCAGACGCTGGCGGGGCTGCTGCGGCCGGCGTTGCGCTGGTTGTTTCCGGACGTGCCGGCCGGGCACCCGGCGATGGGCTCGATGCTGATGAACCTGGCGGCGAACATGCTCGGCCTGACCAACGCCGCCACGCCGCTGGGGCTGCGCGCCATGAACGACCTCGAAACGCTCAACCCGCGTCCGGGCACCGCCACCAACGCGATGTGCACCTTCCTGGCCCTGAACACCAGTTCGGTCCAACTGCTGCCCGCCACGGCCATCAGCATCCTCGCCGCGGCCGGGTCCCGCGAGCCGACCGTCATCGCGGGCACGGCCCTGGCGGCGACGCTGGTCTCCACCGCGGCGGGCATCGCGGCGGTCAAGGCTCTGCAAAACTGGCGCGGGTTTCGCTTGCCGGCGGTCGAGGCCGGCGGCGGCGAGCAAGACGAAAGGCGGTCGGCAGCGGCGCCCGCCCGCCCGGACTTTCCCCTTTCGGCGCCGGCGCCCACGGCGTGGGGCGGGGAAGCCCCCCCGCCTGAACCCCCGCGCTTGTCGGTGCCGGCGCGGCTGGGGCTGGTGGCGGTGGGATTGTTCTTCGTCTGGTTGTTTTGGCGGTTGTGGCGCGGGGAGGAGCCGGCACAACCGGGGTTTGTCCGGGCGATGAACGCGCTGTCGGTGCTGGCCATTCCGTTTTTCCTGGCCTTCTTCCCGCTGTACGCGGCGTTGCGGCGGGTGCCGGTGTATGAGGAATTCGTCGAGGGGGCGCGGGAAGGGTTTCACGTGGCGGTGCGGATCATTCCGTACCTGGTGGCGATGCTGGTGGCGGTGGGGATGTTCCGGGCGGCGGGCGGAGTGGACCTGCTGGCGCGGGGGCTGGGGCCGGTGCTGGCGGCGGTGGGGTTTCCGGTGGACCTGCTGCCGCTGGCGTTGATGCGGCCGCTGAGCGGGGCGGCAAGCCTTGGGCTGTTCTCGGAGCTGGTGCAGACCCACGGGCCGGACAGCCTGGTGAGCCGGATGGCGGCCACGGTGCTGGGCAGCACGGAGACCACGCTGTACGTGGTGGCGGTGTATTTCGGGGCGGTGGGCGTGCGCCGCACGCGGCACGCGGTGGCGGCCGGCCTGCTGGCGGACCTGGCGGGGATCGTGGCGTCGGTGGCGATCTGCCGGATGGTGTGGGGCGGGGGGTGAGCAGGGCACCCGCCGGCGGAGGGGAGCCGGCGAGGAATGCATTTGCCGCCCGGGGAGGGGGAACGCATCCTCACGGCCGTTTGCGGAGATGAAACGGTCCCTGTCCCGTAGCCTGGCCTGCCTCGCCGCCATGAGCGCCGTCGGGGTGGGGGTGTTGAGCGTGATGACGCTGAGCAGTTGTGCCGCCCGCGGCCCGCGCGCTGCCGCGTACCGGTTGCCGCGGCCGGCGTACCCCGTGACCGCCAGGACCAACGTGGTGGAAGTCCTCCACGGCGTGGCGGTGGAGGACCCTTATCGCTGGCTGGAAGATGACAACGCCCCGGCGACCAAGGCATGGGTCGAAGCGCAGAACCGGGTCACGTTCGGCTGGCTGGAGCGCATCCCCGAGCGGCCGGCCTTGAAGGCGCGGCTGACCGAGCTGTGGAACTACGAGCGCTACGGTGAGCCGTTCCGGCGCGGCGGCCGCTACTTCTTCAGCCGCAACGACGGGTTGCAGAACCAGAGCGTGCTGTACGTGACTGAGTCGCTCGATGCCCCGCCGCGGGTGTTGCTGGACCCCAACCGCCTCTCCGCCGATGGCACCGTGGCGCTGACGGGGCTGGCGGTCAGCGAGGACGGCCGCCTGCTGGCCTACGGCGTGGCCGTGGCCGGGTCCGACTGGCAGGAGTGGCGGGTGCGGGAGGTGGACACGGGCGCCGATCGGCCGGATGTGGTGCGCTGGGTGAAGTTCTCGGGCGCCTCGTGGGCACGCGACGGCAGCGGCTTTTACTACAGCCGCTATGACGAGCCCACCGAGGCGGACAGGCTCACCCGGGCGAACTACTTCCACAAACTGTACTTCCACCGCCTGGGCACGCCGCAAAGCGAGGACGTGCGGGTGTACCATCGCCCCGACCAGAAGGAGTGGGGCTTCCAGGGACAGGTCACCGAGGACGGCCGCTATCTGGTGATCACCGTGACCCAGGGGACCGACCCCAAAAACCGGGTCTTTTACAAGGACCTGGCCCGGCCGGAGACGCCGGTGGTCGAACTGCTTAACGACTTTGACGCCTCGTACAACTTCGTGGACAACGACGGGCCGGTGTTCTGGTTCCACACCGACCTGGACGCCCCGCGCGGCCGGGTCATCGCCCTGGACCTCCGCCAGCCCGACCGCGCTCACTGGCGGGAAGTCATCCCGCAGGCGGCCGAGACCATCCTGGGGGTGAGCACGGTGAACCAGCAGTTCATCGTGAACTACCTCAAGGATGCCCGGGCGCAGGTCAGGGTCTTCGAGCTGGACGGCCGACCGGTGCGGGAGGTGGCCCTGCCGGGTCTGGGCTCGGTCAGCGGCTTCCGGGGCCGGCGCGAGGACCGCGAGACCTTTTACGCCTTCACCAGCTTTACCGCGCCCACGGTCATCTACCGCTACGACGCGACGACCGGCGTCAGCACCGTGTTCCGGCAGCCGCAGGTGGCGTTCGACCCCGCCCGGTACGAGACGCGGCAGGTGTTTTACACCAGCCGGGACGGGACGCGGGTGCCGATGTTCATCAGCCACAAGAAGGGCCTGCGGCTGGACGGCCGCAACCCCACGCTGTTGTACGGCTACGGCGGCTTCAACATCAGCCTCACGCCCAGCTTCTCGGTGGCAAACCTGGTGTGGATGGATCTGGGGGGCATCTATGCCGTGCCCAACCTGCGCGGCGGCGGCGAGTACGGCGAGGAGTGGCATCAGGCCGGCACGCGGCTGCGCAAGCAAAACGTCTTCGATGACTTCATCGCCGCGGCGGAGTGGCTCATGGCCCACCGCTACACCTCCCGCCGGCGGCTGGCCATCGCCGGCGGCAGCAACGGCGGTCTGCTGGTGGGCGCCTGCCTGACCCAGCGGCCGGACCTGTTTGCCGCCGCGCTGCCCGCCGTGGGGGTGCTGGACATGCTCCGTTTCCACAAGTTCACCATCGGCTGGGCCTGGACCAGTGACTACGGCTCGCCCGACAACCCGGAGGAATTCCGCGCCCTGCGGGCCTACTCCCCCTACCACAACCTGCGGCCGGGCGTGCGCTACCCGGCCACGCTCATCACCACCGCCGACCACGATGACCGCGTGGTGCCGGCGCACAGCTTCAAGTTCGCCGCGCGGCTCCAGGAATGCCACGCCGGCGGACCGCCGGTGCTCATCCGCATCGAGACCCGGGCCGGCCACGGCGCGGGCAAGCCCACCGCCAAGCTCATCGAGGAGGCCGGCGACCGCCTGGCTTTTCTGGTGGCCACGCTGGGCGTGCGGGGACCGGACGCGGGCGGGGCGGCCGCGCGGGTCAAAACAGCGGATTGATCAGGATGCCCAGCACGGTCAGGGGCCCCTGGTCCTCGAGGCCTTCGGTGGCCTTGTCGAGCTTTTGCAGGGTGAGCTTGGCGTTGTCCAGGAGGGCGGTGTCGTTGACGACCTTGCCCACGGTGCCCTCGCCGCGGTTGATCTTCTGCAGGATTTCCCGGAGGTTGCCCACGGCCTCGGTGGTTTCGGTGTAGAGCCGGTCCTCGCGCAGCATCCGGCCCACCGTGCCCTGGCCGGCGCGGACGTCCGCCACCACCGCGCGCGCATCATCAATCAGGCGCTGCACGTCTCCGGCGGTGGTGTCGAGGTTCGTCACGGTGGACAGGGCGGTGGCATAGAGGGTGTCCTCGTAAATCAACCGGCCCACGGTGCCCTGACCGCTGGCCACCTGCGCGGTGATGGACTCCGCGTTGCTGAGGATGGTCAGGATGCGGGGCTTGCTTTCGTTGAGGAAGTCCGTGAACGGCAGCAGGAGATCGCCGAGGTTCGAGTCGCTGAAGGTGGTGGTCAGTTTCTGGATGCCGGTGGTCACGCTCTCCAGCTTGCTCATGAGCTGGTTGAAGTCCGGCTGCTCGGAGGTCTCCAGCTCGGCGCCGTCCTCGACCAACGGTCCCTTGTCGGTGCCGAACTCGATCGCCACGTAGTTCTGCCCCATCATCCCGGTGAAGCGGATGGTGGCGCGGCTGTCGGTGCGGACCGGCGCGCGGGCGTCGGTGATCTTCATGGCCACGCGCACCCGGTCGTCCGTGAACTCGATGCGTTCGACGCGGCCGATCTGCTTGCCGGCCATCTTGACGGGGTCGCCGACGTTCAGTTCGAGGACGTTGTGGAAGCGGGCGGCGATGACCTTGCCGCGCTTGAGCAGTTCGAGGCCGCCGATGGTCTCCAGGATGACCACCGCGGCCACGAAGGCCAGGGCGAAGAAGATGCCCAGACGGGTCTGGAGGGTGTTTTTCATGGGGGGGAGGGGGCCACGGGCCCCGGTTGCGGTTTGGGCTCGAAGCGAAAATCGGCGTGCAGGAACTGCCGGACCGTGGGGTCGGAGTGGGCCTGCACCTCGGCCGGGATGCCCAGGGCCAGAAACCGGCCGGCGTGCAGCACGGCCAGCCGGTGCGCGATGCCGAAGGCCAGGTCGCGGTCGTGGGTGACCACCACGCTGGTGACCCCCAGGGTGCGGTTCAGGCGCAGGATTTCCCGACCGATGGTGACCGCGATGAGGGGGTCCAGCTCGCTGGTGGGTTCGTCGTAGAAGATCAGTTGCGGCTCGACGACCAGGGCCCGGGCAATGGCCACGCGTTTTTTCATGCCGCCGGACAACTCGGCCGGCCAGCGCTCTTCGGTGCCCGCCAGGCCCAGCAGGGCCAGCTTGTCGGCCACGATGCGCCGGATTTCCGCCGGCGGCTTGAGTCGGTGCTCGGCCAGGTACAGGCCCACGTTCTCGGCCACGGTCAGCGAGTGGAGCAGGCCGCCGGACTGGAACACCATCGCCACCCGGTGCCGGCTCCGGGTCTCCGGCGGTCCCACCGGCTCGCCTTCCAGGAGAATCTCGCCGGCGTCGGGCGGCTCCAGCCCGATGAGGTGTTTGAGCAGGACGGTCTTGCCGCTGCCGCTGGGGCCCATGATGACGAACAGCTCCCCGCGCTCGACCGTGAAGGTCAGCCCGCGCAGCACCGGCTGGCCGTTGTAGCTTTTGGCCAGCCCGCGCACCTCCAGGCGCACGCCG
Source organism: Verrucomicrobiales bacterium (assembly GCA_037439785.1). Lineage (GTDB taxonomy): Bacteria > Verrucomicrobiota > Verrucomicrobiia > Limisphaerales > J093 > DSVZ01. Next base: position 118,292 of record JBBIVJ010000003.1, on the reverse strand, counting down.
TGGGAAGAGGCCGGACTCATCAATCCAGGTGCATCAGCAACCGCGTGAACACGTAGTCCAGGAGCAGGATCATGACAATCGAGTTCACCACCGCCTTGGTCACGCTGCGGCCAATGCCGCGCGGCCCGCCGGTGGTGCTCAGCCCCTGATGGCAGGCGATGGCCCCGATGGCCACCGCAAAGCCCAGACTCTTGAGCAGGCCGTTGATCACGTCCATCACGTCCACGCCGTTGCCCAGGCTCTTCACATAGCCGTGCAGGGAGATCGAAATCTGGTAGTTGGTCACCGACACCAGCGCCCCCCCCACCCAGCCGACCAGGATCGAAAATACCACCAGCGTCGGCAGGGCCACGCTGATCGCCACCAGCCGCGGCAGGACCAGGTAGTGCACCGGGTGGATGCTCAGGGTCCGCAGCGCATCAATCTCCTGGTACACCTGCATCGAGCCCAGCTCCGCCGCCATGGCCGAGCCGATGCGCCCGGCGATCAACACCGCCATCATCACCGGCGCCAGCTCCCGGCACATGGACAGCCCCACGATCTGGCCGATGAAGTTGTGGAGCCCGCGCTCGGCCAGCACCGGGCCGGTTTGCAGCGCCAGCACCCCGCCAATGAACAGCGACAGCAGACAGGCCATCAGCAGGCTGGCGTTGCCGATCTCGTGGAGCTGCTCGAGCACCTTCCGTCCCTGCCGCACCGTGTGGGGCAGGGCGCGGAAGGTCCGCCCCAGCAGCAACAGAACTTCGCCCAGATCGTGAAACATGGTGGTGACGGGTCGGCCGGCCTAGCGGGGCGACGCCGACGCCGCGTTTTCGGTCGGGCCGGGCCGGCGGCCCCAGGGCAGAAAAAACAGCCGCCCCCGCTTGCCGGACGGCGTGGACTCATACTGGAACAGGCCGAAGAGCAGCGAGCACTTTTTTGACGCCGGCCGGCGCTCCTCGCGGTACAGGTTCCAGAGCAGGGCGCGCGTCCGCGTCCCGGTGGCCGGGCGGTATTCGGAGCGCCACAACGTCCACAGCGGCGAGTACAGGCGGCGAATGCTGTCGTTGACCGGCAGCAGTGGCTCGAGCAGCGCCAGCATCTGGAACCGCTCGTTGCCCGCCCCGTCCCGCCGCGCCGCAAACAGCGGCCACAAATCCGAGCGCCGGTCCACCCGGCCCGTCCGCCGGTCGCGCGTCTCGAGGTCCGTGTACAGGAAAAACGCCACGCGGGTGGTGCGCCGTTCGTGGGTCTCGCTCTGCGTGCTCTTTCGGTGGTACAGCGGCCAGGCGGCGAAGTGCGACTGCGCCTGCGGGTACCGGGTGGTCCCGAACAGGGGCCAGACGCGCACGGCCTGCTTGCCCGGCCCGCGGGCAAACGAGAAGACCGGAAACAGAAACGACACCTGCCGATAGTCCCGCTCGCGGTCCTCGACCAGAACCGGCCCGAACGGCCAGGCATACAGGGCCCGGTCCTTCGCCGGCGAGGTTTGGCGGCTGTAGAAGGGCAGCAGCGTCCGCTGGGTGATCGGGTTGGTCGAGCCCACCCCCAGGTCGGCCGCACTGTAAAACGGCCAGAGCACAAACCGGGTGGCATGGCCGGCCACCGTCTCCACCTCACCAAAGCCGTTGGTCCGGGTGGTGACCGCCTTGTGCTCGGTGCCGTAAAACGGCCACACCTGCCAGCCGTGCAGGCCCTCACCGCGCCGGATGTGCACGAACGGGACCAGATAGTTGTCCGTGACCACATCCCGCCGGCGGGTCTGCACGTAGGCCGGCCAGAGGACAAAACGCACTTCATCCCGGAACAGCCGCTTCTGCAGGGTGCCGTAAAAGGGCCAGACCGCGCCGTAGTTCAAGGTCGGGTCCCCGGCAGAGCGCCGAAACCAGAAAAACGGCACCAGTGTGAAGCTCCGCGTGGTCGCGGCGTCCTGGGTGGCGCCGCCGGTGAACCGCAGCAACTGAAACACCTGCACCTGCCACTCCGGCCCGTAGCGGTCGTAGGTGATCACCGGGTAAAGGCACTCCCAGGACACATTCTCCACCGCCGGCTCGTGGTTCCAATTGAACAGCGGCGCCAACGTGAATGTGCGTGCCAGCCGGCTGACCGCCGGCTCGGCCGCGTCCGGAAACAGCCCGCCGTCCTCGGGCCAGCGCGTTTCCCGGGCCCAGAAAGGACCCGCCGCCTCCACCCGCCGCCCTTCCGTGAAGGTCAGCTCAAACTCCGTCCACGCCGGGCCGTACCACGCCCCCCAATCCCCCGCCCGGACCGGGGACAACCCGACCCCCACGCAGGCCGCCATGAGCAGGTAGGTATTCAAGATCAGGCCGGCAACCGGCCGGTGCGGCATCGTAGAGCGGGCCAACTCGGGGTCAAGCAGTCGGGGGACGGAGGGGGCAAGCTTGGGGACAAGTCACCCGCCGCAGCCCGATGCAGTTCTCCCCAACGCGGCGCTCGGGACAATCCGGCGATCGCCACTCCGGCCCGGAAAGCGGCAGAGGATTGCCGCACTCCCGTACGCTGCCGCGCGGCAAGACCCCACCGCCGTGGGAGCAGGCTTGTGGCGTGTACCGGGCTTGCGGTGAAGCCGGCAGGGTCGGGGGGGGCGCCGACCCTTCCCACCACTTCACGGGGATGGACCGCGTCGGGGAGAAACCTTGTCCTCGCGGTCCCTGCCGGCACCGGCAGGCTGCTCTGCCTGCGCGACTTCGGTTCCCGCCTGGTAGCCGCTGGCGTGAGCTGCCGGAAGAACAGGTCCGCCGCCTCCTCGCGGTGCCGGGGTCAACTGAGCAGTCGTTTGGCCGCCTCGATGACCTTGAGGGCGGTCAGGCCGTGTTTCTCGTAGAGGTGTTCGGCCAGGTAGGCCGACTGGCCGAATTCGCCATTGATGCCCAGCGACACGACGCGGTGTGCCACACCGGCCCGGGACAGGGCGTGCGAGAGTTGGGTGCCCATGCCGGTAGTGATCTGGTGGTCTTCCAGCGTCACCAGCCGGCCGCCGCAATCGCGAACCGCCGCGGTGAAGATTTCGAGGTCCGGCCGGTTTACAAAGGGATGGTTGAGGACGGTGGCATGGATGTTCTGGTCTGCCAGCGCCGCGGCGGCTTCCAGGAGTTTGCCCACCAGCGGCCCGCAGCCCACCAGCACCACGTCCGTGCCCTCGGCCAGAATCTGGGGCCTGCCCCAGGGGTATTTGGTGCCGGGCACCAGGCTGACGGGGTAGTTCTCCCGACCCACGAAAAAGATCACCGACTCGCCGTCCTCGCCGGACTTGCGCGCCTCGGCCAGTCGCCGGATGGCCTCGAACATCAGCGCCTCGGCCTCCTCGGCGCAGGAGGGCGCCACCACCACGGTGTGGGGGATGGCGCTGACCGCGGCGAAGTAGGTCGTGGCCTGGTGCGAGGCGCCGTCGGCAGCATCCTGCAGGCCGCAGTGAGAGAAGATGGCGATGACGGGCGCCTGGGACAGTGCGGCCATGGTCAGGGGCAGGTTGCCCTTGGTGACGCCGAACTGGGCGAAGGTGTCCACGATGGGGATGAAGCCCAGCTTGGAGAGGCCGGCGCCGGTGCTGATCATGTTGGCCTCGGCCACCCCCACCTCGATCCAGCGGTCGGGGAAACTTTTCTGGAAGGCACTGATGCCGGTGGAGCCCTGCACGTCCGAGGAAACCGAAAAGACGGGGTAGCCGGCCTGCGCCGCGCGGATGGCGCCCCGGGCCAGCCCGCTTTGGACCTTGTCTTTTTTGGGGGGAGCGGGGGCACCGGCCGCCACGGCGGCCGCGCGGGCTTTTTGGGCCGCCTCGCGCGCTTCCCAGTCGGTGCGCAGGTCCCCGGCCCAACGGGCCAGTTCCTCGGGCGGGTCGTCGCTGCCGTAGATTTCGCGGACGAACTCGACGATTTTCTCACCGCTGCTCAGGGGGAAACCGTGGCCGCCGGAGGCGCTTTGCTCGGTGGTCTTGACGCCGTAGCCCTTGGTGGTCTTGCAATGCACGCAGACCGGACGGGTGGGCGTGGCGCGGGCGGCGGCAATGGCCTTTTCCGTGGCCTGGTACACCGCCTGCAGGTCGTGGCCGTTGGGGACGCGAATGACATGCCAGCCCAGGGTGGACAACGCCTGGAAGGTGGGCGCCAGGCTGTAGGCGTCCTGAGAAATGCGGCCGGAGAGCTTGGTGTCGTTGTCAGAGATCACCAGCACGAAGGGGTTGAGGCGGCCCTTGCCGGCCAGGCCCGGGATGGCGGCCAGGGCCTCCTTGGCCTCGCCCTCCATGGCCGCGCCGTCGGACATCACCACCAGGGTCACCCGGTCGTTGCCGACCAGTTTGTCCGCCAGCGCCAGGCCCTGGGCCTGGGGCAGGGCCGAGCCGAGCGGGCCGTTGCTCAGGAGCACCCCCTGGGGATTGAGATGCGACTCGCCGTGGCCGGTGAGCTTGCTCTGGAGACTGCGGAAGCCCTTGAGGTCCTCGAAGGTCAGGCCGTCGAAACCGTAAAGGGTGCGCAGGGCGTACACCCCGTTCTCCGTGTGGCCGGCGTCGTTGACGTAGTGGAAGGCCTCGTACCACTCGCGGTCGGTCACCGCAAACATCTGGGCGTGGAGGGCGGCGTTGATCTCGGCCAGGGCCGCCGGGCCGCCCCAGTGGCAGGCGGCGCCGCCGTTGACGGCGTGGACGTTCATCAGCGCCACCAGCGCCCGGGTGGCGCGGGGGTCGGCCACCACCACCTCCTGGCCGGCGAGGTTCTTCACCGTGACGGCGTAGCGGGGGGCCTGGCGGAGCGTGTGGGCCAGGCGGGGTTTGAGCTTGAGCGGCACCAACGGGGGCGCCTCCAGGGGTTTGACCGGGGTTTTGTCTTCAGCCATGGCAATGCGGCAAAGGGCCCTAAAGGAACCGGCAGTGTACCGGCCGGCGGTGGGGAGAAAAGGTTGTTTTGCCGCCGGCTGCCGAAAGCGGCAGAGGACTGCCGCACTCCGGGACGCTGACGCGCGGCAGGGCGTCACCCCGGCGGCGCCAGCTTGTGGAGTGTCCAGGGCTCTGGCGCTTTGAAGGGGGTGTGGCCTGGGCGGAAGCAGGCAGGGTCGGCGGGGACGCCGACCCTCCCACGCCTGAAGGGACCGCCTCCTCGCGGTCCCGGCTTTACCGGCAGCCCGTGAGCCTGCGTTACGCAGCCGCGGAGGGGGGAAGGTCAGGGCAGACCGGAAGGTGGCCGTTTCCACCCTGGGCCGGTGGGGCGTTGGGTTGGCCCAGTGCCTCGAGGAGCTTCCGGCAGAGTTCCAGCTCGGCCAGGACGGTCTGCCTTTCGCCAGCCAGGCTGCCAGCGGCGGGAGATTCAAGATCGAGGGCCGCGTAGGCCCTGTCGGCCTCCTGGTAGAGGGGCAGGGCGCGGTGGGGTTGGCCGGCGCGGAGTTCCAGGCGTGCCAGTCGCACGCAGGTGAGCGCCAGGTCGCGTTGCCGGTCGGCAAGGTCCGGGTTCAGTTCCACCAACCGCCGGCTCAGGGCGAGGTCTTCAGCAAACGCCTGCTGCGCGGCGTCGAGATCGCCGCGGGCTTCGTGGAGGGTGCCGAGGCGATGCCAGGTCAGGGCGAGGTTGCGGAGGTGGTCCGGGTTGTCCGGGTCGGCTGCGAGCCAGCGGTGGCAGAGAGTGAGGCGCGTTTCAAAGACGTTCTGTGCGCCGGTCCAGTCGCCCCGGGCCTGGAGGACCCGCCCGAGGCGGTCGTGGGCGGCGGCGAGGTCCTGCTGCCAGGGGAGATGGTCCGGGTTGAGGGCAAGCAGGCGGGTGAAGGCGGCGAGCGCCTCGCGGTAGGCGGCCCCGGCTTCTTCGGGATGCCCCTGCATTTCCAGCACGCCACCCATCCGCTGGTGCGACAGGGCCAGTCCCCGCAGCCAGTCCGGGTTTTCGGGGGCCGAGTCCACCAACCGCTGGCAGAGGGGCAGGCGGGCGCGGAACAGGGTCAGCGCTTCGTCCAGCCGGCCCTGGGATTGCAGGATGTCCCCCAGCCGGCTCAGGGCCACGGACAGCTCGCGTTGCCAGGCGGTGTGGTCGGGCTGGCGGGCCGAGAGGCGGGTGAAAAGGTCCAACGCCGCGCGGAAGGCGGCTTCGGCCTCGTCGAGGCGGTTCTGGCTTTCGAGGATGCCGCCCAGGCGGTTGTAGGCCACGGCCAGGCCCTGTTGCCAGCCGGCGTTGTCCGGCTCCTGGTCCGCCAGCCGGCGGCAGAGGGTGAGGGCTGCTTCAAAGCGGCTCCGGGCCTCGTCCAGCCGGCCCCGGGCTTCGAGCACGTCGCCGAGCCGGCTGTGGGCCTGGGAAAGGCCGCGCAACCACCGGACATCCTCCGGGGCTGACCCGGCCAGGCGATGGTAGATGGTCAGGAAGGCTTCGAAGGCGGTGTGTGCTTCGTCGTGGCGGCCCAGGGCCAGCAGGATGTCTCCCAGGCGGCTGTACGCGCCGGCCAGGTCCTGCTGCCAGGTGGTGTGGTGCGGGTCCTGTTCGGCCAGGCGGCGGGTGAGGGTCAGGGCCCGGGTGAAGGCGGTGCGGGCCTCCTCGAGCTGACCGCGCGCTTCAAAGATATTGCCCAGGAGGCTGTGGGCGGCGGCCAGGTCTTGTTGCCAGCCGGCGTTGTCGGGGTCCTGCTGGACCAGACGCCGGGCGATGGCCAGGGCTTCGGTGAAGGCGTCCCGGGCTTCGTCCAGTTGGCCCTGGGTGAAGTGGAGGTCGCCCAGGCGGGTGAGGGCGACGGACCGTTCGCGTTGCCAGTCGGCGTTGTCGGGGTCGCGGGTCACCAGCCGCAGCATGAGGTCGTGGTACGCGGCGTAGGCGGCCCGGGCTTCGGTCAGACGGCCCTGGGCCTGGAGGAGGTTGCCCAGGCGGCTGTGCGTCACGGCCAGATCGCGTTGCCAGCCGGCGTTGGTGGGGTCGGACTCGGTCAAAGAGCGGAGGATGTCCAGGGTTTGTTCGTAGGCCTGGCGGGCGAGGTCCGGTTTGCCCTGGGCTTCCCGCAGGTCGCCAATGCGGCTCCAGGCCACGGACAGGTCCCGACGCCAACCGGTGTGGTCGGGATGTTGGGCGGCCAGTTGCTGGCGCAGAGTGAGGTACTCGGTGAAGGCCGCTTCGGTGTCGGCCAGGTTGCCCTGCGCCAGCGCCACGTCGCCGCGCAGGCACTGGGCGTCGGCCACCGCGCTGGGGTCGCCGGTGGCGCGCGCCTGTTCGAGCAGGGATTCCGCCTCTCCGACCAGGCGGGCGGTCTCGCCGCGGCTGACGCGGGTCCAGGCCACGGCCAGCAGGGCCCGGACGCGGGCGCGGCCGGTGAGGAGAGGGCTGGCGAGCAGTTCGCGGAGGGCATGGGCGAGGGCGTAGCGGTCTTCGGGGCGGGCGCTGCTGGCCCAGTCGCGATCGAGGGCTTCCAGCTCGTGGGCGCCGCGGACGGGGTCGGCGCCCAGGAGATGGTAAATCCATTCGATGCGGGCGGGGGTGGCGGGGTCGTCGGCGAAACAGGCGGCGGCGCGGGCGGAGAGTTCTCGGAAGCGGTGGGGCTGGTCCTGGGCCAGGTTTTGCCGCCAGCCCAGCCGGGTGGCTTCGTGGACGTTGAGGAGGTGACCGGCGCCGCGGCGGTAGCGCTCGACGAAGGGGAAGTTCTTGAGAATGTCCCCCAGGCGCCGGGCTTCGGGCTGGGGCAGGACCAGCATCTGGCTCAGCAGGCCGGGGTCGAACCAGTGGAGCAGGGCGGCGGCGTCGAGGGCGGCGCGCAGCGGGGCCTGTTCTTCGGGGGGGTGGGTGGAGAGGGCAAACTCCGCGGCCAGGGCCGCTTGGGCACGGGGGTCGCCCTTGGCCCGGGCGAGGCGGGCAAGGAACTCGGGGGCGAGGTGGACCATGGCTCAGGGCAGGGAAGGGAGGTTGCGGGCGAAGGTGCCGAGGATGGTGCTGACGGTGGCGGGCACGCCCTCGGTGCCGAGGACGATGCTTTCGATGTGCTTTTCCTCGACGTGGGGGTTGATGGCGTGGACCCATTCCCGCCAGGCGCGCAGGTCGAGGATGCGGTCCAGTTCGACCGTCTCGGCGCCGTCTTTCCAGCGGGCCTGGGAGCAATCCGGCACCTTCTGGCCGGCGACCAGGAAGCGGAGGTGCGGGCATTCCTCGGCCTCGGCCAGCAACTGGGTTTCGAGCCATTCGCGCAGTTCGCGGGTCTCGGCGGCGCGCTCGTAGGTGTCCAGCAGGATGAGTACCGGCTGGCGGGCGGCGCGGAGGGCCTGGGAAAACTTCCAGCGGTTGGTCGCGGCGCTCAGGCCGGGGAGCTGGTGGCCCAGATCGGCGGCCAGCTTGTCCAGCACGTTGGCCTCGGTGAGCAGCGCCGAGTCCTTGAAGTCCACGTATGCCTTGGGGACCCGCAACAGCCGGGCGTAGCGTTCGGCGGCCTGGAGCAGGGCCGATTTGCTGTAGCCGCTGGGGCCTTTGAAGATGAGGATGCGCCGGGCCGCGTTGGCGGTCAGCAGCAGCAGCACCGAGGGCCACTCCCGCTGGGTGCGGTCGGCCAGCCCGTGTGTGAAGGGGACCGGTTCCCGCGGCCACGCCGGACCGGCTGCGGCGGGACCGGTGGCCGCTGGCCGAAGGTCCGGCCGCACCAGGTACAGCCGTTGCAGAATCAACTCGGCCGCCTGGGCGACCGGCCGCAGGCGCACATCCGGGACGATGGCGTTGAAGGGAATGCCCTGCACCTCGCCCTCGCCCACGCGGATGGGCAGCACCGCCTCCCGCGCGCGCGGGTCCGGCGCGGCACGGGCCTGCATCAGGCGGGCGCGGATGGCTTCGTGTTCGGCGAGCGTCCACGGCTTGCCGCCGTAGCGTTCAGAGACACAGACCACGGCCAGCGCGCAGCCCTGGCCGTAGAGCTTTTGCAGTTTCAGGTCAGCATCGGACCCCGCCAGCCAGGATTCGAACCATTCGTCCAGGAAGACCGTGCCCGGTCCCAGGTCGGCTTCGACCGCCTCGGCGATGGCGCGGACCAGCTCGCGCTGCTCGCCGGCAAAGGAGAAAGCCACGTGGAAATGGTCCGGGAACGGTCGCTCGGGCATGGGGCAATGTGGGCGCGGGGTGGGGCGATGGCAACCCTCAAAATGGCAGCCGCCGGTGTGAGCCGGCGGAGTGGGGGGCGCCGCGTCACCGCGGCGGCCACGGCGGCGAGCCGACTGGAAGTCGGCGATACGGCAGGCTGGAAGCCTGCGCTACGCCGGGGCGGCGGCCGCCGGCCCATGTGGTGTCACGGCATCTTGACGGTGAACCTTCCGGGCCGAAAGCGGCAGAGGACGGCCGCACTCCGGGACGCGGGCGCACGGAAGAAACGCCCTGCAGCGAGGGTCAGCTTGTGGAGTGCCTGCCTGTGCAGCGCAGACAGACAGGCGCCAGTCCTCTGGCGCTTTGAGGGGGGTGTGGCCTGGGCTGAAGCAGGCAGGATCGGCGGGGACGCCGACCCTCCCACGCCTGAAGGGAGCGCCTCCTCGCGGTCCCGGCTGGTAGGGGCGGGTTGTGGGTAGCCACCGGCGTGAGCCGGCGGAGTGGGGGTGCGCCGCATCACCGCGGCGGCTGCGGCGGCGCGCCGACGAGAAGTCGGCGATACGGCAGGCTGGAAGCCCGCGCTACGCCGGGGCGGCGGCCGCCGGCGCCACCGGTCAGGGAGCCTTTTCCCAGGGCACGATCCACTTGTAGATGGTGTGCTCGCGCGCGGAGGAGTACCCCAGGTCTTCAGCGGTGGCGCCCTGCTGGGGGACGCTCATGCGGTGGACGGCCACGGGTTTGGCCCCGCGCATGTCGAAGTCGTGGGAGACAATGCGCGAGCCGGGCTTGAGCTTTTCCAGTTGGGGCATGAGGCGGACATTCAACTCGGGCAGCAGGTACAGCGTCACGACCGTGGCCTCGCGCAGGTCGAGTTTGAAGATGTCGGCGCGGCGGAGGGTGACCAGGTGTTCGACCTTGTTGGATTTGACGTTGGCCAGCGATTCCTCGATCCGCTTCGGGTCAATGTCGAAGCCGTAGGCCTTGACACCGTATTTTTTGGCGGCGGTGACGACAATCCGGCCATCGCCGCAGCCCAGGTCGTACACGATGTCCCCGGGCTTGATCTCGGCCATCTCGAGCATCTTCTCCACCACCGGCTGGGGGGTGGGTACAAACACCACGTCCGGCTCGCGCTTTTCCGATTCAGCTTTCCCCGTGGCGGGGGTGGCGGGGTTGCCAGGGGTTTGAGCGCGGAGGGCGGGCTGGCCCAGGGCCAGCAGCAGGCCGCACCCGATGGTGAGGGGCAGGGAGAAACGGCCGCGGGAGAGGCGCGGGGCTTGGGTAACGGAGCAGGAGGTGTGCTTCATGGCTGGCCGGTTTAGCCGCTGGGGCCGGATTTACAAGCCCGCAGATGCCCCGGCTCTCCGCCGGGGGCTGAAGGCGTGCGGCCGGCTGGCGCCTTGGCAGGCGGGACGGATCGTTTCAAGCTCGCTGCCATGAAGCGCTGGATGTGGACGTGCGCCGCGGCCTGGGTGGGGGTCTGCACCGCCCGGGCCGAAGCACCCGCACCGTGCCGGATCGAGGTGGTCGAGCAGGGCAGCGGCTGGCCGGTGCCGCTGGTCGAGTTGCGCACCACCCACCAGGTGCGTTTCGTCACGGACAATGCCGGTGTTATCGCTTTTGACCTGCCGGAGTTGATGGGGCGCGAGACCTGGTTCGAGGTGCGCGGACACGGTTACGAGGTGCCGGCCGACGGCTTCGGCTACCGCGGCGTGCGGCTGACGCCCCGGCCGGGCGCCACGTTGCGGGTCGAGGTTCAACGCCGCATCGTGGCCCGGCGCCTGGGGCGGCTGACCGGCACCGGTCTCTTCGCCGAAAGCCAGAAGCTGGGCCGGGAACTGGACTGGCCCGAGTCCGGCGTGCTGGGGTGCGACAGCGTGCAGGTGGCGACCTACTGCGGTCGCCTGTTCTGGCTCTGGGGCGACACGACCCTGGCGCGGCATCCGTTGGGGATTTTTCACAGCACGGCGGCGTGGACACCGCTCCGGCCGCTGGCGAGCTTCGCCCCGCCGTTGCGGCTGCGCTTTGAGCACCTCGCCGACCCGCAAGGGGCGCCGCGGGCGGTGGCCCCCCTGCCGGGGGAAGGCCCCACCTGGCTCAGCGCCTGCGTGAGCCTGCCCGACGCCACCGGCGCCGAGCGCCTGGTGGCCAGTTACATGAAGATTCGCCCTCCGCTCGAGGCCTACGAGTGGGGCTTGTGTGTCTGGAACGACGCCCGCCAGAGTTTCGAGCGCCTGAAGGTGCTCTGGACCCAAACGGCGGAACAGCCCCAACCTCCGCCCCACCCCGAAGGCCATGCCGTGCGCTGGACCGATCCGGCGGGACGCGCCTGGGTGCTCTTCGGCAATCCCCTGCCGTTTCTCCGCTGCCCGGCCCGTTTCGAGGCCTGGCAGGACCCGGGCTCCTGGGAAGTGCTCACGCCCCAGGCCACGTTCTCCGACGCCGCCACCGGCGCGGCCATCCGTCCGCATCGGGCGGCCCACAGCGGCTCGATTGGCTGGCATCCCTGGCGCCGCCGCTGGGTGACCGTGTTCATGCAGGCCTTGGGGCAGCCCTCGGCCTTCGGAGAACTGTGGTATGCCGAGGCCGACGCGCCCACCGGTCCCTGGGGCCCGGCGGTGAAGGTGCTCAGCCACGACAACTACACGTTCTACAACCCGCGGGTGCACGTCGAACTGACCCCGCCGGACGCGCCGGTCCTGCTCTTCGAGGGCACTTACACGGCCCAGTTCGCCGACCGCCCCGCGCCGACGCCGCGTTACGATTACAACCAGGTCCTCTACCGGCTGGACCTGGACGACCCCGCCCTGGCCCCGGCGCGCGCGGGAACCGGCCGTTGACCGGCGGCGGCTGGAACGGGCACCGCCGATGGGTAATCGGCGGCGTGGCGCAGGCTGCCAACCTGCCGTATCGCCGATTGCCAATCGGCCAAGGGTATTGGTAATCGGGGTCGGCCGGGCGAAATCCGGGATCCACACGGCCCGGGGCGGTCGCCAAGCGCCCGAGGGCTGGCGCATTCCCCACGCTGACGCACCTGGCGAGACAGCCCTGCCGCCCGGTAGCGTCCCGGAGCCCGGCCGCTGCGGTGAGGCGGCGGACCACCCTTTCCGCGGGCTCACGCCGGCGGCTCAGCACGGCGGGCGGCGGAAGACAGCGTCGTTGTCTGGCAACAACCGGTCCGCCAGGCACTGGAACCATTCCCGCACCGTGCGGGGCGGCTGTGGGCCGACCAGTTCCGACCGGAACAAGCCTTCCAGGGCACTTTCGCCCAGGGCGCGGTAGGCCTCGAACTGTTCCTCCTCGTAAATCTGGTCGCCGGTGCTCTGGTGCGGGAAGTCCGGGTGCTCGCGGCGGTAGTCCCGCACGTAGGCCGGCTCGGTTCCGGTCAGGGCCGGTTTCACGTAGAGCATCCAGCCCAGGTGCTCGCCCGAGCCGGAGGCGGCCCCGCGGCGGGCGGGGTCGGACGCGTAGTCAATCTTCACCAGGATGGCGTGGGCGCGGCTCAGGAGGTTGGGACCGATCTGGAGGTCCGCGGTGTCGAAGTGCAGGCGCGCCCCCAGGTCAATCTCCGCGTAGCGTTGCAGCCGGATCAGGTCCGCGCATTCCTGGCCGGGTTCGTGGCCGGCATCCACGCACACGATGAACTTGCAGCGGCGGCGGAGGAGCTCGTAGGCGCCGAGGTTCTCGAGGTGGCCGCCGTCGGAGAGATACACGTAGCGACTGCGCTCGTCCATGCGTCCGAGCAGTTCCCGGAAGAAGTACCACGGCCCGGCGCCTTCCAGCAGCCGGTGGCCGGCGGGCCGGCCGGGGTGGCGCAGCCAGTAGCCGAGCCGCACGTTGAACAGCGTCATCAAAAACCGGAAATGCGGCAGGGTGCGCCAGCCCATGAGGGGGGACGCCGCGGCGCCGGACACCGCCAGCGCCGTGCCCAGGTCGAAGTGCGGGTCCGCCTGCTCCAGCTCCGCCGTGCGGGCGTAGCCCGTGAGCGGCGAGCCAAAAAAATCCCGGCTGGCCAGGAAGAAGTCGCCGCCGCGGCCGCGCAGGTTTTTCTCGTGGCTGGCGGGGGCATTGACCGTCATGTTGATCAGGTGATACGGCGCGGTCAGGTCGGCCCCGAGTTCGGACAGCGGCACCTGCTTGAGCACCTCGGTGCGGCCCTGGACGCGCTCCCCGGCCAGGGCGCGGGCCAGTGCCTTCCTGCGGCCTTCCGACTCGGGGATGCGGCGGGCCAGGTAACATTCACAGAGGCGGTTCCGGTAGTAGCGGTGCGGCGCCAGGGTGTTGATGTTGACGAACAGCCAGTCCCACGCCGCCAGGCCGAGCGCAAGCCCCAGCACGCCGGCCCCCTCCCAACGCGCCCCGCCGCTGCGGGCCAGTCCCAGCCCGTTGCCGACCAGCAGGAAGATAAACAGCAGCAGCAACGGCCCGCTGAGGATGAACAGCCGCACGACCAGCGCCCGCAACCGCGGCCAGTGCGGCGCCAACCACGCCCCCAGCACCGCCAACGCCGCCCCGGCCGCGCCGGTGGCCGTGGCCGGCACCAACCCGGCCACGGCCTCGAGGCTGTAGCCGCCGGCCTGCCAGCCCGCCAGCCAGAGCCGCAGTGCCTCGTGACCGTGCAACAGCGCCGGCGTCAGAAACACCCCCGCCGCCGCCGCGGTCAACACCCCCAGCCCGAGGGTGAGGTTCTCCCACAGGCCGCGGAAGATCGCGCCGGCCGAGCGGGGCGGCCTGCCGTGGGTGACCAGTTGAATGCCGGGCAGGGTCACCCACGCCAGGCCGAAGACCGCCGCCAGCCCCAGCAGGGCACGACCGGACCACGAGCTCCAGAGCTCTGGCAGCACCGGACCGCCGGCGGCAATCGCCCCACCCCACAGCCACGGCCCGACCAGAAACGCCAGCAGGGCGGCGCCCAGCGGCAGGGGCAGCATGATCATCAAGTTCCACAGCACGCCGCTCAACACCAGCCCCACGATGCGCAGCCGCCCCAGCACCCCCCCGTGCAGCAGGTACTTGCTGTGGTTGCGCAGATGCCGCAGCAGGCCGGACTCGGTCCCGCCCTGGCGCTGGAAGACATCCTCGATGCGTTCCCGGGCGGACTCGGGCGTGGTCGGGCGCGTGTCCCCCGGCTGGCGGGTGCCCAGGGCACAGCTCAGAAAGCTGCCGAAATAACCGCCGCCGGAGACCGTGGAGAGGTAGTCAAACTGCGGCAACAGGCCGCGCCGCGCCAGGACCTGGGTCACGCCCAGACAAAACGTGGCCGAACGAATCCCGCCACCGGAAAAGGCCAGCCCGGCGGCGTCGTGCAGCGGGCGGGGTGGGCGGTCGGCGGTCGCCGGTGAAGTACCCGCCTCCGCGGTTGCCGCGGCCGCCGTTTCGACCGCGCCCGCCTCCGGCCCGGCCGGTGGCGGCGGGTCCTGCGGTTGCAGTGTCCCCAGGGCCTGACGGCGGCGCAGCAGGAAGGCGTGCTCGGCGGCGTTGATCTCCTCCGGGCTGACGAGCCGGCCGCCTTTCGCGGGCCGGGTTTGGATGAACACCTGCTGTTGGATGCCGGCCGGCAGCGGTGCGCCCAGGTCCGCGCGCGGGGGCGGGGGCGGGGGCGGCGGTTCCACCAGGCCGGCCAGCGCCGCGAGCCGCGTCTGGAGCACCCGCAGGGAGGGCTGCAATTCCTGCAACTCCTGCCGGAATTGCCGGCGCACCTGCTCGTCCCGGAAACGCACCGCGGGCCGACCGTCGGCACCGGGCCGATCGGCGTCGGCGGTGAGCCAGCCGTGCCAGCGGGCGGTGCGCGGCCGGAGCAGGTCGTTGAGCAGTCCCAGGGCCAGGCTCCGAAATTGCGCGGCGTCCGGATGCTGCTCCAGCAGCGCGCGCACCGTGTCAAAGAGCGAGACCAGGCTGGCGACGGCGGTTTCCTCCTCGCCGGACCGGTAATGCAGGGGCTGGGTGGTCAGCCGTGAGGCCAACTGCACCCACAAGGCGTGGGCGGGCGCGGCATCCGGCAAAGCGGGGTGAGGGGGGGGCATGGGGGGTGAGGCGGCGGGCGGCCGCGGAGGGCGTGGGTTTGGGTTGGCTGACGCGCCGGCACGATGCCACGGCCGCGCCGCCCCACCAAGCCCCAAGTGCAGGCCAGGGGGCGGCACGCCTGGCCGGCGGAGAGGGCGGGGGCGGTCCCCCTCCTGGGGAGCGTGAGCATCGCCGACGCGCGGGCCGGGCGCGAAGGTCTCGGGGCGTTGCGGCGACGCCGTGAGGAGCTGAACGCGGCGCGCCGCCAGTTCGAAAACCTCCTGCCGACTCTGTCGGACCCGAAACTCACCCGCTACTTCTAGCGGGTCAAACTCTTCGGCAAATGGACGGCGGAGCAGTGGCGGGTGCAGAGCTGGGGCAGACCTTGACGGCAGCGGAAAGCGGTCCGCGTTCCGCCGCCGCGCCTTCTCCAGCCCCGAGGCCGCCAGGTTCGGCGCGGGGGCGGTCCGCTACCGGCAGGGCGGTGGCTACTTCGCGCCGATGGCAAACAGATGCTTCTCGGTGCGAATGAAAATCCGCCCCTGCGAGATCGCCGGGGTGGCCTGGACCTTTTCGCCGATCGGATTTTTCGCCAGGACCTTGAACTCCGGGCCGGCCGCGAGGACGGTGGTTTCGCCGTGGTCGGCGACGAGGTAGATGCGGCCTTCCGCGGTCACGGGTGAGGCGGTGAAGTTCCCGTCCAGCCGTTCCTGCCAGACGATCTCCCCCGTGGCGGCCACCAGGCACGTGGCCAGGCCGGCGTCGGTGACGGCGTACAGGTGCGGGCGCACAAACAGCGTCGAGGGGATCTTGGGCATGCCGCGGCGCTGTTCCCAGGCGAGGTTGTTCGTGCCGAGGTCGCCCCGGCCGCCGAGGCGAAAGGCCTTGATGGATTCGCGCCCACCCCAGCCGCCGGCGGTGAACACCAGGCCGTCGCCGAGCACCGTCGAGGGGACCTTGCCCTCGCCAATGACCGTGCTGGACCAGAGCCGTTCGCCGGTCAGGAAGTCGAAGCCCTGCACCACGTCGCCGGCCTCGCTGATCACCTGCTCGCGTCCGCCCGGGCCGGTCCAGAGGGCGGGGGTGCCGTGGGAGATGCGCGAGAGTCCCCGGCGGGCTTTCCAGCGTTCGCGGCCGGTCCGGGCGTCGAGCGCCAGCACATACGCCTGATCCCACGGCTTCTGCCAGCCGAGGGCCTTGTCCTCGCCGTCGCTGCTGCCGTCGCGCGCCATGAGGAGCACCCCGCGATGCAGAACCAACGAGGTGCCCAGGCCGTGCTGGCTGTAAAAGGGGTAGGCGCGGTTGGTCCAGACGACCTGCCCGGCAAAGTCCAGCGCCACGAAGCTGCCGTCGGCGAAACAGGCATACACGCGTTCGCCGTCCGTCGCCGGCGTCGGGGTGGCGTACGAGTTCCGCCCTTCCTTGCGACGCGGCACCTGGGTGAAGACGGCCCGATCCCAGCGCACCTGGCCGGTCCGGGTGTCGAGGGCCAGCATCCGGCAGGTCTCGCCGCGGTCGGTGGTCGCGGTGACGAACAGGTGGTCGTCCCAGACGATGGGGGAGGACCACCCTTCGCCGGGCAGGGGCGTCTTCCAGGCGATGTTTTCCGTGGCGCTCCACCGCCAGGGGATGCCGGTCTCGGTCGAGTGGCCCTGACCGTTGGGGCCGCGGAACTGCGGCCAGTTATCGGCGTGCAACGTGGTGCCCAGCAGGAAGAGGAGGGTGAACCAGATTGTTTTCATGGGCGTGAATCCATCGGGGTTCCAGGAGGGGAAAGGTACTGGCTGGCATCCTCCAGTGCCAGCACCCAATCGAGCATTTCGCCCGGATCGGGCGGGGTGAACTCGCGCTCGCCCTGGTTGGTGAACGTTCCTGCGGCGCGGGCCGTGCCGTCGCGCGGGTTGAACCACCAGGCGCGAACCTGGGCGCCGCGGATCACGTCCAGGCGTACTTTGAAGGGCCGGCCCACCGGCGCATAGACCATTGCATAGGTGCCGTCAGTGTCCCGCGTGGCCACAAAGCGATAGCGGCCCGCGCCCGGCACGCTGGTGGGCACGCGGTCGGGCACGATCACCGAATCATCGGGCACGCGGGTGAGGAAGGGACGCGACAGCAGCAGGTGTTTGGCGTGGTGCATCTGCGCCGCGCCGGGCTGCTGGATGGCCTCGGACCAGGGCAGGAGCGGGTTGTTGACGGGGTCCCGACCCGGCGCCCACATCTGCCAGACCGAATGATGGCCGTAGGTGTGGCCGAAGGCGCCGGTGAACAGATCCCAGTACAACGGCCGGCGCACGTCGGCGGCGATCGAGTGACCGAGTTTGGCCGGGTCGAACGACACGGGGTGGTCCTCGTAGATGGGTTCGCCGTCCAGCACCGGCTTCACCGGAGTGCGATCGTAGTCTTTGCGGGTCTGATCATAGCGCCCGGTGAACTCGGGCACATGGCCGTTCTGGCGCATGTTGAAGTCCAGCCAGTCCTCGTCATGAAAATACTGCGCCGAGCCCTGGCCGCCCATGGGATGGAAGGTGATCAAGTGCGCGCCGCCGTCGCCCCGGCGCAGCCCGTGGGCCATGGCGCGGATGATTTCGCGGTGTGTGTCGGTCTCGATGGGCCGGTCGCCGCCCAGAATCCAGACCAGGCCCGCGTCCTTGTACCGCCGGCCCAACCACTCGCCATAAGCCTCGGCGTTCTGCGGGGTGAAGATTTCGGGGCCGACGCCCCATTTCTTGTTCCATTTGTCGCCCCAGGTGGGCAGGTAGCCGAGGTAAAGGCCGCGGCGGTTGGCCTCGCGCACGATGAAGTCCACGTGGTCCCAGTAGTCGTCGTCGGGGCCATCGCGCACCTCCGGTCGGGTGGGGTCGTTGTCGCGCAGCGGGCGGTGGCCGTAGGGATTGGGGGTGTTCAAACCGTCCAGTTCTGCCAGGGCCACGGCCTGGATCACGGTGAAGCCCTGTGCGGCGCGGGTCTTGAGGTAAAGCTCCGCCTCCTGGCGGTTGAGTCGGTGGAACAGCTCCCAGGCCGTATCGCCCAGCCAGAAAAAGGGCCGGCCGTCCTCCGTGACGAGGAACCGGCGGTTGTCGGAGACCTTGAGCCGGGGCAGGTCGGCGCTCTGGGTAGTCAGGCCCAGTACGGCGGTGGCCAGGCTCAGGAGCAGAGGTTTGGCATTCATGGCGGCTTTGTCGGGTCGAATCAGCACCCTCCCTGTGCGGCCGGCGACCGGCCGCGCACACTGTCCGGCAGGACGGCGGCAAGCATGATCCCGCCGATGACCAGCGGGTAAAGGTGGGGAGGCATGGGCATTGTGCAGGCCGTTGTCAAATCCTGAGCCGGGGCCCAGGTCCGAAGATTCCCGGCACGCGCGGCGGCGACGTGCCCACCGAACCTCGGGCGTGGAGGGAAGGTACGCACGCCACACCCTCCGCTCAAGGAAGGGGTGAGGCCGGCGTCGAGCCGCCTCCGTGGGTCTGCCGGGAGGAGCCGGCAGCACGCTCCGACCGATCAGTTCCACCCCTTCCAGACCGAAAACGAGCCTCCCAGCCCGGAAGAAGATCGCCGGAGCGCCCTTGCCGGACGCCGTTCGATGCGCTAGCAGGGGCTCATGCACCGGGGCCGGCCAGCGTCGCGTCGCGGCTTCTCGCTGGTGGAGCTGTTGGTCGTGGTGGCGGTCATCGCCCTGCTGGCCGCGTTGCTCCTGCCGGCGGTGGGAGGGGTCAAGCAGCGGGCGCGGGACGTGTCCTGTCTGAATCACCTGCGGCAGTGGGGGCTGGCCACCCAGCTTTACGCGGCCGGGCACCAGGATTACCTGCCGCCGGAGGGCACCCCCAACCCGGACGCTTCGGCCACCAACCAGGGCTGGTACATCCAGTTGCCGCGCGAGCTGGGCCTGCCGCGGTATCACGACCAGCCCTGGCGGACCAACGCCGCCGCCGAGCCGGGCCGCACGGTGTGGCTCTGCCCGGCCAACCCCCGTCGCAGCAATGGCCGGAACCTGTTCCACTACTGCCTGAACGAGCACGTCAACGGCACCGCCGAGAACAACCGGCCGGTGCGCCTGGCCGCCATTCCCGAACCGGCCCGCACCGTCTGGTTGTTCGACTCGAAGAACCTCCCCGCGGTGGGCTTCTGGAATTACGTCCACACCAACCTCCACCAGGGCGGTGCGCAGTTCGTGTTTCTGGACGGCCACACCGCCCGCCTGTCCCGCCCGGACTACTGGGACCCCGAGACCAACCGCGGCCGGCCCGGGAGCCCGGCCCTGCGCTGGATTCCCTGACTGCGGCCCCGCCGGCCTGGCCGGGACAACCCGCTGACCGGTGCCCAAGGCACCGGCTACTGGCGCCAGCGTCGGGAAACAACCAGGCGGGGGGAACTGCATCACGCGCCCGCCTGGCAGATGCGCGGCGGGCGGCGCGGGCCAGGTATCGCCCCATGCCCTCCAGGGGTCGGAAGCTTCCCGTGGCGGCTCGCCCTCTGAAAAGCGACCGGCCACTCTCGCCATTCGGGAACACGCAGAACGCGCTGAGTAGCCGGCGGGGCAGTTCGAGGAGCGACGCGAACCACCGCACCTGCCTGACCATTTTCCGACAGGCCGGGGGGACCTGCCGGTCTGTGTGGCAGACAGCGGGTTCAGAAAAAACCATCCCCCGGCGTGGTGCGGCAAAGGTCAGAACAACGCACGCACATGACGTGCGTGGGTCACCCACAGGCGGTGGCTGTGATACGCCTCCCGCGGGTGCTGGGGTTCCACGACAAGACGAAACCCGCTGTCGGCTCCGGCCGCCACGGTTTGGAAACTGGTCCGGTGACCCACGTCAATGAGCTGGCCGGCGGCATCGAAAAAGCGGCACTCGAACTCGGGGTCCCGCCAGGCCCGGGGGCTGTGGTTGGTCAGCAGCCCAGTCAGGTAGATGCGCGGGCCCTTCTCGGTGGCCACCCAGTTCAACCGACTTTCCAGCACCGTCAGCGCGTGGGGAATCTCAGAAAAAGACGGGCGGGGGTTGTACCACTGCTCCACGTGCTGGAAAAACACCCAGCCAACACCGAGGACCATCGCCAACATCCCCACCACCCCCACCACCGGATGGCGGAGGGAACGCCAGCTCAACCACTGTCGGCAACGCGGACACACCCGAGCCCTCGCGGGGATACTTTCCGCGCAGCAGGGGCAGTCACGGGTCGTGGTGGGGGCATTCATGAGGGGGGCAGGTCAAGGGCGCGCGGCCCGCGTGCCGTCCGTGGCATGTTGGACCCGCACTTCCAAGGGAGCGCGGCGGACAGTCTCCGGCAGCGCGGAATCCAGCGTCACCGCAAACGCCGCCTCCTGCCCGGGCTGAACCACGAAAGGATCGGCTGGCGCCGGATGGTGCACATCCAACCAGGAGCCGTCCGGGTTCAGAAACCGCACTTCCAAGGTTCGCACCCGCCAGGGATACCGCCCCTGGTTGGTCACCATCCCGGTCACCACCGCCCGCTGCCGTGCACCCGGCTCGCTCAACCGGACGGCCCGGACCACCAGCTCCTGCTGATGGGGCGCAAAGGGCCGGCCCTGGTCACTGAACCGCTGTTCAAGCCATGCACCGGCTGTGCAGATCAAGGCCACCCCCAGCAGTACGGGAATCGCCCAAGTCAGCTCGGATCGCAGCACCGCGAAACGCACCAGCCTCGACTGGCAGTGCGGACAGCTTTTGGCAGCCGGCCGGACGGCTTCCGCGCAGAACGGACAGAGGTGCGCACCGGTCTCGCCCCCGGCCGCCGGGTGAGCACGGCCCGAGGGTTGTGGCATCGCCGTCATGGCATCAAGCACGTCATCGCGGTAGCCGGAAATGGCGGTAAACCCCCAGCACCAGGGCCGCCATGACCCCCAGCCACACCAGCAGCAGGGGGGTGAAGGCCCGGCCCAGGCGCGGCTCGGGGGCCAGGTTCGCGCGCATGACCAGGTGACCGGTGACCGCCAGGAAGACCAGCACCGCCGTGCCCAGCGCCAGCAACCAGTCCCCCAGCGCGCGGCGGGTCGCCTCCTCGCGCTCCGGCGCCAGCCAGTAGTCGCGGTGGGGGAGGTTGATCCAGGCGGCCGGCAACCGGCACACGGCCAGGCGGACCCCCACAAACAACACCGCCGTGAAGAGCAGGCTGAAGATATGCCCGGTCAGGAAGGGGGCGCGTTCGCTCCAGGCCATGGGCTGGCCGGCCGCGCCGAACTTGCTCGCCACCCGCCCGGGCAATTGCGGCGCCAGCCAGGCCACATCGGCCGCCGCGGCGAGCACCACCACGCCAAAGATCACGTAAATCAGCTGGGAGCGATTCCAAATCATCCTGGCGGCGCGGGCTCGGCCACAAAGTGGGTGCCCGGCCTCCGGAAAGCAAGCCGCCGCTGGCCCGCCCCTCCACCGCCGACCCAATCTCCGCCCCCGGTCAAGCGGCGT
The DNA here is from genome assembly GCA_037439785.1 of Verrucomicrobiales bacterium. Lineage (GTDB taxonomy): Bacteria > Verrucomicrobiota > Verrucomicrobiia > Limisphaerales > J093 > DSVZ01. Next base: position 96,853 of record JBBIVJ010000003.1, on the reverse strand, counting down.
GCCTTCCTCCTGACGCCGCCGCCCGGCGGCCGCCACGAAGGCGGGCGACCGGGAAATCTGCTTGTCAGTCCGGCGGGGGGTCGCAAGCTTATCCGCCTGCCGTCGGGGTGGATCCCGCCCGCCGGGCCACAAGGACCGGTCCCGTGGGCTCAGCGCGAGTAGCTTTATGGATGTCAAATTGCCCAAGCTGGGGGAAGGCGCCGATTCCGGCGTCGTGGTCAACGTCTTCGTCAAACCCGGCGACACGGTGGCCAAGGACCAGTCCATCCTCGAGCTGGAGAACGAAAAGGCCGTGGCCAGCATCCCCGCCCCCACCGGCGGCACCGTCAGCGCTGTCCACGTCAAGCCCGGCGACAAGGTCAGCGTGGGCCAGAAGCTGATCAGCCTGGACGGGGCCGGAGGTGCGGACGCCGCGCCCGCCGCGCCGGCAGCCACCGCCCCGGCCGGGGTTCCGTCACCGAAGCCCGCCGCCCCGACCCGTCCCCGCGCAGAAGCGTCCGAAGCCGCACCGGTGGACGAAGCGGAAGAAGCCGCCCCGGCTGGCGGCCCGCCGCCGGTGGCTTCGCCCACCCTTCGCCGTCTGGCCAGGGACCTGGGGATCGAACTGAGCCGCATCCGGGGCAGTGGCCGCGGTGGGCGGATCGAGATGGCGGACCTGCGGGCGTACATCCAGCGCCTGCAACGACTGGCCGCCCGGGCCACCGCGGCGCCGGCCGCCAGGGCCCGCCCCCCGGCCGAGCTGCCCGACTTCGCCAAGTGGGGCCCCATCACCCTCAAACCGCTCACGCCCCTGCGCCAGACCATCGCCCGGCGCATGAGCGAGAGCTGGGAGTCGGTGCCGCGGGTGACCCAGTTCGACGAGGCGGACCTGACCCGGCTCAACGAGCTGCGTCAGGCCCACCAGACCGCCTACGCCGAGCGCGGGGTGAAGCTGACAGTGACCCCGCTGCTGCTCAAGGCGCTGACCCTCGTCCTCCAAAAACATCCCCGCTACAACACCAGCCTGGACGAGACCGGCGAGAACCTGGTGTTCAAGAGCTACATCAGCCTGGGGCTGGCCGTGGACACCGAGGCGGGACTGATGGTGCCGGTGATCCGGGACGCGGAGAAAAAATCCGTGCTCGAACTGGCGCGCGAGGTCGAGGAGCTGGCCCGCAAGGCCCGCGAGCGCAAACTCAGCGCCGAGGACATGAAGGGCGGCACCTTCACCGTCTCCAACCAGGGCGGCATCGGCGGCGCGCACTTTACCCCCATCATCAACCTGCCCGAGGTGGCCATCCTGGGTGTGGGCCGCGCCACGGTGAAGCCGGTCTGGCGCGACGGCCAGGTCACCGGCCGACCGCTGCTGCCCCTGGCGCTGTCCTACGACCACCGCGTCATTGACGGCGGCAGCGCGGCGCGCTTCATCACCGACCTGGTCCGGGCCCTCGAGCAGTTCGAGGAGCATTTGGTACGGCTTTGAGCATGGAACCCCTGCAAACGGACATCGCCGTCGTGGGCGCGGGCCCCGGCGGTTACACGGCGGCCTTTTACGCGGCCGATCACGGCCGGAAGGTGATCCTGGTCGAACGCGAGTCCCGCCTGGGCGGGGTGTGTCTGAACCGCGGCTGCATCCCCTCCAAGGCCCTCCTCAACGCTGCCCATGTGCTGAACGTCACCCGCGAGGCGGAGCACTGGGGCCTGCACTTCCCGCCGCCGCGGGTGGACCTGGCCCGACTGCGCGCCTGGAAAGAGTCCATCCTCCACAAGCTCGGCAGCGGCGTGGCCCAACTGGCCCGGCGCCGCCAGGTGCAGGTGATCACCGGCCGCGCCTATTTCGAGGACTCGGAGACGCTGCGGGTCGAGACCGCCACGGGCCAGCAGTTCATCCGGTTCCACCATGCCATCGTGGCCACCGGCTCAAAGCCGGCCATGCCCAAGGCCTTTGACCTGGGCAACCCGCGCATCATGACCTCGACCGAGGCGCTGGAAGTCGAGGACATCCCTCCCACGTTGCTGGTGGTTGGCGGCGGCTACATCGGCATGGAACTGGGCACCGTCTATGCCACCCTCGGCAGTCAGGTGGTGGTCGTCGAGGCGGCCGACCAGATTCTCACCGGCGCCGACCCTGACCTGGCCCGGCCCATCGCCGCCCGCGCGGCCCGGCGCTTCAAGGAAATCCGTACCGGGGTGAAGGTGCGCGAGATGGCCACCCGCGGCGCCCAGATCAAGGTGGTGCTGGAATGGGACGGCGAGACGCGCGAGGAGCTTTACGACCGCGTCCTGGTGGCCGTGGGCCGCGTGCCCAACGCCGAGGACCTGGGCCTGGAAAACACCCGCGTGACCCGCGACGAGAAGGGCTTCATCGAGGTGGACGAGTACCAGCAAACCCAGGACCCGCGCATCCGGGCCATTGGCGACATCGCCGGCGGGGTGCTGCTGGCGCACAAGGCCTCGCGCGAGGCCCGCATCGCCGTCGAGCGCATCCTGGGCGAATCGGCCACGGCCGAGGATTTCATCATCCCGGCGGTGGTCTTCACCGATCCGGAGCTGGCCTGGTGCGGCCTGACCGAGGCCGAGGCGCGGGCCAGGGGCCTGGCGGTCGAGGTGGCCAAGTTCCCGTGGTCGGCCTCGGGCCGGGCGCTGACCTTTGACCGGCCCGACGGCATGACCAAGCTGGTGGTGGACCCGGAGACCGAGCGCCTCCTGGGCGTGGGCATCGTCGGCCACGGTGCCGGGGAGCTGATCGCCGAGGGCGTGGTGGCCCTCGAGATGGGCGCCACGGCCATGGACCTGGCGCTCTCGGTACACCCCCATCCCACGCTCTCGGAAACGCTCATGGAATGCGCGGAGGTGTTCTACGGATACGCCACCCACGCCATCGCCCGCAAACGCCGCCAGGAGGCGGAAGCGGCGGAAGCCGGTTGAACGTCGGCGCCGCCCCTTGGGTGACATAACCCGGCCGTCGCTTCAGACCGGGCAACACGCGGGCCGTGACTCGAAGGGCGCCGGACCCAACCAAGGTGCAAACCATGCGTGAGATCAAAAACCGATTCTGGGCTGCCGCCTGCTGGTGCGGCTGGGCGGGATGGGCAATGGCCGCGGGCGCTCGGGCCGGGGATACGGCCCCGGCCAGCCCCGCGGTGGCCCCCACGGCGGGCGCACCCACCGAGGCGGTGGGGCGGTGGTTGGAGCAAATTCCCGTGCTGCGCACCGACCTGTTGGGCGAGCCGCTGTGGAAGTACCTGGCCTTTGTCGCCTACATCGGCCTGGCCTTCCTGAGCGCCTGGGTGGTGCACGCCCTGGTCGCGGGCCGCCTCAAGGCGTGGACGGCGCGGACGCGGACCGCATACAACGACTTCCTGATCCAGGTGGTCCGGGGACCGGTCAAGGTGATCACCTTCGTGATCGTCCTGAACTTCGGCCTGCGGGTTTTTGCCTGGCCGGCGGTGGTGCAGGATTACCTGGCCAAGGGCTTGCGGGTGGTGGTGGCCTGGTCCATCACCTACATGGTGATCAAGGCGGTGGACCTGCTGCTGGTGTTCTGGCGCCAGCGCAGCCAGGTCGCCGAGGAACCGCTGCTCGACAAGCAACTGCTTCCGCTGTTCCGGCGGGTCGGCCGCTACCTCATCATCCTGCTGGCGGTGCTGGTGACGGCGCAGAACCTCGGCGTCGAGGTCACCACCCTCCTGGCCGGCCTGTCCATCGGCGGCCTGGCGGTGGGCCTGGCCGCCCAGGACACGTTGGGCAACCTCTTCGGGGCGCTGACCCTTTTCCTGGATCGCCCCTGCGTGGTGGGCGACCGCATCAAGGTGGACACCTTCGACGGGGTGGTCGAGGAAATCGGCCTGCGCAGCACCCGCCTGCGCAACCTGGATGGCCACCTGGTCACCATCCCCAACAAAACCATGGCCAACGCCGCCATCACCAACATCTCCAAGCGCCCCAACATCCGTACCGTGATGACCCTCGGCGTCACCTACGACACCCCGGCGGAGAAGGTGAAGCTGGCCGGGGAGATCATCACCGAGGTCTTCAAGCACCACCCCATGACCGCCGACGTCTGGGTGAGCTTCAACCAGTTTGCGGATCACTCGCTCAACTTCCTGGTCATCCACTGGTGGAACTCAACCGACTACAAGGCCTACCTGGCCGGGATGCAGGAGATGAACCTCACCCTCAAGGCGCGCTTCGACGCCGCCGGCCTCAGCTTCGCCTTCCCCACCCGCACCTTGTACGTGAAACAGGATTCGGACTGGCGCATCACCGGCATGCCGCAGCCGCCCCTGCCGGCCGAACCCCCGCCCCCCGCCCGTTAATCCGCTTTACGGCGTCCCGGAACCCCCCCACAGTCCCCGCAATGCCGGTCAGCAAACTCGAAACCCAAACGACCGCCGCCCATGTCGCCGTGGCCCGGACCGGTGCCCGCCAACTGGTCCCGGCCGTCGAGCGCACCATCCAGCAGGCCCAACACCATCTGCTGGGGCTCCAGAAACCCGACGGCTACTGGCTCGGCGAGCTGATGGTGGACACCACCATCATGGCCGACATGATCGCCTTCCGGCAATGGGACGGCCGTGTGGACCCCGAGTGGCAACGGAAGGCCGCCAACTACATCCTCTCCCAACAGCTCCCCGGCGGCGGCTGGAACATCTACCACGGCGGCCCCGCCGAGGTGAACGCCACCATCAAGGCCTACCTCGCCCTCAAACTGGCCGGCATCCCCGTCACCGACCCCCGCATGTTGCGCGCCCGCGCCGTGGCCCTGAGCCTGGGCGGGGTGCCGCGGATGAACACCTTCTCCAAACTCTACCTTGCCCTGCTGGGCCTCTACCCCTGGAAATACGTCCCCACCATCCCCTGCGAGGTCCTGCTCATCGGCAAATGGTTCCGCGTGAACTTCTGGGACATGAGCAACTGGAGCCGCGCCATGCTCGTGCCCCTGGCCATCATCAACCACTTCCGCCCCACCCGCCCCGTCGGCTGCGACATCCACGAATTATTCCCCGAAGGCTACCACGAACGCGACCTGCGTCTGCCGCGTGACCCCTGGCCCCACCTCTTCACCTGGCGCAACTTCTTCCTCGCCCTGGACAAGCTCCACAAGTTCGCCGAACTCTGGGCCCGCGCCGGCATCCACCCCTTCCGCCGCCGCGCCCTCCGCCGCGCCGAACAGTGGATGTGCGAGCGCATGGAAGGCTCCGACGGCCTGGCCGCCATCTTCCCCGCCATCCTCAACTCCCTCATCGCCCTCAAGGTCCTCGGCTACCCGGACGAGCACCCCCTGGTGCGCAAGGCCGAGGCCGACCTCAATAAACTCGAACACCAGAACGCCGACCACGTCTGGATGGAGCCCTGCCTCTCCCCGGTCTGGGACTCCGCCATCACCACCATCGCCCTGCGCGAATCCGGCGTCCCCGCCGACCACCCTGCCCTCAAAAAGGCCACCACCTGGCTCCTGAGCAAGGAAATCCGCTTCCGCGGCGACTGGCAGCACAAAAATCCCGCCCCCATCGAACCCAGCGGCTGGGTCTTTGAATTCGAAAACCAGTGGAACCCGGACGTGGACGACACCGCGATGGTCCTGCTGGCCCTGCGTCTGACCCCCACCGACGACCCCGCCGCCCGCGACGCCGCCTACCGCCGCGGCCTCAACTGGATGCTCTCCTTCCAGTGCCGCGACGGCGGCTGGGCCGCCTTCGACAAGGACTGCACCAACAACATCCTCGAAAAGGTCCCCTTCGCCGACCACAACGCCATGCTCGACCCCGAGTGTGCCGACATCACCGCGCGCATCCTCGAGGTCCTCGGCCACGAAAAGTTCCCCCTCGACCACCCCCAGGTCCGCAAGGCCCTCGACTACCTGCGCAAGACCCAGGAACCCGACGGCTCCTGGTACGGCCGCTGGGGCGTCAACTACATCTACGGCACCTGGCAGGTCCTGCGCGGCCTCCACACCCTGGGCGTGGACATGCATCAACCCTGGCTCCGCAAGGCCGGCGCCTGGTTGGAAAGCATCCAAAACCCCGACGGCGGCTGGGGCGAGCGCTGCGACACTTACGAAGACCCCGTCTTCAAGGGCCGAGGCCCCAGCACCGCCTCCCAGACCGCCTGGGCCGTCATGGGCCTCTGCACCTTCGGCGACCCCAACCACCCCGGCCTGCTCCGCGGCATCGAGTTCCTCACTCGCACATCAAACCCCGACGGCTCCTGGACCGAGGACGAAACCACCGGCACCGGTTTCCCGCGCGTGTACTACCTCAAGTACGACATGTACCGGAACACCTGGCCGCTGCTGGCCCTGGCCACCTGGCGCAAGCTGGTCGCCGCCGCCGGCGGCCCTGTCAACGGCGCCTCCCACGCCCTGCCGGAAGTCCTCGCCCCGCCGACGGCTTGAACCGCGTCGCGGCCGCTGGCGGGCAAACCCTTTGACGCCATGAAGCGCAAGGCCCGGTCCGCCGCTCCCGCCGCCGTGCCCGCGGCGCTCCGCGCCCGCCCGCCGCTCCAGCGGATGCTGCAAATTCACCAGGCCCTGGCGGCCGGCCGTTACCCCAACGCCACCCTCCTGGCCCGCGAGCTCGAGGTCTGCGTCAAAACCATCCAGCGCGACCTCGACTTCATGCGCGACCGCCTCAACCTCCCCCTCGAATACGACCCCCACCGGCACGGCTACTTCTACACCCAGGAAGTCAGCGCCTTCCCCACCCTCCAGATCACCGAAGGCGAACTCTTCGCCCTGGTGGTTGCCGAAAAGGCCATCCAGCAGTACCGCGGCACCAGCTTCGAACAGCCCCTGCTCAGCGCCCTCAACAAACTGGCCGCCGCCCTGCCTGACACTGTTTCCCTGCATCTGGCCGACTGGGACCGCACCATCTCGTTCCGCACCCGCGTCGAACCCCTGCTCGACCGCGCCATCTTCGAGGGCCTGGCCCGCGCGGTCCTGCGCCGCGAACAACTCGAAATCCACTACCGCAAACCCGGCCGCCCCGCCCCCGAGCCGCGCCGGGTGGACCCCTACCACCTGGCCAACATCAACGGCGAGTGGTACCTCTTCGCCTTCGACCACCTCCGCCGCGCCGTCCGCACCTTCGTCCCCGGCCGCATCCAGGCCCTGCGCCCTACCGGCCAGACCTTCCCCAAGCCCGCCGGCTTTTCCATGGACGCCCGCCTCCGCCACAGCTTCGGCGTGCACTCGGGCGAAGGCCGCTACGACGTCCGCCTCCGCTTCACCCCTCGCGTGGCCGACTACATCCGCGAAAAACGCTGGCACCCTTCCCAGCAACTGCGCGACCTGCCCGACGGTGGCGTGGAACTGCACCTGCGCCTCTCCAGCCTGGTGGAAATCCAGCGCTGGGTCCTGGGCTGGGGCGGCGAGGTCACCGTGCAGGAACCGCCGGAGCTGATCGCCGCCGTGCAGGCCGCGGCCCGCGCCCTGCTCGAGGCCCATCCGCTCCCCCCGACCTGACCCCCTCCACGCCGCGGGTAGCCGCCGGCCGGAGCCGGCGGAGGCGGCAGGGTCGGCGGGGACGCCGACCCTCCCTTTGTGGTGCAGACCGCTGGCCTGCCTTTGTGGTGCAGGCGTCCTCGCCTGCAAACCCCGTTGCCGGGGCAGCCTCACTCCACCAAGATGCCGAAACGCCTAAACTCCGAAACTCCGGCCCCGCAGCGTTGACTGCCCATTCAGCCGCCCGCCCGCCGGCTGGAAGCCGGCGATACGGCAGGCTGGGTAGCCTGCCCTACGTTGCGCTGCAGGCGCCCGGTTTCTTGCCGGCTAGAAGGCGGCAGAGGACTGCCGCACTCCAGGACACGGCCGCGCCCCAGGGGTGCCCCACCGGGTGCGCCAGCTGGTGGAGTGCCTGTCTGTGCGGCGCACGCAGACAGGCGCCAGTCCTCTGGTGCTTTGGGGGCGCAAGCACTTCGGACTTCGGACTTCGACCTTCGGGATTTGGCCGGCTGGCAGGCGGTCCGCTGCGGGTCCGCAGCGGCTACCGGGTTGGACGCCGGCGTTACTGCGGCGCCCGGACCACATGCACTTGATCGGCCGTGGGCCGTTCCAGGCGGCTCACCCGCCCGCCGGGCCACTGGATTTCCACCGCCGCCACTTCCGGCCCGGACCCCAACCCGAAATGCACCCGTGTCGGATGCTGGCTGCGATGCGAGTCGCCGGTCACCACGGTCTGCACGGCTCGGCGGCCATCGGGCCGGAGCAGGGTCACGCGCGCGCCCAGCGTGGCCGCGGTGAGGGGCGGTTCGAGTTGCACGGCCAGCCAGTGGCCGGTCCCGGGCAGGTGGTTGCGGAAAACGCGCAGGGTCTGGCGTGGTGCCGGCCAGGCCTCGAAGGTGGTCAGGACCAGGTCGGGCCGGCCGTCGCCGTCGAGGTCGGCGGCGGCGAGGTTGCGCGAGTCTTCGGTGAGGGCCACGCCCAACAGGTGCGCCACTTCGAGGAAGCTCCCGTCCTCGCCCTGCAGCAACAGGCGGTTCTGTTCCCAGCCCCCGTAGGAGAGCCCCCCGCCGCGCAGGCGGTTGATCTTGGCGGCGAAGTACTGGGCGGCCACCGGGTCCTCACGCGAGCCGGTGGCGTAGAGGTCGTGCAGCCAGAACTCCGGTTCGTACTCGCGGACCGACTGGCGCGTTTCGTGGCCGTTGGCAATGGCCAGGTCCGGCCGGCCGTCGTTGTTGAAGTCCGCCGCCGCGCACCCCCAGGACCAGCCGGTGCGGTCCACGCCCAGCGCGGCTGCGGCGTCGTGGCAGGTGCCGTCGGCCTGGCCGAGGAGCAGTTTGTTGCCGCGGATCATGTCCGGGATGGCGGTCAGGTAGTCCGGCCGTTCGGGGCGCGCCAGGCCCAGATGCCAGAGGCGGGAGGCGGTGGGGCAATGCATCCCGGTGACAAACAGGTCCAGCCGGCCGTCGGTGTTGAAATCGGCGAAGGCGTGAGCCATGCCGAAGGCGCGGGGCTGCGCGAGCCGGGCCGCGGTCACGTCGCGGAACCGGCCGTGGCCGTCGTTGGCGTACAGGTCCACGCCGGCGAAGTCACTCACCACCGCCAGGTCCAGATCGCCGTCGCCGTCCAGGTCGGCCAGCGAGGCCGCGTAGGTGCGGCGGGTGCGTTTGGGGCCGTCCAGGCCGGCGGCGCGGGTGGCATCGGTCAAACGGCCCCGGCCGTCGTTGAGCAGCAGCCAGGAGGGGTGGCCATCCCGGGCGTCGTAAAAGGGCGTCGGCATCTGCCCGCCGTCGTAGGGGTTCTTGTACTGACCGAGCCAGACGTCCAGGTCGCCGTCGCCGTCCACATCGCCGGCGGCCAGGACCTGACCGTAGCGGAGGCGCTCGGGCGCGGCCCAGACCTGGCGGGCGGGAGTGTCGAAGCGAACTCCCGCGCCGCCGGCCAGCAGGTAAAGACCATCAAACCTGGCCACCAGCAGGTCGGGTTGGAGGTCGCTGTCGAAGTCCGCCAGGACGGCGGTGAAGATGGCGCCCGGCGTTTCGGCGCGGAGGCGTTCGGGTGTCCAGCGGCCGTCGGCCTGGCGGCGGAAGCGGCGATTGGCGGAGGCGAGGAGGACTTCCAGCGCACCGTCGCCGTCCAAATCGTGGAGGATGAGCGGGTCAATGAAGTGCGAGCGCGGCGGGGGAGAGACGGTTTCGCGGAGCACTTCGACGAAGCCGGGCGGGCCGGTGCGGGTGCGCAACCGCACCTGGCGGGCGTCCACGCGGCGCGGGGCGGGCGGGGCCTCTTCGTCGCCGGCGTGGTCCCAGAGCACCTCCAGCTCACCCTCGACGGTGGCCCGGGTTTCGGGCCGGGCGGCGTCGGCCGGCCGACGATGGAGGTGGGCGCGGAAGCCGAACCGGCTGGCGGCCGGCTGCCCGTTGGTGGCGGGGGTGAAGCGGATGTGGCGGAACTCGAGAGCGTCCAACTGCCAGCCTTCCCCGGCACGGGCCCCAACCCAATCCCGCCAGGCGGCCGGCGTCAGCGCGGTCGCAGCGGAGGCCGTAGCCGGGTCAAAACTCTCGATGCCGTGCGGCCAGGAGCGCGGCGACTCGAAGCGGGGCAGGAGCAGCTCGCCGGGGTCGAAGCCGGTGAGGACGGCCCAGCGGTTGGTTGCGCGGTGGAGGGCATCCCAGAGGTCATCGAAGACGCGGCCGTGGCGTTGGGCCTGCATTTCCGGGGCCCAGACCGACTGCGCGGCGGCGGCCTCGCGGGCCTCGAGGGCCAGCAGGGCGGCGAGCAAGTTGGTGGCGGCAGGCGGGGGGCTCGGGTGCCGCGCCGGCGGGTGTTGGCGGATCCACCAGGCCGTCGCCGCCACCGCCAGCAGCAGGCCCAGCAGTAGCCACAAGCGCGATCGAGGCGGGGTGGGGGAAGATTTCACAACGCCGGCGGCGGCATCATCGCGTCGGCCCTGGCCGGGGCGTCAAGTCTGCGCCGCCGTCGCCGGGCCGGCCACGGTTGGGGCAACTTGCAACGGCCGAGCCGTGCCTGGTGAAGGCCGTTTCCGCCGGCCGGGGATTAAGCAGCCTTGCCACCGGCACGTGGATTGCTAAATCCAGCGGCGTATGCACCGCGCCCGGTGTGGACCCGAACGACCGAAACATTCCACTGCCCGCTGGTGGCCCGGGGCTGCGGCGTTGCTGCTCCTGGTGTCGGCCCCCGCCGCCCGCGCGGCGGAAGCGCCGCCGGCCATTGAAGCCGTGTCGGTCCAGGACGGTCAGGTGACGCTGGTCCTGCCCAAGCTCATTGGCATCGAGGCGTGGCAGGTCGAGGGCACGCCGGAATTGGGCGAAGGCTTTGAGCCGGCGGCCGGCGGGCCGGACGGCGGCTACCAGTGGAGGGGTCCGGCCACGGAAGCGGCAGGGTTTTACCGGCTGCGGGGCGAGGCACTCGCGCCGGAGGCGATCTGGGCGGTCGTGGCGATGAATCGCCTGGCCTACGGTCCCACGCCCGACCTGTTGGAGCGCGTGCTCACCGGGCCGGCGCCGATCGGGGCGGCGGCGTTCATCGAGGAGCAGTTGGCGCCGGAAAGCCTCCCGGACACCCTGGACGTCCCCCTGCCACCGCCGGAGTGGCAGTTCGTGAACGTGACCGGCGTGGCCTCCAGCTCGATCGTGTACCTTTACCTGCCCGACCCCGGTGACGTGTACCTGGACGACCTGACGCTCGTGGCCGGCAGCGTGCCCGCGCAGGGCCCGAATCTGGTCCGCAACGGCGACTTTGAAGCGCCCCTGGCGGGCACGTGGACGGTCTCGACCAACCTGGCGGCGTCGCATCTGAGCACGGACGTCAAGCGCTCGGGGCAAAGCGCCCTGCACCTGGTGGCGAGTTCGGGCGGCACCACCCGTTCCTCCGCGTTGTGGCAGGTAATCTCCCCGGCCCTGAAGGTGGGGCAGACCTACACGCTCAGTTACTGGTACCTGCCCAGTACCAACGGCACCTATCTGACCGCCCGGCTTTCCAACAGCGGCAACTACCCCGGCCGGGGGATTGACACCACCCACAGCCTGGTACCAGGAGCGCAATTGCCCGGGTGGCTGCACGCCCGCCTTCAGGCCGGTGTGGCGCGGGTGGATGACCTGCGGGCCTGGTACCTGATGCACGCGGTGCGCTCGGAGCGGCAGTTGCTTCAGACCCTGCTCCAGTTCACCGACAACCACTTCGTCACCCAGTACAGCAAAAGCCGGGAGTGGGTGGACGGCCGGGTCACCAACAGCGTGACCCCCTCCCTGGTGGCCACGGAGTTCGAGTTCCGCGAACTGCTCCGCTGGCGCGAGGTCTGGCTCAATCCCCACGGCACCTTCCTTGACCTGCTCCGCGTCAGCGCCGAGAGCCCCACCATGATCATCTACCTGGACACCGTGACCAGCCGCGGCGGCAACGCCAACGAGAACTATTCCCGCGAGCTGCTCGAGCTGTTCACGATGGGCGTGGACAACGGCTATGACCAGACCGACATCGAGCAGATGAGCCGCGCCTGGACCGGCTGGCGGGTGGACAAGCTCCCGCCCGAGCAGGCCCACAATCCCTTCGCCAGCCCCGTGGCCAATCGCGACACCGACCCCGGCGTCTGGACCCTCCGCTACCGTGCCGACCGCCACGACAACGGCGCCAAGGTCATCTTCCGGGGCAAAACCGTCCCCGCCCGCTTCGGGCCGCCCCACGTGGGTCGCAGTTACGAGCTGCGCCTGCCGGCCCGCTCCGGCAACGCAGGGATGCAGGATGGGTACGACATCCTGAACCACCTGGCCAACCTGCCCCAGACCCGGGAGTTTATCAGCGTCAAGCTGTGCCGCTGGTTCGTCCACGAGCACTTCCACCACGGCCTGTACGACTACACCGCCCCCGACCTCGGTCCGGAAGGGCGGCTGGTCCGCGCCTGCATGGAGGCCTGGGAAACCCCCGGCCCCGACGGCCGCCCGGGCAACCTGCGCCAGGTGCTGCGGGTGATCTTTCACTCGGAGCTGTTCCGTTCTCGTGCGGCGCTGGCCCAGAAGGTCAAGACCCCGCTCGAGTACGTGGTCAGCACCGTGCGCGCCCTGCGGGCGGCGCGGCCGGAGGGAGGCTTCACCGCGGACACCGACGGCTACGACCTGATCACCTCCCTGCGCCGGCTGAACATGCCGCTCTTTGACCGGGCCGACCCCGATGGCTGGCCCGAGACGGGGCGGGACTGGATCAGCACCGCCGCCTTGATCGAGCGGATGCGCTTTGCCCAGAACTTCCTCATCGCCCCGCGCGACCCGCTCAAGCAGCGGGACTTCGGCGTGACCGGCGACGACAACGTCTCCGATCCCGTGGCCCTGCTGCGTCAACGGCTGCCCGCCGACCGCCATCGTGACCCGGCCGCGGTGGCCGCTTTTTTCCTGCGCCTGTACTTCCCCGGCGAGGGCCGGGCCAACTGGGGTCCGGACCGGGAGCTGGCGCTGGCGTTCTTGAACTCGGCGGACTCCGGCGTGCCCGGCTCCTCCCCCTTCGCGGCGCTCCTGCCGGCATCCACCGCCTACGACAACCGGGTGCGCGGGCTGGTGGCCCTGCTGCTGGGCCTGCCGCGGTTCCAAGAGCAATGAAGCCCCGCGCCTGCTTTCTCACTCCGCGGGCGGGGGTTGACCGGTCCCCTGCCGGGGGCGGAGCACCTTTTTCGACCGTTGAACCCGACCCCTTGCTGTCATGAACCTGCTGACCCGACGCGGCTTTCTCGAACACGGTTTCCGCCTGGCGCTGCTTTCCAGCGTCAGCGCCGCCTGGCATGTCCCGGCGTTTCTGCGCCGGGCGCTGGCCCAGGGGGCGCTGCCAACCGGCACGCGCAAGGTGCTGTTCATCTTCCTGCGCGGGGGCAACGACGGCCTCAACACCCTCATCCCCCGGGCAGATGACGCCTACAATGCCCAGAACCGGCCGACCCTCTACCTGCCCCCGCCCGACCCCTGGAGCACCGCCCCGGGCCGGATGCCTTCCAATCCCGACCTCAACCGCGTGCTGGATCTGGGCAACGGCTTCGCCGGCCTCCACCCCGCCCTCAAGGACCTCGGGCCGCTTTACAACGACGGCCACCTGGCCCTGATCCACCGCGTCGGGTATCCGCGCCAGTCCCGCTCGCATTTCGATTCCCAGCGCTACTGGGAAAACGGCACTCCGCGGGAAAACTTCACCGGGTCGGGCCTGTTCTACCGGGCGGTGGTGGAAACCGGCCTCCACGCGGGCCGACAATTCCCGGCAGTCTCGGTCCAGCGCAATCCACCGCTGCTGCTGCGTGGTCCGCTGGCCATGCCCAATCTCAGTGACCCGGCCCGCTACGATGTGCTGGGTGTCAGCGGCGGCGGCGCGGACCGGCAGAAGCTCCTGGAGGCCCTCACCCGTGGCCATCAGGAGCCCCACCCCGAGCGGGATAACCGCCCCCTGCTGTTCGGCACCGGGGCCCGCCTGGCCGACTCGATCGAGGCCCTGCAGGCGATTGGCCTGGCCAACAACGACTTTTTCGACACTGACGGCACGACGCATCTGTTCCCACTGGACGCCGCCTCCAACCAGAAAGGTTTTTCCAGCAGCGCCTACGAGTTCTTCCGCAACCTCAAGGTGGCCGCCCAGATCCTGGCCCACACCGACGCCGTGGTGGCCGGCACCCAACTGGAGGGATTCGACACCCACGGCGGCCAGGGCGCCCTGACCGGTACCCATGCCCGGCTGCTGTCGTACCTGGGGTGGGGCTTTTACGCCGTGCGCCAGTTTCTGCGCGGGGTGAACCCGCAGTTCTGGGAGGACACCGTGGTGGTCACGCTCTCCGAGTTCGGCCGCACCTCGGTGGAAAACGGCTCCCAGGGCACCGACCATGCCGAGGCCAGCGCGATGTTCGTGGCCGGCGGGCGCGTGCGCGGGGGAGTGTACCAGTGCGACAGCGCCACCTGGGCGGTCGGTCCGTCCGGCGCGCAGTTCAGCGTGGACCGACGCTATCTGGGGCGCACGGTGGATTACCGCAGCGTGCTGGGCGAAATCATCCGCAAGCACCTGGGCGCCTCGCCCGAGGTCCTGACGCGCATCCTCCCCGGTTATGCCGAGGAAAGCCGGGAGCACCTGCTGACCGGGGGCCTCGCGCCCGACGGGGTGCGTATCGTGGGCGAACTGGGGCTGCTTTGAATGACCTTCGCTGCCGTTGAGCTGGCACGGCCTTTTCCACCCCTTTCGCGGCAGACTTTTGAGCCGGGAGATGGGCAGCTTCCCTGCCCGGAAGCCCCCGCCCAATCCCTACCGCATCGCTGCTGGATCGCCTCCGGCGAGGTTTCCGCAAGAAAGTCCTTGCTCACGGGCGCTTCCTTGAAGCGCCGCGCCCGCGGTCGGGCGAATGCCGCCGGCCCGGTCAGGTCAGGAGGTAAAACAACACCACCAGCGGCAGTGAAGCCAGCGTTGCCACGCCGGTAAACCAGAAGAACGTTTTCGGCCTTTTCATATCCCACCGGTTACCCAAGTCTCCTTCTTCCCTCGGTTCCCTTGGCCGAAAAGCTGCCGACTTCAGGTCCGGATGGCAAGCGATTTCGTCAATTTTTTGTGCGTCTTGGACGTTCGACTTTCGGACAGTTGCCGGGAGGATCGGGCGATTTGCCACGGGGCACCCGTTTTCCGCCGGCGCTGCTGCCTCCAAAACCTTTCGCGGCTTCTTCCTCTCCGCGCGGCCGTGCCGTGCCTGGAGTTTTGGATTGCCTCGGGCGACGGTACACGAAGCTCCCGTCAGGGATGGTCTGTGCAAGGTCAGGGGGAAGCGGGCACCCTTTACGCCGAGGTCCTGCGGCGTTTCCCCGCGCCAGCCTCTGGACTAGGCCACAAACTCCAGTTCCGGAGCGCGTGGGATGAAGCCGCGCCCGGCCCCTTCCCCCAGAAAGCGCCGGATCGCCTCGCGCCCCCGCTCGCCGTAGTCGAGGGTCCAGTGGTTGACGTACATGCCCACGAAGCGGTCCGCCAGTTCGCGCCCCATGTTGCGGGCGAACTGCAGCGCATGGGCCACGGCTTCGTCGCGGTGCTCCAGGGCGTATTGGATGCTCGAGCGCAGGATGTCTGAGATGAGCCGGCGTTCCGGCGGCGGGAAACGTTTGTGGATGACGTTTCCGCCCAGGGGCAGAGGCAGGCCCTCATGCGTCTGCGCCCACCACCGGCCCAGGTCCTCGCAGACCTCGAGGCCTTCCTGCTGCCAGGTCAACTGCCCTTCGTGGATGATCAGGCCCACGTCCGCCTCCCCCGCCTTCACGGCGGTGAAAATCCGGTCGAACGGCGTCACCACGAAGTCCAGTTCCGCCGCCGGCCGGTCCAGCCATAATTGCAGGGCCAGGAAGGCGCTGGTCATCGTGCCCGGCACGGCCAGGCGGCAACGCGCGATCTCCCCTTTCCCCAGCCGGCGCCGGGCCACCAGCATCGGCCCGTAGCCGTCGCCCATGCTGGCGCCGTTGGGCAGCAGGGCGTACTGCTCTGCCACGTGCACGCAGGCGTGGATGCTGATGGCGGAGAGGTCCAGTTCGCCCCGGGTGGCCCGCTCGTTGAGGGTCTGGATGTCCTGGAGGATGTGCCGGAAGCGATAGCCGTGCAGCGGCACGCGTTCCGCCGCCAGCGCGTAGTGCATGAAGGCGTCATCCGGGTCGGGCGAATGGCCCAGGGTGAGCGTCCGCGGCTCCATGCGCACAGCGTAACGGCCCCTCCGCCCCTTGTCACGGTCCCGCCCTGCCGCGTTGTCCTCGCGTCCTGACGCGCCTACGCTCGCGGCATGTGCTCCGGGTGGTTGGGCGACCTGCACCACGCCGGCATCCTCCGGCTGCTGGCAGGGGGATTGGCCGTCCGCGCTGCGTTGACCGCGCAAACTGTCCCGCCCCCCGACAACGCCGCCGCAGCGGACCCGACTCCGGTGGTGGTGCAAACCCTCCCTGACGTTGGCGCGCCGTCCGCCTCGCCCCCGCGGCCGGTCGGGCCGACCGCCTGGAGCGGCACGGGGTCGTTCGACCAGTTGGCGTGGGAGGACTGGCGGGCCGAGGGCGTGACGCTGTCGTGGTCGTTACCCCTGGACCTGGGCGGCGAGGCCGCCGTTCCCGCTCTGGCCGGCTCCCGGGACGACCTCGCGGCCTGGCTGCGCCGCCTTACCCGGCCGTGGCCGGCGGCGAGCAACACGGTACAGGTCCGCCGCCTCGCGTGGGGACGCGCGTTCGAAGCCGCCGGCTTTGCGCTGACCTTCATCCCTCCGCCCACCTCTGAGCCGCCTGCGGGGCAGCAGGCAGCCGGCACATTGCCGGCACCGCCCCTCACAAGGATCGAATGCACGCTCGACCGGCTCCGGGGCAGGGGGGTGCTGTTGCGGGAACTGCGGCTGACGGGGGCCGGCTCGCCTGCAGGCCTGGTCCTCGAAGGCGGGGGCCGGCTTGCCGACCATCCCTTCGCCTGCACGGCCCGCCTCGACGCTCCCCCCGCGGGGAGCAACCACTGGCGGGCACGGCTGGAAATGCAGGGACTTGAACTGGCGGCCTTCCCGCTGCCCCGCGACTGGCTCGCCGACGTCGCTACCGTGAAGCTCACCGGGCGGCTCGGCGCCCGGGTCCGGGTCGAGTGGGCGCCGGAACAACCGCTGGAAGCTGTGCTCGACGCGGCGCTCGAACTGGACCGCGTTTCCGTGCCGGACCGGGAACTGGAGCTGGAGGAGGTGCGGTTTGATCCGGCCCTCCGCTGGACTGGCGACGGGCTCCAGCCTGCGGCTCCCGCGGAGCTTCGTGTCGGAGCCATCATTGCGGGGCCGGTCCGCCTCGAGGCCCTGCGTTTGCGGGTCTTGGGGGAAGGTTCCGCCATCCGCCTGGAGCTGGCGGACGCGCGGTTTTGCGGGGGTCGGGTGTGGTCGGAACCGGTCCTGTGGGTGGGGGGAGGGGGGCCGGTCACGGTGCGGCTGCGGCTGGCGGAAATTGATCTGGCCCGGGTGGCCGCACTGTTTCCCCGGTTTCAAGGCCGCATCGAAGGACGCGTCGGCGGCGAGCTGCCGGTGGTGGGGCATCCGGACGGCCGCTGGGAAATCGAGGCCGGCCGGCTGGCGCTCGAGGCCGGTGCACCTGCCGAGTTGCAGTACGCGGCCGAGGGGCTGCTCACCGCCAACCTGCCGCCGGGCTCGCCGCGCTTCCAACAGATGCGGCTGGTCGAAAAGGCCCTGCACCGGTTGCGCCTGGAGTCGCTGGAAGTGCGCATCAATGATGCCCCGCGGCGCGAGGGGCTGCTGCAACTGCGGCTCCGCGGCGTCTCGGAAACGCCCGAGGCCATCGTGCCCGTTGATTTCCGGCTCAACGTCCGCGGCGACCTCGACGAGGTGATCCGCCTGCTGGGGCGGCGGTTTTGACCCGACATTCGGGAACGGGTCTCGGAGCCCGGGGTCTCGGGTGCCGGATGTCGGACTTCGGTTTTGTCCGGCCGCTTGGCTGGCAGCCGCCGGCGTGAGCCGGTGGAGTGGCGGTCCGTCAGTTCCTGTCAGTTCCCGGCATTCCTGAATGCCCAATTCCCAATCTCGGACCCTGGACCTTCGGCTTTCGGGTTTCGGATTTCGTCCGGTCTGTGGCGGCCTCTGCCTCCTCCGGCCCGGCGCCCTTTTGAAATTGACCTTGCCGGTGCGGGCCGATTTACTCCGGCCCGTGCCGTACGTTTTTCAATCCCGGATGCCGGTGGGTCAGGTCGCGGTAAGCGGCTGACGCGGCCG
Source organism: Verrucomicrobiales bacterium (assembly GCA_037439785.1). GTDB lineage: Bacteria > Verrucomicrobiota > Verrucomicrobiia > Limisphaerales > J093 > DSVZ01. The sequence continues at coordinate 78,692 of JBBIVJ010000003.1, read as the reverse complement.
GCTGCCCGGGTTACGGCATCAGCAGGTCGCCCGTCGTTCGTGTGGATGGCGGGTTTTTTGTTGCCGGTCCCCGTGCGGCGTCTTCCGCAGATTCCTCAACTCCCAAGCCTATGCGACACACCATCTCGGTCCTGGTGGAAAACAAGTTCGGCGTGCTGACCCGCGTGGCGGGGCTCTTCAGCGGCCGCGGCTTCAACATTGACACCTTGAACGTGGCCCCCACCCACGACCCTTCCATCTCGCGCATGACCATCGTCACCCGCGGTGACGACAAGACGGTGGACCAGATCGTCAAGCAGCTCGACAAGCTGGTGGACACCATCGAGGTGCTGGATTTCCGCGAAGGGGAGTACGTGGACCGTGAACTGGTCCTGGTCAAGGTGTCGGTTGATTCCGCCAGCCGCCCCGAGGTCATGCAGATCACCGACATCTTCCGGGCCAAGATCATTGACGTGCAGCCCAAGAGCCTGACGATCGAGGTCACCGGTGACGAGGCCAAGGTCGAGAAGTTCATCGAGCTGATGCGCCCTTTCGGCATCCTCGACCTGACGCGCACCGGTCGCGTGGCGTTGCCCCGCAAGTAGCTCCGCCGGAGCCGCCGGCCGGCTCAAGCGCGGGGGGCGGCGGCGTTACTGCGTGCCGGTCCGCCGGCGTTGGTACCAGGTCCGTCCCAGTCCCAGCAGCGCCAGCCACCCGGCGTTGAGAGCGGGCTCGGGCACGTAGGTGATTTGGTAGATCGCGCCGGAGGCCGGGCCGGACAGGGGGCCGCTCGTGGCCATGTCGGCGACCAGCAACGAGTCGCCCGCGGCCAGGAGCGAGTTGGGATGTCCGAGGCCTTCCTGCTGGCCGCGGATGAACTCCAGGTACTCTCCCGTGGCCAGGTCCACCCAGAGCACGCCGTTCTCCTCATTGTTCAAGCCGCCGAGTTGCGAGCGGCCGTGGAAGCCGACAAAGGCCCCCTGTCGCAACCCGGACGGAAAGCCGGGCGGGGCAAACACCAGGTCCGCCGCCCCCTCGAACTCCTTGCCAGTCGGACCGCCCAGGGGCTGGAAGGCCACTTCCGGCGCCAAGGCCGGGTCTCCCACCAACGTGCCGGTCCGGTACGCGGTGTAGCTGTGCGGAAAGCCAAAATCCGGTACCGTCACCCCCAGGTCCTCCGCGGGGACGCGGTTCAACTCATCGGCGCTGAGCGGCTCGTTCGAGTCCACCAGCCCGTCCATGCCGTTTTCGGACAGCCACAGGTCGCCCGTAGCCGGGGGGACCGCCAGGCCGAAGGCGTTGCGCAGGCCGGTGGCCACCGGTTTCAGGCCGGAGGCGGTCACGCCGCCGCCGTCGGCGCTCAGCCGGAAGGTGTACACGGCGTCGGCACTCAACTCCGGGGCGATCAGCAGGCCGCTGACCGAGACCTTGTTGGTCGTGGCCACGTGATTGCCCTTGGCGCCCAGGTTGAAGAACACGTCATGCGCGCCTGCCTGCTCCGGGGCCGGACGCACCCCCAGACTGAAATAGCGGTGTGACCAGCCGGCGGTGAAGGAGAAGTTCAAGCTGCCCACCTGGGTGTACGGGTCCCCCGGCGCCGTCCCGTGTTGGAGCACCAGGATGTTGGGACCGGCGGCGGCCAGCAGCAAATTGCCGGCAAAACGCAGGGAGGTGGCCGGGCCGGCCCCGCCGGTGAAGACCGGCAGGCCGGGACCATCCGCCACGCCGTCGAGATTGGCGTCCGTGAACCGGAGCAACTCGAAGGTGGAGTTGAAGGGGCTGCCGCCGGTGGTGTTGGGACGGCTGGTGGCCACCAGCAACACCCCCGGCGCTTCCCACTGCAGGCCGTAAGGATAGTTGAGACCGCGGGCGAACTCGGTGACGCGGTACTGGCCGGGCTCGATGTCCGGCCCCAGTTGCAGAGGTTGCGCCCGGCCAGACATCAAGGCGGCCCCCAGGCCGCACCACAGCCACTGTCCGGCTTTCATGCGGGCAATCTGGAGAGCTGAAGGAAGGGGTCAAGCGCCGGAGGGGGTGCGGTCCGCCCGCGGATCGTTCAGCAGGGCCGCGGCCGCCCCCTCCGAAACTCCGAAACTTCGGGCCCTCGCCCGCCGGCAGCGCCTTGACGGGAACCCGGCCCCCCGAAACCCTGCGCCGACCGCTGACCGCCGCGCATGATTGCCCGCGTCACACTCGACCTTGCCCTGGGGCGGGACTTTGACTACGCCGTGCCGCCCGAGCTGGCCGGTCGGGTCAGCGTGGGGGCGCGGGTCAAGGTCCCGCTGGGGTCGCGCCAGGTGCTGGGGTGCATCACCGCGTTGCTCGACAGCCCGCCGGCGCGCCCCCTCAAGCCGCTGATCAAGGTCCTGGGCACGCGCAGCCTGTTGACGCCCCCCCTGCTCGCCCTGGCGCGGTGGATGGCGGAGTACTACGTCTGCCCCCTGGAGGTGGTGTTGAAAACCATGCTCCCCGAGGCCGTGCGGCGGGAACAGGCCGGCTGGCGGGCGCGCCTGTTCGTGCAGCCCCACCCCGCCTCCGGGCCCCTGCCGCGGCTGACGCGCCGCCAGCTCGAACTCTGGCAACTGATCGAGGAACGGGGCGGCCTGCCCCTCCAGGAATTGCTCCGCCTGACCGGCGCCACGGCCGAGACCGTGCGCCGCCTCGAGGACAAGGGCCTGATCACCCTGGCGCCGCGGATAGCCGAGCGCGACCCGTACGGGGCCGAGGACTTTCTGCCCACCGAACCGCTGCCGTTGAACACCGCCCAGTCGCGCGCGCTGGAGGCGATCGTGGCGGCCCTGACTCCGGCGACCCCTCCCCCTGCCGCCGCCGCGGCTGCGGACCCTCTGCGGGGGGAGGGCCGGACGTTTTTGCTGCACGGCGTGACCGGCAGCGGCAAGACCGAAGTGTACCTGCAAGCCCTGGAGGCGTGCCTGGCGCGCGGCCGGGGGGCGATCGTGCTGGTGCCGGAGATTGCCCTGACCCCCCAGACCATCGAACGGTTCAAGGCACGCTATTCGCACGGGCCGCGGCGCACCCTGGTGGCGGTGTTGCACAGCCATCTCTCGGCGGGCGAACGCCACGATGAGTGGCACAAAATCCGGGACGGCCGGGCGCGGATCGTGATCGGCGCGCGCTCGGCGGTGTTTGCGCCGGTGGAGCCGCTGGGACTGGTGATCGTGGACGAGGAGCACGAGCAGACCTACAAGCAGGAAGAGGCGCCGCGCTATCAGGCCCGCGATGTCGCGGTCTGGCGCGGGCATCAGGAAGGCGCGGTGGTGGTGCTGGGGTCGGCCACGCCCTCGCTGGAGAGTTACCACCACGCCCGCCGCGGCAAGTACACGCTGCTGGAACTGCCCGAACGGGCGGACGGCCGCACCTTGCCAATGGTGCGGGTGGTGGACCTGCGCCAGGAGGTGCGCGAGGCGGGCGGGGTGCCGGTCTTCTCCCGGCGGCTCCGTGAGGCCCTGGCTGCGCGGCTGGAACGGCGGGAGCAGACCATCCTGTTCCTGAATCGGCGCGGCTATGCCTCGGCCCTGCAATGTCCCCGCTGCGGTTACGTGGCCGGCTGTCCCCGCTGCAGCGTGGCCCTCACCTACCACCGGCCGGAACAACAGGTGCGCTGCCATTTCTGCGGCCACACCGAGACCGCCCCCGCCCGCTGCCCCGCCGCGGGCTGTGGACACCCCGACATCCGCTATGCCGGGCTGGGCACCCAACGGGTCGAGGAAACCCTGCGGCGGCTGTTTCCGCGGGCGCGCATCGAGCGGATGGACTCGGACCGGCTGGTCCGCAAGGAGGACTACCGCCGCATCCTGGGCGAGTTCCGGGCCGGCCAGATCGACGTGCTGGTGGGCACGCAGATGATCGCCAAAGGGCTGCATTTCCCCAACGTAACCCTGGTCGGCATCATCTACGCCGACCTCAGCCTGCACCTGCCGGACTTCCGCGCGGCGGAACGCACCTTCCAACTGCTCACCCAGGTGGCCGGCCGCGCCGGCCGGGGGGACGTGGCGGGCGAAGTGGTGGTGCAGGCCTTCACGCCGTTTCACCCGGCCATCCAGTGCGCCAAGCGGCATGATTACGCGGCGTTCTACGAGCAGGAAATCGAGTTCCGCCGCCAGTTGAACTACCCGCCGCTGACGCGGGTGGCCCTGCTGACCCTGCGCGGCCGCAACGAGGACAAGGTCCGGCTCACCGCCGAACACCTCGGGCGGCAACTGGACACCCTGACCACCGGGCTGCCGGAGCTGATCCGTTGCGGGCCGGCCCCCGCCCCGCTGACGCGGATCGAAACCTTTTACCGCTACCAACTGATGCTGCGCACGCGGCACATGGCGCGGCTCAGCCCCCGGCTGGGCGCGCTCCTGGACCCGTTCCTCCTGCCGGAAGGGGTCACGCTGACGGTGGACGTGGACCCGGCCAACCTGCTGTGAGCCCTGAACGCCCCCTTCCCGGCCGCCCGATGGAGGCCCGGCCTTTTTGAGCCACCACGGTGCCCGGACGGCTTCCCGCCCGCTGCCGGACCGGACGTGGAGCATTTTAACTCCTCCCAGTCAGTGGGTTACAGATTCCGGGTTTGGCCGTTGACAGTGCCACAACCGGGGCCTTAGCCTTTGCGCCCTTGACCTGAAAGGCCGCAGCCCAAAGCGGGTTCGCCGGCCGGGTCGCAGAGAGGATGTGAAAGAGGCATTGACGGAAATTCGATTGAAGAAGGGTGAGTCGGTCGAGCGGGCGCTGCGCCGGCTCAAGAAGCGGGTGGATCGCGAGGGCATCCTGCGGGAGGTCCGCAACCACCGCCACTACGAGAAGCCCAGCGAAAAGCGCCGGCGCAAGCTGAAGATGGCGCGCTTCAACGCCATGCTCGCCGCCCGCTACGCGGACCTGTAAGCCGCGGCGGTTTTTGACACCGGGCCGGGCGCGGGGCCGTCCTCCTCGCGCCCGGCCTTTGGTTTGCCCCATGTACGCCCTGTCCACCTGCTGGAACTCGGACCGGCATACCGACGGCCGCGCGATGCTGCGGGAAATCCGCGAGCTGGGCTTCGAGTACGCCGAGTTGAGCCACGGCATCCGCCTGAGCCTGGTGCCGGGCATCCTCGAGGCCGTGGACGCCGGCGACATCCGCATTTGCACCCTGCACAACTTCTGCCCGCTCCCCCTGGGCGTGACCCGCGCCGCGCCCAACCTCTTCAAGTTCACCTCGCTGGACCGCCGGGAGCGGGAGAACGCCCTGCGGCACACCCTGAAAACCCTCGAACTGGCCGAGCGGGTCAAGGCCTCCCTGGTGGTCCTGCACCTGGGCCAGGTGGACATGCGCGAGTACACCGACAAGCTCCTGGAGCTGGTCGCCGCGGGGCAGCGGGACACCCCCCGTTACCGTCGCCTGTGCGAGGAACTGGAGGCCCGTCGCGAGGCCGGCAAGGAGCGCCACCTGGAAGCCGCCTACGAGCTGCTGCGCCAGGTTGAGGAGGAGGCGCGCCGGCGCGGCCTGCTGCTGGGCATCGAAAACCGCGAGGCCCTCGAAGAAGTCCCCTTCGAGGCGGACTTCCCCTTCTTCTTCTTCGAGTTCCGCGGCGGGGTGGTGCGCTACTGGCACGACACCGGCCATGCCCAGATCAAGGAGAACCTGGGTTTCATCCAGCACGCGATGCACCTGGAGTCCCTGGCCGGCGAGCTGGCCGGCTTTCACCTCCACGACGTCGAGTTTCCCGGTCGCGACCACCGCGCCCCCGGCCAGGGGATGATTGATTTCGCCGCGCTCCGGCCCTTTGTGAAGCCGGAGCACATCAAGGTCATCGAGCTGAGCCCGTTGCTGGACCGGGAGGCGGTGCAGGCCGGCCTGGCCCACCTGCGCCAGGTGTGGGGCGAGACGTGAAAGCGGCGGGCCCCACGTGGCGCGTGGCCGGGCGGCTGGCCGTGTGCGCGGTGTTGCTGGGATGGGCGTTTCACACGATTTTCCTCAATGAAGCCCGGCAGGTCCACGAGAGCCAGGGAGGCAGTTGGGCGGCCCTGAGCGGGACGGCCCGGACCCGACTGGCCTGGACGGTGGGCCCGCGGGCGCTGGCCGGGGTGCTGGGGATGATCCGGCCGGCGGAGTTGCTGGGGTCCCTGCTGTGCATGGGGGCGACGGTGGTGCTGGGGGCGATCCGTTGGCGGGGCGTGTTGCGGGCCCAGGGCATGGAGCTGTCGGCGGGGCGGGTGCTGGAGCTGAGCCTGGTGGCGCACGGCTTCAACGCCTTCCTGCTCGGCTCGACCGGCGGGGACCTGGTCAAGGCCTACTACACCACCGCGGAGACGCACCATTTCAAGGCCGAGGCGGTGGTGTCGGTGATCGTGGACCGGCTGGTGGGGCTGCTGGGGATGCTGTTGTTTGCCGCGGTGATGATGGTGCCGAACCTGGACCTGCTGTCCAGCCATCCGCGCCTGGGGGTGCTGGCCCTGCTGGCGCTGGGGATGCTGGCCGGCCTGGGAGTGCTGGGCGCGGTGTCGTTTCAGGGCGGGGTGTCGCGGCTCTGGCCCGGGGCGCGGCACTGGCTGCGGCGCCTGCCCCGGGGGGAGACGCTCGAGCGCGCCCTGGAGGCGATGCGCCGGCTGGGGCGTCAGCACGGGGTGCTCGGGCGGGCGTTGGCGATTTCGATGGGGGTGAACCTCGCCTGCGTGCTGCAAATCTGGGTGCTGGCCCGCGGCCTGGGGCTGGAGGTCCCGTTCCGGTTCTGGCTGGTGCTGGTGCCGGTCATCATCTGCCTGGCGGCGCTGCCCATTACCCCCAGCGGCCTGGGCGTGCGCGAAAACTTGTATGTGCTGGCGCTGACCGTGCCGGCGGTGAATGTCCCGCCCGCGGCGGCCTTGTCCTTGTCCCTGCTCGCCTACGCCGGCAGCCTGTTTTGGAGCCTGATTGGCGGGGGGGTGTACCTGCGGTTCCGGCGCGGCCATCCGGCTCCCGTCGCTCCATGAGCTCCCCCGCCTCCTGCTCTCCTGACCGCCGCCGCGCCCTGGCCCGGGGCATAGTGGCCCGGTTGCAAGCGCACGGTCATGAAGCCTACTGGGTGGGTGGCTGTGTGCGGGACATGCTCCTGGGCCGGGCGCCGGGGGATTACGACATCGCCACCTCGGCGTGGCCGGAGGAGATTCAGTCGCTGTTTCGCCGGACCGTGCCGGTGGGCCGGCAGTTTGGCGTGATGCTGGTGGTGACCCGCGGTGGCGAATTCCAGGTGGCCACTTTCCGCGGCGAAATCGGCTATCGCGACGGCCGCCGGCCGGACCAGGTGTGGTTCACCGACGCGTGCGAAGACGCCCGGCGCCGCGACCTCACGATCAACGGGCTGTTCTACGATCCGCTGACCGACACGGTGCAGGACTGGGTAGGGGGGCGGGCGGACCTGGAGGCGGGGCGCATCCGGTTGATCGGCGATCCGGCCCAACGGCTGGCGGAGGATCACCTGCGCCTGTTGCGGGTGGTGCGGTTCGCGGCCCGGCTGGGGTTCGAGATCGAACCGGCCACGTGGGCGGCGGTGCAGGCCCTGGCCCCGCGCATCCGCCAGGTGAGCGCCGAACGGGTGCGGGACGAACTGCTGAAGACCCTCCAGCCGCCGCACGCGGCGCGGGGGCTGGAACTGTTGCGGGCCAGCGGGCTGTTGCGGGAGGTCCTGCCGGAAGTGGCCGCCTTCGAGACCTGCGAGCAACCGCCGGACTGGCATCCGGAGGGGACGGTGTTCGAGCATGTGCGGCTGATGTTGTCCCTGCTGCCGCCGGCGGCCCCGACCGAACTGATCTGGGGGGTGTTGCTGCACGATGTGGCCAAGCCGGTCACCGCCCGCCAGGACCCGCAGACCGGCGCCTGGCAGTATCCGGCGCACGAAAAAGTGGGCGAGCAGATGGCGTGGGAAATCCTGCGACGACTGCGTTTCCCCAATGCCGAGATCGAGACGGTGGCCGCGTTGGTGCGCCACCACATGCAGTTCAAGGATGTGCCCCGGATGCGCCAGGCCACGCGCCGTCGCATGGTGTTGCGACCGACCTTTGCGCTGGAGCTGGAGCTGCACCGGCTGGACTGCCTGGCCTCGCACGGGTTGTTGACCCCCTACCACATCATGGCCCGCGAGGCCGAGGCGGTGCGGCAACAGCCGGCGCTGCGCCCGCCCCTGGTCCGGGGGCATGACCTGCTGGCGCTGGGCCTCAAACCCGGTCCCGAGCTGGGCGCGTTGCTGGCCGAGATTCGGGAGCGGCAACTGGAGGGGGAACTGACCGACCGCGAGGCGGCGCTGGCGTACGCGCGGCGCCGGCTCACCGGGGAGGCTTCACCCGCGCCAGACCCCGCCCGGCCGGAGGGAGGTTAGTTGGCCGGCGTCGCGGCCGCGGCGGCCTCTTCCGGCGGCAGCAGACGCAGGTCCACCGCCTCGCCGGGGCGCAGGTTCAGGCCGGCCGGTACGCTGATGGCCAGCGGCAGGCCGGGGATGGGGAGGTTGTTGAGGTTGAGCTGGGCTGCGGGGGTGGCCGCCTGGGCCAGGGCGCTGGCCCGCGCGCCGAACTGGTAGGCCAGGGTGGGCGTGAGGATGTCCAGGTAGCGCCCCACTTCCAAGATGCGCGCCCGGCCGACGGCGCGGGCGCCATGACGGGTGCGGACTTCGACCGGGGTCCCCACGGTGGGCTCGACCCGCCAGGGGGGCAGCATGTAGGCCAGGATGCGCTCGCCGTGGGTGGAGGTGATGGTGACGATGGGTTCGCCGGCGGCGACGTTTTCGCCGGCATGGCGGTAAATCGTGCTGACGGTGCCGTCAATGGGCGCGGTGAGCGTTACCGGACCGAACTCGGCCAGGGCTTGCTGGAGGCGTTGTTCCTGGAGTTGGAGGGCCAGCCGCCAGCCTTCGGGGACGGCTTCGTTGGGGGCGGCGGGGTGGCTGAGCCGGAGGCGGGCCAGTTCGGCCTCCAGTTCCTGCACCAGGTGCTGACGGTTTTGGACGTCGGCGCGGAGGGCGTCGCGGTCGCGCAGGGCGAGGTCGAGGTCGGTCTGGGAGAGAATGTTGGACTGCTCGCGGCGGAGGGTGGCCAGGCGGTCGTACTCGGCTTCCGCGTAACGGAGGTTCATCTGGTTGGCGGCGAGCTGGACCTTTTGATCGAGCAGCTCCAGGCGGAGGCGGTGGTAATCCACGCGGGAGCGTTCGGTGGTGACCAGGGGGTCGAGCTGGAGGCGGAGGATTTCGGATTCGGCCTTGATGACGCCGAGGGTGCTTTCGAGGTAGCGGGGGTTGAAGGTGAGGATTTCGGCCACCAAATCCCCGGCCCGGACGTTTTGGAAGCGGTCCACGGGGAGCTTGATGAGGGTGCCGGGCTGGATGCTGGCGACGTGGGCGCGGCGGGCTTCGACTTCTCCGATCAGGGTGGGAGGGGTCAGTTCCTGGTACCAGATACCGATGACGCCGAGCAGGGCGGCCACGAAGACCCCCACGGGAAGGACGCGGATGCGGAATTCGCTCCAGCGCAACGCCAGGGGGGTGGGAATCGGGGGCAGGCGCTTCATGGTTCAGACTTCGGATTCGTCTTCCGCCTGCAGGCTGGTGACGCGGGAGACCCCCGGCAGGCCGCGCAATTCCTTGACCATGTCCTCGAGCCGGTTGGGGTCGCGCATCAGCAGGCGGTAGGAAAGGTCGGTGCCGCCGCAGGCCTCGTTGAGGCGCTGGCTGGCGCAGTAGGTGCGGCGGCTGTGGCGGTAGAACAGGGCGCGCAGGTCGTCCAGTTCGGAAAGCGGCCGCGCCCAGTGCAGGTTCAGGATCACGTCGTAGCGATGCCGGCTGCCGAAGGCCGTGGCCCAGAGGTACACCATGGTGGCTGCCACCAGGACGGTCACGACCACGGCCACGGGGTAGCGTTGGGTGCCGCAGGCCATGCCGATGACCAGGCAGGCGAGGATGTAGCTGGTGTCGAGGGTGTCGCGCAGGATGTTGCGGAAGCGGACGATGGCGAAGACGGCCATCATGCCAAAGGCGGTGATGAGGTTGTTGGCCAGCACCTGCATGACCCCGGCGGTGAGCACGGGGATGACCACCAGGGAGGCGACGAAATTGCGCGAGTAGGACAGGCCCGAGTGGGTGAGTATGTACACCCAGGCCAGGCTTTGCCCACCCAGAAAGGCCAGCGCCAGCCCCAGCACCAGCAGGGGCACGCTGATCTGGGTGGTGGCGTAGTCGCCGCGAAACAGCCAGTCCATCGGTTGCGTCAATCCGCCAGCTCGGCACCCAGCAAGGGCCGGGTGATCCGCCGCCGGGCGCCGTTCCGGAACGCGGAGGGTACTACACCTTGGAGGCGGCCTTCACGCATGAATTTTTCCAACCCGTAGGTGGTCACGCCGTCCACGTATTTGGCAGCCGAGGTGCGGAACAGCCCAAACGTCTCGACCAGTTCCTGAAACCAGCGCGGGAACCGGCCGGTGAACTTGAGCTCGAGAATGACCTCCTGGCCAAACGGCCGGACCGGGTCATCCAGTTCCACGCCCAGCCGGGGCGTAAACTCAGGGGCCACGTACACGTTGCGGTCAAAAGTGACCCGGACCGAGTTGTCATGCGCGGTGAGCCAGGCTTCCCGGCGGTAGCTGACATGGGCTTTGGGGCCGGCGCGCAAATCCAGCAGGAGCTGACAAAACCGCTGGACCGCAACCAACTGGCGGGGCTGGGGATTGGCCAGATGCTCGGGGCCGGGCAGTTCCCCGGCCAGCAGCAGGGGGACGGCGGCGCGAGGGACGCCGCCGCGCTGCTTGAGAATGGCGTCGTTGACGCGGCGCTTGATCTCGAAGAAGACCGGCATCTGGGGGTCGGCGGTATAATAGCGGATGCGGAGTTTGAAGCGGTTCTTGTTGCCGTTGATGGTATCCCAGTAGGTGCGGAGGTCTTCCGAGTCGAGATACACGCTGTGGATGGTGTAGGAGCAGTCCGGTTGGCGGGCGCCGTACTCGTCCAGCTCTAGGTGGCCGCGCACGAATTCCCGGATGCGCAGGGCCTGCGCCTCGCTGACGAGGTATTTGCACTCCAGCCGCTGCAGTTGAAGTCGGTCAGGTCCCATGATTTCTCGGCGATTGCTGTGGCACGGGATCGCCCCGCAATTGACACATCAACGTCACCCTTCCCGCACGGCACTTGGTCCACCGTTCACGTTTCGGACACCGAAGTGGCGGTTCTGCAAATGAATACTCCAAGCCGCCTGACTTAGCAATAACGATACCAGCCTTGCCCGACTGAAACCCCGGCAGGGGCGGAACGCTCAGCGGGGAGCCACCTGCAGTCCCGCCGGCACTGGCGCGGTGGCAAAGGTCATCAGGCCGTGGACACACCCCACCCCCCGGAAGGGGTCGTTGGTGATCAACAGATTGCCATCCAGGTCCAGCGCATCGGTCAGCTCCGCCAGATGCGCCGCGGCACTGATCAGCACACTCGACTCGATCATGCAGCCCAGCATGGTCTTCAGGCCGGCCGCACGGGCCGCCCGCAGGGCCTCCAGGCCGCCGGTAATGCCGCCGGCCTTGACCAGTTTCACGTTGACCGCATGGAAACCCTCCACCACCCGGGACAGGTCGCGGGCACTGACGTAAGATTCATCGGCCATCAAGGGCAACGGCGAGCGGGCCTTGAGCCACGCCTCGTCCTCGGGCGCGGCGTGGGCGGGCATGGGCTGTTCGACCCACTCGACCCGTCCGTCGGCCGCCAGCCATTGCAGGTTGGCGAGCGCCACCTCGCGCGTTTTCCAGGCCTCGTTCGCGTCCACCCGCACCGTCTTGTCCGGCGCCGCTTCCCGCAACGCCCGCCACAAGGCCCGGTCATCCGGCCCCCCGAGCTTGATTTTAAGGATGGGGTAATCGGTAGCGGCGGCCACCTTCCGGCGAACCATTTCCGGCGTGTCCAGGCCGATGCTGAAGGAGGTCCGATGCTGCCCTTCGCGGAAACCCAGCCCCAGAAACTGGTTCAGCGGCTGGCCGGCCAGACGCGCCGCGCCGTCGTGCAAGGCGATGTTGACCGCGCCCTTGGCACACACGTGACGCGGCCCCGCCGATTCGAGGTAGTGCAGGCTGCCCTCCAGGTCATCGAACGACAGGTGGTAGGGATTGATGCGTTCGAGGAAGGCCATGACCGTGTCCACCGATTCGTCGTAGCGGGCCGAGGGGGCGGCTTCGCCGAGCCCCACCACCCCGTTCTTGTCCGACAACTCGACCATCACCACGGGGTAGGTGTCGCACCCTCCCTGCCCTCCCGGTCCGAGCCCCCGTGCGATGGCCCATCGGTGAGCCAGGACGAGGTCGTACCGCCAAAAGCGCAACTTCATGCGGGCAAAGCCAATGGCAAAGCGCCCGCGCTGGCAACAGTGTTTTCGGGCGGATGCCGGGTGCCGGATGCCGGATGCAGGAGCGCGGAGCGGGGATTGGGGAGGGTGGCTTGAGCAGTCGGGAGTCTGGAGCCAGAAGACAGGGCGGGCTCCTCGACGTCCCGCTTCCCCCGGGCACAATGCTCACTCCTCGATACCCGATCCGTCCCGCGCGTTGCCTTGAAAAGCCACCGGCCTTCCCGCTTTCCCCATTCATTCTTTTCAGCTTTTCATCGTTCCACTTTTCACCCCCAAACCGTTCTCCCCCTTCCGAAGTTGGCTCGCCCGCGCCTTCCGCCCCTTGCCCCTCGCCAGGCAGCAGGGAGGGGCGGCGGGATTTGAGTTTGACGGTCGGGGACGCGGGCCTAGGATGTCGCCTCCCGTAAACGGGTTCCGAAGACAACACCATCACCCGGTCCGCGGGCCGGACAACAGACACACACGACATGGCTCAGATTGATTTTGGCGGCGTGCTTGAAACGGTGGTTACCCGCAGGGAATTCCCCATGACCCGGGCGCGCAAGGTCCTCAGGAACGAAGTCATCGCGATCATCGGCTACGGTGTCCAGGGCCCGGCCCAGTCGCTGAACCTCCGCGACAACGGCTTCAACGTCATCATCGGCCAGGACCCGAAGTTCAAGCGCGACTGGGACCGCGCCGTCGCGGACGGCTGGAAGGCCGGCAAGACCCTGTTCCCCATCGATGAGGCCGTGCGCAAGGGTACCATCATCCAGATCCTGCTCAACGACGCCGCCCAGCGGCTGGTCTGGCCGGTCATCAAGGCCAACCTCAAGCCCGGCGACGCGCTGTACTTCTCCCACGGCTTCTCCATCACCTACCACAAGAAGACCGGCGTGGTGCCGCCCAAGGACGTGGACGTCATCATGGTCGCGCCGAAAGGCTCCGGCTTGAACGTCCGCCGCAATTTCCTGTCCGGCGCCGGCATCAACTCGAGCTACGCGGTGTACCAGGACGCCACCGGCCACGCCGAGGAGCGCTGCCTCGCGGTGGGCATCGGCATCGGGTCGGGGTACCTGTTCCCGACCACGTTCCCGCACGAAACCAACAGCGACCTCGTGGGCGAGCGCGGCGTGCTCATGGGCTGCCTGGCGGGCGTGATGGAGGCGCAGTACGACGTGTTGCGCGCGCATGGCCACTCGCCCAGCGAGGCGTTCAACGAAACCGTCGAGGAACTCACCCAGTCGCTCATCCGCCTGGTGGACGAAAAGGGCATGGACTGGATGTACTCGAACTGCTCCGCCACCGCGCAGCGCGGCGCGCTGGACTGGAAGCCGAAGTTCAAAAAAGCCGTACTGCCGGTCTTCAAGGAGCTTTACCAGCGCGTGGCCTCGGGCAAGGAGGCCGAGCGCGTTCTCAAGGCCTGCGGACGCCCCGACTACCAGGAGCAACTCGCCAGGGAACTGGCCGCCATCCGCGACTCCGAGATGTGGCGTGCCGGAGCGGCCGTGCGTGCCCTGCGTCCCAAAGAACCGGCCCGGAAAGTGACCCGCGGCGCCAAAGGAGTGACGGGACGCTCGGCCGGTTGAGTCCCCGGCCGGCTTTCCCCCGGGCGGCCCCCGGCCCGCTTTTTTTGGGGGGGACCTCGGGCCGGGCCGGGACAAAAGCCTTCTCGCCGCGAGTGGCCAAGGCACCGAAGCTTTGCCCATCCAGAGGAGGGGGCAAACCGCGTTCTGGAAGTCAGCCCGGTTGGAAACCCCCTGCCGGCGGGTTCCTTGACAAGCCGGCACCCCCTTCTAAGGTTCGCCCAACATGTTGACGGAAGCTTCCCCGACCGGCGCCGAGGAGCCGCCAGCGCCCCGCCCCCAGGAAGTACTCAAGCGCTTTCGTTCGGCCGGCCGCGGTTTCTGGTGTCACGTTCCGGATGCCCAATGGAACGACTGGCGCTGGCAGCTCAAACACCGGATCACCACCCTGGAACAGTTGGAGCGGCTGCTGCCCACCCTCACCCCGGAGGAGCGCGCGGGCACGGTGCTGGCCAACCACAAGCTGGCCCTGGCCATCACGCCGTATTTTTTCAACCTCATTGACCCCGCGGACGAATTCTGCCCCATCCGCCGCCAGGTCATCCCGCGGTTGGAGGAGACGGCCACCGCCGCCTGGGAAATGACCGACCCCTGCGGCGAAGACAGCCACTCGCCGGTGCCCGGGCTGGTGCATCGCTACCCGGACCGGGTGCTTTTTCTGGTCACCGACCGATGCGCCGCTTACTGCCGCTATTGCACCCGCTCGCGACTGGTGAGCAACGCCAGCGGATATGATTTCCATCCCCAGTTTGACCGGCAGATCGAATACATCGCCCGCCATCCCGAGGTGCGGGATGTGCTCCTGAGCGGCGGGGACCCCCTGCTCTTGAGCGACGAGAAGCTCGAAAACCTCCTCAGCCGGCTGCGAGCCATCCCCCACGTCGAGTTCCTGCGCCTGGGCACCCGTATTCCGGTGTTTCTGCCCCAGCGCATCACGTCGGAACTGTGCCGGATGCTGCGCCGGTTTCATCCGCTGTTCATCAGCATCCACTCGAATCACCCGCGCGAGCTGACCCTAGAGGTGCGCGAGGCCCTGGAACGGTTGGCGGATGCCGGCATCCCGCTGGGTAACCAGTCCGTCCTGCTGCGCCACGTCAACGATGACCCTGACGTGATGCGGGCCCACCTCCACAAGCTGCTGATGTGCCGGGTGCGGCCGTACTACCTTTACCAGTGCGATCTCATCGCCGGCTCGGCCCACCTGCGGACCAGCGTGCGGCGCGGGCTGGAAATCATGGAGGCCCTGCGCGGCCACACCACCGGCTATGCCGTGCCGACGTACGTGATTGATGCTCCTGGCGGCGGCGGCAAGGTGCCCGTAAGCCCCGAGTACGTGCTCAGCCACAACCACGACCGGGTGGTGATCCGCAACTACGAGGGGCGCATCTTCGAATACCCGGAATCCGCGGACGGCCCCCCCCTGTTCAAGGCGGTCGCCGGCGGCCGGGAAACCGAGCTGGCCTGATCCCGGCCGGCGTGCGTCGTTGTTGCCCCCGTTCACCCCCGGCCGCTGCCTCTGGGGCCGCGGTTGCCCGCGCTCATCGTTTCGGTCACCCTCCCGGCCATGTCAGAGGCCATGACCTCCGCTCCCGCTTTACCCGTCATGCGGTACCGCCGCTTTGGCAAGACCGGCCTGCAGATGCCGGTCTTTTCCTGCGGGGGGATGCGGTATCAGTACAAGTGGCAGGATGCCGCCGCCGAGGAAATCCCGCCGGACAACCAGGCCAATCTCGAAGCCTGCATCCGCCGGGCGCTCGAGCTGGGCATCCCCCACATCGAGACGGCGCGCGGTTACGGCACCAGCGAGATGCAGCTCGGGCCGGTGCTCGCCCGCGTGCCCCGCGAGCAGGTGATCGTGCAGACCAAGGTGGCCCCCACGGCCGAAGCCGCAGAGTTTCGCCGCACCTTCGAGAAGTCCCTGAGCTACCTCAGGTTGGAGTACGTGGACCTGCTGGCCTTGCACGGCATCAACAATGCCCTCTTGCTGGAATGGTCCCTGCACCCTGGCGGTTGTCTCGAGGAAGCGCGCCGCCTCCAACGCGAAGGCCGATGCCGGTTCGTGGGCTTTTCCACCCACGCCCCCCCGGCCATCATGCTGCAGGCGATCGAAAGCGGCGGCTTCGACTACGTGAATCTCCACTGGTACTTCGTGTACGACCTGACCTGGCCCGCCATCGAAGCTGCCACCCGCCGGGACATGGGCGTGTTCATCATCAGCCCCAACGACAAGGGCGGAAAACTCTACAGCCCCCCGTCCAAGCTGGTGGAACTCTGCCGGCCATTGAGCCCGATGCAGTTCAATGACCTGTACTGCCTGGCCCGGCCTCAAGTACACACGCTGAGCTGCGGCGTGGCGCGGCCATCGGATTTCGATGAACACGTGGCCGCGCTGACCTGGTACGACCAGGCCGCCGCTGCTGTCGCCCCCATCGAGACACGGCTCCGTGCCGAACTGGAGCGGGTGCACGGTCCTGAATGGTGTCGGCGCTGGCACGAAGGTCTCCCCGAGTTCCACGAGATTCCAGGCCAGATCAACGTCCTGGAAATCCTCCGCCTTTGGACCTACGCCACGGCGCTGGATTTGGTGGACTGGGCCCGGATGCGTTACAATCTGCTCGGACAGGCCGAGCATTGGTTCCCCGGCCAGACGGCCTGCGACTTTGACGAGGCCGCCCTACGACAGGCGGTGGCAGCCAGTCCGTTCGCGGACCGCATCCCGGAAATCCTCCGTCAAGCCCATGCCTTGTTTTACGAGGCTCCCCAGAAACGTTTGAGCCAAAGCTGAACCGTGTGTGTGGTGAAGAGAAAGGGATGGCTATTTGCGAGGGTATGCGTCATTTATGCACACTGAATTACAGGTTCTGGCAGCGGATTCAGAGTCATCCTGGCGCTGAAAATATCATGCTAGTTTGGCATTAATTTGGTAATGAGCGTGTTGTGAAAGATTGCTTCGTTGGCATACAGATTGATTGTAAAATCGGGCGAGCTGAACGCTTGGGCGGGTGCCCGGGCGAGATCAGCTTGATGGGCTGCTGATTCAAGGCGGAAGTCGGTGGCCCGTCTGGAGTGAGATGGTCCGCCGTGGAAAGGGTGCATGTGCTATGTCGGCTGTGACTCGTTGGAATCCGTTCCGTGAGATGGAAGAACTGCAAAATCGTCTGCTGAACCTGTTCAACCTGACTCCGCCGCGACGCGGTGACGGCCAGGAATCCATCACGGTCTCCGAATGGGCGCCGTTGGTGGACATCATCGAGGACGACAAGGAATACCTCATCAAGGCCGAGTTGCCCGAGTTGCGGAAGGAGGACGTGAAGGTGACGGTGGAAAACGGCGTGTTGACCCTGTGGGGCGAGCGTCGTCTGGAGAAGGAAGAGAAGGGCAAGCGGTATCACCGCATCGAGCGTGCCTATGGCAGCTTTGTGCGGAGCTTCACGCTGCCGGATGATGCCGATCCGGATCAGGTCAGCGCCGAATTCAAGGACGGGGTGCTGAAGGTCCTTGTGGCCAAGAGCGAATCCGCCCGGCCGAAGCAGATCGAGGTCAAGATCAGCTAAGCGCCAGCACCCGAAAGGGAGGAGCTGCCGTAGCCGGCACTCCCTCCCTGCCCGTCCGGGCTCATCGTTTGACTCGAAATGCGTCCGGCATCGTGTTTGGCCCAAAGGGGGCAATGAAGACCTTTGACCACCGGTTGGAGGGTTGGGATGAGTCGCGGTCCGGCGCCGAGCACGTCCTCAAAGGGCTGTGGGGCGCGGGCTGGGGCCTGGTGCTGGCCGGCGTGGTTCTGGTGCTTTTCCCTCAGGTGCTGGCCTGGCTGCTGGCCCTAATTCTGGGCGTGGCGGGCTTCGGGCTGATCGGCGTTGCCTGGCTGGTCCGGCGCTGGCTCCGCAAATGGGAACGGGAGCAGAACAACATCTGGCTGATTTGAACAAAATACCCCCGCACAAGTCACTCCCATCACTATGAAAATGCTGTCTCTACGCTCTACACGTGTCGCGCTGGTGTGCGGTTTTCTGGCCTGTGTCTCCGTGGCCCTGTCACCAGGCCTTGTGGCCGACAAGGCTCCGCGGCTGAAGGTGGACCCGACCCCCATCAACCGCGAACAACCGCAGCCGGCCAGTCTGGCTCCCGTGGTGAAAAAGGTTTCTCCCAGTGTGGTCAACATCTACACCACCAAGACCCTCCGCCAATCCCCGCCGCTGATGCCCTTCTTCGATGACCCCTTCTTCCGCCGTTTCTTTGGCGAACCTTTTGGCGGGGCGCCCCTCGAGCGCCAGCAGCAAAGCCTGGGGTCCGGTGTCATTGTCACCGAAGAGGGCTACATCCTGACCAACAACCACGTGGTGGAGGGCGCGGAAGAAATCAAGGTGGCCCTCGTCGACAACAAAACCGTCTATGACGCCAAGCTGGTGGGGACCGACCCCCAGACCGACATCGCCGTGATCAAGATCGAATCCACCGGCCTGCCCGCCATCACCCTGGCCGACAGCGACCACCTTGAGGTCGGCGACGTCGTTCTGGCCATCGGCAATCCCTTTGGCGTCGGGCAAACCGTCACCCGGGGCATCGTCAGCGGCAAGGGCCGCAGCGGCATGGGGATTGTGAACTACGAAGACTTCATTCAGACCGATGCCTCCATCAACCCGGGCAATTCCGGCGGCGCCCTCGTGGACATCGAAGGCCGGCTGGTGGGCATCAACCAGTCCATCGCCAGCCCCGTCCGAGCCAGCGTTGGCATCGGCTTTGCCGTGCCCGTCAACCTCGCCCGCTTCGTCCTGGAGCGGCTGGTCACCGATGGCAAGGTCACCCGCGGCTACCTCGGAGTGCGCATCCAGCCGGTCACGCCCGAACTGGCCCGCGAGTTCAAGCTCCCTGAAAACACCGGCGCCCTCATCGGCGAGGTCACGCCCCGTTCCCCGGCCGAGGAGGCCGGCCTCAAGGAGGGCGATGTCATTGTGGAATTCAACGGCCGCAAGGTCACCGATTTCCAGCACCTCCGCCTCATGGTGGCCCAGACCGCCCCCGGTACCCGCGCCCCCCTGAAATTCATTCGGGACGGCAAGGAACAGACCCTCCCCGTCAAAGTCGGCGAACTTCCCCAGGAAGGCCTCGCCCGTGCCGGCGACCGTCCCGGTGGACTGCGCCGCAGCCAGGAAACCGACCTGCTCGACGGCGTGACGGTGGACGACATCACCCCCCGCACCCGCCAGCAATTCAACCTTCCCGCCCGCTTGCAGGGGGCGCTGATCGTGGAGGTCGAGCCGGGCTGTCCGGCCGCCGCCGCCGGCCTGCAACCCGGCGATGTCATCCTGGAAATCAACCGGCAGCCGGTCGCCAACGCCGACGAGGCGGTACGCCTGAGCGAGGAAATCCGGGGCAACAGTGTGCTCCTGCGGGTTTGGAGCCAGGGCGGCAGCCGCTTCGTGGTCGTACAAGCCCGGCCCAACCGCCGCTGAGCGGATACCGCGGAGGAGCGCCATGTCCCGCCTCGCGATTCCACAGCATTGGAGACGGGGCACGGCCTTCCGCGCAGGACGTGGACACCGCCCGCTGGCGGCGGGGAGGGGGTAACCCTCTCCAAACCGCCAGCGGGCGCACCCAGGCCCATCCCGGCCACTTCCCCGCTGGCCGGGCCCCGGTGGAGAAAGACCCGCAGCCATGAAAAAGTCCCCACCCAAAATCAAACTGCCGGGCAAATTCGACCCCCCAGGCACGCTGGCTGTTGGGTTACGTGCTGCTCACCCTCATGGTCCTTCGGGTCTGGCAGGACCTCTTCGGCCAGTTCGCCGTCCGGACCATCTCCTACAGCCAGTTCAAAGCCCATCTCCAGCGCCGCGAGGTCTCCAAGGCCGCCATCAAACAGGACGAAATCGTCGGTCGCATCGTCCCCGCGCGACCGACGCAGCGACCACCGCCGCCCCCGCGACCCCCGAAGTACCGCCGGCCACTCCCACCGCGACGGGAGACCCGCGCACCCCCAGCGAGAGCCGGCCGTTCCTGTTCCGGACCGTGCGGGTGGAAGACCCCGACCTGGTCAAGGAACTCCAGGTGGCCGGTGTGGACTACAGCGGCACCCGCCCCAGTGCCCTGGCCCAGTTCCTGGTGGGCTGGGTGCTGCCCATCGGGCTGATGATCCTCCTGTGGTCCCTACTGGCCCGCCGCTTCAGTGGCACGCAGGGAGGGCTCCTGAGCGTCGGCAAAAGCCGCGCCCGCCTCATCGCCGACAAAAACACCGGCGTGACCTTCCAGGACGTGGCCGGTTGTGAAGAGGCCAAGGTTGAACTGTGCGAAGTCGTGGACTTCCTCAAAACCCCCGCCCGCTACCAGGACCTGGGTGCCCGCATCCCCAAGGGCATCCTGCTGGTCGGTCCGCCCGGCACCGGCAAGACGCTCCTGGCCCGCGCCGTGGCCGGCGAGGCCGGCGTGCCGTTTTTCAGCCTAAGCGGTTCGGATTTTATCGAAATGTTCGTCGGCGTCGGCGCCGCCCGCGTGCGTGACCTCTTCAAACAGGCCAAGGAACACGCCCCCTGCATCATCTTCATTGACAAGATGGACGCCATCGGCCGCCAGCGCGGCGTCCCCGGCGGCGCCGTCAACGACGAGCGCGAGCAGACCCTCAACGCCCTGCTGGTGGAAATGGACGGCTTCGAGGCCAATGCCGGCGTCATCCTGCTGGCTGCCACCAACCAGCCCGGAATCCTCGACCGCGCCCTGCTCCGCCCCGGCCGCTTCGACCGGCAGATCGTCGTGGATGCCCCGGACCTCGAGGGCCGCGACCAGGTGGCCGCCCCCCGAGACCCGTCCCGACGAGGTCGTCGCCCGGCAGGAACTGCTGGCCGAGATGCGCCGTGCCGCCGCACGCTGGCCACGGCCCGAGCGCGAAGTCTTCGAGCTGTTCTTCGTGGAAGGGTTCGAGCCGGACGAAATCGCCATGCTCCTCGGCCGCTCCGAACCCCAGGTCCGCCAGCTCCTCCACACCCTCCAGGACCGCCTGCGGGCCGAGGTGCTCGAGCTGGCACGGCTCTGACCCTGCCCCCCCGGCTCGCCGTGACCGCCTCCCGAAGCGCTCCGGAAACCGGCCTACCGACCCCTCCCATGAGCGAGTTCCGCGACCAACTGCTCAGCCGCGCCTTCCGCATCGTGCCCGGGCCGGAGTTCAACCGCGCCCGACGCGACCTGCTCGCCCGGGCGCCGGTGGCCCCGGTGATTTACGAAATCGTCCTGCCCGAGTCCGGCAGTTGGGCCGCCTTCCGGGATGCCACCTTCCCGCTGCTGGTGCGCTATCTGCGCTCCCTGGGGGGTGGACCCGGAGAATCCCCGCCTGCTGGTGGCCGCGGTGTTTTTCCGGGACTACTGCTACTTGATCCAAGGGACCGACCTGATGGACTGGCTCAAGGAGCAGGAAGGGCTCAACGACCAGGCCCTGCATTTCCGGGTTCTGCGCCGGCTTTCCGAACCTCTCCCCGACAAGGTCTCCCCATGAGTGATTTCCCCCCCCCGGCCCCTGGCGCAGGCGGAGCAACGCCTCCGCTCGCTGGTCACCGAGGTGCTGCGCCTGCACGTGGCCCAGTTCCGCGCCTCCTCGGGCTGGACCCCCGCCATCAACGTGTATCGTTATCCCAACCGCCTGGTGGTCTGCGTGGACCTGGCCGACGTCAAGCCGCAGGAACTCTCGGTGGAAGCCCAGCCCCTCCGCTTGCGCCTGCGCGATCACCGGACTCCGCCGGGTCCGGCCATCGCCCAGCCCCCCTTGCAGGTGTTGGCGATGGAGATAGACGCCGGCCCCTTCGAACGCGACCTGCGCCTGCCGGTGGCCATTGACCCCGATCGCCCACCGCCGAACAGCGCGACGGTTGGCTCTGGATCCACCTCCCCTTCGCCCCCACCGCATGAAGGCCCGTCTCGCCCCCGGTTCCTCCCGCCGTCGCCCGGCCCACGCCCAAACCCGCCCCGGTCCTGACGCGGAGGCATCCCCTCCGCACCCGCCCCCGGCCGGGCGCGAGTCCTCCCCGGGCGGGAGCCCCGCCGAGCCGCCCCCCATCCCCACCCCCCTGCCCATTTTGCCGGTGCGCAACCTTGTGCTCTTCCCCGGCATGGTGGTGCCCTTGAACATCGGCCGCCCCGCCTCCCGCAAACTGATCGAGGATACCCTCGCCCGCTCCAAGGTCAGCGGCATCTTCGCGCAGAAAGACCCCCGGCAGGACGAGCCGGGTCCGGACGACCTTTACCCGGTGGGCGTGGCCGCCTCTGTCCTGAAGCTCATCCGCAGCAGCGAGGAGCAGATGGTGCTGGTGGTCCAGGCCATGCCCCGCGTGGCCCTGCGTCGGACCCTGCAAACCTCCCCTTACCTCCTGGCTCACGTCGAGGTCCTCCAGCCCGCCCCCCCGCCGGCCGGCGACAAGACCTTCGAGGCGGCGGTGCGCAGCCTGCGCGAGGCCGCCCTCAAACTCTTCGAGCTGGGCGGCGAGGAGGCGGAGCCCGTGCGCCTGACCACGCTGAACATCGAAGGCGCCGGCCCCCTGACCGATTTCCTGGCCGGCACCCTCAACCTGGAGGTGCCCGAGAAACAAAGACTCCTGGAAGAACTCGACGTCGCCCGGTGCGTCCAGACCCTCCACCGGCTGGTCAACACCCAGCTCGAACTGGCCCGCCTCCAGCAGAAAATCCAAAAGGACGTCTCCTCCTCCTTCAGCGACCAGCAGCGCAAGGCCTACCTGCGCGAACAACTCAAAGCCATCCAAAAGGAACTCGGCGAGGGCGAGGAAGGCGTCGAGCAGCAGATCGAAGAACTGCACAAACGCCTCACCGAGGCTCAACCGCCCGCGACCGTGATGGAACAGGCCGAGCGCGAACTACGCCGCCTGAGCCATCTCCATCCGGCCAGCCCGGAGTATTCGGTCATCGTCAGCTACGTCGAGACCCTGGCCGAACTGCCCTGGAGCAAGCTCACCGAGGACGCCCTCGACCTCGACCGCGACCATTTCGATCTCGAGAAGGTCAAACGCCGCCTCATCGAGTATCTGGCGCTGCGCAAGCTCAACCCCCAGGGCCACGGGCCGATCCTCTGCTTCCTCGGCCCGCCCGGCGTGGGCAAGACCAGCCTCGGCCAGTCCATCGCCGACGCGCCCGGACGGAAGTTCGCCCGCCTGAGCCTGGGCGGCGTCCATGACGAGGCCGAAATTCGCGGCCAACGCCGCACTTACATCGCTTCGATGTCCGGCCGCCTCATTCAGGAAATCCGCCGCGCCGGTTCGCGCAACCCCGTGCTCATGCTCGACGAGATGGACAAGGTGGGCGCGGATTTCCGCGGCGACCCCGCCAGCGCCCTGCTCGAAGTGCTCGATCCCCGCCAGAACCACGCCTTCGTGGACCCCTACCTCGACGTGCCCTTCGACCTCTCGCAGGTCATGTTCATTTGCACCGCCAACCAGAGGGACACCGTGTCGCCCGCCCTGCGCGACCGCATGGAGGTCATCGCAATCCCCGGTTACACCGACCGCGAAAAGCTCGAAATCGCCCCCCGCTACCTCGTCAAGCGCCAGCTCAAGGAGCACGGCCTCAAAAACGGCCGGTGCCGGTTCGAGACCGCCGCGCTCCAGCGCCTCATCAACGACCACACCCGCGAAGCCGGCGTGCGCGAACTCGAACGCCAGATCGCCGCCATCTGCCGGCACGTGGCCGCCCGGGTGGCGCGCGGCGAAATCACCGACTTCACCGTCACCGCCGACGACGTCGAAAAAAATGCTCGGCCCGGCCAAATACATCCGCGAAAGCAAACTCACCACCGGCCGCCCGGGAGTCGTCACCGGCCTCGCATGGACGCCGACCGGCGGGGACATTTTGCACATCGAGGCGCTGCGTTATCCGGGCAAGGGCAACATCCTGCTGACCGGCCAGATTGGCGACGTGATGAAAGAAAGCGCCCAGGCCGCCCTGAGCCTGGTCAAGGCCCGCGCCGGGGACCTCGGCATCGAGCCCGACGCCTTCAAGGACGTGGACCTCCACATCCACGTCCCCGCCGGCGCTGTGCCCAAGGATGGACCGTCCGCCGACGTGGCCATGGCCGGCGAAATCATGCTGCGCGGCCTGGTGCTGCCCATCGGCGGCCTGAAGGAAAAGACGCTGGCCGCTCTGCGCGCCGGCATCCGCACCGTGCTGATCCCCAAACGCAACGAAAAAGACCTGCCCGACGTGCCCGAGGAGGTGAAGGCGAAGCTGGAAATCAAGCCGGTCGAAACCGTGGACAACGCGTTGGCCGTGGCGATGGCCAAAGCGCCGCCGCGAAACCCGCGCCGATGAAGCTGTGGCTGACACTACTCCCCCTCTTGCGGCCGGGAGGCGGACGCCTCGCCGTAGCGCAGGTTTCCAACCTGCCGTATCGCCGGCTGCCAGCCGGCGGGGTTTCGGCCGGCCGGACGCATCCGGGTGTTCGCTGGCCGCGCGGATTGGAAATCCGCGACACGGCAGACTGGAAGTCTGCGCTACGGTGTGACTCCTCCGCGCCAGGCGCTGCTCCAGCGCCAGTCGTCCGCTCTGGAGCAAAGACCCGCCGCAACGGGATTGTTCCTTATGTACCGCGCAATCCGCCCGCCCTCTTCGTCGTTCCGAACCCAGTGGTCAAAAGACTCCGGTTGCCAAAAGCGGCTTTCCCGCAGCCCGAGCAGACGCTTGGCGCGCAGCGACGTAAATTGTTTCCAGCTTTTGACGATTTCACTGAGCACCTGATTGGGCATCGGCCAAACCAACACGTGAACATGGTTGGGCATCACCACCCACTCGAGGAGTTGATACCGACTGCCGTCAAAAAAGCGCAACGCATTCGCCACCATCTCCGCGATCTCCGGTCGGCGCAGATGGCAAGCGCCCACTCCGCGATCCCAATAACGCTCGACTTTGCGTGTCAACTCGCGATTGGCAGCTTCTCGTCCAAGGTGGTCGCTCGCCGGCAGCTTGCGAACCGCTTCGGCGCGTTGCCGCTCGAAGTCCAACAACACTTCCCGTGGCAGCGAATCGGCCAACCGAAAAGTGACGAAGTAGCTCGCGCCCTCGCGTTTGACGTGGGGGAGGTAGCCGCGCGAGTGAATCCCGCTGCGGAGACGGTTTTGCGTCGTTGCGGGAAGGCCGGTAGCACGCAGCTCGTATCGAACCCGTTGCAAATCGGGATTGGGTTCTTGTTCCGGCATGACAGAAGACTAGAACCTCCATTGCTCCCGGCAAACCCGTTTCCTGTAGCGCAGGTTTCCAACCTGCCGTACCGCCGGCTGCCAGCCGGCGCGCCGCCGGAGCTTACCGACACTCCGCGGATTGCCAGTCCGCAACACAGCAGCCTGCCAGCCTGCGCTACGTATATCCCCAACCCTGATTCGCTTTTATGGACCTGAACAAATTCACCGAGAAATCCCAGAGCGCCCTGATGGAGGCGCAGAACATCGCCACCCGCCGCCAGCATCAGGCGGTGGACGTGGAACACCTGCTGCTGGCCCTGCTCGAACAGGAGGGTGGACTTGTGCCACGCCTTTTCGAGAAGGCCCGCGTCGCCCCCGACCTGCTCAAGGCCAGGGTCGAGGAGGAACTGGCCCGGCTGCCGCGCGTCTCCGGCAGCGACCTCACCGGCCAGGGCGTGTACCTCACCCAACGGCTCAACAAGCTGCTTGTCGCCGCGCAGGACCAGACCAAAAAGCTCAAGGACGACTACGTCTCGGTCGAGCACTTGGTGCTGGCGATGTTCGACGAGCCGTCCGGCACGGGCATCGGCAAGATTTTCAAGAACCTCGGCGTGCGGCGCGAGGATTTCCTCAAGGCGCTCACCGAGGTGCGCGGCCACCAACGCGTGACCAGCCCCACTCCGGAGGCCACTTACGAAGCGCTGGAAAAGTACGGCCGCGACCTCACCCGGCTGGCCGCGCAGAACAAGCTCGACCCGGTCATCGGCCGCGACACCGAAATCCGCCGCTGCATCCAGGTCCTCTCGCGCCGCACCAAGAACAACCCCGTGCTCATCGGCGAGCCGGGCGTGGGCAAGACTGCCATTGTCGAGGGCCTGGCCCGGCGCATCGTGGCCGGCGACGTACCGGACAGCCTCAAAGACAAGCGCATTGTGCAACTGGACCTCGGCGCGCTCATTGCCGGCGCGAAATACCGCGGCGAATTCGAGGAACGCCTCAAGGCGGTCCTCCAGGAAGTGACCAGGGCCCAGGGCCGGATCATCCTCTTCATTGACGAAATCCACACCATCGTCGGCGCGGGCAAGGCCGAGGGCGCGATGGACGCCGGCAACATGCTCAAGCCGATGCTCGCCCGCGGCGAGCTGCACTGCATCGGCGCGACCACGCTGGATGAATACCGCCAGCACATCGAAAAAGACGCTGCTCTCGAACGCCGCTTCCAACCGGTGATGGTCAACGAGCCCGGCGTCCAGGACACCATCTCCATCCTGCGCGGCCTGCGCGAGCGTTACGAACTGCACCACAAGGTCCGCATCCAGGACGCCGCCCTGGTGGCCGCCGCCCAGCTTTCGCAGCGCTACATCTCGGATCGCTTCCTGCCCGACAAGGCCATTGACCTGGTGGACGAGGCCGCCGCCAAGCTCCGCACCGAGATGGAGTCCATGCCCGAGGAACTCGAACAGCTCGAACGCCGCCTGACCCAGCTCGAGATCGAGCGCGAGGCCCTCAAAAAGGAAAAGGACGAGGCCAGCCGTGAACGCCTCGCTGCGCTCGAAAAAGACCTCGCCAACCTCAAGAGCCAGCGTGACGCCCTCAAGGCCCAATGGGAGGCCGAAAAACGCGTCGTGGACGACATCCAGCAACAGCGCGAGGCCCTTGAACTGGCCCGCACCGAAATGGAAAGGGCCCGCCGCCAGAACGACCTGGCCCGCGTCGCCGAATACCAGTACGGCCGCATTCCCGCCCTCGAAAAACAGTTGCGCGAGCTCGAAACCAAAGTGGACGCCGTGGGCAAGGGCGGCCCGCGCCTGCTTCAGGAAGAAGTCACGCCCGACGAAATCGCCGAGGTCGTCTCTCGCTGGACCGGCATTCCGGTCAGCCGCCTGCTCGAGGGCGAAAAGGATAAGCTTCTGCGCCTGGACCAGATACTCCACCAGCGGGTCATCGGCCAGGAGGAGGCGGTGCAGGCCGTGGCCGATGCCGTCATCCGCGCCCGCTCCGGTCTCAAAGACCCCAAGCGGCCCATCGGCTCGTTCATCTTCCTCGGGCCGTCCGGCGTGGGCAAAACCGAGCTGGCCCGCGCCCTGGCCGAGGCGCTGTTCGACACCGAGGACAACATGGTCCGCATTGACATGAGCGAGTACATGGAGAAACACGCCGTGGCCCGGCTCATCGGCGCGCCGCCCGGCTACGTGGGCTACGAGGAAGGCGGCCAGCTCACCGAGGCCGTCCGCCGCAAGCCGTATTGCGTGATCCTGTTCGACGAGATCGAGAAGGCGCACCACGACGTGTTCAACGTCCTGCTCCAGATCCTCGACGACGGCCGGCTCACCGACAGCCACGGGCGCACCGTGGACTTCAAGAACACCCTCATCATCATGACCAGCAACATCGGCAGCCCGCACCTGATTGAAAACGCCAGCGAGACGGGCGAGATCGCCGAGCCGGTCCGCAAGCGGGTCATGGCCGAACTGCGCGCGCATTTCCGGCCCGAGTTCCTCAACCGCGTGGACGAGATCGTGCTCTTCAAGCCGCTGACGCTGGCCGAGATCAAGCGCATCGTGGACCTGCAACTGAATCTGCTCCGCGCGCGCCTGGCCGCCCGGCACATCGAGCTGGCACTGTCCGACGCGGCCCGGGAACACATCGCCCGCGAGGGCTACGACCCGGTCTATGGCGCGCGGCCGCTCAAGCGCTTCCTCCAACGGCACGTTGAGACCGCGCTCTCGCGCAAGCTGCTGGCCGGCGAGATCACCGACCACAGCCGCGTGACGGTGGACTTCAAGCAGGGCGAACTGGTCTTTGCGGCCGCCAGCCGTTTGCCCCAGAGCGGTTGAATCCTTGCGGGGTGCTCCGGCGGCGGGCGCGACCGGTCCGTAGGGCATCGTCGTGCCTGCCGGGTCGGACCTTCAAGGCGCCCTGATCAGCCGGAAGTATTGCTCACGGGCGGTCGGGGAGATGGTGACCACGAGTCGGTCGCCCACCACCGCCGGCGCCAATCCGGCCGGTTGCCAGGCAGGAGGCACCAGGCTGGGCGAGGTTTGCAGCACGTAACCGGCGGTCCCGACCGGCCAGGAGAGTTGCAGGCTCGATCCGCTGCGGGTGGCCAACAGGGACACCTCGACCGGCGCCACCGCCGTGACTGCCACGGTCCCGGTCAGGCTCTCGCTCCTCGTGCCGGCGGTGGCGGTCAGGTGCCCTTGGTAGTTGCCGGTCGCGGTAAAGCTGCGGCACACCTCGGCCCCCTGTCCGGGGGGCGCGTCGTCGCTCCAGCTCCACACAAAGGTCACGGGCAGGTCGCAGCCGGTCCGCCGGGCCCGGAACGGCGCGGCCGTGCCGGCCCCGAGGGTGTCCGGCGCAAGGGCGCTCAGGATCAACGTGCAGTTGCCCGCCGCGACGCTGAGGCTGACCGTGCCCAGGTTCGAATCGGTCGAGCCATCCCAGGCCGCACAGGTGAAGGAGTCCGTGCCGACAAAGTCCGGCTCCGGATGGCAGGTGGCGGTGTGGCCGTTCAACGCCACGGTGCCGTGTCGCGGCGGGGACACGATGCGCACGGTCAGCGGGTGGTTGTCCGGGTCGGTGACCGGGAGCGTGATCAGGACCGGCTGGCCGGGTGGGGGTGTTGCTCGCCTTCTTTTGCCCCACCTTCCGATGGCCGCAGCGCCTTGCCGCGGGCCGCGGGACCGCGGGGCGGGATTACATCCCGGCCGGCACGTTTCCCCGAGCCGGGCTCAGGACCGGCGTTCGTCCTCGCTGCTAAGGCAGTCGGCGGTAGCGGACGTCGCGGATGGCGCCGGTGGTCTGCCAGGTGGCGAGGCCCCAGGGCTGGCTCAGCTCGATTTCGCCGGGGCGCACGCTGAGGCGCTTGCCTTCCAGCTCGACGTCCACCATCAGCTGGGCGCCGATCCAGGCCTGAAGTCTTTGCGGGGTCACCCGCAGGCGCACCCGGTACCAGCGGCCGGACTCGAAGTTGAGGTACCTGGTGGTCTCGTTGAGTGAGGCGTCGTTGCTGTTGATGCTCGAGATGCCCACCACGCCCCCGCCCCAGCCCCCCAGCAGGAAGGTGCAGCAGGTATCCCCCACCGGAAAGGTCAGCGCGCAGAAAAAATCGCTCCCCTCGACCCGCATGGCGTCCAGGCCGATCTCGTAATTCTGGGTGGCCAGGTCATTGGTCCGCACCAGATTCACCCCGGTCAGCATCGCGCCCATGCCCAGGACCATCCGGCCCTGGTCGTCCACGCGGACCTCGCCCGCACCGGCGAAGTCGGTGACCCGCCAGCCATCGAGGGAGCGGCCGTCGAACAGGGCGGTCCAGTTGCCGGCCGGCCAGTCGGGCCATTCCTGAAAAGGATACTCGGCACGGGGGGCCGCCGGAGCAGGGGTGGGTACCGGCGCGGGTGCGGCCGGCGGAGGCGGCGGTTCGGCCACTGCCCGAGCCGGAGCCGTGGCGGGGGTGGTGGGAGCGGGGGAAGGGCCAGATTGGCAGGCCGCCAGTCCGGCCGCGAGCAGGAGGGCTGCAACAGTACCGCCGGAGGGAAAATTGCTGAGCCGGGAAAAGCGCGTTTTCATGGCTGGAACTCGTACGTGAAGTTGGGGGGATTGTGGCGGGCGCCGGATCTGCGGCCAGAAAAAACCCCGCTGCCGTCAAGCGCGGTCGGCGGCCACGCCGCCCGGGTCCAGGGTGCGCCCCCGTGGCCGGCGTCTGTTCAATCCCGGCGGCGAGGACGGGCATGAAACAGCTCCTCGCCGTGCAGCCCGGTGAGCGCTTCCAGGCCCTTGAGCAGTTTGAACAGGGTGTAAAACATGCCGGCCGCCATCGGCACAAAAGTACCCGGCCAGCTCCATAGTTGGAGCTTGGCCAGTTGGCGGTTGAATTCGTCGGTGCCGGACATCGCGGGCAGGAGCCACCAGGCGAGGAGGAAGTTGATGCCGGCGCTGACGACCAGGGTGCCGGCCAGCACCCAGGAGGCCCAGACCAGAAGGGCCTCGAAGCGCGGCGCCGTGCCGCGGGCGGCCAGGGCTTCGGCGATGCGGCCGGTGTTCAGCACCTGGTCGTTGTAGAGCAGGGTCTTGACCAGCGGCTGACGGGTGCGCAACGACCCCGGCAGCGCCAGGCCCAGCAACACCGGCAGCGCGGCCTCCTTCACCGCAAACCAGAACCCGCTCATCTTCATCAGCCCCAGCCCGCCGGTGATGAGAGTGCCGGTCAACCCCAGCGCCGAGAACAGGCTCCAGGTGCGCCGCTTCCACAAATCCCAGAGGCCGTAGCTCAGCGGGAAAGCCAGCGCAGCGATCAGGGCTCCGGCCGGCCCCAGTCGTTGTTCCGTGCTGAGAAAGGTCAAAATCAGCGCCGGGGCACCGGCGTTGAAGCCCAGGTTCAGCCAGAGATTCTCGCGCGGAACCGAAGGGCCGCCGGCGGGCAGGCCGGTTGCCACGGCGCCACAGGCTGCTCCCTCGGCCACAGCGTTTGCCTCCGGTCCGGTGGACGGGGGGGACGGTTCGACGGGCGCGGCAGGCGCGGACACGGCGTCAATGTGTGAGCAGGGTCCCGGCCGGCGTGTGGCGCGGGGCGGTGGGTGCTTCCGTGCGGAAAGGCCCGGAGAGGTAGCGGACCAGGGACTCGATTTGCTCGTCGGTCATGAAGCCGTCCTCGCTGGTGGCAAAGGCGGGCATCAAACTGTCCCTCTTGCCCGAGCGGATGATGCGGCGCCACTCCTGGGCGGAGAGGGGGCGGCTCAAGGCCCGCAGGTTGGGCACCATCGAGGCGCGGTGCTCGGCCTCGTGACAGACGCCGCAAACCGCGTCGTACAGTTCCGCGCCCAGTTTGCCGATGCCCGGGGTGACATGACAGATGGCGCAGTCGCCCTTGAGGACGGCCTGGCGGTCGGCCAGGGCGATCTGGAGGTTGTGGGAGCGTTCGGCGGCGGCCATGACGTTGCCGGTGGCCGCCGGCACGGCCACCCGTACCGTCAGGTACCGGTAGCCGGCGGAGGTCTCGACGGTTACGGTCTTGGTGACGACGCCGTTCTTGCCCTTCACGTCCATGTCCACCTCGAAAGCGCCGGAGCCGCCGGGAGGCACGGTCCAGGGCAGGGGCGGCAGCTGGGTGGTGGTGCAGCCGCAGGAGGTCCGGACGTACTGGATGGTCACCTCGCCGGGCGAGGTGTTGGTGAAGGCGAAGGTGAAGCGACCGGAGGTCTCGCCGGGCTTGAGGTTGACTTCCTTGACCAGGCCATCCCAGGCCAGGACGCCTTCCTGCTGGGGCGGCGTGACGACCAGGGAGCGGATGTTGGGCACCGTGCCGGGCGTGGAAGCAAAGCCGGGACGCAACGGCGCCGACGGCTGGGCGGGATGGACCGGCGCCACGCCGGGGATGGTGAGAGGGTTGGGCGTGGGGGAGGTCACCGGCGCCAGTTGTTCCGGCGGCCGGGCCAGCAACGGGGGGGGCCGTGTGATCTGGGCCGGCAGAGGGCTGCGGCGGGCGGGGCCGAAAACGGGCGGGTTGGTGGGCGGCCGGTAGCCCGCGGGCAGATTGGTCGCCGGAAGCACCGGGGGGCGATTGCTGACCAGCCCCGCCGGCCGGGGAGCGCGCTGGACAGGCGGAAGGTCCGGAGGCAGGGGCGGCAGCGGCGGGGCTTCCGCGGCAGCGAGCTGGCCCCACCCGGCCGTCAGGCCGACCCACGCCAGGAGCCTCGGGCATTGGTGAAGGACCCGTTTCATGATGGCGCGCAAAATAGCCCGCCGCCCGCCAGTTGGCGAGCCGAAACGCCATCCCCTGCGCCCCCGCGCTCCCGCGGGCGGGGGTTTGCCGGTCGCCGGCGCGGCCGCGGGCCCTTTTCACTTGGAAGGCCGCCGGTTCGCGCCTAGCTTGCGGACATGACGCGACCGATGCGGTCCAAGCGCCGTGCCTTCCTGCTGGGGGTGGGATTGGACTCCGATGGCCACAAGCGCGTGACCACCGGCCCCAACTTCGCCCTGGTGGGCGGGACCGAATCCACCCACGCCGAGATGACCGAGAAGGCCATCAAGATCAACGAAAAGCTCGCCGCCCGCGGCAAGAACCTCGTCTCGGTGAGCCGCGAAGAACTGGACGACATCGCCCGGTCTGTCGGGCTGCGGCCCCACCGGCCCCCGCAACGACCGGACGACGTGTGAGTCATGAGCGGCGGGGAACCCTCCTACCTGTTTCTGGGAGTCATGGCCGCGGTGGCCACGGCCTTCTGCTTGACGCCCCTGGCCGTGGCGTGGGCATGGGCGCGCGGGTTTTCCCCCCCGAAGCCCGGCCCGGAGAAAAACGCCCCGTACGAGTGCGGCCTGCCCTCGCCGGGGGAACCGGGCGTGCGCTTCCATGCCGGCTATTACCTGTACGCCCTGGTGTTCCTGATTTTCGACGTCGAGATGCTGTTCCTGTTGCCATTTGCCGTGGCCTACACCGGCCTGCCGGCAGGCGCGGTGCTGGCCATGCTGCTCTTCGTGCTGTTGCTGGCGGAAGGCCTGGTCTGGGCCTGGCGCAAGGGGGTCCTGGAATGGCAATGACCGCCCCGCCGGCGGAAGCAACCCTGGACGCGCCATGATGGATGAAGGACTGCGCAGCGAACTGAGCAAGCAGGGCATCTTCACCACCTCCCTGCAGGAACTCTACAACTGGAGCCGCCGCAATTCGCTCTGGCCCCTGAACTTCGGTCTGGCCTGCTGCGCCATCGAGATGATCGCCGCCTCGATGGCCCGCTTCGACATCGCCCGCTTCGGCGCCGAGGTCTTTCGCCCCTCGCCCCGCCAGGCCGACCTGATGATCGTCGCCGGCACGGTCACCAAGAAAATGGCCCCGCTGGTCGTGCGGCTCTACAACCAGATGCCCGAGCCCAAGTACGTCATCGCCATGGGTGCCTGCGCCATCTCCGGCGGCCCCTTCAAGCAGGGCTACAACGTCCTCAAGGGCATTGACCGCTACCTGCCGGTGGACATCCACATCCCCGGGTGTCCGCCGAGGCCGGAGGCCCTTCTGCACGGCTTGATCGAGCTGCAGAAAAAAATCGCCGCCCAATCCCTCACCGGCGAGGACCGCCCCCGGCACCTCCGGGCGGATGCCCCGGCCGAATTCCCCGTGCCCGCCTACGGCCCCTACGACCTGCAGCCCCCGCACAACCCCGAGGTCTGGCGCCCCCCCGTGCTGGTGCGCGAGGCCGCTTGCTGAGCCCACCCCGCCCCCGCCGTGGAGAGCCTCGAATCCATCTGCGACCGCCTGCGGGCCGCCCTGCCCGGCGTGCAGGTGCAGATCGTGCCCAACCCCGCCGTCCCCCCCCAGCCCTCCCTGGTCGTCTCGCGCGACCACGCCCTGGCGGTGGCGCGCTGGTTGCGGGACGACCCCGCGCTCCGGCTGGATTACTGCTCGAACGTCACCGGCGTGGACTGGCCTGAACAGGTCAGCCGGGAAACCGTCAAGATCCGCCGGCTCGTGGACGGCGTCGAGCAGGAGCAGGAAGAAATGGTCGAGCGCCGTCGCCCCGGCCACCTCGAGGCGGTGTACCACCTGTACTCGATGTGCCTGGGCCACGGGCCGCTCATCCTGCGCCAACGCACTGGCAACCGTGCCGAGGACGCCCGCGTGACCTCGCTCACCCCGGTCTGGCGCAGCGCCGAGTTCCAGGAACGCGAGGCCTACGACCTGTTCGGCATCCTCTTCACCGGCCACCCCGACCTCCGCCGCATCCTGATGTGGGACCAGTTCCAGGACTTCCCCATGCGCAAGGACTACGTTGAACCCGACGACTACGAGTACGAGCCCACACCGCATGACGACGTCCTGACCAAGGCCCGGCGCCATTACCCGACCGGAGCCACGACCGCATGAGCTCCCACGGCCCGGACGAACACCTGCTGTTGGACAGCCTCTCGACCGGCGATGTGGCGCCCGAACCGGCCGCGGCCTCCCCGTCGCCGCCCCCGGAAGGTCCCGCCTACGAGGTCCGCCCGTGCCCCCGGCCCTTGCTGCCGGGGGAGCTGGACGAGTGGCTGGAAGTGTCGGTCGGCCCGCACCACCCCTCGACCCACGGCGTCTTCCGCATGGACGTGGTGCTGGAGGGCGAACGGGTGCGCCGGCTCAAGCCGGTCTTCGGCTACCTCCACCGCAACCACGAAAAACTGGGCGAACAAACCAGCTACCTCGGTACGATCCCCTACACCGACCGGCTCGACTACTTCTGCTCGCTGACCAACAACTGGGCCTACGTGCAGACCGTCGAAAAGCTCGCCGGCATTTCCGTGCCCGAGCGGGCCGAGTACCTCCGCATCCTCACGGCCGAGCTGACCCGCATCCTCAATCACCTTTGCCTCATCGGCTTCCTGACCCACGACATGGGCACGATGGGCACGCCGCTGATGTACGCCTTCCGCGAGCGGGAAAAGGTGCTGGACCTGTTCGAGGCCCTGACCGGCGCGCGGATGATGTGCAATTATTTCCGCTTCGGCGGCTGCCGGTGCGACCTCCCCGCCGGCTGGCTCGAAGGGGTGCGGCGGTTTGTGGACGAGCTGCCGCGCTTCCTGGACGAGTTCGAGGCCCTGCTCAGCACCAACGAAATCCTCCTGGCCCGCACCGTGGGCATCGGCGTCCTGACCCCCGCCCTGGCCATCAACGCCGGCGTCACCGGCCCCATGCTCCGCGCCAGCGGCGTCAACTACGACGTCCGCAAGGTGGACCGCTACGGCCTGTACGACCGCTTCCGCTTCCGTGTCCCCCTGGGCGAGCACGGCGACACCTACGACCGCTACATGGTGCGGCTGCTGGAAATCCGCGAGTCCCGCGACATCCTGCTCCAGGCCCTGCGCGACCTGCCGCCCGGCCCGGTGCTCAACCCGCAGGTCAAGCAACGCGGCCTGCGGCCCAAACCGGGCGAGGCCTACGCCCGCATCGAGGCTCCTAAGGGCGAGCTGGGCTTTTACCTCATCAGCGACGGCGGCCCCCAGCCCTACCGCTACCGCGTCCGGCCGCCCAGCTTCGTCAACCTGACTGTCCTGGAAGACCTCTGCCTGGGCCACACCCTGGCCGATACCGTGGTCATCCTCGGCAGCGTGGACATCGTCATGGGCGAAGTGGACCGCTGAAGCCCGCCCGTTCGTCGGCCTCCGCGGCCGGCCAGCCACTTTCGGCCCTGACCTTTGACCCTCCGACCCCTCGGCTTATCTTGGCAGCGTGAATTCACCTCGAGGTGGCGTGCGGGAGTCATCCCCAGCGGGCCGGAGGCCCACCTGCCCGGGCAGGGTGCTGACCCGGCGCGACTTTTTGTTCGCCCTGGCCGCCACGCCGCTGGCCGGGGCCGTCGCCACCGCCCCAACCGCCGCCGCGGCCGCTCCCGCGGCGGGCGCCCGCCCCCACCCCGCGCCGCGGGCCGTGACCGCCCTGGGGCTGTGCCCGCGCTATGAATTCGCCGCCGTGCGCCGCACGCTGGGGCGGATGCTGGAGGAGCTGGGGGACGTGCGCCGGCTGGTCCGGCGCCGCCACGTCACCGTCAAGGTCAACCTCGTCAACACCTCGGCCGAGGACGTGGCGGGAGTCCCCTTGGGACTGACCGTCACCGTGCATCCGGTGGTGGCCCTGGCGCTGGGCAGCCTCCTGGTCGAGTACGGCGCGCGCCAGGTGGTTTTCTGCGACCAGTTGCCCTTCCGCTCGCCGGACGAGGAGGCCTTTACCGGCTACGGCTACCGGCTGGCCGACTTCCGCGACGCCCTGGACGGCCGGGTGCGTTTGGAAAACACCCGCAACCGCGGCCGCCACCCAACCTATGCCTGGGTCCGGGTGCCCGACGGCGAACTGGCCACGGCCTGGGAGGTCAACCGCACCTACGTGGACACCGACGTGCTGGTCTCGCTCACCAAGCTCAAGAGCCACGTCTCCGGCGGCATCTCCGGCGCGCTCAAAAATCTCTTTGGCGTGCCGCCCAGCAGCCTGTACGGCGAGGACCTGCGGGACGAACCGGACGAAAATGCCACCGGCTATCGCGGCGCCACCATGCACAGTTGCGAGCGGCTGCCGCTGACCTCGGCCCCCTCCTTCACCGGCCGCTCGGTGCGCGGGGACCACGGCTACAACGTGCCCCGCTTCATCGTGGACCTGGCCGCGGCCTTCCCCATCCACCTGGCGGTCATTGACGGCATCAGCACCATCCAGAGCGCCGAAGGGTGGTGGAACGGCGCGATGGTCTCGGTCACCCGCCCCGGCGTGCTACTGGCCGGCCGCAACCCGGTCTGCACCGACGCCGTGGCCGCCGCGGTCATGGGCTTCGATCCGGACGCGCCCGACCGCACCTGGCCCTTTGTCAACGGCACCAATCATCTGGCCCTGGCGCGGCGGCGCGGCCTGGGCGAAAACCGGCTGCGCGAGCTGGAAATCGCCGGCGTGCCGCTGGAGCGGGCGCGCTTCGAGTTCCACCCCACCTTCCGGCGTCTGGCCGGTTGACCTCATGCAGGCTCCTGTCTCCGCCTCCCCCTGGTGCTGCGCCGGCGGCGGCCCCGCCCACACCGGGTTGTTTCCCCGGCCGGTTCGGATGCGCGGCCGGCCGGTGCGCCGCCTGACCACCCGTGGGGCCGTGCAGGCCGGGGTGGTCTTTGACTCCGCCGGGCGGGCTTTTGTGGCCGACATGCAGGGCGTTGTCCTCGCCTTTGACCCGGAAGGTGCCCGGTGCTGGGAACGGCAGGTGGTGGGAGGCATTTCCGCCACGCCGGCCGTGGATGTGAGCGGTGGGCGGTTGTTTGTGGGCACGCATCGGGGGCGGGTTTACGCGCTGAGCACCCGCGACGGCGCGGTGCTCTGGGAACGGCCGCTGCCCACCGCGAGCGACCCGCGCATCACGGCGGACCTCCTGTGGCTGCCGCGGGCGCAGCGGCTGGTGACCAGCAGTTGGGGCGGACAGTTTCACGCCCTGGACGCCGGGACCGGCCGCACGCTCGAAAGCTGGGAGGCCGGCCTTTATCCCTCGGCCGGTGCGGCCGCGACCACGCAGGAGGTGATCTTCTGCCTGCGGGTCAACCGGGGCGGGGGCGTGCAACTGGTGCGGCGGGAGCCCGACGGTCGAGAAACCTTGCTCCACCAGGAACCGGAAGGCCCGCGCGGCGCCGCACGCATTCCCGTCACCGCCGCGCCGGTGGTGGACGAGGCCCGCGGTCGGGTGTGGTGGGTGGCCAATGACGGCCGGGCGGCGACCGTCCTGGCGGCCACGCTCTCCGCCGGCGAAGTCGCCGGACGCTGGCCGTTGCCGCGCGGCGTGCAGGTCACGCCCGCGCTGGCCCCGGACGGCGCGCTCCGGGTGGCGGACCTGGGCGGGGAACTGCACCGCTTCCGCGTGGGGGCGGCCGCGCCGGACTGCCGTTACCCGACAGGCGCCGAATACCTCCTGGCGTCGCCGGTGTGCGAGGCCGGGGGGTGCTGCTGGGTGGGGGACCCGCTGGGCCGGCTGCACGAGGTCACCGCCGATGGCCGGGGACGGGTGGTATTCGAGGCGGCGCGGGCCCTGCAGGCGCCGCCGTCCTTTGATCCGGCCGGCAACCTCCATCTGCCGGGGACCGACCGCACCGTGTACGTCTGGCGGAACCGCGCGTGAGGCGACGGGCCGGTCACGCATCCGCGCCCGGGCCGGTCAGCCCCCGCGCCTTGCCCGCGTCCCCGGCGGGAGCGGGGGCGAAGCGCTGCCGTTCCCGCAGGTGGGCCCGCAGGTCCACCGCCACCTTCAACGCCAGCAACAGGATCAAGGCCCACAGCGGCGAGCCCAGGCTCAGGATCAGGAAGCCGCCGGCCAGGATGGCCAGGTGCAGCACCACCACGCGGGCGTAGGGCGCCATCATCAGGCCGTCCAGCTTCGCCTGCCGGTACTCACCGCCGCGGAGGAAATTGAGCACGTAGGAGAGGCCGTGACTGACCCCCAGCCCCAGCGCGGCCCAGCCCAGGTGCTGGGTCTGGAGCACCTGCCAGAAGGTGCCCGGCGAGGGAAAGCCCTCCGGGGACACCACTCCGCGGCCGAAGAGCGCCACCACAAACACGCCGTGCACGAAGCAAAACAGGCCGTAGTGGACGCAGAAGAACGGGATCATGAACACCTTGGCCGCCCACGCGGCCGCCGAGCCGGCATCCGCCGCCAGCATCTTCAGCACGTTGAAGCCGCCCACGATGACGTTTTCCAGCCAGAACAGGAACACCAGGGGGAAGACCACCCAGCCCAGAAACAGCACCCCGCCCAGGGGCAGCAGATTGGCGGCCACCAGGGCGAGCACGGAGGGGCGCAGCCAGGCCGGCCCGCTGGAGATGGGCAAGGTTGAGGGATGCATGCGCAGAGCCTGGCAGGAAGCGAAACCGCGGCAACGGCATTCGCGGCCGGGCCGCCGCGGGCGGTAACGGCGGGCCGGGGGAGGCCGGGGCCGCGGAGCGGGCGGCGCCTTTGCGCTTGCGGGGGGCGGAGGGCATTCCTAGGTTGCGGCGCGTGGTAGCGCAGTTGGACCAGTACCTTCCGGTGTTGCTGCTGCTGGGCGTGGCCGTGGCGGTGTCCGGCGGGATGTTGGGGTTGTCGCACCTGCTGGGCCAGGCGGGCCGGCGCTCGGCCGTCAAGGACACGGCCTACGAATGCGGCATGGTGCCGGTGGCCGGGGGCACCCGCTGGTCGGTGAAGTTTTACCTGGTCGCGATGCTGTTCATCCTCTTCGACATCGAGCTGGTGTTTCTCTATCCATGGGCGGTGGTGTTTCGCGAGCTGCGGGGTGAACCCGGCACCGGGGGGGTGATTTACTGGGCCATGATTTCCTTCCTGGGCGTGCTGTTCGCGGGCTACCTGTACGCGTGGCGCAAGGGCGCCCTGGACTGGCGCGAGTCCGCCCGACCGGTCCCGGCCCCGCCGCCCGCCCCGGCGCCCCCCGCCGCCGCGCCCGCGCCCTGAAGCTGAAGAGTGGGTGCCCGCCGGCGCCGGCCGTTGCTGTCCCGGGCCATGAACTTCTGGCCGCCCGTTCTCGGACCCGAGCTGGAGTTCCCCGATCCGCGCCAGAGCCCGCGGTACGGGCCCCAGGCGGGGTTGGTGGCGCTGGGGGGTGATCTCTCGGTGCCGCGCCTGCTGGCGGCGTACCGGAAAGGGATTTTTCCCTGGAGCGACGAACCGGTGCTGAGCTGGTGGTCGCCCGACCCCCGCGCGATCTTCGAGCTGGACCGCTTCCACGTGCCGCGGAGCCTGGCGCGGGTGCTGCGGTCCGGGCGGTTCACGGTGACGGTGAACCGGGCCTTCCGCGCGGTGATGGAAGGGTGCGCGGCGCCGGCGCCCGGCCGGGAAACCACCTGGATCAGCCCGGCCTTCCTCGAGGCGTACACCGCGCTGCACCGGGCCGGCCACGCGCACAGCGTCGAGTGCTGGCAGGGAGACGCGCTGGTGGGGGGGCTTTACGGGGTGGCGGTGGGGGGGTTGTTCGCGGCGGAATCCATGTTTCACCGGGCGTCGGACGCCTCGAAGGTGGCGCTGGCGCGGCTGGTCGAGCGGCTGCGCGCGCGGGGGTTTGTGCTGCTGGACATCCAGATGCTCACACCGGTCACGCGGCGGCTGGGGGCGGTCGAGATTCCCCGCGCCGAGTATCTGCGCCGGTTGCGGAAGGCGGTGGCGCAGCGGTGTACCTTTGCCGACGCCCCGCCGGTTACATCCCCATGATCTGGTAGCCGCAATCCACGTAGATCACCTGACCGGTGATGGCGGCCGCGCCGTCGCTGGCCAGGAACAGGCCGGTGGCGCCCAGTTCGTCGGGGGTGACGTTGCGGCGGAGGGGGGCCTTCAGTTCGTAGTGCTTGAGCATTTCAAGAAAGCCGCTGATGCCGCGGGCGGCCAGGGTGTTGACGGGGCCGGCGCTGAGGCAGTTGACGCGGATTTTCTGCGGGCCCAGATCGTAGGCGAGGTAGCGCATGCTGGCCTCGAGCGCCGCCTTGGCCACGCCCATGACGTTGTAGTGGGGCACCACCTTCTCCGCTCCGTAGTAGCTCAGGGCCAGGATGCTGCCCCCCTCGGTCATCAGGGGCGCCGCCGCGCGCGCCAGGGCCACCAGGGAATAGGCGCTGACGTCGTGCGCCACGCGAAAGGCCTCGCGGCTGGTGTCCACAAAGCGGCCCTCGAGCGCCTCGCGGGGGGCGTAGGCCACCGAATGCAGGAGCAGATGCAGCCGGCCGTACCGCTGCCGTAGCGCGTCGAACACCGCCGCGATGTGGTCGTCCCGCGTCACGTCACACTCCAGGATCAGGGTGTCCGGACCGAAGGTTCCGGCCAGTTCCTCGACGTTTTCCTTGAGCCGCTCGCCCTGGTAGGTGAAGGCCAGTTGCGCGCCCGCCCCGGCCCAGGCGCGGGCGATGGCCCAGGCGATGGAGCGTTTGTTGGCCACGCCGAAGACGATGCCGATTTTGCCAGCAAGGGAGCTCATGGTTGCCTCGTGCGGCGCTAGGTTCCGGTGCGCCGCGACGCGAGGCAAGGGGGAAGTCCGCGGCTCGGGGAGCGACCGCCCTTCCCCGGCTCGTCTGCCCGGAGTGGTCACCTGTCCGGGGGGCAGGTCACGCGACCGCCGGTGGGGGCGGCGGAGGGCTGATCGGATCGCCATTGTGGCCCGGGGCGATCCTCACCGGCCCCTGGCGTGTGCCGAGGCCGTAGGCCTTGAGGCGGCGGAAGAGGGTGCTGGGGTCAATGCCCAGTTCACGGGCGGCGGCGGTGCGGTTGCCCCGATGCCGTTGCAGCGCCTGGAGGATCATGAACTTGATCATCTCCTCAATGGTGCGCGGGGTGGGGCTGGTCTCGGCCACGGGCGGAACCTGGGCGCCGCAGCGCAGGTCTTCGAGGCGGATGAGGTTCTGATCGCAGAGCAGGACGGCGCGCTGGATTTCGTTTTCGAGCTGGCGCACGTTGCCCGGCCAGTCGGCGCGGGTCAGGGCCCAGGCGGCGGCCTGGTCGAAGCCGGAGATGGCGCGGCCGGCCTGGGCGGCGAAGCGGCGAAGGAAATTCATGGCCAGGGGGAGGATGTCCTCGCGCCGTTCGCGCAACGGCGGCAGGTGGACGGTCAGCACGCTCAGGCGGTAGTAAAGGTCCTCCCGGAGGTGATGGTCCCGGATGGCGTCCTCGAGGCGCCGGTTGGTGGTGGCCATGACGCGGCACTCGAGGGGGAAGGAGTCGTGGCCGCCGACGGGCCGGTAGCGTTTTTCCTGGAGCACCCGCAGGAGTTTGGCCTGGGTTTCCACCGGCATTTCGGTGATTTCGTCCAGCAGGAGGCTGCCATCGGCCGCGTGGTGGAACAGGCCGTCGCGGTCGGCATCGGCGCCGGTGTAGGCGCCCTTGACCACGCCGAAGAGTTCGCTTTCGAACAGCTCGCGGGGGATGGCGGCGCAGTTGACCTTGATGAAGGGCCGGCCGGAGCGGGGGCTCAGGGTGTGGATGAGATCGGCGACGACCTCCTTGCCGGTGCCGCTTTCGCCGGTGATGAGGAGGGGGGCGTCGCTGGCGGCGACGCGTTCGACTAGGCGGAGCAGGGCCACGGAGGAGGCGCTGCTGAAGACGGCCGGGGGGCGTTCCTGGAGGTTTTGCAGGGCGCGCTGGAAGGTTTGAGCGCGGGTGTGGAGCTGGCGGTGCTCGCAGGCGCGTTCCAGCAGTGGCCCCAGCACTTCGAGGGCAAACGGTTTGCCCAGGAAGTGAAAGGCGCCGCGCTTGACCGCCTCGACGGCGACATCGAAGGAGGCGAAGCCGGTGCAGAAGATCACCTCGCTGGCCGGCCACTGCCGCTTGAGTTCGGGCAGCAGGTCCAGGCCGTCCCCATCCGGCAACCGCCAGTCCAGCAGGACCACATCCGGTTCACTTTGTGTGAAGCGGTGGCGGGCCTCGGTCACGGAGAAGGCAGCGGTGACTTCGTGGCCGCTGGCTGTCAAATAACCAGCCACCATCT
The DNA here is from genome assembly GCA_037439785.1 of Verrucomicrobiales bacterium. Taxonomy (GTDB): domain Bacteria; phylum Verrucomicrobiota; class Verrucomicrobiia; order Limisphaerales; family J093; genus DSVZ01. The sequence continues at coordinate 36,733 of JBBIVJ010000003.1, read as the reverse complement.
CCTGGAGGTCGGTGTCGTCGTCAATGATCAGAACACGGCTTTTCACGGCAGGAAGCAGGTTGCCGTCCCGGTTTTTCCCTGTCCGGGCGTCCCCTGAAAAAGCACGTTCAGTGTTGGACCCTTCATCCCTCGCGGGCCGGGTGGAATGGCCCGGCAGCGACGTGGCGCAGTGTGGGCTGCCTTCCGAATCAGGCGGTCACGGATGCGGCACAGCCGAATTCCCAAGCAGTTTCAACGCCAAACGGAGGATGGCACAGGGTCTGGCAATTGTCCAGACCCCGTTCGATAGACGGCCGGGGTCCTCCGTGAATCTCCTACCCCACGGCAGGGGAAGGCGGGCAGGGGGCAGGGGTGAACGCCCCAAAACGTCGGGATCGGGCGGCTCAGGCGGCCGCCAGGGCGGCGCTTTCGGTCGGGCGCGGCTGACGCAACTCTGCCCACCAGCGGTCGCCCTGCTCGCGTGCGGCGGCCATCTTGGGGTAACGCACTTCCCGATAGCCGGTGACCGTTTCGGGCAGGTTCAGGATGCGCAGGGCCCGGCGGTAACGGTCGGCATCGGTGGCCAGGGCGGGGAAGGCGTCCACGAAGCCGAGGTACCAGTCGCGAAACTCTTTTTCGGGCCGGTGCCAGTCTGGGAGGGCGCGCCGCAGCCATTTCATGCGCTTGACCAGGTGCAGCATCCAGTCGCGGGTCTTCATGTCCCAAACGATCTCGCGGCCCAGCAGGGTGAATTGCGGCCGGTTCAGATGCCGGTAGCGGATGCGGTCACCGCGGGCGGGGTCCACCTGGAAGCGGGCGCGGTCGGCGCGGTGTTTTTCCTCGCTGGTGAGGAGGTGGGCCACATAGACCTCGTCCTTGATGGCCATGACCTTGTGGAGGTTCCAGACCACGGCGCGGGTGGCGGCGTGGCCATGCTCGGGACCATCGGCCCGGCTGACCTGGGTGACCAGCTCCACGTAGCGCCGGGCATAGGCCAGGTCTTCGAACTGGATCAGGTCGTACACGCGCCGGGCAAAGTCCCCGCGCAGGACGTCGTCTTCGGGCAGGTCCGGCAGGGCCTGGCGGAGCAGGTCCTCGTAGCCGCGGGCCCGGGCGGTGCCCCCGCGCTGACGGCGGAGCAGGGCGGATTTGTCGGCCAGGACCTCGCCCAGGGTGCGGGGCTCGCGGACTTCGCCGATGGCGGCTTCCACCGCGGCGAGGTCATGGGCGAGGTAGCGGCCGAGGTGGAAGGCCTTGAGGTTGTCAGCGGCGGCCGCGCCAAGGCCGGACTCGATGGCCCCCCGCAGGCTGGCCAGGCTGAGGGGGAGCAGGCCGAGTTGGAAGGCCACGCCGAGCATCATGATGTTGGCGTGAAGCTGGGTGCCAAAGAACCGTTCGGAGAAGCGGGAGACGTCCGCGCTGAACCAGGCGTCGGAGCGGGTGTGCTCCCGCAGGAAGGTCTCGAGCCGGGCGACCTCGAAGTCGTCCTGGCCCAGCAGGGTGAGGATGGTGGGGGTCTTGTGGGTGTTGACCACCACGGCCGTGTGGTGCCGGCTGCCCACGCGCTGGTTGGCCGAGGGGTCCAGAGCGCGGGCCGCCTCCAGTACGTCCACCCCCACCAGGAGGTCCGCCTTGCCGTAGGGGATCAGGTTCGAGGTGTAGGGGGCGCCGGGCGGGGCGTAGGTGATCATCGAGTACACGCTGCCGTTGCGGATGGCCAGGCCCTTCTTGTCGCAGTACAGCACCCGGTAACCCTCGCGGTGGCCGGCCAGGACGAGCACCGCGGTGGCGGTGCCGATGCCCATGCCGCCGACCCCGGCCAGGTAACCGCGCCACAACCGCTCCAGCCGTGGCGCGGGGGGCTCGGGCAGACGGTGGAAATCCAGTTGCTCGAGGGGCGAGGGGGGGCGCTGGCGGCGTGTCACGATCACCTCCTCGAAGGAGGGGCAGGCCTTTACGCGCGGCCCGGCAGGGTCGGGCGCCACTTCAAACCGCGTGCAGGCGCCGTCGGCCACACACCAGGAAAGATCGGTCTGGACCTTCCGGCCGTAGGGGGTCTGGTGGAAGGTCAGGCCCGGGCAGCCGGTGGCGCGGGTGCACTCGAGGCAGTGTTCGCAGACCTCGGCGGTGATGTGGATGAAGCGCTTGCGGGGCAGGAAGCCGAGCCGGTGCAACTGACGCCGTTCCTCCCGCGCCGCCCGGCGGTGGAAGGTGATGCCGCATTCCTTGTCGGCCACCACCACCTTCACGCCGTCCTGGAGGATGGTCTTTTCGAGCAGGGCGCGGTAGGCGGCCACCTCGGCCGGATTCACCCGCACCACCGTCGCGCCGGTGCGGGTCTGGTCGGTGATCCCGGCGATGATCGCGTCAATGTTCTGGGCAAAAGTCTTCTCCCCGCTCAGGCCCTCCTCCAGTGCCGGGGTGGTCTGGTGGCCGGTCATGGCGGTGGTCTTGTTGTCGAGGAGGATGTAGGTGATGTCCTGGCCGTTCTTGAGCGAATTCGAGATGGCGATCTGGCCGCTGTGGAAGAAGGTCGAGTCGCCCATGAACACGACCTGCTTGTTGCGGATGAAGGGGTCAATGCCCGCGCCGGTGCCCCCGCCCAGGCCCATGCCGCTGTAGTTGTGCATGAGGTCCTTGGTCGGCTCGAACATCAGCATGGTGTAGCAGCCGGTGTCGCCGTGGAAGACCAGGTCCACCGGCCCGGTCCCGTGCACGCGGCGCATGTAGTCGGCGTTGCGGAACTGGCGCTTGATCTCGAGCAGCACGCTGGCCGAGTCGCGATGGGGGCAGCCGGGGCAGAAGGTGGGCGTGCGCGGCGCCAACTGGAGCTTCACCGCCCTGACCTCCGCCAGCAGCTCCAGTTCGGCCCGGACGCGTGGTTCGTCGAAGCGACCGCGCAGCTCGGGCAGGCTCAGAAACAGCGGCCCCAGCCGGCCGATCAACTTGCTCGGGTTGAGCCCGCGCGCTTCTGGGATGCCCCGCAATCCCAGCGGAAAGACCTTGCCCCAGACCTCCGTCGGCAGGGGGCGCGACTCGTGATCGGCGGTCTGCCGGGCGCGGTGGAGGATTTCCACCACCTGTTCTTCGAGGAAGCCGCGGCGCTCCTCGATCACGTAAAGGCTGCGCAGGCCGGCGGCAAATTCGAGGATCAGGGCGGGGTCCAGCGGGTAGGTCACCCCCACCTTGAGGATCGGGAAATGGCCGTCCAGCTCCATCTCGGCCAGGGCATGCCGCAGGTAGCAGTAGGCCGCGGCCGAGGTCACAAAGCCCAGCCGCGCCTCCGCGTTGGTGTCCGTGCGCGCCGGTTCGTGGCGGTGGACGCCGTGGCGGCGGGCGCTGGCCCAGAGCCGCTCGAACCGCTCGTGTATCTGCTGTTCCTTGCGCCAGGTGCGCGGCGGCAGCAGCACGTTGCGCTCGAGGTTGAGGGCGGCCGTGTCCAGCGTGAACTTGTTGTGGGTGTTCAGCCGTGGAAACTGGTTGGGCCGGACCTCGACCGAGCCGCCGCCGTCGGCCTGGTTGGTGGTCACCAGGTAGCCGATGTACAGCTCGCTCTCCCGCGACAGCCTGAAGGCCAGGTCAATCCAGTCCTTGAGTTCCTGCGCGTCACCGGGCTCGAGCACCGGCATCATCAGGTGCTTGGCGAGGTAGCGCGAATCCGCCGGCACCTGGGTCGAGTCGCTCCACGGGTCGTCCCCCAGCACGATCACCGCCCCCCCCTCGGGGTGGGCGCCGACCAGGTTGCCCAGCGCCAGCGCATCCGCCGCCACATGCACGCCCACGCTTTTCTGGACGCTGATGGCTCGCAGGCCATGCATTTGCGAGCCGCTGACCATGGCGGCGGCCAGGGCCTCGTTGTTGGCCATGGTAGCGCGGATGCCGTGCTCTCGGAGCAGCTCGCCGATTTCGCGAGCGGTGTCGAAGAACCCCGCCACTGGCGAGCCGGGGTAGCCGGTCCACAGGTGGGTGCCGCCCTCGACCTCGAGGCAGCCTTTGACCAGCAACTCGTTTCCGGTAAAGGCTTCGACTCCAGAGGCTTGGGTGAAACGTGTGGCAGCCTTCACTCTGGCAAGAATGTCACTGCACCGCCGCTCAAGCAAGCGCGGACTTGCCACCGCCCAACCCCCGCCTCCGCGAACTCCCCGTCCCCGCCTCTCCGCGGTGCTGGCCGGGCCGGCGCCGTGGCCCCACCGCCCTGCGTGCGCGAGCCCTTCGGTCATTGACCCTGCCCGGCGCCTCCGCGATAAACCCCGCCAGTCATGCACCGCGCGCGGCACAAGTCCCGCCCCGGAACACTGTGGGGGCTGCCCGCGGTTCTGGGGGCTCTGGTGGGGTCGCTGACCGGCAGCGTGGGGGCTTCCGCGGCCGCGTTGCCCTGGCGGTGGTCCAATCCCCAGCCCCACGGCAACAACATTTACGACCTGGCCTACCACGACGGCTGGTACTGGCAGGTGGGGGACAAGGGCCGGATTTACACCGGCACCAACCGTCTGACCTGGACGGTCGTACCCAGCGGTACGACCCGTGCCCTGCGGGGCATCGCCTTCGCCGGCGAGCGGGTGGTGGTGGGCGGGGAGGCGGGCACGTTGTTGCACGGCACGCGCGCCCACGGCCTGGCGCCCGCCACGGTCAATCCCCCCACAACTGACTGGTTCGAGGGCGTGGCCGCTTCCCCCACCACCGGGGTGGCGGTGGGGGACAATGCGGCGATTTACTGGAGCACCAACGGCGGGGCCGCCTGGCAGCGGGTCGCCGGCCTGCCCTTCACCAACTGGCTTCGCAGCGTGGCCTGGGGCGGCGGCAACTTTGTCGCCGTCGGCGAAACCGGCCTCCTCCTCACCAGCCCGGACGGCCGGACCTGGCGCCGCCGCACCAGCCCGGTGAGCCACGCCCTCAACCGCGTCGTGTACCGCGGCGGCGTCTTCTACGCCGTCGGGGACCAGGGGACGCTGTTGTTCAGCCTCAACGCCGGCACCAACTGGTTCCGCGAAACCACCGGCGTCACCAACACCCTGTACGCCTACGCCCAGCCCGACTCCCCGGCCGCCCACCCCCGCCTGCTGGCCGGCGAGAGTGCCCTCCTGCTCAAAACCACCCTCCTCGGCGGCTGGACCAACCAGCTCGGCGACGCCGCCCTGCTGCCGGCACCGACCTGGGACTACTTCGCGGCCGTCCGCGACGACGTCCGGTTCCTCGTGGCCGGCCGCACCGGCATGATCGTGGAAAGCCTTGAGACCAACCTCACCCTCGGCAACGTCACCCTGGACGTCACCCTTTGGTTCGAGGCCGGCGACTCGCCCCGCGACTGGCTCTGGGAGGTCCGGCCCCTGCCCGAGCGCTACCTGGCGGTGGGCGACCGCGCCCAGGTCCTGACCAGCGACAACGGCGTGGATTGGTGGAGCGTCCCGCTACCCGCCTCCCTCACCAACGCCGTCTTCCTCGGCCTGGCCGCCACTGCGGACCGCGCGCTGGTGGTGGGCAGCGGCGGCAGCCTCATGGCCAGCGAGCGCCTATACACCAGCGTGGTGGTGACCAACACCGTGGTCGCCTTCCAGGACTGCACCCGCGTCACCAACCTCGTGGTCGTCACCAACCCCGTCAATCTCCTGGGCCTGGAATGGACCCCCGCGGCCGTCGGCCTGACCACCAACACCCTCCAGGCCACCGCCACCCACGCCGGCCACTGGGTGGTGGTGGGCGATGCCGGCACGGTCCTCAGCGGCGACCCTTTCCCCCCCGGCTCGTTCACCCTCGCCACACTGTCCGGCGCCCCGGCCTTGAGCGGCGTCGCCGGCGGTGACCCCGGGTGGGTCCTCTGCGGCCACGGCGGCGTGATTTTCTCCAGCCCCGACGCTGCCCACTGGACGCCCCGCTCCTCCGGCACCACCAACTGGCTCTACCGCGTTCGCTGGCTGGAGGACCGCTACGTGATCGTGGGCCAAAACGGAACCCTCCTGACCAGCCCCGACGGCGTGACCTGGAGCGCCCGCCCCACCGGCACGACCGTCTGGCTGACAGACGCCGCCCGTGCCGGAGGCCGGTTTTACGTCTGCGGCACCCAGGGCACCGTCCTGGAAAGTCCGGACACTCTGGCATGGACGCCGGTCGAAGTGCCCACCGGCAAGGCGCTCTACGGCCTGGCCGCGCGCGACAACCAACTGGTGATCGCCGGCGTGGAGGGGGTCATCCTACGGACCATGCTGGAGCCACTGGCGCCGGTGCGGGTGAGTGGTTACACGCATCAACCCTGCACCGTCGGCGGCGCGGTGGACCGTTTCCAACTCCGCGGCGCGGTGGACCAGCAGGTCACCCTCGAAGTGTCCGAAGACCTCCGGCGCTGGCAGCCGCTGGCCACGTTCGAACTCAAGTTCGAGGAAAGCACGCCGGAACTGGTCCGCACCAACCTGCCGCTCCCCCCCGCCGGATACTTCCGCTTCGTGCCCCGCGCTCCCTGAGCCTCTTGCCCCGCCTTCATGCACCTGCCGCGCCTGCCCCATGCCTGGCCTGCGAGCCCGGCCGCGGCCCTCACCCTCCAACGCCGGCTGGCCGCGCGGGTGCGGATCGAGCCTCCCCCCGGCCCGTTCCGGCTGGTGGCCGGCCTGGACGCGGCCTTTTCCGCGGATGGCCGGCACTGCCTGGCCGCGGCGGTGGTCTGGGACCGCCAGGAGCGCCGCGGGGTCGCGGTGGCGATCGCCCGCGCCCCGGTCACCTTCCCTTACGTGCCGGGATTGCTGTCGTTCCGGGAGGCGCCGGCCTTGCGGGCCGCGCTGCGGCGGCTGCGGGTCCGGCCGGACGTGCTGCTCTGCGATGGCCAGGGCCTGGCCCATCCACGGCGGTTCGGCCTGGCCTGTCATCTGGGGGTGCTGTGCGACCTGCCGGCGGTGGGCTGCGCCAAGAGCCGCCTGCTGGGCAAGCACGCCCCCCTCGCTGCCCACACGGGAGCGCGGGCCGATCTGCTGGACGCCGGCGAGGTGGTGGGGGCGGTGCTCCGTTCCCGCGCCGGCGGGCGGCCACTGTTCGTGAGCGTGGGCCATCGGGTGGACCTGGAAACGGCGGTCGCGCTGGTGCTGGACTGTGTGCTGCCGGGGCGGCGGTTGCCCGAGCCCACCCGCCTGGCCGACCGCCGCGTGGCGGCCCGCAAGCGCGGCCGGCCCGGCTTTTGATTTGTCCCGGTGCTCCGCCACGGCGATAACCCCGGCGTGGACCCCGCCCGTGCGCATTACCTGGGAGCCGCCGGCCGCCGCTATCACGAGGAAAAGCGCGGCGTGCCCGAGGCGGCCTGGCCGTGGGTGGTCCGGCTCCGGGCGGCCCGGTTTCAACCGTATGTGGCCCCCGGCGATGTGGTGTTCGAGTACGGCTGCGGGGCGGGGTGGAATCTGGCGGCCCTGCCGGTCGCGCGCCGGCTCGGCCACGACGTGGCGGAGTTCCTTCGCGAGGGGGTGGAGCGGCAGGGCATCGAGTTTGTCCCCGATCCCGCGGCGCTGCCCGACGGCGTGGCGGATGTCGTGCTTTGCCATCACGTCCTCGAACACCTCTGGGCGCCGGCCGCGGTCCTGGTGGAGCTGCGGCGGCTGCTCCGGCCGGGGGGACGGCTGCTGGTGGGCGTGCCCTGCGAGACCGGCCGCCGTTACCGGCGCTTTGACCCCCAGGAACCGAACCACCACCTGTACTCGTGGAATGCCCAGACCCTGGGCCGATTGGTGACGGACTGTGGCTACCGTGTCCGCCGCGTGAACCGCGGCCGCTACGGGTACGACCGCTTTGCCGCCGTCTGGGCGGTGCGGCTGCGGCTGGGGGAGGCGGGGTTCCGCTGGCTGCGCCGGCTGTTGATCACCCTCCGCCCCTGCTGGGAGTGGCGTCTTGAGGCCGGGCTGGCGGAGGCGGACGCCCGCTCCGGCGCGTAGCCGTCGAGGCAGCCGCGGGGGCCGGGGAACCCCGGGAAACAAAAACGCCCGGCGAACCGGGCGTGTCATGGTCGCGGAGCGGGGGCCGGGGGCTTAGCGGCCCCACGGGATGTACTGGGTGCGCTCGCGGTACCAGGCGAAGTCCAGCCGGCCCTTGGCGTCGAAGGGCCGCACGCTGAAGCTGAATCTCACCGGGTAGATCGAAGTGGCGCTCTGCCACTTCTTGACCTCGGCGTGGCCGTCGGCGAAGGAGAAGCCGCAGGCGCCGTTGTGGTAGGAGGCGGGCAGGTCCCCCCACTGGGTGGCGTTGATGTCCACGATGAAGAAGCCGTCGTTGATCGAGTCCGGATGCTCATCCACCGTCAGCCAGGTCATCGAGGGCATGGGGACATCGGAGGTGCGGATGAACTGCCGGTAGGCGCCGCTGGCGTACCAGCTCTGGCCGCGGGCGGTGTAGTCGTTGGGGTCGTTGTTCGAGCGGCCGAACAGGGCGTTCATCGAGTTGCTGCGCAGCCGCTGGGTCCAGCCCCTGGCCTTCTGCTGGGGGCTGACGAACTTGTCGGCCGGGCATTTGTAGATGCCCAGGGCGTTGGCGGTGTAGTTGGCCAGGACGCCGTTTTTGACCCAGTCGACGTTGGTGACGCTCTGGGCGTCAATCGAGTTGTCCGCCGCCCAGGTCATGACGTTGTTGACCCAGTTGTTGAACCTGCGGCTGGTGATGGCTTCCTGGGTGCCGGGAATGGTGAAGTTGTTGGGGTACCGCTCCTGGTAGTCGCCGGTGTAGAGGTGGACTGCCAGAACCAGTTGCTTGTTGTTGCTGATGCAGGCGATGCCGGTGGCCTTGGCTTTGGCCCGGCCCAGGGCCGGCAACAACATGCCGGCCAGGATGGCAATGATGGCGATGACCACGAGCAGCTCGATCAGGGTGAACCCCCGGCCGCTCCGGGGTAGCGCGGTAGGTGGTGTGTTCATAATTCAAGCTTGGTTGCCGTCAGATTTAGTCCGGCCCGGTCTGCGCGGCAAGTCCAAGTTGAGCCGCGGGGCTCTCCCGGCCGGTGTGTATTTGAAGGCACACCACCGCCGCCGCCCGCCCGGGCAGGGGTTGCACCCCTGCCCGCGGGCCGTATACTTGCCGCCGGTCCTTGGGTTTGAAATGGCCATGAAAAAGCTTTTCAGCATCGGCCTGGTCCCGAGTCTGATCGTACCCTTGAGCGGCTGCCGCGGCCCGCAGCCGGCGGGGCAGGCCCCCGCCCCCCGCCCCCCTGCTGCAGCCACGGGGCTCCCCGCCGGCGCGCAGGTGTTTACGGTCAGGGGCGTGGTGCGCGAACTCCGCCCGGACCAGCGAGAGGTGGTCATCCGCCACGAGGCCATCCCCGGCTACATGGCGGCGATGACCATGCCGTTCACGGTGCGCGAGCCCGCGGACCTGGCCGGGCTGACACCGGGCGACACGGTGCAATTCTGCCTTACCGTGACGGAGGAGGAGGGTTGGATTGACCAGATCCGGGTACTGGGTCGCGCCGAACCCGAGGACCCGCGGCCGGAGGTGCCATCGGTGCGGGTGGTCCGGCAGGTGGATGAGCTGGCCGAAGGCGACCTGCTGCCGGATTACCCGCTGGTGACCGAGTCGCGGCAGCGCATCCGGTTGGAAGCCTTCCGCGGCCGGGCGTTGGGGCTGACCTTCATCTACACCCGCTGCCCCTACCCAACGTTCTGTCCCCGGCAGACGCGGCAGTTGGTCGAGGCCGCCGAACAATTGAAACGGCGGCTGCCCGGCCCGCCGCCGCGCTGGCATCTGCTGGCGGTCTCGTTTGACCCCGCCCATGACACGCCCTCGGTCCTGCGCCGCTACGCCCGCCAGCACGGCGCGGATCTGGAACGGTTGAACTTCTGCACCGGCGAGATCGCCGACCTGGACGCCCTCACCGAGCAGTTCGGCATGATCGTGGCGCGCGACGGCGAGGGCTTCAGCCACAACGTGCGGACGGTGGTGGTGGGCGCGGACGGGCGCATCCGCCGCATCTTCATCGGCAACGAATGGACCACCGAGGAGTTCGTGGACGAGATGGTGAAGGCGGCCGCCACCACCCGATGAGGCTGTCCCGGCGGCGCATCCCCTGCCGCCGCCTTCGGGAAAACCGCTGCCGCCCCTGATCCCCCACGTCGCCCATGCGCCGCACCGTGGTGCTGAACCTGGTGGGGCTGACCGAAGCCCTGATCGGTGAAGTCACCCCGAACCTGCGCCGCCTGCGGCAGACCGGTTCCTTCACCCGCATCGTGCCGGCTTTCCCCGCCGTGACCTGCACCGCGCAGGCGGATTATCTCACCGGCCGGCGCCCGCGCCACCACGGCATCGTCGGCAACGGCTGGTACCACCGCGTGCTGGCCGAGGTGCATTTCTGGAAGCAGTCCAACCACCTGGTCACCGCCCCCAAGCTCTGGGAAACCCTGCGCGCCCGCGACCCCGCCTTCACCTGCGCGAAGCTGTTTTGGTGGTTCAACATGTACTCGACCGCGGACTACTCGATCACCCCGCGGCCGATGTACCCCGCCGACGGCCGCAAGGTCTTCGACATCTACACCCGCCCCGCCGAGATGCGCCACTCCATCCAGCGCGATCTGGGCCCGTTCCCCTTCGCCACCTTCTGGGGGCCGGCCGCCGGCGTGGCCTCCCCGCAGGGCCCGGCCGACGCCGCCTCCCGCTGGATCGCCGCGGCGGCGCAATGGATCGAGGAACGCTACCAGCCCACCCTCAGCCTGGTGTACCTGCCCCACCTGGACTACAACCTGCAACGCCACGGCGTCTGGGTTGGGCCGGCCGCCACCACCGCGCCCGCCAGCGCCGCGGGCCCCCCCCCGGCGATGCCGCTGCGGCCGGAGATCGTGCCGGACCTGCAGGCGCTGGACACCCTGGCCGGCGAACTGATCACCTTCTACGCGCGACGCGGTGTCCCAGTGGTCGTGCTCTCCGAGTACGGCCTCACTAACGTGGACCGGCCGATCCATCTCAACCGCCTCTTCCGCCGGCAGGGCTGGCTGGCCGTGCGCGAAGAGCTGGGGCGCGAGCTGCTCGACCCCGGCGCCAGCGACGTCTTCGCCGTGGCCGACCACCAGGTGGCCCACCTTTACCTCCGCGACCTCATCTTGGCCGACCGCGTCCGGACCTGTGTCGAGGCCCAGACCGGCACCACCGTGCTGGGGCCGGCGGAAAAGGCCGCTCTGGAGCTGGACCATCCCCGCGCCGGAGACCTCGTGGCCGTGGCGCCGCCCGATGCGTGGTTCACTTACTACTACTGGGAGGATGACCGGCGGGCGCCGGACTTTGCCCGGACCGTGGACATCCACCGCAAGCCCGGCTACGACCCGGTTGAACTGTTCTCCGACCCCGCCCTCTCCCCGCTGGCCCTGCGGCTGAGGGTCGCCTGGCGACTGCTGCAAAAGCGCCTCGGCTTCCGGATGCTCATGGACATTATCCCCCTGGACGCCTCGCTGGTCAGGGGCTCGCACGGCCGCCGCCCGGAAAACCCCGCCCACTGGCCGGTGCTGCTGACCACCGGCCCCGGCGCGCTGCCCGCCGCGCCGCTGGCCTCGACCGACGTGGCGCCCACCCTGCTCCGCCTGATTTGCAGCGAGGCTTGAACCGCAGGCCGCCGTCGCCCCGGCGCTCCGGGCTCCACCACGGCGGGCTTGGCAGCACCGCGGGATGGTGTTGAATGCAGCCATGCAAACGGACCGTTCCCCCCTGAACCGGCGCGCCTTTCTGAAAACCTCCTCGACCCTCCTGGCCGCCTCCACCGTCGCCCCGCACTACTCCGGCGTGTTCGCTACCGGCACCGAACGGCTCCGCGTGGGGCTCATCGGCTGCGGTGCCCGCGGCGTGGGCGCGGCCATGAACTGCGCCATCGCCGACCCCGCCGTCGAGATCACCGCCCTGGCCGACGTCTTCCCGGACCGGGTGCGCGCCGCGCTGGCACGGCTCAAGGACGACACCGCCGGCAAGGAATGGAGCTGCTCGCGGGAGTGGAGAGACTCGGCCCGCGTCAAGGCCACGCCCGAGACCTGCTTCACCGGCTTTGACAACTACCAACACCTGCTCCGCTCGGGGGTGGTGGACTACGTGATCCTGGCCGGCCCGCCGCATTTCCGGCCCGCGCAGCTCCGCGCGGCGATCGAAGCGGGCCTGCACGTGTTCATGGAAAAACCGGCGGGCGTGGACCCGGTGGGGCTGCGCTCGATCCTGGAAAGCGCCGAGCTGGCCCGCCAAAAGGGGCTGGGCCTGGGGGCCGGCACCCAGCGCCGCCACCAGAACAGCTACCGCGAGTTGATGCAGCGCCTGCACGACGGGGCGATCGGCGAGCTCGTGGCCGGCGAGGCCTACTGGAACGGCCCGTGCGTGCGCACCTACGGCTTCTACCATGAGCGGCAGCCGGGCTGGAGCGACATGGAAACCATGCTCCGCAACTGGTACTTCTACACCTGGCTGTCCGGCGACCACATCGTCGAGCAGCACGTCCACAACCTGGACGTCCTCAACTGGGCCTTCGGCTCGCCGCCGGTCGAGGCGGTGGGCGTGGGCGGCCGGCAGTGGCGCGTCGAGCCGCAGTTTGGCAACCTCTACGACCACTTCGGCATCCGCTACCGCTATCCCAACGGCGCGGTTGCCATCAGCCTCTGCCGCCAGATCAACGACACCCAGCCGCTGGTGGGGGAAAGCCTCCACGGTACCCAGGGCCGGGCCAGCGCCGGCCAGATCACCGGGGCCCGGCCCTGGAAATGGACCGGCCCCAATCCCAACCCCTACGAGCAGGAACACGCCGACCTCATCGCCAGCATCCGCGCGGGCCAACCGCTGAACGAAGGCCGCCAGGTCGCCGAGGCCACCCTCACCGCCGTCATGGGCCGCCTGGCCGCCTACACCGGCCAGGCCGTGAGCTGGGACTTTGTCCTGCGGGAATCGGAGCTGGACCTGACCCCGCCGGAAATCCGGCAGCACGGTTACCGCCTCGGCCCGGCGCCCACGGTGCCGCCGCCGGCCAGCGGACGCGAGCCCTTGGTCTGAATTCCCGCGGCGCTGGTCCCTTCCCCCGTCCATGAAAGCCGCCATCCTGCACGGCCGGGAAGACCTGCGGGTGGAGGAGATGCCGGTGCCCGAACCCGGTCCGGGGGAAGTGCTGGTCCGCATCGAGTCGGCGTTGACCTGCGGCACCGACCTCAAGGTCTTCCGCCGCGGCTATCATGCCCGGATGATCCGGCCGCCGGCGGTGTTTGGGCACGAGTTCGCCGGCGTGATCCGGGCCCTCGGGCCGGGGGTGAGCGGCTGGAGTGTGGGGGACCGCGTGGTGGCCGCCAACTCCGCCCCCTGCGGCGCCTGCCGGTATTGCCGCGCCGGCCAGGAACAGCTCTGTGATGACCTGCTGTTCCTGAACGGAGCCTACGCCGAGTTCATCCGCATTCCCGCCCGCGTGGTCGGGCGCAACCTGCTGCGTCTGGCGCCGGGCACGGCCTTCCGGGATGCCGCGCTCACCGAACCGCTGGCCTGCGTGGTGCTGGGCGTCGAGGAGCTGGCCCTGCGGGCGGGCGAACGGCTGCTGGTCCTGGGCGCCGGCCCCATCGGCCTGATGTTTCTGGCGCTGGGCCGGCACTGCGGCTGCCGGGTTACCGTGGCCGGGCGGCACGCGCCGCGGTTGGCGGCCGCTACGCGGCTGGGGGCCGAGCAGGTGGTGGAGGTCGGCGAGGCCGCGGCGCCGGGACCGACCCTCCGGGCGGCCACGGGGGGCGAGTTTGACGTGGTGGTCGAGGCGGTGGGGCGGCCGGAAGCGTGGGAGGCGGCGGTCGAGCTGGTCCGCAAAGGCGGCCGCGTGAACTTCTTCGGCGGCTGTCCCGCCGGCACGCGGGTGAGTCTGGACACCGGCCGCGTGCACTACTCGAGCCTGACGCTGCGCTCCAGTTTCCACCACACCCCGCGCACCATCCGCCAGGCGCTTGCGTTCATCGAGGCCGGCGTGGTGCGCGCGGCCGATTTCGTGGACGGCGAGTGCCCGCTGGAAGCACTGCCGGCGTTGTTTCGCGCCATGACCGCCGGCAACCGCGCCGTGAAAACCGCGGTGCGCGTCCAGCCCACGGCCTCGGTGGGCGGGTGACCGGGGAACCGACCGCGGGCGGAAGACCGGCGCCGAGGGGGGGCCGTTTCCGCGGTGGCGGCCGCGCGTTCACGACCCCCTTGCCCCGCCCCCGCCCGCCGTGGCAGGATGCCCGGCTCGCCCCGGGGAGGCGCCGCACAAGACCGTCCGCCCCCACCGCGGCGGCACAGCACCGATGCAACACATCCGCAACATTGCGATCATCGCCCACGTGGACCACGGCAAGACCACGCTGGTGGACTGTCTGCTCAAGCAGTCCGGGACCTTCCGCGCCAACGAGGCCAAGGCCAGCGAGGAACGCATCATGGACTCGATGGACCTGGAGCGCGAAAAGGGCATCACCATCCGCGCCAAAAACGCGGCCTTCCGCTACAAGAACTACCACGTGAACATCGTGGACACCCCCGGTCACGCCGACTTCGGCGGGGAGGTCGAGCGGATCATGAACATGATAGACGGGGTGCTGCTGGTGGTGGACGCCGCAGAGGGCCCGCAGGCGCAAACCCGCTTCGTCCTGCGCAAGGCCCTCGAGGCCGGCGCCAAGCCGGTGGTGGTCATCAACAAAATTGACCGCGAAAACGCCAACCCCAAACGGGTCCTCGACCAGGTCTTCGAGCTGTTCCTCTCCCTCAATGCCACGGACGAGCAACTGGACTTTCCCTACGTCTTCGCCAGCGCCAAGGCCGGCTACGCCAAGACCGACCTCGACCACGTCGGCGGCACGATGGAACCGCTGTTCGAGGCCATCGTCCGCCACATCCCCCCACCCCGGGCGCGGGCCGGCGAGGGCTTCCAGGTGCTGGTGGCCAACCTGGATTACTCCGATTACCTCGGCCGCATCGCCTTCGGCAAGATCGTCTCCGGCAGGGTCAACGTGGGGGAAGCCGCCTGCTGCCTGCACGGGGACGGGCGCGTCACTCCCGGGAGGATCACCATGATCTACCACTTCGAAGGGCTCAAACGCACCGAAATCCCCGAGGCCCACGCCGGCGACATCGTCGGCATCACCGGCTTCGAGGCGGTCTTCATCGGCGAGACCATCGCCGACAAGCCGGAGCGGGGCGCGCTGCCGTACATCCCCGTGGACCCGCCCACCATCCAGATGGAATTTGCGGTCAACGACGGCCCGCTGGCGGGGCAGGACGGCCGGCTGGTCACCGCCCGCCACCTCTGGGAGCGGCTGCAAAAGGAGACGCGCACCAACGTGGCCCTGCGCGTGGCCGCCACCGACGATCCGAAGGTCTTCACCGTCAGCGGCCGGGGTGAGATGCAAATCGCCATCCTGGTCGAGCAGATGCGGCGCGAGGGCTACGAGGTACTGGTCTCCCGCCCCGAAGTGCTGTACCGGCAGGATGCCGACGGGCAGTTGCTCGAACCCATCGAGAAGCTGTTCCTGGAAATCCCCCAGGTCCACATGGGCGCCGTGCTCGAGAACCTCGCCTTCCGCAAGGCCGAGATCACCGCCCTGCACCACCACGGCGAGCAGGTGACCCTCGAAGCGCTCATCCCCATGCGCGGGCTCATCGGCTTCGAGACCGACCTGGTCAACCTCACCCGTGGCCTGGGCGTCATGAGCCACCTCTTCCACGAGTACGGCCCGCACCGGGGCGAAATCCCGGCGCGCAAAAACGGCTCGCTGGTCAGCATGGAGGACGGGCTGGCCACCGCCTACGCCCTGAACGCCATCCAGGAGCGCGGCCGGCTGATGGTCGAGCCCGGCGACCAGGTGTACCGCGGCATGATCGTGGGCGAAAACGCCCGCGACAACGACATCCCGGTCAACCCCTGCAAGGCCAAACACCTCACCAACATGCGCTCCCAGGGCGAAGGCAAGGGCATCCAGCTCAACCCGCCCCTGCGGCTGAGCCTGGAGCGCGCCCTCGAATACATCGGCCCGGACGAGTACGTCGAGGCCACCCCCCACCACCTGCGCCTGCGCAAACGCATCCTCGACGAAAACCAGCGCAAGCGCGCCGAGCGCCAGCGGGTCATCAAATACGCCCCCGCCTGAGCCCGTCCCGGCGTGCGCGTGCCCCGGCATCGCCAGGGCCGGCGCGCCCCGCGGCTCTACTCGTACTCGGTCGTCGCCGGCGGGCGACCCTTGCGCCAGCCCTCCCAGAACATCCCGTCGGCAAAGTCCCAGAGCAGGTAGGCGTGGAGGCGGAAATCCCACGTCCGGTCGTTCAAGGGCAGCTCCACTCCCACGGCCGCGCGTACGTGCCCGCGGCGGCTCAAGCCGAAATTGAGCTGCGGCAGCACCGTCCACCGCCAGGCCTCTCCGTCCCCCGGCTCGAACGGCGCGGTGGCGGTCCACTCGACGCCGGGGAAAACCCCGCGCGGCCAGGGCGTGGGCATCCAGTGCAGCGCCACCGCCAGCTCGACGTCGCCCGTGCCGATGTCCTCCGGCGGCAGATGCCCCTTGACGCTGGCCTGGAGGGTAAAGGCCTCGCCCAGCCCCTTGGCCGCCGCCAGGAAGGGAATGACCTCGAGGTGGGCCGCGCCGGACAGGGCGAACGCCAGGTCCACACCCCCCGAGAGCAGGAAGGTATGCGGCAGGCTGTCGTAAAGGGCGTACTTGGCCCCCAGCTCCAGTTCGTCCCAGTGGCTGGGCGCGCCTGTGCCGGCGTAGGTCAGCTTCAGCTCCGACTGCCAGCGCGCCCCCCAGCGGTTTTCGAGTTCGGCGGAGACCTGCAACTCATCCTCGTCGCGGTCGTAACCGTCCCAGCGCGTGGCCAGCACCACCTCGTCCTCCAGCCAGGCCTTCGTGGTGCGAAAGGCCAGCAGGTAGTTCAAATCCCCCGGCGGATAACGGTGCGGACCGGGCAGGGTCTTCAGGTAGTCCACCAGCTCGGCGATTTCCTCGCGGGAGAATGCATCCCCAAAGGCCGGCATCGCCACTGAAAACCCCAGCGCCCCGCCACCGTGGGTGATCGCCAGCTCCCAGTCGCTTCGCGGTTCGCGGCTGTTGAACAGCGGATCGCTGAGGTCCGCCGGCTTGGGGTCCAGCGCCTGCACCCCGGGCAGGGAGGGATCGTAGCGGCCCCGCGGGCCGTGGCAGACCGCGCACGCCGCTTCGTAGCGGGCCCACGCCCGGCTCCAGTCCACCCCTTCCGCGCCGGCTGCATTGCCCCCCACCCCTGCCCGCAGGCACAAGGCCAGCACGGCCACGCAACCTCCGTCCCCACGCCAAGCAGGGCGCCGCGACGT
Source organism: Verrucomicrobiales bacterium (assembly GCA_037439785.1). Taxonomy (GTDB): domain Bacteria; phylum Verrucomicrobiota; class Verrucomicrobiia; order Limisphaerales; family J093; genus DSVZ01. The sequence continues at coordinate 19,503 of JBBIVJ010000003.1, read as the reverse complement.
GCCGAAGATATTCCTCGCGGTGTGGGAGTCGGGAGAGGTGGTTTGCACGCGGCTTGATTACCGGCCGTTTGGACGAAAAACAAGCGGCGCGCCGTCGCCGTGGCTTGACCCCACGGTCCGGCCGAAGCGGTGCCCACTTCCGCGGGCAAACCCGCTGCTTTCCGGTTTACAGCCCGCCCGCATCGCCCAAACTCGGCCCATGAAACTCCCGTCTTGCCACGATGCCTTCGGGCGATTGCTCCGTCTCTGGGGGCGGGCATGGACCGGTTTGCTGGTCCTGGGCCTGCAGGCTGCCGAACCCCCCAACCCCGACACCCTGCGCGCCGGCACCAATTACCTCGCCACGCCGGTCTTCACGGCCGAGGAGGACGCCGCGTTGCTGAAGCTCTTCGACGGCCTGCGGGTGGCCGACGTGTGTGATGGCCTGGATGCCGTCGGCCTCCCGGACCGGGGCCGGGTCTCGTCCGACATCCGCCCCTTGTGGCGCGACCCCGAGCACTTCCGGCACCGCTTCGTGGGCATTGCCGTCACCGCCCGCTACGTCCCCACCCAGCAACCCCAGCCCGGCCCCCTGCCGGTCGAGGCGTACGATCGCTGGGCCGGCACCTGGTACAGCCGCCGCTCGCCCGAGCCGTTCGTGCCGCTGTTGCGCCCCGGTTCCGCTCTCGTGATCGAGGACGCCCCGGACAGTGACGTGGGTTCGATTGGCTCGAACAACATCCTCACCTGGAAACTGCGCGGCTGTGTGGGCGTCGTCACCAGCGCCACCGCCCGGGACACCGACGAGATCATCGCTCAGAAAATCCCGCTCTACTTCAAGCACCCCGGCCGCGGCATCCGGCCGGGCCGCAACGAAATCGAGTCGGTCAACCGCCCCGTGGTGGTCGGCGGCGTCACGGTGATGCCGGGGGACGTCATCGTGGCCGATGGCGACGGGGTGGTGGTGGTACCACGTGCGCAGGCCGAGGCCGTGGCCCGCTACGCGCGCAAAATCCTGGATGGCGACAAGGCGGCCCGCCGCAACCTGTACGAGCGACTGGGAATGCCGCCGGATGACTCGGTGAAATGACGAACCACCCGGAACGGCGAGGCCATTCAAGCTGACCGCACGCGCGGAACCTGCCCCGCCGCCCGCCGGATGAAATGCTGGAACGTCGCATCCAGCACATGATGCCGCCGCCGCAAGCCCGTGCGCGGGTCGCGGCTCGTTTCCCGCGACGGCCAGAACCATTGACACTCCCGCTGCTCCCCGGCGTGCGGCCACTTGCGCCCCAACGCGTCGGGCAGCCATACCCCGGGCAGACCCTACGCCCGGTCCACCCCATGCACCCCATCTGCGGCCGTCCCCCGAATCCGCGGGGTTACTCCGGTGAGGCCGGTTTCCACCCATCCCCAATCCGCGTTCAACCATCCAGCGGACTGCGCACCCCGATCCCCGGCCGCTGCATGACATGCGTGTAAATCTGCGTCGTTTCCACGCTATTGTGGCCCAAAAGCTCCTGCACCGTGCGGATGTCCGTCCCGCCCTCCAGCAGATGCGTCGCGAAGCTGTGCCGCAACGTGTGCGGCGTAGCCCGTTTGCTCAGGCCCGCCTTGCGCACCGCCGCTTTCATCGCCCGCTGCAGCGTCTCTGGCAGGACATGATGCCGCCATAGACCCCGGCCATAAGCGGGCGCGTCGGGGCGCACCCGCCCGGCCGTCAACCCGCGCGCCGGGAACACCCACTGCCACGACCAGTCCCGCGGCGCGCTGGGATACTTCCGCGCCAGCGCCTCAGGTAGCCACACCCCGGCATAGCCCTCGGCCACGTCCGTCTCATACTGGCGGCGCACGCCCCCCAAATGTTCCCGCAGCGCCGCCACCAGGCTCTCCGGCACCATCGTCACCCGATCCTTCGCCCCTTTGCCATCCCGCACGGTGATCTGCCGGCGCTCCAGGTCCAGGTCTTTCACCCGCAGGCGCAGCAACTCAAACACCCGCATCCCGCTGCCGTAGAGCAGCCGCAGCGGCAGGGCGAATTCCGCCTCCACCGCCCCCAGCACCCGCCGCGTCTCCTCCCGGCTCAACACCTCCGGCAGCCGGGCGGGCCGCTGCACCCGCACGTAATCCCCGATGTCCCCCAGCGGTTGATGCAGCACCTCGGCATACAAGAAAACCAACGCGTTCAACGCTTGGTTTTGCGTGGACGCCGCCACCTGCCGCTCCGTGGCCAAATGGGTCAGGAACGCCCGCACCTCCTCCGCGCCCATGTCCCGCGGATGCCGCCACCGGCCCGCCCCCGCGGGAGCGAGGGGCGCGCCAGTGCCGGGTGAGGGGCGTGGGGCGACCGGCCGCCTGTGAAACCGCAAAAACCGCTCGATCCACTGCCAGTACGCGTCCTCGGTGCGCTCCGAATAATGGAAAAACCGCATGACCTCGTGCAGTTGCTCCCGTAAAGGAACCCGGGGATTGGGGGTCACCAGCGGTCGCTGCCGCCGTCGCCCGACTGGCGAAACGGCTGGCTGGGTAGCGTGAACATTCATGCTTGACGAACTTCTAGCGCACCCCCACGATACCGACCCTAAAATTATGGCGACCGCACGGAGCAATACGACGACAAAAGCCGCCGCTGCGCTGTCGCTCACTTAAATGTTAGACGGCTACAGCTATGCGCAATTATGTTCTCATAATGCTGATGGCGTTTTCGGTGGGTTGCGCCACCACTCCGAAAGAGATTCCCGTGCCGAAGGTGACGCGCTTTGACCGAAATCCGAAAGCTCGAAGTGCATATTTGGAAAGCTACCGCGCAGGTTATCAGACGCCGGATGAGGTTGGTCTTTGCAGTTGGGGAGACTCACATGATGAGATTACGATTGCAGGACGGGTAGGCCGTTATGATGGCCAGATGGCTGCAAAAGAGGCGCGGGAGTTGGAGCGCAGCAGCAGGCCGAAAGAGCGTTTGCGATGAATTATTCGCCGTCTAACCATGCGCTGCAGCGAACCCGGCGGGGGCGTCGCGGTTGCAATCATTGCCTCCCGAGCGCCGGGTCGCTGAGCTTGGGTCGTTGGACCAAAACCATCAAATCCATACGACCATGAATGCGCGCATCGCACTCACCGCACTCACACTGCTGGTCCTTTCTGCAGGCCAGTACCGTGTTCACGCCATCGAAGACCTCAGGCTTCAGATTCAGGGCACCAACGCTGTACTCTCCTGGCCGAGCACAGCAAACGAGACGTTCATCGTCCGGTATCGGGCGCGCCTGGACGAGGCGCATCCTTGGACCATTCTGACCAATAGTTATCCCGCCGCTTCGGGCACCAATCGAACCGTGTTTACCCATGTCGGCGTGGTCGAGTATCCAACCGGCGGAGGGGGCGGTGGCGGTGGCGGCAATCCGCTCCCACCGGAGGGAGCTTCCGCTGGCCTGGGCGACAGCGATACCGACAAGGTCGAATGGCCTCCGTTGCCACCCGCGCCTTGGGATCCTCGCTGGATTCGGGATCCAGGCCATGGTCCGTTGACCGAGGATGGAGGCGGCGAAGTGCCGTTGGGAGCCATTGGCTTCTATCAGGTGGTACGGGTCGGCGTTCATTTGGTGGGCTACACCAACGGGATGGTCATCAGCGGGCAGGTTCTGTTGCCGGTTGAGTTCGGCCATTTCGACTCCTTCACGACTCTGTCCGAGGTTTTTCTGTCGGACGCCGGGAGTGACGACAACTTGCCCGGATCGAGCTTTCCCGCGTTGCCTTTGGAGACGGGCGTTACGCTCACCGGGACTTGGGACACAACGTATGTGCCCAACGGGAACTACGTATTGCAGGTCGGCGCACGCCTTGACAATGACGTGGTCTATCTTGCAGAACCGATTTCGGTCACCGTATCGAACGTCGTGTTTTATCCCGATCCATGGGAGGTCGGGGGCTTGGCGATCTATGTGGGCGCACAGACGATCTACAGCAGCGGCACCTGGGTGTTGGACATCTACGATGACCACGATACGCACGTCGGTCACTTGCAGGGCTACATTGCTGCGGACGGCTACTGCAACTACCCCGAATTCCCCGGTCCTGGCTTCAGTCTGGACAACACGGACGGATCGGGAAATCAGAACCCCAGCACCTTCTACACGTTGGCCATGACCGTGCAGCCCTCGGGGGGCGGTTCCCCTTCCACGAGCACACGCAAGGTGTTCATCGAGCCGCCTTGGTTCATTCCGACCAAGTCTGTGGTGTGCTACAAGCAGCCGTTCCAATCCTGGCAGCCGGGTTGGACTGACGTGCGCATCATGATGGAGGCAATCTGGAGCGTAGTGGAGGCGTTTCACCCCAACCTTTTAGGGACGTTTGTGACTCCCTTTGAGGTCCAGACCCCGGCCGACTGGAGCACGGTGACCAACCAGATGGCGCGTTTCGATTGCCGGAACTTCTTCTACTTTGGTCATGGCAGCGGCAGCAGCCTGGGCGACGCCGGGGCGCGTCTGCGGCTCGGGGACGTGCAATCCCTCCTGGGCAACAATTTGAAGGACCCGCTGACAGCGACCAACTTGCACCCGTATCGCTTTGTGTTCATGGACGGCTGCAACACGGCGGACGGCGACTGGCCGCAGGCGTTTGGCATTCCGAAAAAGACGGGGATGACCGCCTTGGATTTCGGGGAGAAGCGGGGGATACGGCCACGGGCCTTCATGGGATGGAATCGGGAGAAGGGGTTCACTTCTGTGCTGGGCGGCAACCAATTGTGGCCGCCCCACATGAACTACATGACCACCTTCTGGAGAACATGGGCGGAACGGGCTCCCGGGGGAGGCCCTTTACGAGGGGTCGGCGAGGCTGTTGCGGAGGCTCGCAAGGCTGAGCCTATGGCTGGCCTTGGGATGGTCATTTACGGAGCTCAAGACCTCTACATTGACTTCTGACGATGAAACCGTGCCTTCTTTGGATTGCGTTTGCCATCCTCGTCGTCCACCGCGCCGTGGGCCAGGAACCTGGCCGTCCACTCCAGTTGGTTCCGACCAACAATATCGCCGCGGCGCGATCCAAGTATCCGCTCGACGACCATCACCGGATCGCTCCAAACACGCTGGAGTTCGAGCAATGGGGCCTGAGCTTCATGCTGAGCAAGGCCAACGAAGTCCGGGAGAAATGGAAGCTGGATATTCCAAAGCCGTTGACCGTCAACAATGTCTTGTTTCAGCTCAGGGCGACAGCTCAAGGGGTTGATGGAGGTATCGCAACTAGAGATGGCCGCTACACCTGGTCGTTTGGGGGTCACCGGCTCGGCATTTTCTATGACGGGAAATACTGGCCCCGTTCCTTCCGTTACAAGCCTGAGGAGTCGCTACGGCTGGCAAAGATTCCCAGCCGGATCACCGCGGAGGAGGCGCTGGCGATAGCCAGGGCAAAACTCCACGCACTGGGATTGAATGAGAGTCTCCTCAATTTGCGAGAGCCTCCGCGCGTCCATCAATACACCTTTGAAGACGACGACGGCACAGTTTATCCGCTGCCGATCTTTCACGTACGCTGGCGCGACGAGGACGATCAGGCTGAGGGTGATGAACTGCCCCACGAACCGGTGCGCTTCGACATCTCAGGCGTCACTAAGAACGTGGCGAAGTACTTCAACGCCTCCTCGCACACTCCGCGCGAGCCGTTGCCGACGAACTACTTTCGGATGCTCGGGTTGCCGGATAACTACTTGGACACATTAGACGAACGGACGCGACGGCGATTGGGACTTCCGCCAAAGGGAGAGCCCAAGGGCGTTCAGTAAGGAGAGACGCCGCGGCTGCGAGATCATGAACGGATGGGCAAGCGCCGATCGGGAATTGCAGGGGGCAGGCGGCGCCTGCTGTTGTGGCAGGTCAACCTTGGAGGCGCAGCAGAACTGGTCCAACAAGATCACTGGAGCGAACAGCCGCCCCGCTTCTCCGCTCGAAGCCGGCTGGCAGTTCGGGAGTGCCTCGTGCGCTCCACCGTCACTGTCGGCGGCTGTCGCTCAGTTCTGGCGTTAGGCGCTTTTGAACGCCGCTCGCAAACCAAATGCCAGCATAGCCATGAATGATGTCCTCACCTTTGTTTGTGTCGCCGGATTCGCAGTCCTGCCGGTCGTTGTCCTCGGTCTTCGGGCCACCCGACCTAAGCGTATGCCGTGGTGGCTTGGATGCCTCCTCGTTGTCCTTCTCGGCTGGGCTCTGATACTCGCCACCGCCGTGCTAAGGGAGACACCGGAGAGCGGTGCGGGCAAGGTTTTCGCGCTGTTTTTCGGGTGGGCCTACGCGCTTGTTTGGTTTATTCCGTGGCTTCTCGTCTATGGGGTCATTCAGCTTTTCCGCCGCCGCCATGCGAACCCAAGCGCCTAACCATGCGCTGCAGCGAACCCGGCGGGGGCGTCGCGGTTGCAATCGTTGCCTCCCGCGCGCCGGGTCGCTGAGCTTGGGTCGTTCGGCGAAGGTATCTGAGCATCGGTCATAAACATGGTTACCGCATTCAAAGCTGTCTTGAATGGGTTCCTATGGGCACTGGTGGGATTCCTTGCGTGTTGGTTGCTTGGCTTTTTGCTCTTTCCCCTCGGTTTGATTGACCACTTCGTGAAGGGTGAAGTGGGACAGGGACTGGAAACGACCCCACTTGGCCTGATCACCTTCGGCCTTTTCGTGGCCGCCGGGTTCCTTTGGGGGATCTGCATTACTTACAGGCCGCTGCTGCGCCGGCATGCTGGAAGCAAACAAACGCCGAACAAGGTCGCTGCACCGAATGGCGGCCCTGCCACGCGCTTTGATAATTCGGGCGGCACAGCGGGGCCGCCATCGGTGAGCTGAATCGTTAGCCCGTGACGTCGCGGGCGAATCGAACACGCACAGCAAATCGGAGCGCACCAAATAAAAACCAAAACCAGAACAACGAAAGGAATCGCAATCGCAGTGATGACGCTGGCACTGGCCAGCGCAAGCTTCGCACAACAACAGGAGAAGCCGCCAATCCCCGGCACGTATTATTCGGCCAAGGATTTCGAGTGGAGTCCGCCGTGGCCCTTCAATCCGTTTCCCGAACTTGATGTCGTCGAGATCGCGCCGGGCATTTTCGTCTTTGACGACACGGCCATCCCCGACACGCCAGAGCAAGCCGAGGCCCGCAAACGGCTCGCGGAGGCGGCGGCCCATGCCGCCGCCATTGCGGCTGACCCGGTGCTCGCCAAAGCCGCTCAAGAAGCCGCGGCGAAAGCTCAGGCGGAGGTGTGGGAGCGGACCCGTCAGCGGTTCCTGCCCACGTTGCATGAGCCGCTGACCTTCCGGGATGGTTCGCCAGCCACGGCGTGGGGCATCGTGGAAGGCCACCGCCAGTTGGTGGCGGAGACGCTGGCCGAGAAGCGGGCGGAGGCGGAGGCGCGGCGCAAGGACGCGGAGCAGTGGGCCAAAGAGACGGGTAATCCGCTTAAAGTGCCGCTGGAGGATGGCCGCGCCGCCTACTTGGAGGCGGTGTTGGACGGGTTGCCGGTTTACAAGGGCACGTTCAATCTCAACGCGGCGCGCACCATATCCACCGACCGGGTGCGCCCCGGCGGGGACACTGGGCTGAACCTCACCGGCACGAACACGTTTTTCGGTTTGTGGGACGAGGGCGCGGTGCGGACGACGCATCTGGAGTTCACCAACCGGGTGGTGCGGATGGACGGCGAGACGAACATCAACTTCCACGCCACGGGCGTGGCGGGCACGCTGGCGGCGTCGGGGCTTCTGCCCGTGTGGGTCTTCTCTGGCGGCAACTGGTATCTGATTTCCAACGCCATGCGGGGCATGGCGTATCAGGCGCCGCTCGGATCATGGCACTTTTCCGACGATTCCTCGAAGATGCGCGGCGCAGTGGTTACGAATGCGATTGAGTTGTCGAATCATTCGTATGGGCTGTCGAGTGGCTGGCAACAGTTGACGACGAACCTGTGGCGGTGGTGGGGATTCCCCTTCATAGACCCGAACCAAGACCCGAAGTTTGGCCAATACAACGCCATCTCCCGCGAGTTTGACAGCATAACCTACGACAACCCGTTTTACCTGACGGTGTGGGCGGCGGGTAACGACCAGAACGAAGGGCCGACGAATCAGCCGGTGCAGCACATTACTTACGCCATCGTCAGCAATCAGGTTGTTGAAGTTCTGGTGACCAATGTTGTTCGAGCGCTGGATGGCGACGCAGGCGGTTTCGACACGATGTCGCCCCAAGCATCGGCCAAAAATGTTCTGACGGTTGGCGCGGTCTTTCCCATTCCCGGCGGCTACACCAATGCCAACCAAGTTGTCCTTGGCCAGGACGCCACAGGCCGCACGTTCAGCAGTTGCGGGCCAACGGATGACGGGCGCATCAAGCCGGATGTCGTGGCCGACGGCGTACAGTTGATTACGACCGACTCGGACGCTGACGACGACGTCAACGTCCGGTCAGGGACGAGTTTCGCTGCACCGAGCGTCACCGGTTCGATCAATCTCCTTCGCCAGCGTTACGGGCAATTGCACCCGGAGGCAACTCCGCTGCGGGTCTCGACGTGGAAGGCGCTGGTCATCCACACCGCTGATGAAGCCGGGCCGCACCCGGGGCCGGATTACCGGTTTGGCTGGGGTTTGATGAACACACGACGGGCAGCGTTGCTGCTAGGCCAGAACGCGACCAACGGTTGGAAGGCGTTCCTCAAGGAAGTGCGGCTGGAGCCGGGCGGCATTATCGAGTTTCCTGTTGTAGCCGCTGGGGGCACGAACGAGCTGCGCTTCACCCATGCATGGACGGACGCACCCGGCTTGGCGGAGAGCGTGTTCACGGTGGATTCGCCAGCACTGAAGCTGGTGAACGATCTGGATTTGCGCGTCTTCGCGCCGAGTGGATTGACCAACTTTCCATGGGTGCTTGACCCGGTGACGCGAACCAACGCGGCCACGCGGGCGGACAATACACGCGACAACGTGGAGCAGGTGGTCATTACGAATGCGGTGGCCAACGGGGTTTACACCGTGCGCATCACGCACAAGGGGAGCCTGACCAACAACCTGCCGCAGTGGGATTCGATCATCCTGAGCGGCATAATCCCGCAACCCAAACCTGCTTTGCGCATCACGGACTTTGCCATCACCGGCACGAACTCGCTGATGATGAGTTGGGACGCGGTGGTGGGGCAAAACTACCAAGTGCAGTATCGTAACAACGTGGAGGGGCCGGGCTGGACGGACATTGGCGGGGTGGTGAACGTGGCGCGGACGAACGTGAGCGTGACACTGCCGTATGACGCGCAGCAGCCGCACCGGTTCTTCCGGGTGATCGAGGTGCCATGAGAACCTGCCCACCAATCATCGGCGGTGTCTCCCTGCTTGGGGCGGTGCTGGCTCTCGCCAGCGCCGCCTTCGGGCAGGGCACGATTGCATATATGCGTCCTGGGACGCCCATTTCTTTCGGCCCGCTGCCCGGGTTTGATTACCGACCTCTTGACCTTGACGGAAACGGCACCACCGATTTCGTGATGGACACTTCGTTGTTAATGACGGTTGCCTTAGTTGGAGAAGGCTCAAACAGATTTCTTGGCACTGTCAACTGGGATGGCGGAGTGTTTGTCCTCCCCATGATCGCGGGAAGTTCGATCACACCAGTAGCGCCGGCTGAATCTGTTTGGGCGCAGAGGGGCACCGTGTCCGCTTGCGCGTGGCCCTTCGGGTGCGTCGGCCCTTGGCTTGGGCGAACCGCCTACACTGGTGTCGAGTTTCGGATTGGTGAGGCTTTGCATTATGGCTGGATGCAGATTGAACACTTTGAGTTTTCCAATGCGGGCAGAATTCTGGATTGGGCCTACGAGACGCGCCCTGGTGTGTCGATTCTGGCCGGGGCTGTGCCTGAGCCTTCCGCCTGGGCCTTGCTGGTTGGTGGAGGAGTCTTGATGGCGTGCTTGAAACGAAAGCGGAATGAAAGGAGGGGCTAACAAGGTCACTGGAGCGAACGTGGGCGAGCGACGTCAGTTGCGAATTCGGACGCGCTGGGTCGCCCACGTCGCTCAGTTCTGTCGTTAGCCCGTGACGTCGCGGGCAAATCGAACACGCACAGCAAACTGAACCGCCACCATGAAAACAAAAATCGGAGCAACGAAAGGAATCGCAATCGCAGTGACGGCGCTGGCACTGGCCAGCCCAAGCTTCGCTCAACAAGCAGACAAACCACCTGTCCCCGGCACGTATTACTCGGCCAAGGATTTTGAGTGGAGTCCGCCGTGGCCCTTCAATCCCCACCCGGAACTTGAGGCCGTTGAAATCGCGCCGGGCATTTTCATCTTCGACGACACGGCCATCCCCGACACGCCAGAGCAGATCGCTGGCAGAGCGGCCCACCAGGCAGCCATTGAGCACGCCAAAGCCCTCGCCGCCAATCCGGCGTTGGCGGAGGCGGAGCGCGCGGCGCGTCAGGCGGCTCAGGAGGAGGCGTGGAAGGCAACCTTTCTGGCGGGGTTTGCGCCTTGGATTGTCACGGACGAGCGTGACGCGCTTGGCAACGCAACGACCCCTGCCAGTCTTGAGGAGGCGCGAAAGAACGCACTGCTCAACTTGGGCGGGCAAACCGCCAAAGACGCCAAGACCGCCAAGGAGCAAGTGGCGGAGTTCGCGCGGACAAATATCATCGGCTTGCCCGAATCGTGGACGGATGCCGAAGGCAGACGGCACATCATTGACCGGATTGGGCCGGAAGGCACGCCCTACATCAAACACTCACACAATCTTGGTTCTGCGGTCACTATTGCGGCGACCAACCTCTGGCCTGGTGGCCCGCTGGGACTTGGGTTGACGGGCACCAATGTTTCCATCGGACTGTGGGATGAAGGCCATGTGTTGACAAATCATCAGGAGTTCACCCAGAGCGGGCTGCGGGTGTCACTGATGGATGTCAGCGGCAGCCCGGTTTACAACGACCATGCCACTCATGTGGCTGGGACGCTTGGCGCATGGGGTGTCGTCGGAACGGCGCGAGGCTTTTCGCACAGAGGAAGAGTATTAAGCAGCACGTTCATAGACGATTTCGCGGAAATGCCCCCAATAGTTTCCACGAACGCCGTGCGCCTTTCCAACCACAGCTACGGATACAACTTCGGGTGGCGTCTGATTGGCGGCACATGGTATTGGTTGGGACAGAACAACTGGAGTTCGACCGAGGACTGGCAGTTTGGATATTATGACGATGTGGCCCGCACGAACGACATGATCATCTACACCGCGCAGACGTTTCTGCCGGTCTTTTCCTCCGGGAATGAGAATTGGGAAGGCCCGACCACGCAACCCGTCTGGCATTGGTCCAGATACGGCGGGAGCTGGCAATGGACCAACGCCGTACGCCCACTGGACGGCGGGGTGGAGGGTTATCACACGGTCAACACTTACGGGGTGTCCAAGAACAACCTCGTCGTTGGAGCCGTCGAAAAGATTCCGGGCGGCTACACCAGTCCGACCAATGTCTTGCTGGCGTGGTTCAGCAGTGCCGGCCCCACCGATGACGGCCGCATCAAACCGGACCTCGTCGCGGCTGGCATTGGCCTGTACTCCACCACCTACACGAACGCGACCTCCTACGGAACGAAGTCCGGCACGAGCATGGCCGCGCCCAGTGTGGCGGGTGTATTGGGGCTGTTGACCGACTTGCACCAGCGGCACTTTGGGACGCAGCAGCCGTTACTGGCCTCTTCGCCCAAGGCGGTTGTCCTCAACACCACCGACGAGGCCGGTGCAGCGGCAGGACCGGACTACCTTCACGGATGGGGCTTGCTGAACGCCACGAGAGCGGCCCGACTGATGACCAACAACATTCAGAGCCAATCGCTGGCGCACCTGAAGGAAGTGCGGCTGGTCAGCGGGGATTACATCGAATTCCCTATCGTCGCGACGAACACGCAGCCGCTGCGCGTGACGATTTGCTGGACGGACCCGCCGGGCACAAACCCACCGGCAAGTTTGAACCCGACCAATTTGATACTGGTGAACGACCTCGATCTGCGGCTCATCAGTCCATCCGGGACGACCAATTACCCTTGGGTCTTGAATCCGGCGAACCGCACGGCGGCGGCCACGACCGGCGACAATTTCCGGGACAACGTCGAGCAGGCGGAAGTGGCCAGTCCGGCGAGCGGCGTGTGGCTGGTGCGCGTGACGCACAAAGGACAGTTGCGGAATGACCAGGGCGCGGTGGCCGACCAACGCGTCTCCATTGCGCTCTGGGGCAACCTTGCGCAACCGCCGGTGTTGCCGCGCTTCACCCAGATTGCGATGGTGGGTTCCAATGCGGTGAGTTTGCGGTGGGACTCCGAGGTTGGGCGGGTCTATAAAGTGCAGTACCGGGACGATGTGGCGTCGGGAACGTGGCAGGATTCAACCGGGGAAATCAGCGCCACGAAGACGAACACGGCGGTCACGCTGTCGGCGGATTCAGACAACCGCTTCTACCGCCTGGTTCAACTGAGATGAGCATGTTGGCGACACATCACTACGGGCGGTCAGGCTGGCGCGGGCCTTCGCTCGCGTCAGCCCTCGTGCTGACTGCGGCACTCACCGCCTTCTCGCAGGGCACGATTGTTTACAATCGGATGCCCTTGAACATCGTGCCGCCGCAGTTTCCTTGGGACGCCGAGGGGTATCGGGCAATTGCAGATGGGAACCCTAACAATGCGCCGTCGGTTACTGTGGACATTAACGGCGATGGGGAAAACGACTATCATTTTATTTGCGGGATGGATTTTGGAGTCTCATCCTTAGGCGATAACAAAGTGGCAGGCTACTTCATTACGCCGTGGGACGAGCCTTGGGCAAGGGCACTGCCTGCCAATGCGGTGATTGGTCCGAGCATGTCACCCGTTGGATGGATTGGGAATCAGGATTCGCAACGCAGTTTGGCGCTCTCAAGCTGGCGTGATATAGGCGATCCATCGTTCATGGGCATTGGCGAGTTTGCGGGCGTAGCGTCAGCGTATTTGGGACTCCAACTGCAAATAGAGGGCCGCACGCACTATGCCTGGCTCCGGCTGGGTGCGCCCCTGGCCCCTCTGGGCGGCGGCTGGTTTTACGACTACGCTTACGAGACACGCCCGGACACACCGATTCTGGCGGGCGCAGTGCCTGAGCCGTCAGCGTTGGCGTTGTTGGTTGGCGGCGGCGTGTTGATGGTGTGCATCAGACATAGGAGAAACGCAACAAAGGGCTAACAAAATCACTGGAGCGAACAGCCGCCCCGCTTCTCCGGTTGACGCCGAGCGGCAATTCGGATGCGCCGCGTGCGTTCCACCGTCACTGTCGGCGGCTGTCGCTCAGTTCTGGCGTTAGCCCGTGACGTCGCGTGCGAGTCGAACACGCACAGTAAATCGGAGCGCACAAAATGAAAACAAAAACCAAGACCACAATCAGAATCAGCACGGCAATGATCGCGTTGGCTCTCGCCAGCGTGAGTCACGCACAACTCAAAGAGCCGCCCAAGCCGGGCACGTATTACTCGGCCAAGGATTTCGAGTGGAGTCCCCCGTGGCCGTTCAATCCACACCCGGAACTTGAGGCCGTTGAAATCGCGCCGGGCATTTTCGTCTTTGACGACACTGCCATTCCCGACACGCCGGAGCAAGCCGAGGCCCGAAAACGGCGGCAGGAGGCCGACGCACTCGCCAAGGCGATTGCTGCTGACCCGGTGCTGGCGGCAGCGGCTCGACAGGAGGCGGAGGAGGCGGCACGCAAGCGCGAGGCCGACTGGCAGGCGCGGCTGGAAGCCGCGCGGCCTTTCCTGCGCTCATGGGGTTTGCCCGGCGACGCGGAGACACGACAAGCCCGCGAAGAAGCGCGCACGGAGTTGCAGGAGTTGGCACGCAAGGCGGCAGAGGCACGCGCCGACATGCCTCGCATCGAAGCCGAGTTGGACGCCATTTCCAAGCGGCTGAACGCGCCGCGCGAGATTGTCCGTGATGACGGCAGAAAGGAGGTCTTGGGGGGCGCGATTGGCGACCAGCCGGTTTACTATTCGAGCCAGAATCTCATTGCGGCGGCGAGCATCAGCGCGGACGAGTTGTGGCCGACGAACTCCGCGCCGTGGGCGCACGCGTCCACTGGACGGAATCTCACGGGCACAAACGTGACGCTGGGCTTGTGGGAAGTGGACGGCGCGGTGTTGACGAATCACGTCGAGTTTGGCACACGCGCCCGGCAGGTGGACCATTCGGCCACCAATCAGATTCCTTCGCATTGGCACGCGACCGGTGTGGCGGGCACGATGGCGGCGGGCGGTGTGGTTCAGTTCACGCTCAACGGCCAGCCCGCAAGGTTGCTGCGTGGAGCGGCCTTTGAGGGAACCATCAACGGTTATGATACCAAAAACCTCGCGCCAGAGCGTCTGAGCGCAGCTGCCGGAACCGTTACGGGCCAGCCGCTGCGTTTGGCCAATCACTCCTATGGGGCTTCTGGCGGTTGGATTCAGCAGACGATTCAGGTATTGCAGGGCGGCCAGACCAACACCATCACCAACGCGTGGATTTGGCGGGGCAGTTTGGCATTCCCGGAGGAGTGGCGCTATGGCTACTACTTCCCGGACGTGAGCGACGGTTCAGGATGCACCCAGATTGACGCCTTTCTTTCGACGAATGCCACGCGGCACCTGATGGTCTATGCTGCTGGCAATGACCGGCTGACCGGTCCCGGAGCGCCGACGACTTACTACTACCGTTCCGGCACCAACTGGTATGATTGGACGCGGGTGGACAACCCGTCCGCCAACTCGCGCGACTGGCGTAATGGGGACGGTGACACCTATGGCTTTGATACGGTGCTCGCGCCCGGCACCGCCAAGAACGTCCTGACCGTCGGCGCGGTGCGTGATGTTTATCATGTCGTAGGCAGTGAGCTTCGCTTCGGCTACGCCACCAATGCCAGCATCGTGCTTGCCCCGTTTTCCGGCTGCGGGCCGACCGATGACGGACGCATCAAACCGGACATTGTAGCGGTTGGCCAGGCCAATCCCTCGATTCGTGGGTGGGGGATTTATTCCCCGGCCAACAATGCCACGAACGGCTATCTGACCAATGCCGTGGGCACGAGCTTTGCCGCGCCGGGTGTGTCCGGCGGTCTGGGGCTGGCGATGCAGCGGCGGGCACAGCTTTGGCCGAACTTGGACCCGAATCTGGATGCGTGGCGCGGTTCGACATGGCGCGGCATGGCCATTCACACCGCCGACGATGTTGGCAGTCCTGGCCCGGATTATCAGGGAGGTTACGGGCCGTTCAACGCGGTTTCGCTCGTGGCGCATGTGGAGCTTGACCAGCAACACGGGCGCGGCACGCACATCAAGGAGTTCCAGCTTGCCGTCGGTCAGTCCTTGGTGTGGGAAGTGGACTTGACCAATGGCGTGCCGTTCAAGGCGACGCTGGGGTGGAGCGACCCAGCCGGACCCCAACTGACGAACGTGATGGTTGACCCCACCACGCCGGTCTTGGTCAACAACTTGGACTTGCGAGTGGAGCGCGTGGGCGCGACCAACGTTCACTACCCGTGGGTTTTGAATCCCGACCTTACGAACAAGACCGAAGCGGCACGGAGCGCCGCCGCCACGACGGGCGTGGACAATCGGAACAACGTCGAACAGGTGCTCATCGCCAATCCGCCGACCGGACGCTACCGGATTGTCGTAACGCACTCCGGCGGGCTGCCGGGTGGGCCGTCACCCTCAACGCAGTCAGCCTCGTTGCAGAGCAGTGGCGACACGCCGCTGCCGCCGGTGTTCACGGCGATTGAGGCCAGCCCGTCCGGGACGAACATGCTGTTGACGTTTACGGCTGACCCCGGCGCGTATTTCCATCTGCTGACCTCGACGAACTTGGTCAACTGGCAAACGAACGCCACCGTAAAGGCGGAAGCGGTCACGAACTCGATATTGGTCGAGGCCACCGACCCATATCGGTTCTGGAACTTGCGGCGGCAACAGTGATTCGCCATGCACCGGCATTGCTTCATTGCGTTGGTTCTCGCGCCTGCCTGGCTGGGCCTTGCCCAGCCGGGCAGAGCGCAAGGAACGATTGCCTACTATCAACCGCCAAGCCCGGTGGTTTTGCGGGACGAGTTTTTCGGGCAGTTCTACCCCTTAGATGTGGACCGCAACGGGCAAGTGGACATCACCTTTGGCTACGACTTCCACTTCGTCGGCGTGCGCCCCGAGCAAGGAAGCCGACTCTTGACGAACATGGATCCCCCGCCAAATGTGGGCGGCAGTGTTGCCCCTCTGCCGCATGGCTTCACGATTGGTCAGGACAGCGCAGCAGGCTCGCTTCAATGGCTCGGCAGGATACCCGGAGCACCCTACGAAACAGACTTTAACACGCTAATTCAGTGTTTCAATGTCGGCTGCACCGGAGATTTCCGAGGTCAGCAGGCTTACATGGGAGTGGAATTCCAGCGCGCGAGCGGCACTCACTACGGCTGGGTTTCGCTCTATGTGGATTGGTTTGCCCCCGTTGCGGTGATTGATTCATGGGCTTGGGAGACTCGGCCCGGCGTGCCGATTCTGGCGGGAGCGGTGCCGGAGCCTTCGACATGGGCATTGTTGATTGGCGGAGGAGTTTTGATGGTGTGGTTCAGACGAAAGAGAGATGCAAGAAGGGGCTAACAAGATCACTGGAGCGAACAGCCGCCCCGCTTCTCCGCTCGAAGCCGGCTGGCAGTTCGGGAGTGCCTCGTGCGCTCCACCGTCACTGTCGGCGGCTGTCGCTCAGTTCTGGCGTTAGGTGTCACCGCCGCGGGCGGTGGCACGCTCTCGAACAAAGCAACCAAAGGAAAACGAAATGAAAAGAACAATGCACAGAATCATAACGTTTGCCGTCGCGCTTCTCGCGGCTGCGCAGACCGCACTCGCCGTCACTGGCGTCCAACTCAGCTTCCAAGGCAGCGATGTCGTGCTGACTTGGCCGAGTCAACCGGGACAGACTTTTATCGTGGGGTATCGGCCCGCCTTCGACCCGGCGACGCCGTGGGTATTTCTCACGAACACGCTGCCGGCTGCCGCCGGCAGCCAGACGACGTTCATCCACGGCGGAGCGTTTCAAGGAGCTGGTGTAGGCCAGCAGATGGCCGCCGCCTTCGGCGGCGATTCGACGCAGAGCCAGCGCGTCGCCTTGACTGCCGAGGAGCGAGCAGCACGTAGAGCGGCGTCGTTGGAATCCGCCAAGAAGGCCCTTGCGTACCTCATGGCTCAACTTGAGGAGGCAATCGCACGGGCCAAGGTGATGCGCGAAGATCGGTCGGCGCTCTTGCAAGCCGGAATTCAGCCGCCTGCGGCGGCTGTCGCGGCTGAAGCAGACGGGCCAGCCGGTGACGGTCCGGCCAGCCCGATGATGAGCGGTAGCATGGGCTTTTACTTTGTCGCGGAGTACGCCGAAGATTCCGACGGCGACGGATTGGACAATGGCTGCGAGCTGTATATCGGGCACCACCTCTTGAAGTTCGACACCGACGGCGACGGAACGAACGATGGCGCTGAGGACACAGACGGTGATGGCGACGATGACTTGACCGAGTGCATTGTAATCAGCGATCCGCTCGTGCCCGATAGCGGGCCACTGCTACCGCTCGATTTCGGTGGCGTGTTTTCCGGCGAGTTCAACGTCACCTTCACGGTGAATCCCAACTACACGAACATTTTGGGGCCGATGCTGTTTTGAAACAACAACATCACAGCGGACAGCCTTGTCACGGACGAGCCATCAGCCGGACAGCTTCGCCTTCGGTGGCATTCGACTTTCATTCATGCCGATGAGGGATTCTCGCCTGCGGGTGGCGGCGGGCCGCTGGATGAGTTGACCGAAGCTGAGAAAGCCGCGCTGCGCGCGGTGTTTGGAACTGGAACTGACATGGATGTTGGCAGGTTGAGCCAGCCAAACTAAGCTCTTGTGGACCAGTTGCCTGAGCATGTTCTCGACGCCTACGAAAAGGTAGCAACCGAACAGTTGCGAAAAGAATTTCAGCGCATCCAGATGGTGAATACTGGCCAGATTCAGCCCCCGCCGGGTATCACACTCGAAAAATACATGAAGATTCGCCTGAACCAGATTCACACCCAGTTCACCCGGCTACAGTCTGTCGCCAAATCCCTCGCCAGTCGGTTCGGGCGTGCTGTCAATCGCATCCTTCCGTTCGCAGGTGGCATCCTCATCCTCGCCAACGCCTCGAATATCGCCCAAGAGTTCTTTGAGGCAGCGCAAGCGTACGCGACAGACATCGCCAACGGCGATGAAGAGACTGGCAGCGCAGCGATTATGGCGGGCGTGTGCAACAATCTTGCCCCCGGCGCTGGAAATATCGTGCTCAACTATCTGCTGAGATGACCAAGACCTTCATCATGTTTCGGGATGGGCGGCGCTTGCGCGCCGCCCATGCCCAACTTGCAATTCTGGATGGCCCGATTGTGCTCGAAGGGAGGCGATTCCACCCCGCTGGCGGGTTCACGCATTGGAGTCACATCACCGATGCAAAAAAGCGGCTCGTCGGTTTTGCTGTCCAGTCAATGGAGGATGCCAATTCCTCCGCCGAGTGGCGTGCCTGGTGGGACTCATTCGACAACCGCACCATCGACGATTTTTTCGAGGCGTTTGTTTTTCTCACGGAGACCGTCCCGGTCAACTGGCAAGATGATTGTGCTTTGCTCGTGGGCGGCTCAGTGTACAGCGACGGCGCAGGCGACTTCGTTTTGGCGGTCCCCGACGAGAACGGCCGTTGCTTCAAACGGGGTGAGCCGACTCAGTTTTGGACGGACATTGGCTTCGAGGTTGCCCGCTGCGCTGTGAGTTCTGCAGAGTGAAAGAGCCGTTGGACAGAATGGTGACACCTAACCATGCGCTGCAGCGAACCCGGCGGGGGCGTCGCGGTTGCCATCGTGGCCTCCCGTGCGCCGGGTCGCTGAGCTTGGGTCGTTCGGCGACATCCACCCGCCGCGCGTTATGACAGCAATTAAAACACAAAGGAACAAAATGACGACACGACTCATCATCGCAGCGTTTGCGCTCGCTTTTGGATTCAACTATTCGCAAGCAGCGGATATCGTTCTGAGCATCCAGAGCCAAGCCGACCAGACGGAAACGATTTCTTGGAACAGCGAGCCTGTCGCTCTCTATCGCGTTGAGTCCGCCGAGAGCTTCTCTCCTCAACCGCAGGACTTCCCGAACCGCTGGACCGTCCGCGAAGTTGAACTCCCGTCGCAGGGCGCTTCGACGGTGTGGATGGACATTGGAGATGCAGGCTGGATTCCGCAGCTATTCCATCCTCGGTTGAACACGCAGCGGTTCTACCAGGTCATCAAGGTCGGCGAGGCAACGCTCGCCGCGCCCACCGTCACGGTCGAGGTTCTACAAAACGGCACTGTCGTTCCACAGCCATCCCACAGGTTGAGGGGTAGTTGACGGAAAGAAGTTGGCTTCCGGCGGGTTCCGTGCCACACGGCACGGGTCTATGAAACCGAAACCCCAAAGCCAGAAGTCAACGCGGTCGAAGTTCT
>JBBIVJ010000002.1:0-181858 GCA_037439785.1 Verrucomicrobiales bacterium | reverse complement strand
AGCCGAGCGCGGTGAGCGTCTTGCCATGCACCGCCATCTGTTCCTTGTACGCCTCGGCCGAGAGCTTCTGCACCGGCAGCAGCCGCTCGATGAGGGCGGGCGCGTCGGCGAGGGACAGCGGCACGATGCCGGGGGGCCGGGTGAGGGGAGCGCGGTTCATCGCTGGGGGTCGAACAGGGGCAGGCTAAAGAGGTCGGGTTCGGCGGGCCGGGGGCGGCGGCGGGCGGCGGGGGCCTGGCCGTCGGCCAGGGCCAGGTGGAGGGCCCGGCGCCAGCCGCGTTGGTGGTCGGCGGGCAGGCCGGCCTCGGCGACGGTGACCATGAAGAGCCACCAGCGTTCCTCGGGGCGGAGGGCGGCCCATTTGCTGATGATGACGGGCAGCTCGGCGTCGGTGGCCTTTTCGGCGGCCCAGGCCAGGACGCAGAGTTCGCGGCCCAGGAGGCGTTCGAGGCGGTTGGTGCCGGGGTGCCAGCGGCCGGGCTTGAGGCCGGCGGCCTTGAGGCGGGGGTTGAACTCGCGGCGGGCGGGGTCGGCGAGCCGGGACCAGACGCGGCGCTCCAGGAGCACGCGGGGCTCGTCGCGGGGGATGCCGGCCTCGGCGCCGCGGTAGCCGTAGTCCTCGACGATCATGACGGGCGCGGCGGGGCGGGCGGGGATTTCGACCCGGAAGACGTGGGCGCCGAAGCTGGCCGGGGCGCCGAAGTCCACGGTGTCCGGCTTGGGGTTCATGTCTCGACGTTGTCCCTGCCGTACCGGATGCCGAGCGTCTGGCAGAAGAGGACCAGGTCGTGGCCGGATTTGAAATGGGCCTTGCGGAAGCTCATGGTGGCCGGGGCGTCGGGCGGGTACTGCTCGAGCAGTTGGTCGAGGAGCCGGGTCAGGAAGGGGGCGTCCACGGGCAGTTCGCCCACGACCAGGCGGGAGGCCCGGGGACCGGAACCGACGTCCAGGGAGACGTTCTCGAAACGGACGCCCAGCTCCCCGGCCAGTTTGAGGGCGGCATAGGTCGCGGCGCGGGAATCAAACTTCCAACTGGTGCGGAAAACCAGGCGGGCCGGGCGAGTGGGGTCCACCGGGGGAGGCTTTCCCTGGTCGCTCCGGGCCGGGAAGGTGAACTTTTCCCGGGCCTCGAGCCCGTCGGCGGTGGCGAAGGCCAGCAGGAGCACCTCGCCGTCCGGGAGGGGGATGGGGCCGGTGTAGGGGAGGCCGTGGCGGGGTTCGCTGCCGTCGAGGGTGTAGCGGATCTCTCCGCGCGGGGCGACGAACAGCTCGACCTGCCGGACGCCACCGATCTCGGTGAGCCGGTTGCGCAGGACCAGCCGGTTGGTCCAGAGGACGGGGTCGCCGGTCTCGAACTGGCCGGTGGGGTCGCACACGAGGAAGGCGACACGGAGGGCACAGGTGGTGAGGTGGGGCTCCTGGAGCAGGGGACTGGTCGCGGAGACGGGGCCGTCTTCGGCGTAGTGGATGCGGGGGGTGGGGCCGGCGTTGATGGGATTGACCTTGAGGCGGACGCGGCCTTCGTCGTCCGGACCCTGCTCGGGAATCACCTGAGCCGAGGTGCGTTTTTTGGGGGGCTGCTTGGTGACGTAACCGTTGCCGAGGTCTTCCCAGAGGCCGCGGCTGCAGGCGAGGTCCTTGAGCTGGTCCAGGCCGCGCGGGGGCAGCCAGGGCATGCCGGCCTGTTCGGCGTAGCGGTCGGCGGCATCGCTCCAGCGGGTTTCGGTCTGGTTTTCGGGCCAGAGGAGGGCCTCGGCCTTTTCGCGGATGGCGTCGAAGTCCTTGAGAACATCGAGGTAGAGCTTGAGCGGATGGGTGGTGAGGGTTTTCTCGATCTGGGCCTCGCCGTCGAAGGGCTGGGTGGCGTCGCGGGTGGGGTCCAGGGGTTTGGCGGCCAGCTCGGGCGGGCGGCCGGGGCGCTGGATGGGGAAGCGCAGTTTGTCGAAGAGGCCCAGGACGGTGGTGTTGAAGTCCTGCTCGTAGGCGGCCTGCTTGCGTTCGAGGTCGTCGCGCTGGGGATGGCCCTTGGGGATGCGCGCCTCGGCCTTCTGGGCGGCGTAGAGCTGGCGGGCGGCCTTTTCCACGCTGGCCAGGGCGGATTTGTCGCCGGTGAGGACCAGGAGGTTGTTTTTCTGGGACAGGCCCTCGAAGAAGCGCTGGAGGTCGTCGGGCGCAATCTTGGCGTCGGGGCTGACGATGACCAGCACGCGGCCGCGGCGGACGCGTTCGGCGACCTCGTCCAGCCGCGGCAGGGGCAGGACCTCCTCGTAGGCGGTGCGGCGGGAGGGGCGGAACAGGTCGCGGAGGCGGTGGCGGATGAGCTCGTCAATCTGGACGTCGGGGGCCTCCTGGGCGAGACCCTGGAGCAGCTTGGTGAGGTTTTCCTGGCGGTCGAAATAGAAGCGGCCTTCGGGGGTGTGGTGGAGGTACCAGGCGAGTTTGTCCAGCTCCTCGAAGGCGGCGAGGAACTCGGCGGGCTCGCGCGGGGGCGAGACCAGGCACTCGACCAGCTCCTCGCGGGTGAGGCCTTTGACGGCGTTGTGGGCGGTGGAAAGGCTGGCGGTCAGCAGCAGGGTGCTGACCTGGGCGGCGGAGTCCTTGCCGGTTGCCCGGTCAATCACCTGGGCGTGCGCGGCCTGCTGGGCGTCCCAGAGGTCCCGGGCGATGACGTCCCGCAGGCCGGAGATTTCGGTGAGCTTGTCGCGGACCTCGGGCAGGGACAGGTCGAAGTGCTGGGGGCCGATGAGGAAGACGTCGTTGGCCGGGCGTTGCCAGACCGACTGAAGGAGCCGGGAGACCAGTTCGATCAGGCCGCGGGTCTGCTTGAACTGCTCGTTTTCCTTGAAGAGGGCGATGACGTTTTTGAGGCGGGGGTGGAAGGGGTAGGTGGCGGCGATCTCGTCGGCAAGGGCCTCGGCGCTGCGGCGGGCGGTGCCGGCCCTGGCGGCTTCGGCGAGCTTGCGGCCGAAGGCCCGGGCGACCTCGGCCACGACCGCCGGCTCGGGGAGTCGGGCAAAAAGGCGCTTGCGCAGGATGTCGTAGATTTCGCTGGCGGCAAGGTCCACGGGCGTGATGGCGCGTTCTTGGCGGCCGAGTTCCTGGCGGGCATCCTCGAGGGCGCGCTGGATGAGCCGGCCGCCGGTGTCGTAGGCCGCGGTCAGGTCCGAGACGACCACGCAGACGTTCTTTTTCTTGCCGGCGGCGGTGAGTAGGTTCGCGAAGGCCCGGGTGGCGATGTCGGCGACCGTGCCGTTGCCCACTTTTTGGGTGTCCAGGTAGTGGAAGTAGGGCGGCATCTCGTCGAGAAGGATCAGAACGGGCTGACCGCCCTCGAAGAGCTTGAGCCAGTCCCGCTCGTCCGGGGCCCGCGGGCCGGCTTCCCAAAAGCGCCGGAACATCTCGCCCTTGCCAAGCTGGTGGGCGATCTGGCCCCAGAAGAAGTGATCCGGGGTGTTGCGGCCGTTGAAGGCCGCAATTGCCGCCCGGTCGAAAGCGGCGGCGTGCGTGACCCCCGCGGCGTACTTCGCGCGCAGGGCCGGATGCTTGGCCAGGAGGCCGAAACCCACCAGGAGATGGGTCTTGCCGCCGCCCATGGCCTGCTTGAGATGGAAAACGGCCTGGGAGGAAGCGCCCGCCAGCCGCGCCAGCCCTTCGCTGATCAGGTCCTGCATGCCCCGGGTGATGTGGGTGCGCTCGAAGAAGGCGGTCCCGTCGCCCTCGGTGTGGATGAGCGCGTCCAACTGCTCGATCTGATCGCTGAGTTTGATCGAGAGGGCGTGGGGGAGCAGTTGGCAGGCGTCACGGACGGTCTTCATGATCGGATTGTGGTGCGGCGGGAGGCGTCCCCGCAGCACGCGGGGCACCGCGGGAGAATTCCCTGTACCTGGTCCGGGCTTTTGACACGGTGCTGTTGGTCAAATTTCGCCGCCGCGCCACAGGGGGGTGTTCGACCTGCCGGAGCAGGTCCCGTCCTGCCCGGCCGCCCCACGGGGGCAAACGCCGGGGCCGGCCTCAATCCGGACTGCCGGACCTGGTGGTTGTCCCTACGGTGCGAATCGCGGTCGGCGCGGGGCACGGGCGAGTGTGTAGCAGGCGGGGCGGCGGTTGCCAACATGTCTGCGAGGATTGGCCGGCATCGCGCTCCTCGGTCAGGGAGGGTGGATCGGGACAGCGTCGCCCCTCGGCGTCGGGGGAGGAAATTCTCAGAGGTGGGAAGGTGCCGACGAGCCCGAGGCCCCGGCGGTTGGTCCTTGCCGCTGGCGGGGTGGATGCGATGCTGGGCGCGTCAACGAGCGGTGGCCCGTCAGGCCGCCACAGCCGCGACAAGGCCCATGAACCTGGAGAAGTTTACCCGCGTCTGCCGTCGCCTGAGCCGGCCGTTCTGCGTCACGGACGGCCGGCGGTTCCGCCTCAAAGACGTGGACCCCGCGAACACGCTGGGGCTGAAGTCGGAGGACAAACCCCGGGCGCGCGAGGCCCTGGCCCAGGGGATCGAGACGCTGGCACGGCTCCAGGACCGCCTCCATGCCCAGGACCGGTGGGCGGTGCTGTTGATCTTCCAGGCCATGGACGCCGCGGGCAAGGACAGCGCCATCAAGCACGTCATGTCCGGGGTGAACCCGCAGGGCTGCCAGGTCCATGCCTTCAAAGCGCCCAGCGCCGAGGAGCTGGACCACGACTTTCTCTGGCGCTGCTGGAAACGCCTGCCCGAGCGGGGGCGCATCGGCATCTTCAACCGCAGTTACTACGAGGAGACGCTCATCGTGCGCGTGCATCCGGAGTGGCTGGAACGTCAGAAGCTGCCGCCGGGGCGGGTCACCCCGGACATCTGGGAGGAGCGCTTCCGGGACATCCGCCACTTCGAGAGCTACCTGCATCGCAACGGCGTGCTGGTCCGCAAGTTCTTCCTGCACGTGTCGAAGGGGGAACAGAAGCGGCGATTTCTGGAGCGCATCGAAAATCCCGACAAGAACTGGAAGTTCTCGGCGGCGGACGTGGCCGAGCGGCGTCACTGGAAGGCGTACCAGGCCGCTTACGAGGACATGATCCGCCACACGGCCACGCCCGAGGCGCCGTGGTATGTGGTGCCGGCGGACCACAAGTGGTTCACGCGGCTGGTGGTGGCCGCCGCGGTGATTGACGCGCTGACGTCGCTGGACCTGCATTATCCGAAACTCGGCCCGGCGCAGCGCCGGGAACTGGCGGCGGCCCGGCGGGCGTTGCTGCGGGAATGAGGGAGCGGATACCGGATGCCGGATGCCAGATACCGGATACCGGATGCCGGCGGGGGCGGAGTCAGAAGTCAGGAGCCAGAAGGGGCAACGGAGGGTTTGGACCTTCCGCGTTCTGCCTTGAGCCGATCCCAACCCGCCCGGCCGGCTAGCGCATCCGCTCGAAGGTGCGGGCGAGGATTTGCCAGGGGGCCAGCCCGGTAGTGCGCGCCTGTTGCTCGGCATTGATGCGGGCTTCGCAGGCGTTTTTGGTGGGTCGCTGCACGCGGTAAAAGATGCCGAAGTAGCCCGGAAACGGCGCCCCGGCCAGCCGGTAAGCGGCCACTTCATCGGTCACGTCGTGGTCGGCGGGCACCAGGGGAAAGCTGCCGCCCTTGCGCGGGATGGCGGCATCGAAGGCGCCGGGATAGAACTCGACGCATTCGCTGAGGCAGTGGATGAAGCTGAAGCCGTCGTGGTCCATCGCCGCCTCCATCATCTGGAGCAGGTGGTTGGGGTTGGTGCTGGCGGTGCGGGCCACGAAGGTGGCGCCGGCGGCGAGGGCCTGCTTGAGCGGGTTGATGGGCTGGTCCACGGCGCCCCAGGGGTCGGTTTTGCTCTTGTAGCCCAGGCGCGAGGTGGGGGAGGTCTGCTTCTTGGTCAGGCCGTAAACCTCGTTGTCCATGACCACCAGCGTCAGCTTCACGTTCTTGCGCGCGGTGTGGGTGAAGTGGTTGCCGCCGATGGAAAAGGCGTCGCCGTCCCCGCTGAACACAAACACGTGCAGGTCCGGTCGGGTCAGCGAAATGCCGGTGGCAAAGGGCAGCGCGCGGCCGTGAATGAAGTGGGCGCCGTGGGCCTGCACAAAGTAGGGGAACCGGCTCGAGCAGCCGATGCCGGAAACGCTGACAAATTGCTCCCGCTGCAGGCCGCGTTTTTCGATGAGTTTGAAGTACAGGGCCAGCACGGAGAAGTCACCGCAGCCCGGGCACCAGGTGGGGTGGTCGGCGGCGAGTTCCTTCTTGGTCAAGGGGCGGCGTTCGGCCGGCGGGGCGGCGGGAGGACTCGCAGGCGCAGGGGCCGGCGCGCCGGTCCGGGCGACTGTCGGAGGGGAGGAGGTGGACGTGGAGGCGGACATGGGGTTCAGGGCACGAGGCAGATTAAGATTCGGAGCAGGATCAGGGAGTTGGGGGGGATTCAAAAGCGGCGCATGCCATCCTGGACGTCCTGGCGGAGGCGTTCGACGATTTCGCGGACCTTGAAGGCCAGGCCGTCGGTCTTGTTGATGCCGTGGATTTTGGGGTTGCCGAAGCGGGCGCGCAACAGGCCGGCCAGTTGGCCGTAGCCGTACACGCCCTCGTCGTTCATCTCGACCACGCGCAGGTGGTGGAAGCCGGCAAAAATGGTTTCCAGGCCGGGGGGCAGCGGATGCAGGTGCCGGAGATGGAGGGCCGACACTGCACGGCCATCGGCGCGGGCGCGGTCCACCGCTTCGCGGATGGGGCCGCAGGTCGAGCCCCAGCCGATGAGCAGGACATCGCCTTCGGGCGGACCGTACACCTGGGGGACGGGCAGCCGGGCGGCCAGGGCCTGGAGTTTGCGGCGGCGCTTGGCGGTCATCTCGGCATGGAGTTTGGGCGAGCTGGTGGGGTGACCGTATTCGTCATGCTCCAGGCCGGTGAGGATGGGGTAGATGCCGTTGAGGATGGGCGTACCGGGCGGGCGATGCCGTGCCACGCCGTCCGGGGCGGCCAGGTCGTAGGGTTTGTGCGCGGGCACGGGGGAAAGGTCCAGGGGCAGTTCCTGGCAGACGCGTTGCAGGTCCGGCTCGTCAAAGGCCTCGATGCGGGTGGCCAGGGCCTGGTCGGTGAGCACGAGCACCGGCAGGTTGAATTCGCGCGCCAGGTTGACCGCTTCGATGGCGGTGTAGAAGCAGTCCTCGACATTGGCCGGGGCAATCACCACCCGCGGGGAATCGCCGTGGCTGCCGAAGCAGGCCATGTTGAGGTCGGACTGCTCGACGTTGGTGGGCAGACCGGTCGAGGGGCCGCCGCGTTGGACGTCAATGACCACCAGCGGCACCTCGGCCATGACGCCCCAACCCAGGGCCTCGGTCTTGAGCGAGAGGCCCGGCCCGCTGCTGCCGGTGACGGCCACCCGCCCGGCGTAGGCGGCCCCCAGGGCCATGCAGATCGAGGCGATCTCGTCCTCGCACTGCACGAAGGTACCGCCGTACTCGGGCAGCCCGCGGCGCAACAGCTCCATGATGTCCGACCACGGGGTGATGGGGTAGCCGGCGCCGAAGCGCACGCCGGCGGCGATCAGGCCGTAGGCCAGGGCTTCGTTGCCGTTCATGACCACCTGGTGGACGCCACGGCGCCGGGGCTCCTCGAATTGGAAGGTCGCGATGAGGTGGCCCAGGGCGTTCGAGTAGCCGGCGTCAAAGGCGTTCAGGGCGTTGGTCAGGATGCTCGCGTCCTTGCCGCGGAACCGCTCGGCGATGAGCTGCTTGAGCTTGTCCACGTTCAGGTCGAACATTTTCGCGATCAGGCCCAGGGCGTACACGTTCTTGCCCTTGTCCCGGCCGGTACCGCCGATGGCCTCGACCGTCAGCCCGGAGATGGGTACGCCGACGTGCCGGTAGATCGCCTTCCACTCCTCGCGCGGCTCGACGTGATCGGAGTCGTACACCACAATCCCACCGGGGTGCAGCGCCTGGAGGTGGTTCTCGTAGGAGTGTTGGTAAAAGGCCAGCAGTACGTCCGCCTCGTCGCCGGCACTGAGAATTTCCCCCGAGCCCATGCGGACCTGGAAGATGGACGGGCCGCCCGAGATGGTGGACGGGATGGTCATGTAGGTCATCACGTCCTGCTCGCTGCGCCCGGCCAGGCGGGCCAGAAAGCCGCCGATGGCCTGGATGCCGTCCTGCGAGTTGCCCGCGATGCGGATGACAATGTCCCGAACCTGTTGCCGGCCCGGCTCCGCCGGCGACATCGTTTCCGTGGTGCTGCTCATGAATTGTTCCAACCGCCTGCCCCGGGGGAATGCCTGCCTCCCCGTGCGGCAAAAGGTGTGTCAGCTTAGTCGGGCCGGCGGCGGGGTCAAACGCGAAGCGTAAGGTGAACCGGTGGGTCTGGATGGAAGTCCCTTATCTTGGGGCCTCCCGGCGCCGGCTTCCGCGTGAAGCCCCCGGGGGTGGGGCGCAACGTCGGCCGGGCTGTCCGGCACCGGCTTCCACGGGACCGGCGGAGGGGTTGGCGCAGCCAGCCGCGCGACGGTTGTGGCGGTTCGCCGCAGCGGCCTTCACCAGAAATGCCACGCCCCCTTCCCCACCACCCACACCCCCAGCAGGAAGTTGGTGATGGCGTGCGCGGTGATGGCGTCGCCCAGCCGTCCCTTGTGAATCACCAGCCCCAGGTAGGCGGCGCCGCACAGGATGCCCGCCAGCCATTCAAAGTGGATCAGGCCGAACACGACCGAGGTGACCACAAAGGGCGTGGCCGCCCAGGTTGTCAGGGGCACCGCCAGAAAATCGGCCTTCACCAGGTAGCGGTACAGGAAGGAGCGAAAGAAGGCCTCCTCCAACGGGGGAACCACCAGGGTGGACCCCGCGATGCGCGTCAGGACAAACAACCAGCCCAGCAGGCTGCCCTCGCCAAAGTGGGCGAAGGGATTCCACGGCGAGGGCGCCTCGGCCGGGTCCGGGGGCGCCGCCAGGCCCACGCGGGCCATCAGCTCGCCCAGCCGGGGGTAGTACGGGTCCAATCCCACCCAGATCACGCAGACCGCCACGCCCACCGCCAGCGCCTCCCAGCTCCAGGCCCAGCGCATTTCGGGCACGTGGGCGCGCATCTGGCCGATCAACCAGACCCCCACCAGGGTCTTGCCCAAATAGACCCAGTACTCGGACCCCGCGCCGAGCTTGCCCTGAAAGAAGGTCAGCGCCACGAAAATGAAGTAGGGCAGGAACCGCGCGGCCGTGGGCGAGGCGGTTAGTTGGTCCTGAAACCATTTCATGCGCGCGCATTCCACCCCAACCACACCCCGACGCAAGGGCGAACCCCTGTTGCTCCACCGCCCTGCCGAGGCGGCGGGTCACGTCGGCTCGGCGCAGCCGTACCTCCCGGGCCCTGCCGCACCCCCCTGTGCCCGCGCGGCCGTTACCGGGCCTGCGCGGCGGCCAGGTCGCTGCGCCGCTGGGCCATGCTCTTGAAGAACTCGTAGCCCTCGCGCAGGCGGCGCACGCACACGTCCTTGTCCTCGAGCATGGTTTTGATGATGCGCAGGATCGGTTTCGGGCGCAGGTAGTAGCGGTGGTAGAAGCGCTCGACCGCCTCGAAGATCTCCTCCTTGCCCAGGTCCGGGTACTCGAGGGCCGACTCCTGGAAGCCGTCCTCGTGCACAATGTCGGTCTTGTCCCGCTTGACGAACCAGCCGTTGAGCCGGGCCTGTTCGTACAACTCGGTGCCGGGGTACGGCGCGGCCAGGCTGACCTGGACCGAGAACACGTCCAGCTCCTGGGCAAACCGGATGGTCTCTTCGATCGTCTCGCGGGTTTCGACCGGCAGGCCGAGGATGAACGTGCCGTGGATGACCACGCCGGCGCGGTGGCAGTCGCGCGTGAAACGCCGCATCTCCTCCCGCGTCACGCCCTTCTTGATGTTCTTGAGGATTTGCTCGTTGCCGGACTCGTAGCCGACCAGGAACAGGCGCAACCCGCCGTCTTTCATCTGACGGATGGTGTCGTAATCCAGGTTGGCGCGGCTGTTGCAGCTCCAGGTCAGGCCCAGGGGCGCGAGTTTCATCGCGATTTCACGGGCGCGCGGCAGGTTGGCCGTGAAGGTGTCGTCGTCGAAGAAAAACTCCTTCACTTGGGGGAAAAGCTGTTTCAGGTAGGCCATCTCGTCGGCCACGTTTTGCACCGAGCGGACGCGGTACTTGTGGCCGCCGATGGTCTGGGGCCAGAGGCAGAAGGTGCACTGGGCGGGGCAGCCGCGGCCGGTGTAGAGGCTGATGTAGGGGTGGAGGAGGTAGCCGATGAAGTAGCGTTCGATCTGGAGGTCGCGCTTGTACACGTCCGCCACCCAGGGCAGGGCGTCCATGTTGGCGATCAACTCGCGCTCGGGATTGTGGCGGATTTTGCCGTCGGCGTCCCGGTAACTCAGGCCGGCGATCTCGCCGAGCGGGCGGCCCTCGGCCACTTCCTTGCAGGTAAAGTCGAATTCCTTACGGCCCACCCAGTCAATGGCCGGCGAGGCCTTCAGGGTCTCGGTGGGCAGGACCGCAGCGTGGGCGCCTACAAAGCCGATGGTGGTGCCGGGCCGCTGCGCCTTGATGGCCTCGGCCACCTTGCAATCGTTGCGCAGCGAGGGGGTGCTGGTGTGGATGATGACGTGGTCGTAGTCCCGCGCGATGCGCAGGCATTCCTCGCGGCCGATGCCGTGGGGGGGGCAGTCGAGCAGCCGGGACTCGGGCACCAGCGCGGCCGGCTGGGCCAGCCAGGTGGGGTACCAGAAACTGGTCACCTCGCGGCGCGCCTGGTAGCGCGAGCCGGCGCCGCCGTCGAAGCCGTCAAAACCGGGGGGACACAGGAAGAGCGTGGGCATGGGTCAAGTTCAGGAGGTCGGAGGGGAGTCGAGCCATTGTTGCAGGGCAAGGATGCGTTCCTGGCGTTGCTCCATCAGCGCCCCAACCAGTCGGCGCAGGTTGGGAAGCCGCTGGTTGAACTCGCGGTGCAGCCCCTTGCCGTGGTCGTCCTCGAAGCCAAATGCCGCTCAGCCGAAGGCTCGCATCCCTGGCCGTCCGAACCAGCCATTCTTCGAGCCGTGGGCAGACGACGATCAGGCAGTTGTTCCGCCGGCGGTCCTTGAGCACCAGCAGGTCGTGCTGCCGTTGGACTTGCTCCAGCGATTTCATGTAGGGAATCGGATGCGCGTCCGGGTCCTGGTCCACCATGCCCAGCGCCCTTTCCTCCCGCTGGAGCCGCCGGCAGAAGCCGTCCCGTCCGGCGGCGTGTTCCACCACCTCGCGGGGACCCCCCCCCGCGGTCACCAGCGCCTCGAACACGTTCGACTTGCCCGTGTTCGGCTCGCCGATCAGCACGTTCACCCGCCGAGCCTCGAACTCGACCTCTTTGAGGGACTTGAAGCGGCTGATGAGGATGTGGCGGAACATACCGGGGCGCGAGCTTACGCCGGCGGCGCGCCCGACTCCACGCTTTTGGCCGCGTGGAGGCCGGCGGGCACCGCATCTCCGCCGCCCTTGCCCCCGGCGCAGCCGCTGCCGGCAGGCGCGGTGACGGCCGGCTGACCCTCCTGACTCTTGCGCAGCGCGGCCCGCGCCTCGGCCAGGTGACCCTTGCCGATGGAGTGGCCGTTGAAGGCGCGACGGAGCAGGTCGGCATCGCCCGCGTAACGTGGCGGGCGCGGCCCGAAGTTGTACTTGAAGTTCTTCCAGTGGTCGCCGGGCCGGTAATTGGTGCCGAGGGCGCCGCTGGGGTCGTAGCCGCAGTGGACCATGCAGTTTTCGCAGCGCGGATCGCGGGCCACGCCGTTGACGACGCCGTATTTGTCCCAGTCCACCTGGTCGAGCATCTGGCGGTAGGTTGGGTAGTGGCCGTCGGTCATGAGGTAGCACGGCGCCTTCCAGCCCTTGATGTTGTAGGTGGGGATGGCCCAGGCGGTGCAGGTCAGCTCGCGCTTGCCGGCCAGGAATTCCTGGTACACGGGCGTGCCGAAGATGGTGAACTGCCGGCCCCAGTCGAGGATGCGGGCGAATTTCTCCACCGTCATCTGGCGGGTCAGGAAGAAGTCCTCGGGCTTCCTGCCCAGGCGCCGGACCATGTCCTTCTTGGCGGCGTCGTAGTCGTAGCCGGGGGAGATGGTGTGACCGTCCACGCCCAGCCAGGAGAAGAAGCGGAACATGTCCTCGATTTCGCGCACGTCGGTCTCGCGGTACACGGTGGTGTTGGTGGCCACCTGGAAGCCGAGGCGCTTGGCCAGTTTGATCGCCTCGACGCATTCCTGAAACACCCCCTCGCGCTCGACGATCAGGTCGTGGGTGTACTCCAGACCGTCAATGTGGACGTTCCAGTACAGCCACTGGGTGGGGCGGATGACCGGTCGGCCGTCGGTCTTGCCCTGGCGGATGGCGGCGACCTGTTTGTCGGTGATGAGGTTGTCGGCCCGCAGCGCCTGCAACCGCGGCTCCTCGGCGGGCGTGTAAATGGCCGCGAGGTAGTCCACCAGCTTTTTCCGCATGAACAGGCCGTTGGTGCAGATGTACACGATGCGGCCCTGCCGGAGCAGCCCCTCGATCAGCTCCTCGATCTTCGGGTAGATCAGCGGCTCGCCGCCGCAGATCGAGACCATCGGCGCGTCGCATTCGGCCGCGGCGGCCAGGCACCGCTCCAGCGGCACCATGTCCTTGAGGCTGGTCGAGTACTCGCGGATGCGCCCGCAGCCGGTGCAGGTCAGGTTGCAGGTGTGCAGCGGCTCCAGTTGCAACACCAGGGCGAACCTGGGGGTCCGCCGCAGTTTGTGCCTGATGATGTGCCGGGCAATCTTGACCGACAGGGCGAAGGGGAAACGCATGGCTTATCAGGGAAGGCGCGCCACCGCCGGCCCGGAGGCCGGAGGCTCCGGAGGCATCCCGGGTCCGGGGGTGGGCGCCGGTTCCGCCCGGATCAAACCGGGCAGGAAAAACGACGCCGGAGACACGCTGTGGGAGGTGTTGACGCCCCCGCAGGCAACCCCCAGCGTCACCGCGGTCAGCAACAGCCCGAGATGGAGCCAATGTTTCACGCCATGAGCAGTATAAGGTCACGGCCCGGCCGCGCAATGAGAAACTCCCCCCGCCGCCCGGTCCTCCGGCCAGGCCTGAGCGGCCCGGCCACGCTGCTGGTCGCCCTCGTCCTCCCCGCCGCTTTCGCCGCGGCCGCTCCAGGGCTCCCGCCCGCTCCGGCCACCGCCGAATCGGACCCCGTCCAAGCCCCCCTTCCCGCCTCGCCCGGACGCTCCGACAACGATCCCCGGGCGCAGGCGGAACGGCTGTTTCAAACCGCCGTGGCGGCTCATGCCCGCGACCCGGACAACGTGACCAACACCTGGTACCTGGGCCGCGCCGCCTTCGACCGCGCCGAATTCGCGCGCGACCCCGCCGAACGCGCCGCCCTGGCCGAGCAGGCCATCGCCGCGCTGCGCCCCGCCCTGGCGCGGCACACCAACGTTGCCGCCCTGCCCTACTACCTCGGAATGAACCTCGGCCAGCTCGCCCGCACCCGGTCCCTCGGCGCCCTGCCGCTGGTCCGCGAAATGGAGACGCTTTTCCAGCGCGCTCGCGAACTGGACGAGCAGTTCGATGAAGCCGGCCCGGACCGCAACCTGGGCCTGCTCTACCTCGAAGCGCCCGGCTGGCCCCTGAGCATCGGCCACCGCGGCAGGGCCCGCCACCACCTGGAGCGCGCCGTGACCCTCGCCCCCAACTACCCGGAGAACCGGCTCAACCTCCTGGAGGCCCGCCTGCGCTGGGGCGAGCGTGACCTGCACGCGGCCCTCGACCAACTCGAACGCCTCTGGCCTGCCGCCTGCGTCCGCTACGCCGGCACAACATGGGTCGCCGCCTGGGCCGACTGGGAACGCCGGCGACAGGCCTTGCGCGTGAAGCTCCAGCCCGCCACCGGCGCCCAACCCAACCCTTCCTCCCCGGCCGAACCCAAATCCTCCACCCCGCCCCCCGACCGGCCCGCCCCGCCACGGCCGGGAGGGCGCCGGCGCTCCAGACGCCTCAGGCGCCTCCCAGCAGCCGCACCACCCAGGCGGTGAAAGCCGGGAAATGCTCGACCAGCCCAAGCCCGCTCCGGCCGGCTACCAAGAGGGAAATGCAACCCGCCGCCAGCATCAGGCCCCAACTCACCCGGGCCAAGGGGGCGGCCCGGCGTTCTTCGGCCGCCCATTCGGCCCGCCACCAGCGGCTCAGTGACCGGTCCCGCTCGCAACGCGGGCAGAGGCGGGACCGCGGCACTTCGGCCACGAGCGCCCCCCGGCGCAAAAAACCGGGGGCGCCGGGCAGGGCGAAGGTGCCGTCCCGCGACGACAGGGGATTCAGGGAACTCAGCAACCCGGGAGTCGTGGGCCACGCAAAGGTGAGAGGGAGGGTCGTTTTCATGGTCTGGCTCGGTTGGTCAGTTGGCGCCCCAAAGGGCATTGTCCGCGTAGGGGGTTAAACTCGATGCCGGCCGGGAGAGTTTCAGAAAACTTCTGGCGGCAGTAGCACCGCTGGCAAGAGACCGCCGGGAGCCGCCCGCGGTGCGGCTCAACCCGCGGCCGGCGCCACCACCCGCAGGGCACCGGGCAGGACGCGGAAGCAGGCCGGGGTGGTGCCTACCACATCCCCGTCCAGCGCCAGCGGCTCCGGCCGGGGCGCGTCCACCCTCAGCTCGGACCCCGGTTGGTAATGCACCCGCGGATGGCCGGGGAAGGTGCCCCGCAACAGACGCGGAAAGTGCCACAGCACCTCGGCGCGACCGAGGGCCTCGATCCAGCACAGTTCCAGCCGGCCGTCATCAAAACGCGCGCCCGGCGAGAGCCGCATGGCCCCGCCGCCGGCCCGCTCGGTATTGCCGGCGCAAACATGGAAGAAATGGCCGCGCTGCACCCGGCCCTCCGCCCCCACCTCCAGCCAGGGGGCGCGAAACCCCGCCAGCGCGCGGAAGAATCCGGCCGAATAACACAGCGAGCGACCCACCCAGCGTTTCAGGCGGGGACTGGTCCGGGCCAGCAGGGCCGGCGCGAACCCCGCCGCCGCAAACAGCAGCGCCGCCTCCCTGTCGCCCCCGTCCGGGCGGCGGACCTCGATGACGTCCACGCTCCGTTCCCGACCGGCTTCCAGGGCCTCCAGGGCCGCGGACAGCCGGCGCAGGCCCAGATGATCGGCAAAGTCGTTGCCGGTGCCCAGCGGCAGCAGGCCCAGCGCGGCGCGGCTCTCGCGTGTGAAAACCAGACCGCCGGCCACCGCCCGAGCCGTGCCGTCCCCGCCGGCGGCCACCACCACGTCCACCTCCGGGGCGACCCGGGCGGCCAACCGGCGGGCGTGGGCGATATCCGCCGCCGGGGCCCACTGGACCTGGGCGCGGCCGCGGCGCAGCACTTCCGCCCACCGCGGGTAGCGGGGTGTTCCGGGGGCCAGGATGACCAGCAGATGGCGCGACAACGCGGGGGGCTCAGTACGCGCGGCGCAGGTGCGAGGGCAGGATGTTCAGCTCGGAGCGATACTTGGCCACCGTGCGGCGGGCGATGAGGATGCCGCGGGCGCCCAGTTGCCGGACAATGTCCTCGTCCGAGAGCGGCTTGCGTTTGTCCTCCTGGGCCACGAGGTCCTGGATGATCTGTTTGACGCTTTCGTTGGAGACGGCGCCCTCGCCGCCGGCGGTGGGGAGGCCGGAGGTGAAGAAGTAGCGCAGCTCGAACACGCCCCGCGGGGTCTCAAGGTACTTGCCCGCCACGGCGCGGCTGACGGTGGTTTCGTGCACGCCCACCGCCCGGGCCACCTGGGCCATGGTCATGGGGCGGAGGTGGGCCGGGCCCTTGTCCAGAAACGGCCGCTGGCGGCGGACAATTTCCCGGCCGATGTTCAGCAGGGTCTGCTGGCGCTGCTGGAGGCTTTTGATGAGGTACTTGCCGGCGCGAATTTTCTCGCGGATGTAATCGCGCACCTCGGCCGAGCTGTCCGGCCGCGCCATGAGGTCCTTGTAGGTGTTGCTGATGCGCAGGTGGGGGAGGATGTCATTGTTGGTGCTGACCAGGTAGTCCTCCTCCTTGCAGGGGGGGATGATGCGGGGGAAGGCCTCGTCCAGGAGCTGGCGGTTGAGTTTGACGCGGCTGATCCCCCGCGGGGCCTCGCGGCCGAGGGCCAGCGTCTCCGGGCTGAACTGGCGCCCGCTGGCAACCGCGGCCTCTAACAGGGAGAGCCCGGCGATCCGTCCATTGAGGTCCCGGCACAACTCCCGCGCCAGGGCGGCGCGCACGGCCGGCTCCTGCGGGGTGCGTTGCCAGGTCCGGAGCTGCTCGCGGCTGGCCTCCCGCAAGCCGTCCCACAGGGCGCGCACCAGCGGGTCCACCGGGCTCCACGGCCAGGCGCCGGTCAGCAGGGGCTTGCCGGAGGCGCCGTTGAGCGGGGGCGGCTCAGGCGGGCCGGCCTCGGCGGGGGCGACAGACTCCTCCAGCAGCGGCACCCACAGGGCGGCCAGACGGTCCAGGTCTCGCAGGTCCGCGGGCGACAGGAAAAAGGCCTCGGGCTGGTTGGGGGTGACAAACAGTTCCGGCACCACGAAGTGCTCGGTCTCGGAGGAAAACTCCCGCCCCGGACGCGGTTCGAGATGGGCGATCCGGGCCACGGCCGCCTTCACTTCCTCGAGGCTGGCACCCAGGGCGCGGGCCAGTTCGGGCAGGCGGTGGCGGGCCACGGTCTCGAGGTGCCGGTCCACGATGCGGCACTCGAGGGATTCCCGGCGGCCGGCGCGTTCCAACTGCAGCAGCAGACACTCGCGCAGGTCCCGCGCTGCCACGCCCGGCGGGTTGAACGTCTGCACCACCTTCAGCACCTCGGCCACCTGCTCGACCGGCACGCCGGCCGAGTAGGCGATCTCCTCGAGGCTGGCCTGCAGGTAGCCGCGCTCGTCCACGTTGCCCACAACCTGCTCGGCAATGGCTCGCTGGGTTTCGGTCAACTCGGACAAGCGGACTTGCTCGAGCAGATGCTCCTGCAGCGAGGTGCCGGCCACCAGCGAATCAAACAGGTACTGCCGCCGCTCCTCGTCCTCCTCGTTGCGCGGGCC
The DNA here is from genome assembly GCA_037439785.1 of Verrucomicrobiales bacterium. GTDB lineage: Bacteria > Verrucomicrobiota > Verrucomicrobiia > Limisphaerales > J093 > DSVZ01. Next base: position 164,815 of record JBBIVJ010000002.1, on the reverse strand, counting down.
GTGGAGCTGGGTCTGGGAAAACACCTCCCGCCACTCCTGGTCCAACTGCATCAGCCGGTTGAACTCCGCCTCGAAGTCGTCCGCCGGCGCGTTGGACGGCTTTTCCGTGGCCGGGTCAAACCGCACGTCCGGCGGCGGCTCCGCCGGATCATTCGGGTCGCTCAGCGGCGGCAACTCGCGCTGGCTCGGGTCCGGCGGGGCAACTTCCTCGAGAACGGGATTTTGGGCCAGCTCCTGGCGAACCAGGGCCTGCAATTCAAGCACCGGCGCCTGCAACAAGGCCAGCGATTGCTGGAGTTGCGGCGCCAGCACCTGCTGCAGCGACAGACGCTGCGTAAGATGGAGGCCCTGGGCCATGCCGGCAGCATAGGCCGAGCCAGCCGCGGCTCAAGCGCGAAGTCCGTCGCCCGCCGGCCCGCAGCCCCACAACAGGAACGGCTGCACCTCTCCACCTGAGGCCTGGCAAAGGACGCGCGCGGATTTCCCGCCCCGACCAGCCCGTTGCTTGCCCTTTGACCTTGTCCACACCCGGGGACGCAACCCACTGCCTTGAAGGGGCGCAGTTCCGCCGCCGGCCGCTCCTCACGGTGTGGCGGGTCGCAGGCGATATTCCCTGCCGACTCGGGTGGGGAATTCCACCACACCCGGCGCCACCGGCTGGACCGTCAGCGGCGCGCCTGCACCCCGGCCGCGCCAAACGGTCAACGGCACGGCGGCCCGCACACGGCACGGGTTGCCCAGCAGGGAACGGATGACCGCCTCGAGCAGCCGGCCCCCGGCCCACTCGAGGTCCACCTCGAAGCCTCCGCGGGCACGCAGGCCACGGACCCGGCCGGCCGGCCAGGCCGGGGGCAACGCGGGCAGCAGCTCCAGCTCGCCGGCGTGACTTTGCAGCAGCATCTCGCACATGCCCGCCGTGCCGCCGAAGTTGCCGTCAATCTGGAAGGGCGGGTGGAGGTCAAACAGGTTGGGGGCGACGCTCTTTTGGAGCAGGGCCACCAGGTGGGCATGGGCCTGCTCGCCGTCGCCCAGCCGCGCCCAGAAGTTGAGAATCCAGGCGCGGCTCCAGCCGGTGTGGCCGCCGCCGTGGGCCAGGCGACGCTCCAGGGTGACCCGCGCCGCCCGCGCCAGTTCCGGCGTGCCGTGACGGGTGATTTGCCGGCCCGGATGCAGGGCAAACAGGTGCGAGATGTGGCGGTGCCCCGGTTCCGGTTCGTCGTAGTCCTCGCTCCATTCCAGAATCTGGCCGTGCCGGCCGATGCGGGTGGGCGGCAGCCGGCGCAGGGTGGCCTCGAGCAGCGCGCAAAAATCCGCATCCCGCCCCAGCCGCCGCGCGGCGGCGATGCAGTTCTGGAACAGGTCGGCGATGATCTGGGTGTCCATGGACGGGCCCATGCACAGGTGGCCGACGGTGCCATCCGGCAGGCGGTAGGCGTTTTCGGGGGAGATGGACGGTCCGCTCACCAGCCGGCCCCGGGGGTCCTCGACCAGGTAATCGAGAAAGAACTCGGCGGCCTCGCGCATGGCCGGGTAGGCGCGCCGGGCCAGGAACTCGTCGTCGCCGGTGAAGGCGTAGTGCTCCCACAGATGCTGGCAAAGCCAGGCGGCGCCCATCGGCCAGAGGCCCCACTGCGGGCCGTCGCCCGGCACGGTGAAGCCCCAGATGTCGGTGATGTGGTGGGCCACCCAGCCACGGGCGCCGTAGTGGACCTGGGCGGTGCGGCGGCCGGGCTCGCGGAGGCTTTCGATCAGTTCGAACAGCGGCTGGTGGCACTCGCTGAGGTTGGCCGGCCCGGCGGGCCAGTAATTCATCTGGAGGTTGATGTTCAGGTGGTAGTCGCTGTTCCAGGGCGGACTCATGCCCTCGGCCCAGAGGCCCTGGAGGTTGGCCGGCAGGTCGCCGGGCCGGGAGCTGGCGATGAGCAGGTAACGGCCGAACTGGAAGAAGGTGGCCTGCAAATGCGGGTCGTCCGCGCCGGCCTGGAAACGGGCCAGCCGGATATCGGTGGGCTCCCGCGCCGCGTCGGCCCCGCCCAGGTCCAGCTCCACCCGGCGAAACAGCCGCTGGTAATCGGCCACGTGGTCCCGCCACAGGGTCCGGTCAGGCTTGCACGCCGCGCGGGCTAGGTCCGCCAGGGTCACGGCCTCGGCATCGCGCCCGCCGAAGCTGGTGGCCGCACCCAGCAGGAACGTGGCCGAGGTGGCATTGCGCACTTCCAGCCGCCGCATGGGGGTGAACACCTGCCCGCCGTCCACCTGGGCCTGCACCGCGGCGAAGAATTCCAGCCCCCGGCCGCCGTCCAACGCGCCGCGCAGGTGCACCTGCCGGGGCGGCTGGATGGAGGTGGTCGCTTCCTGCTCGCGGTCCAGCGTGGCGAAGAAGGTGAGTGTGCCCGGCCGGGACGCGGTCAGCCGCAGCACGATCACCTGGTCCGGATGGCTGGCGAACAGTTCACGGGTGTAGGTCACCTCGCCCACGCGGTACTGCACGCGCGCCACGGCGGTCTCGAGGTCCAGCTCGCGCCGGTAATCCTCCGCCGCCTCGTGACCGGGGAAGTCCAGGTGCAGGTCGCCCAGGGATTGGTACGGGCGCAGGGTCATCGGGCGGCCCATCAGCCTGGCGCGGGCGAGCTTCATGGCCGCGGCGGGCTGGCCGGCGAAGAGCAGGCGGCGCACCTCCGGCAGGGCATCCCGCGCCTCGGGGTTGTTGCAATCCCGCGGCCCACCGGCCCAGAGGGAATCTTCGTTGAGCTGGAGACGCTCGCGGGCGGTGCCGCCAAAAAACATGGCCCCGAGCCGGCCGTTGCCGATGGGCAGCGCCTCGCGCTCCCAGTTCGTGGCCGGGCGGGTGTACCACAGCGTCAGGCCCCCCGGCGCGGGTGCCTCCGGTCGGCCGGCCCCCTCCCCCGCCTGCAGGACAAGCAGGCCGGCCCCTACCCCGCCGCACCACCACCGCCACGTGACCTTCATGGGGCCACGGTTTGCAAAAGCCCCCGGCAGCGTCAAGCCCGGCGGGACCGCCCGCCCGCCGCCGTGCCGGGCTGAGGATGCCCCGCCGCCGAAAGACCGGCTTTTGTCGCCGCGGGGGCGCGCCCATTTCCAGCTTTTCAACCCGTCCGGCCCGGCGCAGCTTTGCCGCCACCTTGACCATGAAAACGTCCGCTCCGGATTCCCCGAAAGTGTACCTGGTGGCCAGCGGCGACCTCCGCCTTTCCGCCAACCAAAAATGCTGGCCCGAGCAAGAAAAAATGGAGGCGGCCCTGGCGCGCGCCCTGGCCGCCGAAGGCTGGCAGGTCGAGCGCGGCCACCCCTACGACCCCGCCAAGCAACACGGCTTCATTGACTCGCAGGCGATGGGCCTGGAGGTCTTCCGCCGGCTGGACCCGGACCGGCCGTTGATCGTGGCCGAGAGCGTCTGGCAGTACAGCCACCACGTACTGCCCGGCCTGACCACCCACCGCGGCCCCATCCTCACTGTGGCCAACTGGAGCGGCACCTGGCCCGGCCTGGTGGGCCTGCTCAACCTCAACGGCTCCCTCACCAAGGCCGGCGTCCGCTACAGCACCCTCTGGAGCGAACGCTTCACCGACCCCTTCTTCAAACGCGGCCTGTGCCAGTGGCTGCGCACCGGCACCGTCACCCATGACACCAGCCACGTGCGCGACCTGGTCCACCTCAAACTCCCCGAGGCCGACGAGGAACTGGGCCGCGCCCGGGCGCGCACCTTCCGCCAGCGCAAGGCCATCCTCGGCGTCTTCGATGAAGGCTGCATGGGCATGTTCAACGCCATCCTGCCCGACGAACTGCTCCACCCCACCGGCGTGTTCAAGGAACGCCTCAGCCAGTCCACCCTCTACGCCGCCATGCAACAGGTCAGCGACGCCGAGGCCCGCGCCGTCCTGGACTGGTACCTGCGCAAGGGCCTGAAGTTCCACTGGGGCACCGACGAGGCCACCGAGCTGACCGAGGCCCAAACCCTCCAGCAGTGCAAGATGTACGTCGCCGCCGTCCGCCTGGCCGCCGAGTTCGGCTGCGACGCCATCGGCATCCAGTACCAACAGGGCCTCAAGGACCTCACCCCCGCCAGTGACCTGGTCGAGGGCACCCTCAACAACGTGGACCGTCCCCCCGTCACCTGCCCCCGCACCGGCCGCGTGCTCTACGAAGGGGAGGCCCTGCCCCACTTCAACGAGGTGGACGAAGGCGCCGGCCTCGACGGCCTGGTCACCTACCGGCTCTGGCGCGAACTGGGCTTCCCCCCCGAAAACACCCTCCACGACGTCCGCTGGGGCCAGCACTACACCGGGGAGGGCGTGGACGCCTACGTCTGGGTGTTTCTGATCTCCGGCGCCGCGCCGCCCGCCCATTTCACCGGAGGTTGGAAAGGGGCCAGCAGCGAACGCCAGCCGCCCATGTATTTCCGGCTGGGTGGCGGCACCCTCAAGGGCATCAGCAAGCCTGGCTGGGTGGTCTGGAGTCGCATCTTCGTCATGGGCGGCCGCCTCCACGCCGACCTCGGCGTGGCGCAGGTCGTGGCCCTGCCGGAGGCGGAGACGCAGCGGCGCTGGCGCGAAACGACGCCCCAGTGGCCCATCATGCACGCCGTGCTCCCCGGCATCACCCGCGACCAGATGATGGCCCGGCACAAGTCCAACCACATCCAGGTCGCCTACGCCCCCGGTGAAAAACAGGCCCACCGCGCCTGCCGCATCAAGGCCGCCGCCCTGGCCGAACTGGGTCTGGACGTCCACCTCTGCGGTGACGTGCGGCTGGACTGACACGCACCAACATCCCCCCGGCGAGCGGCCTACCCAGTTCGCCCCCCGCCGTCGGCAGGAAGCCAGTGCTCCGGCGGACTGTCCGCTGCGTCACCGCGGCGGCTAGCGGGACGCGGAGCGCAGGCTTGTTGGGAACGCAGGCAGGGTCGGCGAGAACGCCGACCTGCCCACGAACCCCCCAGAAAGGCCCGCGTCAGGGGAACCGCGGCGGGGAGGGGCCGCCCCCCGGCGGCAACCCGGGGAGTAGTCGCCAGGTGGAGTGACAGGTTACCCGTTCCACTCTCGGCCGTTGTCCGGCGCCCATGGCTGCGGCCCGGGCGAACGCGCTCTCCCAGCATCTGGCATCCGTCATCAGTGAGTTTCCGGCCTTCCGGAGTTCCCAACTTCTCTTCCTTCGCTCATGGGTCCACCAGCCGGAAGCCGGCGCTCCCTGAGCAGACGCTTGACGTGCGGCGGCGGCCGCCCAGTTTAGCGGCATGCGGGTCTCGTGCAGGTGGCTGGGGGTGTTGAGCAGCGGGTTGGGGTACCTGCTCCCGGACGTGGCGGCCGACTGGCCGAAATGGCGCGGCCCGGCGGGCAACGGCATTTCGGCCGAAGCGGGCACGCTCTCGGCCTGGAACCCCGCGCAAGGCCCGCAGGTGCTCTGGCGGGCGGCCGTGCATACCGGGTTCTCCGGCCTGGCGGTCGGCGGCGGACGGGTTTTCACCCTCGGCAATTCCAATGACTGGGACGTGGTCACCGCCCTGGACGCCGCCACCGGTCAAACCTTGTGGCAATTCCGCTACCCGGCCCGGCTGGACCCAAACTTGTACGAGGGCGGCCCGGGTGCGATGCCCACCCTGGAGGGCGACCGTCTCTACACCCTGAGCAAGTGGGGCGACCTGTATTGCTTCGAGGCGACCAGCGGCGTGCCGGTCTGGTCCCGGCGTCTGACCCAGGACCCCGGCATCGCCCTGCCCTCGTGGGGGCTGGCCAGTGCTCCCCTGGTGCTGGGCGAACGGTTGTACCTGAACGCCGGCGGCCGCGGCCTGGCGCTGGACAAACGGGACGGGACCCTGGTTTGGGCCAATACCAATGGTCTGAACGGTTACTCGGCCTGCGTACCCCACGTGCACCGCGGCACGCCCGCCCTGGCGCTGCTGGCGCATCGGGAAGCGGTGGGCGTGGCGCAGGATGACGGCCGCCTGCTCTGGAGCAAACGCTGGTTCACCCGCTACGACATGAACTGCCCGGACCCCTTGCCGGTGGGCGACGGAGTCCTGCTCACCGGTTACCAGCGCACCGCGGAATTGCTCCGCTTCGACGCGGCCGGGCCCACGGTCCGGTGGCAAAGCCCCGGCCTGTCCACGCACCTCAGTCCGGGCGTGGTGTGGGAGGGACACCTTTACACCTACGTGGGGGACGCGGAAAAGGCGGGGGCGTACGTCTGCACCGACCTGAGCACGGGTGCCATTCGATGGCGGCAGGAAGAGGTGCCGCCGGGGTCGGTCATCGCCGCCGGCGGTTGCCTGTTGTTGCTCGAAGGCCAGGGCCGCCTGCGACTGGTGCAGCCGGACCCCACCGGCTACCGGGAGTTGGCCCGGGCCCAAATCCTCCCCGAAGGCCGCGCCTGGACACCGCCCTCCTTTTCCAAAGGGGTGCTCTACGCCCGCAACGCTCGCGGTCAGGTGGTGGCCGTGGCGCTGCCCTGGACGCCGCAGGAAACCAAGCCCCCGCGCCTCGAAATTCAGCGAGTCCAGGAGGAGATCGAAGTAACCTGGCCGGCGGACAACGGAGGCTGGTCCTTGGAACAGTTCCTGCCGCTGCGCCCGGAGCTGGGCTGGCACGCACCGCCGCCGGGCTCGGGAGAACCGACCCCCGGCCGCTACCGCACCGCGCCCAACGAGCGGGCGGTGTGGTTTCGGCTGCGGCGCCCCTGAACTGAGCAGACTGCATCGGCGAGGACGCCAACCCTCCCGCGACCTCACGGGGAGGGGCCACGTTTGGTCTGGGAGGGACCGCGTCCTCGCAGTCCCTGCTGCCCATGACCCGAAAAAGCGGCAGGGGACTGCCGCACTCCAAGACGCTGCCGCGCGGTAGCACCGCCCCGCCACGGGCGCCAGCTTGTGGAGTGCCTGCCTGTGCGGCGCACGCAGACAGGCGCCAGTCCTCTGGCACTTGGGGAAGCGCCGGCCGCTTCGGATGACGGATTTCGAATCTTGTCTGGTGGGCGGACGGTCCGCCGCTTCACCGCGGCGACCGCGGACATTCGGCATCTGCCCCGACCGAGACCCGGCAATGGCCCGGGCAGTGAACAGGTTGAAGAGTTGAAGAGTGCATGAGGCAAGCTGGCCCACAAACACAATCTCTCCCTGCGCCCTCTTCCTGGCTTCCTGATTGCCAACTTCCCAAAACTTCAGACTTCGGACTTCGGTCTCAGGCCTTCGGCTGGCGGACTTGGCCGGCCGGCGTGGTCCCGTCCACACCGGTCCGCTATTGCGTCCAGGCGTGGATTTTGACCGGGGTGTTGGCGGGGATGGGCACGGTGACGGTCTGGGTGGCCGGGTTCTGGGTGGTGTTGTCAATGACGGCCGGCACGGTGACCGTCGAGCCGTTGTCGGGGGCAACGACCACGCTTACCGGCACCCGGGTGCCGAAGTTGCGGGCGCGCAGCACCACCTCTTGGTCCCCCGCGCTGCCGGGTGGCAACAGGATGAACCCGCTGGCCAGGGCGTTGGTGGGGAGCGCCCGGCCGGCCACACTGACGATCTCCAGCCGGGGCATGTTGGCCTCGAGACCGGTCGCCAGCATCGAGCCGTAGCTCAGGGCCTGGGGCGGCTGGATGCGGCCGAAGTTCGAGCCGGTGTAATCCACGGCGTCGAGTCGGATGCGCCCCGGCGAAGCGGTGCCATTGCGGTTGTACACCCACAGCCTCGCGACCGAGATGCGCGGGGCGACCAGTTTGATGGCCCCGCCACTGCCGCCGTTGTACGCGCCGAGGGTCCCCCACTCGCCCCCCGAGGCGTCAATGTAATGGTTGCCGTTGTCCGGCATGTTGATGCGGGTGTTCGAGGCGATGAGGATGGCGCCGCCGCCTCCCGCGCCCCCGGCCCCGGGTGCGCCACCTCCTCCGGAGCCGCCGATCAAGGGAATCAGGGCGGCATTGCCATACACTTTGCCGGAGTTGGTGGTTCCAATACCCCAGGGCTGAAGGAAGACTCCCGACCCGGCACTGCCCGGCTGCCCGGCTCCGTCGGCACTCCCGGCGCGGCCGCCGCCCGGCCCCTGGCCATCGCCGGGAGGCACGTCGGCAAATCCCGGCTTCCCTCCATCAAAACCGCCCGGGCCGCCCAGACCCGGTCCGAATTGCCCCCCACTGCCGCCGCCGTTGACGATGATGCGCCCCTGGATTTCCACATCACCCTGGGAGAGCAGGTACACCGGGGTGTTGTGCGCGTTCCTGATGAACCGGAGCACGGCGCCGTTGAGCAGGGTGAAGCTCTTGTAGTGCAGGATGCCGTCGGCGGGCAAGGCGAGGGTGGTGTCGTTGGTGATTACCACGTCGCCGAGTGCGCCGGTCGAGCCGGAGTCGAAGTTGACGTTCTGCGCCCTGGTCGCGGCGGCAAGGGTGAACAGACCAAGCATCCCCACGGCCAGCGGGCGGAGGGGGGTCAGGGATTCAGTGCGGAGTTTCATGGAGGTCAGGGGTTGCGGAAAGGGAGGTTCAGGGGACAGAAGTCACGGGCACCAGGACGAGCCAGTCGAGGTCGCCGCTGCCCAGATTGAAGCGGAGGGTGGTGGTGGGTTGGTCCACGACGACCGTGGCCGGCAGCCCGCCGGCCCGCAGGAGCACCAGCGCGTTTTCGCCCCAACCCCCGGTGCCCGCCGCCGTGAAATCCCCCAGCGGCACCGTGCCGGCGCCGGGCTGGGTGGGGTCGCCGGTGACCCGCTCCAGCGCGCCGCGCAGGTCGGTCGCGCCCCGGCCGTTGTGCGACAGGGCGGCCCAAACGTAGTACTCGCCCGGTGGGATGGCGCGGGTGTAGTGGAGCCAGTCGCCGGCCGCGGCCAAGCCCACGCGCCAGTTGCGTTCGACCATCCAGCCGGGGCGGGCGGCGCCGTGGCGGCCGGCGAGGTTGTCGAGCAGGTTGACGTTCTGCCCGGCGGGCAACGGCCGGTAGGCTTGGGAATCGGCGGCATCCTGGTTGAAGTAGTCCACGTCCATCACGCCCACGCGGTTGCTGTAGGCCCCGCCGAGGTAGGGCATCACACCGGCCGCGGGCAGATGCTGGCCGCGCTCGAAGTTGTAGTCCTCCGCCTCGATGACAAATGCCCCGGCCCGCGGCAGTTCGTGGGGGGACAGGTCCTCGGCGTCGAGGTCGAACAGGCGCACGCGCACCGGCGGATCGGCCTGGACGATGGAGTGGCCCAGGGCATCGGGACCGCCCAGCCGGAGCACGTCGGCCCGGCCGCTGGCCTGCAGGACCAGGCGGTCGCCGAGGCGGAGCAGGTCGGCCTGCGCGGAGCGGAACTGCGGGCCGGCCGGCGCCAGGACGTGGGCCGTCTGGGCCGCGCTGCGGAGGCCGCGGAGGTGGGCGTTGGGCCGGAGCGGATCATCCCCGGTGGCGACCTCGATCTCGTCGTTCCAGCCGTCGCCGTCGGTGTCCCAGTGCAGCCAGTCCGTGCCCGGGGCCAGTTCGCGGGCGTCGGCGAGGAAGTCGCCGTCCCGGTCCAGTTGGCCGTCCGGGATGCCGTCGAGGGTGCGGGCGTTGCGGGGGTTCAGGCCGAGGATCATTTCCACGCCGTTGGTGAGCCCGTCGGAATCGCTGTCGTCCAGGGAATCGGACAGGCCGTTGCGGTTTTCGTCCGGGTTGTTGGGGTTGAAACCGCTGGCGGTCTCGAAGTCATCGAGCAGCCCGTCGCCGTCGGTGTCGGTGCCGAGGACCACCTCGAAGGCCCAGACCAGGGGGGTAGCCATGGCATTGCCGGCCAGGTCGGTCACGCCGGGTTCGAGCGTGGCCTGATAGCGGCCGGCCCGGCCGGGGACGGCGAAGCGCAGTTCGCCCTGCCGCGAGTCCGGATCGTAGGTCGTCTCGCCGGCGATGGCCTGGTCATCCGCGGTGCCGGCCTGACGGTCCGGGCCGAGGTCCCGCAAGGTCAACCGGCCGGGGGTGAGGGTGTCCGGTTGGATGGGCTCGTTGAAAATGACACTGATGCGGGCGGGCGAGGCGGCAAACCCGTTGGCCGCGGGAAAGCCGGGCCGGGCGCGGGGCGGGGTCTGGTCCGGCAGGAGCGTGACCCGCTGTTCCTCGCTCCAGGTGGCGTTGCCGCCGGTGTCGAAGGCCCGGGCGCGGACCAGGAAGTGGGGCCTGTCGGCCGTGCGCGGCGGGGCGCGGAAGCGGTATTCGTAGGGGAAGTTGCCGTCGGTGGCCGCCAGTTGGCCGTCGAGGTAAAACTCGACCTCCCGCACCTGCACATCGTCCCGTGCCTCCGCCAGCAGGGCCACCCAGCGGCCGCCCTCGACCCGGGCCGGGTCCAGCGGGAAGGTGGCGTCCAGGCGGAGGGTGGGCGGGGTGCTGCCCAGATCGGCGGCCAGATAATTGAGCGTCTGCAGGCCGGCGGGGCCGTCCGCCACGAAGGCCAGGCCGCGGTGCAGCGCCAGGGCGCGCGCCACGCCGGGCGTTTCAAACTGCCCCACCCAGCGCGTGCGCTCGGCAGGGTTGCCCAGGGCGTACAGCCAGACGTCGTGGGTGCCGTCATTGCGCGGGTTGATGCCCACCGCCGCCACGCCCAGCCCCGAGCCGGTGGGCGCGATTTGCTTGAAGGAGTTGGGGCCGTGCTCGACGGCGTTGCCGAGAAGCACCGGCGCGGCGGGCTCGGAAAGGTCCACGACGGCATAGCCGGGGTAGCTGGTCACGTAGGCCAGCGGGCCGTCCACGCTGACACGCCGCCGGCCGGTGACTCCTTCGGCAAAGAGGGCCACGTCCACCGCGGCCCGCGGCACCAGTTCGTCCCCCGCCAGGTCCACCACCAGCAGCGTGCTCGCCGTCAACGCCAGCAGGCGGTCACGATAAAAGACCAGGTCGTGCACCGGCCCCCGGCCCAGGGCCTGGCGCCCCAGGACCACCCCGGTGGCCAGATGGACGGCGATTACTTCGCCCGCCTCCGTGCCCACGTAGGCGGTGCCGTCGGCGGCGGCCACGCAGCGGACAAAACCGAGCGAGGTGGTCAGTTGATGAGCGATGAAGGCCCCCGGAGGGTCCTCGAGATTCACGATGGCCAGTCCGGCCGGGCCGTCCGCCACCGCCACCCAGGTGCGGTCGCAGGCCGCGTTGCGGGCGTCGCCCGGCGTGTCCACGCGCGCCAGGATGGTGGGCGCGTCCACGCGGCTGACGTCCACCACCGCCAGGCCGGCGGAACCGAGGGCTACCAGGGCGCGGTTGCCCTCCAGGCAGACGTCCATGGCCTCGCCCGGCAACGGCACCGTGCCGAGGATGCCCGTGAGGGCCGGCAGGTTGTCCAGCGGGTTGGTGTCGGCCTGCACTTCGGCCCCGTCGCGGACGCCGTCGCCATCGGTGTCGGCGAGGTCGGGCCGGGTTCCCACGATGCTTTCGGCGAAATCGCTCAGACCGTCGGCATCGGCGTCGGGCGTGCGGTCCACGGGCCGGGTGAGGATGGGGGTCAGGGCGAAGCGGCTGCCGGTCCGGCCGCTTACAAAATGCCGGCTGGCCACCGTCAGGCCCTGGGGATTCAGGAGGTCCAGGCGATAAGGCTGGTCGGCGCGGGTGATGAGGCGGAGCGGCTCGCCGGGGTTGACGCGGCCCCGGACGGTGCCGTCAGGTCCGAGGAGGCGGTACCAGGTGGGACGCGTCATGGGGTTGCGGCGGGCAAACTCGTTCAGGAGCACGGTGAGGGGGTCACCAAAGCCGCGGGCGGAACCCACCGAGACCAGGGCCAGGTTCAGGTCATACAAGCGCTGGAAGCGGCCCAGGTGGAGGACGGTCTCCACGTACAGGTCCCACAACGGCGGCCGGGCCAGAAGGTCCTGGCGCCGGTCCAGCCACTGCTCGGCAAGGCGGGCGAAGTCCTGGATTTGATCGGCCGGCCAGGGGGTGGGCCCCTGGGCCAGGACCGCCACTGCGAGTTCGATGAGCCGATCGCACAGTTCGGCGAAGTCCAGGTAGAGGGGAAGCTGCCGGTCCGCCTCGGCCTTGAAGCGCGTCAGGGCGTTCAGCAGGGCCGCCACGGCGGCGTCCTGCTCGGGGCCCTGGTAGTAATCGGCCGCCCGGTACAGCGGGATGACCGCCACCGCGCCCGCCTTCAGGGCGCGTTGATCGGCCCGGTGCAAGGCCAACTGCTGCTGCTGCGGGCCGCCGGGGTTGAAGTTTTGGTTGGCCTGCTGGATCGAGTTGCCGAGCTGACCGGTGGCGTCGGCGGCGCTGTAAAGACTCCAGGCCCCGGAGGCCAGTTGGGCGCCTTTGATAATGGTGCTGCCGCCGGGGGCCAGGGCCACGGTGCTCAGGCCGACCTTGGTCGCGTTGGCCCAACTGGGGTTGAGGATGAAGCCGCCGATGTCCAGCGCCAGGTTCAGGCCGGAGTAGAACTTCCCCACCGGACTTTCTGCCGCCACGATGGCCGCCACGTCGAACAACACGCCCGTCCAGCCGAAGCCGGCGTTCATCGCATTCCAGACGATGTCGCCGGTGTTGTCGGGCAGGCTGCGGAAATCTGCGAGGTCTCCCTCCCCCTGGCTGGCGGGGTCCTGGCCGTGCCAGCCGGGCTGGAGCACGCCCACCCCGGGGTCGGTCTCCACAAACCGGCCGTCCTCAGTCACAGTCATCGGCCCCACGACCTCCCACGTGCCGGTGTCATGGTTGAAGCTCCAGAGGGCGCTCTTGGTGCCCGGCGGCAGCGGCTGGCCGGTGCGGGGGTTGGGGGTGTTGGGAAAGCGCACCGGCACCGGGCGGTCGAAGTTCATCGGGCCGTCGGTCTGGATGGTGATGACCAGGGGGAAGTTCAGCCCCGGCGGCAGCGGCTCGGGCAGGCGATCGGGCGGCACCGGCGCCAGGCCGACGCGGCCGCCCCGAACGCCGCTGTCATCAAACAGGGCGTTGGGCGGGACGCGGATTTCCACTCCCTCCAGCTCGGGGTGCTCGTCCAGAGTCTCCGCCGCGAAGGTCACACGGGTTTCATCGGTGGGGCTGACCGGCTGCAAGGCGCCGGCCGGTACCAGGGGCAGGAAGATTTCGCCGGTGCCGTTGGCCCGGTTGTTGGTCACCCCCGCCACCGCCTCCCAGGTCTTGCCCACAAAGGGGTAATAGGCGCCGTGTGGCCAGGCGCTGCCCACCGCGGTCCGGCCGTCCACATGCACGAAAAACCGCCCCGCCGGCGCGGGCAGGAGGTGGAAGAAACCCTCGGCATCGGTCACCGTGCGGAGGGTCTCCTCCGCGCCGTCCACGGTGATGGTCACATTCGGCAAGGGGCGGTTGGTGAAGCCGCCGTCGGGTCCGGGCAACGGCTCGCTGGCAAAGACCCGGCCGACAACGCCGGTTTGCGGCAGCGGCGTCACACTCAAGGTGTCGAAGTCCAGCAGGGCCACACCACCCGGCTGACCGTCGCCGTCGGCGTCCACCTCCAGGCCGTTGACGTCCCGGATGCCTGTGGCGTCGAAACTCACCCGGATGCGGGCGCTGGCGGGGAGGTTTTCCTGGTAAAAGAGCGTGGCCTTGCGGCGATCACCGGACAGCTCGACCCGCCCCAGCAGGGTGCGGCCGCCAAAGGTGGCGAAGAGGTTCGTGGGACCCAGCATCGTGTCCGCTGCCAGAGGACGGTCAAAATACAGGATGGTCTCGCGGGTGACCGCCACGCCGGCCTCGTGGCGACCGGGGGAGGTGGACACAATGCGCGTCACCGGGCTGTGGTCTCGCTGATATTCCTGCAAAAAGGTCAGCCCGTTCCCGTCAGGGTCCAGGGCGGCGTCAGTGGGGTCCAGCGGGTTCAGTTGCGGGCCGCGCTCCAGTTCCCAGACATCGTCCATGCCATCGCCGTCCACGTCCAGCGGCCGGCTGCGGGGGACCTCCTGGACCCGGTAAAACCCGGCGTCCGGCGGGGCGGCCTCATCCCGGAGGCTCACCGAACCGACCTGACCCGGGCGCACCGCCACCGCCTGCTGGATGGCATTCACCACCGGGCCGCGGCGCAGCAGGTAATACGCCTCCGCACGGCCGGTCACCTCGACCGTGAACGTGCGGGCCTCGAGCGAGTAGGCGGTCACGCGCACGGTCTGGGCCACGGCGCCCACGAGGGGGCCGCCAAGGACCAGCAGTCCCAGCACAAGCGGGGCGATGCGGACACGAGCAGTTGGGCTGAAGGAGGCAATCACGGTCCGAGGGCTACAGCGCAGAAAGCCGGGCGGGATTACACAAAAAAATCAGGCCACGCTCGTGACCAGCGGGTCGTAGGCGCTGGAGTTTCGGAGTTTCGGTTCGTTGGCCTCCGGCTTCTGGCCTTCGACCTTCCCCGGATCGCCGAGCAGGTGGCCCGTGCCATCCGCCGCCGTAGCGCCAACTGGCAGTCTGCGGTCTCGCGGGCTGGCGGCCCGCCAGCCGGTCTCCAGCACAAGCCACCTTCGCCGATTGGCAATCGGCGATACGGCAGGCTGGCAGCCTGCGCTACGGCGCCTGCCGACGCCCGGTCTTTCGCTGCGTCGCAAGCGGCAGAGGACTGCCGCACTCCGGGACGCTCTGCGTGGCAGGCGCCATGGGTTATGGCCCATCCGGCCGGGCCAGTTCGTCCCGCAGGCGGCGGTAGCGGTCGAGGAAACGCCGGTTCGCCGGCGGTGGGTCCGGGTCGGCGAGGACCGCCGCCTCGAGGGCGGGGAAGGCCGGCGCGAACAACGCCCGGGCCTCGGCGCGGTCCCCCGGCGCGTGGCGCGCCGCCAGGGCCTCGGCCAGATACCCTGCGTTGCTGAGCACGGCGAGATGGTTGGACGGGTAGTTCTGCCGGGCGTTGGCCAGCGCTTCCCGCATCGTGGCCACCGCCTCGTCCAGGCGACCGGCGTGCAGCAGGGCCAGTCCCTGTTGGCGCAGATGAAACTGCAGGTCGCGATGTCCGGCACCCAGCGTGTCCCGTCCCATCGCAACGGCGCGCTGGCTGTGGTCGAGGGCGGCCGTCACATTCGAGGTGGCCAGGTGGATTTGGGCCAGGCGGGCGTGGGCCAGCGCCACGGGGGAGCTGGTGCGGCCAAACAGTTCCTCGCGGAGGGACAGCGATTCGTAGGCCGCGGCCAGGGCGCGGTCGAACCGGTCCAGGCGCAGGTCCCAGTCGGCCTGGTTGCTCAGGGCGGTGGCCAGGTTCATGCGGCTTTCGGGCAGGCGGCGGTTCAGGGCAATGGCCTCTTCATTGCGGGCCATGCTTTCCTCCCGCCGCCCCAGGTTGCCCAGCAAGGTGGACAAATCCCCCAGCACGCTGGCCAGGGTGGGGTCCGCGGTGGGGCCGATGCGCCGGCAGAGGGTCACGGCCTCCTCGAGGGCGGGCTGCGCGCGATCGTAATCGCCGGCCACCATCCGGGCACTACCCAGTTCGGCCAGCGCCTCGGCCAGCTCCGCGCGGGCGCGGGGCTGGTGCCGGCGCAGTTGGGCGACCACCTGCTCCAGTTCCTTGAGAGCCTCCGCGGAGCGGCTGTCCCAGTTCAACAGCGCACCCAGCCGCAGGCGCGCCATCGCGGCGGGCACGCTGCCCGGCCCGAGCTGCTGTTCGTACAGCGCCAGCGCCCGGCGCAGCAACGGCTCGGCCTCGGCGTAGAGGCTGAGCTGGTAGTAGGTGAAGCCCAGGGTGGACAGGACCTCGGCCAGCACCCGCGGCTGGCCGGCCAGTTCGGTCTCGGCGCGGCGGGCTGCGCGCGCCAGCAGGTCGCTGACGCGCACTTCGCGTCCGTCGCGGTTGGGGTCGGGCGCGGCCAGCAGTTCGCTGAGGAAGCGCTTGACCGCCTCGGCCTGCCGGCGTTGCCGGTCCACCCGCAAGCCGGCCTGGATGAACACGGCCGCCACCGTCAGCCCCAGGGCGGCGATCACCGCCAGCAAGGTGGCCGGCAGGGGATGGCGTCGCGCCCAGCGGACGGCGCGGGCCATCCGCCCTACCGGCCGGGCGTGGATGAGCTCGCCGCGCAGGTGGCGGCGCAAGTCCTCGCCCAGGTCGCGCGCGGTGGGGTAGCGGGCGTCAGGTTCGCGGGCTAGCGCCTTGAGGGTGACGGTTTCCAGGTCGCGGGACACGGCGGGGTTGAGCAGTCGCGGCGGTGGAGGATCGGCCTCGAGCGTCTGGCGCAGCACCTCGGCCGGGGACGCCCCCACAAACGGCGCCCGCGCGGTCAGCAGGTGGAAGAGCAGCGCGCCCAGGCCGTACACGTCGCAGGCGGCCGACAGGTCCCGGCGTCCGGCGGCCTGTTCCGGGGCAAGGTATCCCGGGGTGCCGAGCACCTGGCCGCTGAGGGTGAACGAGCCGGCAGCGTCCAGGCCGCGGGCAAAGCCGAAGTCGGTGACCTGCGGGCGGTCTTCGGCATCGAGCAGCACGTTTGACGGCTTCAGGTCGCGATGCAACAGGCCGCGGTCGTGGGCGTGTTGGACGGCGTCGGCCACGATTGCCACGATTTCGGCCGCGCGGCGGGAGGGCAGCGGGCCGGAGCGGGTCAGCTCGGCCAGGTCTCGGCCGGCGACCAGGCGCATGGCGTAAAACGGCTGCTCCGCGTCCTCGCCGATTTCGTAAATCGGCACGATGTGCGGGTGGTCCAGGGCGGCGGCGGCGGCCGCCTCGGCCCGGAACCGCTGCACCTCCGCCTCCCCGGCCAGGGCGCCGGTGCGCAGGAGCTTGACCGCCACCTCGCGTCCCAGGCTGAGCTGGCGGGCGCGGTACACCACGCCCATTCCCCCGCGGGCGATTTCTCCGAGCAGTTCGTAATCGCCCAGCAATCGGAGCGCGGGCGGGGGCTCGTCCGCCTCCCGGTCCGCGGCCGCCGGCTCGCTCCGCAGGGCACGGGCCAAACAGCGCGGGCACAGGCCGTCCACCCCCTGGTGATCCAGGGGGAGCCCGCAACGGGGGCAGACGCGGGGGGAAGGGGTGGAGGTCATGGCCGTCTGTAGGTACCGCGCAAGATCGCGTGCGGCCTTTCGTTCAATCGCCCCAGACCTGGAGCAGCGAGCGCAGTTCGTCCTCGAGATCGGCCGCGGAACCGACGGTCTGAAGAACCTCGTGGCGGACCAGCTCCCGCAGGCGGCGGCGCAGGCGATGAACCGCCACCGTCACGGCGGTCACGCTCAGACCCAGCCGCGCGGCCAGGGGGGCGTAACCGCCCTCGAGCCCGCCGGCGAGGGCGGGGGCGAGGACTTCAAACTGCGCCTGCCGGCCCTGGACGCTCTGCTCGCGGCGCAGCCGATCCAGGGCCCGCTGCAACACCAGCCGCGCCCATTGCTGGTCGTAGGCGGCCTCGGGACGGGTGCCGGGAGCCGGCTGCACCGCCAGCCAGGCGGCGGCCTCCTCGGCCTCCAGCGACACCACCCCGCCGGCGCCGCGCTTGGCGGCCGTTTCCCGGCGGACTTCGCTGACCAGGTAATTCCGCAGCCCGGCCAGCAGGTAGGAACGCAACCGGCCGCGGCCGGGCTCGACGCGGGCCAGGTCGCCGCGCTCGATCAAGCGGCAGAGATAGCCCTGGAGGAGGTCCCGCGCACCTTCGGGAGTTTGTCCATCGGCCCGCAGATAGGCGTACAACGGCGGCCAGTACAGGCGCAGCAGGGTCTCGAGGGCCTCCCGCGAACGGGCCGGGTCCCCCCGGAGGTCCAGGACGAGGCTCCAGCGGGTGACGGGAAACTCGTTCCGGCCTGCCGTCATGGAGTGAGCTTAACGGCCGGATGGAAAAGGTTCAACCTCCGCCACCGGCAGAAACGGGCCGGAGGATTGACGATTGACGATCGTCGAGTGACCTGCCTCCTCGCTCCGTCCCGGCCCCAAGCCCAGCCCCCTGCGCCGATTACCAATCGGCGCTACGGCAGGCTGGCAGCCTGCGCTACGTCGCCGGGCTGATAGCCCGGCGGGACGGGCAGGTGGCCCGTTTTTCCGTGGGGGCCGTCGGCGCGGCGCCGAGGGCAACGACCGGGATGGTCGCCCACCCCCGCCTCCAGCAACCGGTTCCGGCTCGGGCCTTCGGCCTTCGACTTTCGACCTTCGACCTCTGCCTTCGCCGCGCTTGTCGCCCCGCCGGAGACAGCCCATGCTCGACATGTTCATCATGCAAACCGCATCTGCCGCGACCGATCCCGTCGCCAGCCGCCGGCCCACCTCCGCCCCCCCGCCACGCCGCACCGCGCCACACCCGCCTTTCCGCCTCCGGTCGTTCCCGACCTCGCGCCGGCGTTTTCTGCGCCGCCTGTCGGGTGCGGTGGCGGCCGCCAGTTTGCCCTATTGGTTGCCCGGCCTGGCGCGCGGGGCCGAATCGCCCAACGCCCGCATCAACATGGGCTTCATCGGGCTGGGCGGTCAGGGGACCGGCCACCTGCTTGGGGGGGCGTGGACGTACATCCCCGGCGGCTACGTGGCGCGCGGGGACGTGCAGGTGCGCGCGGTGTGCGACGTCCGCCGCGAGCGCCGCCTCGAAGTGCAGGCGCGCTGCAATGAAATGTACGCCCGCCGCTTCGAGCGGCCCGGCTACCAGGACGTGCGCGCCTACGCCGATTTCCGGGAACTGCTGGCCCGGCCGGACCTGGATGCCGTGTTGCTGGCACTGCCCTACCACTGGGCGGCGCCGATGGCCATCCGGGCCCTGCGCGCGGGCAGGGACGTGTACGGCGAGAAACCGGTCGCCATCACCGTGCACGAGGCGCAAACCCTCGAGGAAACCGCCCGGCGCTTCGGCCGCGTCTTCCAGGCCGGCACCCAGCAACGCTCCGAGTACGGCGGCAAGTTTCGCCGCGCCTGTGAACTGGTCCGCGCCGGCCGCCTCGGCCGGCTCCGCGAAGTCTTCGCCTACCGACCCCCCGGCGCCTTTGTCCCGCGGGCGTGGACCTCCGAGCGTGCCGTGCCGGTGCCCGACGGTCTGGACTGGGACCTCTGGCTGGGTCCCCTGCCCTGGCGCCCCTACGGCGGAGAACTGGGCCACGCCCTGCCCGGCCTGTTTGTCGGCGACGTTAACTGGAGTCCGCACCACTACGACATCATCCTCTGGACCGTGAACCCCGACCCGCGCGTGCCGGTCGAGATCGAGTTCGACGGCCGGCAGGTGCACTACCATTTCGCCGGCGGCGTGGTCGTGCATGCCGACCCCTATCCGGGTGAACCGGTGGGGGGCGAAGGCGGGGCGTGCTTCGTGGGCACCGAAGGCCGGCTGGCGGTGGACCGCGGCGCCGTGGTGGCTCACCCCGCCCACCTGCTCACCGCCCCCTTGCGGCCGGAGGACCCGCGCGTGGAATTCGCCGACAGCCACTCGGGCAACTTCCTGGACTGCGTGCGCACGCGCCGCGACCCGATCTGCCACGCCGGCGAGGCCGCGCGCACCATGACCACCATCCTGGCCGGCGGCAGCGCCCTGGCGTTGCGCCGCTCGCTGCGCTGGGACCCGTTCCGCCAGGAGTTCCCCGGCGATGCCGAAGCCAACCGGCTCCTCAGCTACGCCCACCGCCCGCCGTGGCGGCTCTGAAACCGCATCCCCCTCCCCCGCCCCACCCCGTGCCATGAACCTCCCCCGCCCCCGCCGCTTGGGAAGCCTAGTGCTTTTCCTCCTGAGCGCCGCCCGCGCTGCCGAACCGGCCGACGAGGCCGCCCGGCTCGCCCTGCTGCACTCGTCGGCCCCGCTCCCGGAAAAATGCGCCGCCTGCGTGGACCTGCGCCAGATCGGAACCCCGCGGGCCGTGCCGGTCCTGGCCGGGGCGCTGAGCGATCCCCGGCTCGGTCACGCCGCCCGCCACGCGCTGGAAGGCCTGCCCTTCCCCGAAGCCGGCGCCGCCCTGCGCGCCGCTCTCGGCAGGACCACGGGCGCGTTGCAGGCCGGCCTGGCCGAATCGCTCGGCGTGCGGCGCGACCCGGAGGCCGTGCCGCTGCTGGTCCCCCTGCTGGCCGGGGCCGACGACACGGTGGCCGATGCCGCCGCCGCCGCCCTGGGGCGCATCGCCAACGCCGCAGCCGAAGCCGCCCTCCGCGCCGCCCGCACGCGCGTCACCCCCGCCGTGCGGCCGGCGGTCTGGGAAGGGCTGCTGAGCGTGGCGGAGCGACGTCTGGCCGAGGGGAACCCCGCCGCCGCCACCGCCCTGTACCGGGAACTGTTCACCGCCGAACCGCCCGAGCCTTATCGCACCGCCGCCTGGAGCGGCCTGGCGCGGGCCGACGCCCCGGCGCGCCCCGACATGGTACGGGCGGCCTGGAGCGGGCGCGACGAGGCCTTGCGCACCGCGGCCACGCGGCTGGTGCGCGAACTGCGCGATCCCGCCGTGATCCAGATGGGGCTGACCCTCTGGGACGAGTTGCCCGAGTCCGCCCGGCTGGCGGTGGTGGAGGCCCACGCCGACCAGGGGGCGGCGGCGTGGCCCACGTTGCGGCGGGCAATCGCCGACGCGGCCGTGCCGGTGCGCGTCGCCGCCTGGCGGGCCGTGGCCGAGCTGGGCGACCCTGTCCTGCTGGCCGAGTTGTGTCGCGCAGCCGCCCAGGGCCCGCCCGCGGAACGGGCGGCGGCCCGCGAGGCCCTGACCCGCCTGCGCGGGCCGGGTGTGCGCGAAGTGCTGGTGGCCCGCCTGGCGCAAACTTCCACGCCGGCTGAGCAGGTTGAATTACTGCGGGCGTTCGGCGCCCGCGGCGAAACGGTACTGGCCGCGGCGGTGGTGCCCCACTTGCGCGCGGCCGACCCGGCCGTGGCCGTGGCCGCCGCGGAGGCGCTGGGGCAACTGGCCGTGCCGGAGACCTGGCAATCGCTGTTCGAAACCGCCGCGCTGGCCGACGAGGAAAGTCGGAGCACCGCGGCCCTGCGCGCCCTCACCGCGGTCTGCCGCGCCGCGCCAGCGCCGGCCGCCCTGCCCTGCGCGGTGGTAACGGCAATGGCGCAACTTCCCGCGCAGGCGCGCGAGCGCGTGTTGCCATTGCTGCCCGAGCTGGCCACCGCCGAGGCCCTGGCCGCCGCCCTGGCCGCGGCGCGCGCGCCGGAACCGGCGCTGGCCCGGGCCGCCCTCCGTGTGCTTGCCGACTGGCCGAATCCCGAGCCGGCCTCCCACCTCCTGCGCCTGGCGGAGGAAAGCCGCGACGAGGGGATGCGGTCGCTGGCCCTGCGCGGCAGCGTGGCCGTGCTCGGTCTGGAGCCCGACCCGGCGCGCCGGCTGGAGGGGTTGCTGGCGGGGTTGGAGGTGGCACAGCAACCGGCGGACAAGATCGCCGCGTTCGGTCTGCTGGGGCAGATTCCCACCCGCGAGGCGCTGGCGCCGGCCCTGGAGTTCCTGGGCGATCCGGCCCTGGTCAACGAGGCCGCCCTGGCGGCGGTGAGCATAGCCGAAAAGCTCGCGCCGACCCTGCCCGCGCTCGGGCCGGAGGTGGCCGCTGCGGTGCTTGAGCATTGTCGTCACCCGGCCGTGGTGCCCCGCGCCTGGGCGCTGCGGGGCCAACCGGCCCCCGGCCCGTTTCTGCAACACTGGCGTGTGGCCGGTCCCTACCGTCAGGCCGGCGCGGCGGGCGCCCGTGCGTTGTTTGACCCGGCCTTCGATCCGGAAACTGCCGGCGCGGCGGTGCGCTGGGCGGAGGTGCCGGCCGCGGACGTGGTGGACCTGGCGGCCCTGTTTCCCGGCGCGGAAAATTGTGCGGCCTATCTCCGCACCGAGGTGCTGGCCGACCGTGAGACCGAAGCCATGCTGCTGCTCGGCAGCGACGATGGCCTCAAGGTCTGGCTCAACGGCGAACCGGTCTTCGGCAACAACACCGACCGTGGCCTGGTGGCGGATCAGGACGCCGTGCTCGTCCGGCTCCGACGCGGCCCCAACACGCTGCTGCTGAAAGTCACCCAGGGCGGCGGGGGCTGGGCCGCCTGCGCCCGCCTGCTGGGGCTGAATGGCCGGCCCTTGGAGGGATGCGCCAACCGCCTCCCGGCCGATTAACCGCGCGGCGCTCTGCGTGCACTCGGAGCCCCCCGGCGACGTAGCGCCGGCTTCCAGCCGGCCCGGCGAAGGGTGAAGTCCGAAGGTCGAAGTCCGAAGTTTGGGAATTTGGAACTCAGGTAGGCAGGAAGAGTGGCCGCCGAAACCTGAGCTCCGCAAGGGTCCGTGCGGCTGGCGCCAGAACACTGGCGCCTGTCTGCGTGCGCCGCACAGGCAGGCACTCCACGAGCTGGTGCACCGGGCGGGCGTCTCATCCACGCGCGGCGTTTTGGTCGTGCGGCTGTCTTTGGTGGTCATGTGGAGCGAGAAGACGCTGGTGCTCCCCACCTCAAAAAAAAAGGTCTGCCGCCCGCAACCGCGAGCGGCAGACCAACCCTCCGAGTCGGACCCTGTGCTCCACCGACCCGGTATGTGTCCCCCGGTCGGAACGTTGTCATCTGGCGCGCCCAGTCGCCGGCCCCCGTGCACGGCGACACCCTTGGGCGCATTCGATGACGCCCTCGCTCAAGCAGCCGCCATGCCTGCCGGTGGCACAGGTGAAGCAAGCCCCGGGGCGCGGGCTCCTTCCACCTGTGCCGCACGCCCGCACCGAGAGGAGTTCCGGTACGACTCCAAAGGCCCATTCCTTTAGCGTTCAACGGTTTGAGCGCCGGCGCCAGGAGGCTCGTCTGGGGCCGATGCCGGCTTCGGCCTGCCGGTTCGCGGAGGGGTGGGAGGAGAAACCACCGGCGCCGGGACAGCAACAAGACTTGTCCAATCTCGACCAAGGATTGGACGAATTTGTCCAAGCGCTCAACAAGCGCCTCATGGCCGGCCGCGTTCGGGTCAGGCGACAGCCGGGGCGGTCGCCAGCGTTGCCGGCGAGGGGCCGGGGAAGCCGTCTCGCGCACAACACGTGAACATCCGGGCGCGGTTCGGGCTTTTGCCCGGTCCGGCAGCGGCGCATGATGCGCGCGTGTTTGGACAACCGGCTTCGTTCCATTTTGTGGGCATCGGCGGCATTGCCATGGCCGCCACGGCGGCCGCGCTGCGGCGGCGCGGGCATCGGGTGACCGGATCGGACGGGGAGCTTTACGAGCCGGCGGCGACGGTGCTGCGGGAGGCGGGCATCGCACCGTGGGTTGGCTACGCCGAGAACCATCTGGAGCCCCCGCCCGATCTGGTGGTGGTGGGCAACGCCATTTCCCGCGGCAACCCGGAAGCGGAGGCCGTGCTGGCGCGCCGGCTCCGGTACTGTTCACTGCCCGAGCTGTTGCGGGAGCAGTTCCTGCGCGGGCGGCGGATGATCGTGGTGACCGGCACGCACGGCAAGACCACCACCACGGCGCTGCTGGCCTGGGTCTTCGAGTGCGCCGGCCGCGCCCCCGGCTTCCTCATCGGCGGGGTGCCGCGCAATTTCCCCGGCGGAGCGCGCTTCACCGACAGCGAATGGTTCATCATCGAGGGCGACGAGTACGACACGGCCTTTTTCGACAAGCGCAGCAAGTTCGTCCACTACCTCCCCGAGGTGGCCATCCTGAACAACCTCGAGTACGACCACGCCGACATTTTCGAGGACCTGGCCGCGCTCCAGAAAACCTTCCGTCATTTCCTGCGCCTGGTGCCCCGCAACGGCCGGGTGCTGGCCAACGGCGACGACCTCAACCTCGCCCCGCTGCTGGAGGTGGACTTCTGCCCGGTGACCCGCTTCGGTCTGGGAGAAGACAATGCCGTACGGGCGCACGGCCTCGAGCTGGACGCCACAGCCAGCGAGTTCGAGGTGGACGGGGTCCGCTTCCGTGTGGCGCTGACCGGGGAGTTCAACGTCCGAAATGCCCTGGCGGCGGTGGCCTGCGCCCGTCATTGCGGCATTCCGGACCCGTTGATCCAGCACGCGCTGGAGACCTTCGCCGGGGTGCGGCGCCGCCTGGAGGTGGTCGGCGAAGCGGCGGGCGTGACCGTGGTGGACGATTTTGCCCACCATCCCACCGCCATCCGGGAAACCCTGCGCGCGCTGCGGCTGCGCTTTCCCGAGCGGCGCTTGTGGGCCGTCTTCGAGCCGCGCTCGAACACCACCCGCCGCCGGGTCTTCCAGCACGAACTGCCCGCGGCCCTGGCCGGAGCCGACGCCGTCATCGTCGCCCAGGTCGCCGGCCTGGAACGCATCCCGCCCGCCGAGCGGCTGGACCCCGTCGCCGTCATGGCCGACCTGCGCCGCCTGGGCCGGCCGGCTGAATACCTGCCGGACGTGCCGGCCATCGTGGCCCATCTGGTCAGGGCCACCCGGCCTGGCGATGTAGTGGCGGTCCTGAGCAACGGCGGCTTCGGGCAGATTCATCGCCGCCTGCTGACCGCCCTGGAACAGTGGCCGGCCCCCGCCGCGCCGGCGACGCCGGCCGCCTGAGCGCCCGCGCTGGACAAAGGGGGCGCCGCAACACACTTTTCCGCGACAGCCCATGAAAACGTCTCCCCTCAGCCCCTGCGCGGGCCGTCGGCCGGGACCGGCCCCCCGCGGTGGATTCACCCTCATCGAACTGCTGGTCGTCATTGCCATCATCGCCATCCTGGCCGGGATGCTCCTGCCGGCCCTGGCCCGCGCCAAGGGCAAGGCCTTTGCCGTGGGCTGCATCAACAACGGCAAACAGCTGAGCCTGGCGTGGATCATGTACGCGGACGACCACCACGGCCGGCTGGTGCCCAACGGCGACGGCGATGGCGAAGGCTGGGTGGGGGGCTGGATTCACACCACCGCCGGACCGGTCAACCCCAGCAGTTGGACCAACATCAACCTGCTCAAGCCGCCCCGTGGCAAGCTCTACCCGTACAACGACTCGATCGCCATCTACAAATGCCCGGCCGACAAGTTCATGGTCACCATCGGCGGCAAGAAATACCCCCGCACCCGCAGCATCTCGATGAACGGCTGCATGAACGGCAACAGTTGGCACACCGCCCTCATTGACCGCCAGTGGTGGACCTACCGGAAAATGGCGGACATCCCAACCCCTTCAACGCAGTTTGTGTTCATGGATGAGCGCGAGGAGAGCATTGACGACGGCTACCTGCTGGTCCTGGTGGACCGCCCGCCCGAGTGGGGCAACCTGCCCGCGCTCTACCACAACCAGGCCAGTGGCCTGTGCTTTGCCGACGGTCACGCCGAAATCAAGAAGTGGCAGGACCCGGAAACACTGATCAAGGGCGTCAGCGGCGTGCGCCGTGCGCCGCGCGACACCGCCTGGATCAATGACCGCGCCAGCGTCCGCAAGCAGTAGCGCCCGCGAGAAGGGGCCCCGGCCCCTCAACGCCCCAGGCCGCGCAATTGGCGGCGGGCGGCGTTAACGACCCCCTCGGCCCGCGCGTGCACGAGCACCTGTTCGAGCACCGCCCGCCCCGCCGCCTGATCCGCCTCCGGCAACAGCGGGCAGAGGCGCACCGCCGCCGCGCCCGCTTCATCGGCCAGAGCGGGGTCGGCCAGCCCTTGCGCCACCACCTGCAACGCCTCGAGGGTCGGCACCTCGGCCAGCGCGCCCAGCACCAGTTTTTTGTCCTCGACCGACCCGGCCTGCGCCAGCGCCTCGCGCAACTGGGCCAGCCGCTCCGCGGCCGGGGCCTCGACCTCCTGGAGCTGCCGCACCCAGGCGCGGAAAGCCAGCGTGCGCCAGGTGGGGTGTTCGGCTTCGCGGGCCAGCCGCGCCAGCATCGGCCCCGCCCGCAGACTGTTCCAGCCGGTTAACGCGCGAAATGCGGCTTCGCGCAGCGCCGCATCGGGGTCGGCCAGGGCGCGCTCCACCGCGGCCAGTGCCGTATCCGAACCCCACCGGCTCAGCGCCGGCAACAACGCCAGCCGCACCTCCGGAGAAGCCCCGGCAAAAGCCTCGAGCACCACGGCCCCGGCGGGCACGCCGACCCTGCCGCAAATCTCTGCCAAGGTTTCGCCGATGGCGGCGCGCGCCTCGTGGTCCGGCGCGGCCCGCAACCTGGCCAGCAATGGCCCCACCTCGCCCGCCCCGCCCAGCCGGCTGAGCGCATCCAGGGCGGCACTGCGGAGCACGGGGTTGGTGGCGCCCACGTACCAGACCAGGGCGGGCGCGGCGTGGGCGGCACCGCGGTCGCCCAGGGCGCGGATCATTTCCACGCGGGCGTCGGGCTTGGCACGCGGCAGCAACTCCACGATGCGGTCCTCGAACTCCCGACCCGGCACTTCGCGCAGCGCCGCCCGCGCGGCTGCCTGCACCGCGGCGTTGGTGGTGATGGCGGCGCCGGCCAGCAGGCTGACGTCTCGCGCACTGCCCACCGCACCCAGCACCCGCACCGCCGTGACGGCCACGTCCGGCTCCGAGGAGC
Source organism: Verrucomicrobiales bacterium (assembly GCA_037439785.1). GTDB lineage: Bacteria > Verrucomicrobiota > Verrucomicrobiia > Limisphaerales > J093 > DSVZ01. The sequence continues at coordinate 138,627 of JBBIVJ010000002.1, read as the reverse complement.
GCATCAGGCCGTTGAGCACCGACCGCAGATGCGGGTCGCGCCGGCGGGCCAGCGCTTCCATCAGCCGCACCTTGGCACGGGCCGGGATGTGCGGCAGGTTCCGCACCAGGGGCTCGGTGTTCCAGTCCGCCGGCAGCTCCGCCACCAGCCGCGCCGCCAGATCGCGCAGGCCGCCGTCGGCCGACGCCAGCGCCCGGATGAAATGGCCGTTGGCCTCGGCGGGGTCGGCGCGCACCAACCCCTGGAACGCCGCCTGGCGGACCGGGCCGGCCGGATATTCCCGGTACAACGGCTCGAACACCGCCCGCGCCTCGGCCAGGCGGCCGGCCTCCAGCAGGCGTTCTCCCGCCTCGAAAAGAGCCGCCAGCAACGTGGAACGCCGGTCCTCCGGAATTGCCGCACGCAGTTCCGTCAACGCCTGCACGGCTTCGGGGGTGCCGATCCGGCCCAGGGTCAGCCAGGCGGTCTCGGCCTCGAGGGGGGCGTCGGACCGGGTCAGTGGAAGCAGCGCCGGCACCGCGTCGGCCGTGCGCCGCACCCCCAGCGAGGCCATCACGCCCAGGCGCGCCCGTCCTTTGACGCGACCCAGGGCCTCGATCAGAGCCCGGTCTGCGGCAGGGTCGGGCAACGTCTCGAGTACATCCCGCGCGCGCGCCGCCAGTTGGGGGTCGCCCAGCAGCCGGGCCAGGGCGGGCACGGCGGCCGCGGTGGCCACGCGCTTGAGCAGACGGCAGGCGATCTCGCGCGCCTGCCACGAGGCATCGGACTCGATCAGTTCCACCAGCGCCCGCTCCACTTCGGCGCGTTGGCCCTCGTCACGCAAGGCTTCGCCGAGTCGGGCCTCGATGGCTGTGAGGACCGCCGGGTCAAAGCCGGGCTGCAACGCGGCCAGCGCGCGCAGGGCATCCGGAAGGCCGGGCGGTGCAGCGGCCCGAGACGTGGCGGGGACCGCCAGGCTCAGCAACGTCACAACCAGGGCCGGCAGGAGCCCGCAGGGGCCGGGGTACCAGCGCGGGCGCTGCTCAGGTCGAAGGGACTCCATGGCAGGCAGGAAAGGCGGTTCAAATCACCCAGGGTTCCCGCAGCGCGCGGCGGCGGAGGCGGTTGGCCTCCTCGTCGCCGACAAACTCCTCCCGTTCCGGGTCCCAGCGCAACGGCCGGCCGAGGCGGCGGCAGATGTTGGCGACCTGGCAGACGGTGTTCGAGCGGTGGGCAACCTCGGCCGGCGCAACGGGCTGCTGGCGCGAGCGGACGCCGTCGAGGAAGTTGCGAACGTGGTCATCGGCCGGATAGCCGAGGCCGAAATCGCGCCGCTCCCGCAGGGAGGCGGGAACGGTCTCGAGGTTGCCGTCATCGTCCACGTACACCGATCCCTCGCTGCCCTCGAACTTGACGCTCAGCGGCCAGGTGCCCCGGGCGAAGACCAGCTTCACGCCGTCGGCATAGCGGGCGATGACCGCGCCGTCGTGGGGTTCGAACTCGATGGGGCCGGAGAGGTCGGAGCCGTGGGCCATCTGGCAGAGGTCCGCGGTGTGGCTGCCCCACTCGGTGAGGGCGCCGCCGGAAAAGTCCAGGTGCGCCGCCCAGAAACCGCGGGTGGGAATCTGGCGGTTGTAAGGGCGCCAACTGGCCGGTCCCAGCCAGAGGTCCCAGTCAAAGACCGAGGGATCAGGTTCGGGCTCGGCCGGAAGGGTGCGCTCGTGAAACTCGGGGTCCATCGGCGCCTTTTCGGCGATCAGGGTGTGCAGGCGGCCCAAGCGGCCGGCGCGCGCCAGTTCGGCGGCGAAGCGGAACCGGCCGATGCTGCGGCGCTGGGTGCCGCACTGGAAAATGCGGGCGTGGCGGCGCACGGCCTCGACCACCGCCCAACCCTCGGAGATGGTCACGCTCATGGGCTTCTCGCAGTAAATGTCCTTGCCGGCCCGGGCGGCCCAAACCGAGGCCAGGGCATGCCAGTTGTCCCCCGTAGCGATGAGCACGGCGTCCACGTCCGGCCGGGCCAGCAACTCCCGCAGATCACGGTAGGCGGCGCAATCCTGGTGGCCGTACCGGCGGTCCACCTGCGCCTTGCCGGCCTGGCGGCGATGCTGGTCGGGGTCGCAGACCGCTACCACCTGCACGTCGTCATGCCGCAGGAACGCCCCCAGCCCATACTGGCCGCGCCCGCCCAGGCCGATGGCGCCCAGCACCACACGGTCATTGGCCCCGCGCGCCCGGGCCGGCCAGAACCACGGCGGGGCCAGCACGGCCGCGGCACCTGTCACGGTCGCCCGGAGAAACCGGCGGCGATTCCATCCCGCCTTTGCGGAACGCTGTCGCATGGCGCCGGGAGAATAGCAGAACGCGGCGGGGAAGGCAGGTTTTTGTGGTACGCCCCGCGGCAAGCAGCCCGCCGTGCGCCGGGGCGAGCTGGTGGATTGAGTCCGCCCGCGGCGGCCCTAGACTGGGGGCATGAGACGTTGTGCGGTGGGCTTTTTGCTGGTGGGCCTTGCGGCCCTGGGGATCAGCGCGGCCGGTTGCCGACGTGCCGCGGCACCGGAGGGGGGCGGGACGGGCGGGGCTGCGCGGCCGCCGGTGATCGGCGTGTCGCTGCTGAACCTGTCGTCCGAGTTCATCGTCATGATCGAGCGCGCCCTGCAGGAGCGCGCGCGCGAGCTGGGGGTGCGGCTGGTGGTCAACGACGCCCAGCGCAGCGCCGAGCGCCAGGTCCAGCAGGTCGAGAATTTCATCGCCCAGCGCGTGGACGCCATCCTGCTCAACCCCTGCGAGGTCGAGGCCAGTTCCCCCGCCGTGGAGAAGGCCCGCGCCGCCGGCATCCCGGTGGTGAACGTGAACTCGGAGACGCGTGCCGTCCCCCACGCCTTTGTGGGCTCCCGGGACGAGGAATCCGCCGAACTGGCCATGGAGTACCTGGCCCGGCGGCTCCAGGGCCGCGGCAACGTGGTGATGATGCACGGCTACCTGGGGCAGGCGGCCCAAATCCGCCGCGACCGCGGCGCGCGCGCCGTGCTGGCCCGCTACCCGGAGATGCGGTTGCTGGCCGACCAGACCGCCGAGTGGGACCGGGCCAGGGCGGTTGCCCTGATGGAAAACTGGATTCAGGCCCACGGCGACCGCATCCACGCCGTCTTCGCTCAAAACGATGAAATGGGCATGGGCGCCGTGCTGGCTCTGGAACGGGCCCGCCTCAAGGACCGGGTGGTGGTGGCCAGCGTGGACGCCATTGCCGACGCCCTTCAGGCGGTGAAGGCGGGCCGGCTGGACGCCACGGTTTTTCAGGACGCGCGCGGGCAGGCCGTCACGGCCCTGGACACCGCCCTGAAAATCCTGCGCGGGGAACCGTACGAGGCGCAGGTGCTCATCCCCTTTCAGTTGGTGACGCGGGAGAGCGTGGATCGTTTCCTGCGCTAAACGGCCACCGCGCGCGGCGGGCGGGCTTGATTCAGGGCGGCGGCCGCGGCGGTGGAACCTGGGAGGCGTGGTGTCTTGTCAACCGGCGGGGTTGGGTCAGACTGGGGCCGCGATGAAGGACCTGTTCGACTTGAGCGGCGAGGTGGCCGTGGTCATCGGCGGCGGCGGGGTGCTGGCCGGGGCCGTGGCCGAGGGGTATGCCGCAGCCGGGGCGGCGGTGGTGATTCTGGATTTGCGGCCCGAGGCGGGCGAGGCGCGGGCCGCCCGCATCCGCGAAGGCGGGGGCCGGGCGCAATTTCTTCAGGCGGACGCCCTGGACCGCGCCAGCCTCGAGCGGGCGCGTGAGGCGGTCGAAGCGGCCTTCGGCCCGCCGACCATCCTGTTCAACGCCGCCGGAGGCAACGACCCCAGCACCACCGTCACGCCGGAGCATCCGTTCGAGGCCATCCCGCTGGACCAGTGGCGGCGGAACTTTGATCTGAACCTGGTGGCCGGGGTGCTGCTGCCCTGCCAGGTGTTCGGCCCGGGCATGGTGGCCCGCGGCCGGGGCAGCATCATCAACATCGCCAGCGTCTCGGCCCACGTGCCGCTGTCGCGGGTGGTGGCCTATTCGGCGGCCAAGGCGGCGGTGCTGAACCTCTCCCGGTTCCTGGCCCGGGAATGGGCCCCGCGCGGGGTGCGCGTGAACACCCTCACGCCCGGTTTTTTCCCGGCCGACCAGAACCGCGCGCTGCTGTTCCAGCCCGACGGCACCCCCACCGAGCGCACGCGGCAAATCTGGAATCACACCCCGATGGGGCGGTTCGGCGAACCGCAGGAGCTGGTCGGGGCCGCTCTCTTCCTGGCCAGCCCCCGGGCCAGCAGTTTCGTGACCGGGGCGGACCTGCGGGTGGACGGCGGGTTTCTGGCGCAAACCATCTGAAGATTCGTCATGGAGCTGGATCAAGTCATCGCCCCCCCCGGTCGCACGCTGGACCCGGGGGTGGTTCGCAACCTGATGGCGCGGGCCTTTCCCTCGGGGGACTTCGGCACGCAGCGGGTGCTGGTGATCATTCCTGACCACACCCGCACGGCGCCGGTGGGCCAGATTTTCCGGGGCCTGTTCCAGCAACTGGGTGGCGTGACCCAGGCGCTGGATGTGCTGGTGGCCCTGGGCACCCATCCGCCGATGAGCGAGGAGGCCATTTGCCGGCGCCTGGAAATCACCCCGGCCGAGCGGCAGGCGCGTTACCGGCGGGTGCGGTTCTTCAACCATGCGTGGGACGACCCGAACGCGTTGCAGACGGTGGGCAAGCTCTCCGCCGAGCGGGTACGGGAGCTGACCGAGGGCCGCTTCGCGCTGGAGGTGCCGGTCGAGGTCAACCGGCGGCTGTTCGAGTACGACTCGGTCATCATCGTGGGGCCGGTCTTTCCGCACGAGGTGGTGGGCTTTTCCGGCGGCAACAAATACCTGTTCCCCGGCGTGGCCGGGCCGCGCATCCTGAACTTTTTCCACTGGCTGGGGGCGGTCATCACCACCCCGCGCATCATCGGACACAAATGGAACCCGGTGCGCCGGGTGGTGGATGAGGCGGCCGCGCTGGTCACCGTGCCCAAATACTGCCTGGCGATGGTGGTGGACGCCGCGGGGGGGCTGCTCGGGCTTTTTTCGGGCACGCCGGAGGCCGCCTGGTCGGCCGCCAGCGACCTGTCCGCCCGGCACCACATCGTGTACAAGGACCGCCCCTTTCACACCATCCTGGCCTGCGCGCCACCGATGTACGACGAGCTGTGGACCGCCGGCAAATGCATGTACAAGCTGGAGCCGGTCCTGGCCGACGGTGGGGAGTTGATCATCTACGCCCCCCACATCCGTGAGTTCAGTGTCACCCACGGCCGCTGGATCGAGCAGGTCGGCTACCACTGCCGGGATTACTTCCTGCGGCAGTGGGACCGGTTCAAGGACCTTCCCTGGGGCGTGCTGGCCCATTCCACCCACGTCCATGGCCTGGGCACCTACGTCAACGGCGTCGAGACGCCCCGCGCGCGGGTGACGCTGGCCACGCAAATCCCCGGGGCCCGGTGCCGGGCGGTGAACCTGGGTTACCGTGACCCCGCCGGTCTGCGTCCCGAGGACTTCGCCGGCCGGGAGGCCGTGGGGGTGCTGATGGTGCCCAGGGCGGGCGAGACCCTCTACCGGCTCAGGCAGCCGCCGGCCTGGGCGCAGGTATAGAAGGCCGATCCGACCGATCCGACAGATCGGACGGGGATCAGACTGGCGGAGCGGCACGGCCGCTCACCGCCGGTCGCGGAGGGTCACCTGGCCCTTGCGGGCGTGGTTGATGGCCTCGCTCAGCAGCCGCGCCGCCTCCTGCGGGGCGTGAAAGCCCATCGAGTTCTCCGCCTCGACGAAGTCCAGGTACCACTGGGCGCGCCGGTGATGGTCTTGCGCCTGGAGCAGGGCCGGGTCGTTGGTCGAAACGCCCGCGGCCCGGGCGGCCTTGAGGTCGGCGATCAGTTCCACGACCGCGTCCATGGCGGTGTTGCGCATCTGGTGGGTGCGGTCCTGGATGGTCTCGACCCGCGCCTTGAGCTCGGCCTCGGGCCACTTGTGGCAGGTCTGGCAGGCGTGGCTGACGTTGAGCATGGGGCTGCGGGCGTGGTGGTCGGTGATCTTGGCGGCGCCGACGCGCTTGTAGGGCATGTGGCAGTCCGCGCAGGCCACCCCCGAGCGGGCGTGGATGCCCTGGTTCCAGAGCTCGAACTCCGGATGCTGCGCCTTGAGGACCGGCGCGCCGGACTCGGCGTGCACCCAGTCCTTGTGCCCGACCTCGTCGTAGTAGGCGAGCTGGGCGTCAGCGGTGAGCCCCCTGGCCCAGGGATAGACCAGCCGCTTCTCCGGCCCCTTGAAGTAGTACTCGACGTGGCACTGGGCGCAGACGAAGGAACGCAGTTCCTGGCGGGTGGCGTCGCGGTTCACGTCGTAGTCCTTGATCCCTTCGGCCGCCTTGAGGGCGCGGATGCCCTCGATGAAGCCCGGGCGGGTAATGCGCAGGGCCAGGGTCTGGGAATCGTGGCAGTCAATGCAGGTGACGGGGTGCTGCACGTGCGGGCGCGCCTCGGCCCAGGGCATGGCGTTCATCTTCTCGAAGCCGCGGATCAGGTCGCCCTCGCCCAGTTTCATGTAGGGCACGTACACCGAGGCGTGGCAGTGCATGCAGGTGCCCGGCTGGGAGACCACGCGCTGGCGGCCGGTGTAGGTCTGGTCCTCGAGCATGAAGGCGTGGCCGCGCTCCTCGCGCGTGTCCACCGCGAAGGCATAGCCGGCCCAGAGCACCTTCAGGCGGGGGTCTTCCTCGAGCTTGGACTGGGCGACCACCGAGCGCGGGTCGGCGTCGGTGGGGGTGCGGGGCAACGCCTCGCTGCCGCCGTACTTGGTCCGCACCTGGTCCACCGTGCGGCGGTAGTCGTCGTACTGGATGGGGAAGTTCTTGCCCCAGAGGGCGGGGTCCTCGGTGCGGTCATCCAGCTCGACCACGCGGAAGAACGGGTTTTTGGCCTCCTGCTTGCGTTCGATGATGGTCACCAGGAAGGCAAAGCCGAGGGCGGACACCCCCAGGGCCACGAGGATGGTCAACAAGGCCACGCGGAAGGCGCGGGCGCGTACCGGTTCGGGAATCGAGGTCTCGGGTGGGTTCATGGCAGAAGGGGAGGGAGTTCAGCGCAGGGGATGGCCGACGCCGTCGTGGCAGCGTACGCAATCGAGCCGGCCGCCCCCGGGATGGGCCTCGATGGCGGCGGCGATCGGCTCGTGGCACTTGCGACAGGCCTGCTCGACCACCGCGTGGTTGCGGGGCCGGATGCGCAGCGGGTCGGGAAAGTCGCCGGTGGTGAAATAGAGCGAGTGGAAGAAGCCGTTTTCGGCCTTGGTCAGGTACTTGGCCAGCAGGCCGGAGGGGGTGTGGCAATCGTTGCAGGTGGCCACCGACCGGTGGCTGGACCTGTGCCAGGCGTCGTAGTGTTCCCGCATGATGTGGCAGTTGGCACAGGCCGCCGGGTCATTCGAGAAGTACGAGAAGCCCCGGGCATAGACAAAGGTGTAGAGACCGCCCCCGGCCGCCACGCCGATCGCGGCACCGGCGCACAGGCCCCAGAACTTTGTCCAGCGCGTCAACGGTCGCACGGGGAGGGTTAAAGTCTTTTTCGGACGCCGGGGCAACACCCGGCCGCACGCCCGCTTGATCCGCGTCAATCCCGGCTCCCTTCACTGTCGGACACCCCGTGGCTTTTCCCGGCCGCAGGAAGGGGCGGCCTGAGCGGCGCGGGCTCCGCTCAGCGGTCGCTTTTGGCCGCCCGCGGCGCGCTCCCCCCCTTGCGTCCGCCGCCGGCATTCAACAGGGTGCCCGCCAGCAGGCCGACGGCGAAAAAGATGAAGTACATCAGGGCCGCGGGGAGGCGGACCGGCCTGGCCATCAACGGCGGAAGGACAAAACCGATGGTGTCCTTGTTGTGCAGCCCGATGAGGACCAGCAGCAGCAGCAGGACCAGCAAAAACACCGTTTTGAGGAGGAGTTTGGCGTTCATAAAAATACCCCGGCACAATAGGCAGCCGGCCCGGCGCGTCAACAGCGCGCCCGTGCGGAAACTGTCGCAGGCCCGGGCCACGCATTGCGCCGGGCCGGCGCCGCGCTACGCTGCGGCCTCCGGGCCCCACATCCCGCCATGAGCATCATCACCCGCACCGGCGACAACGGCACCACCGGCTTGATGTACCAACGCCGGGTACCCAAGCACCACCCCCGCGTCGAGGCCTTCGGCTGCGTGGATGAACTCAACGCCGCCCTCGGCCTGGCCCGCGCCGCCGCCGCGGGAACCCCCCTGGCTGCCCGCCTGCTCGAACTCCAACACGACCTGGTCGCCCTGATGGGCGAACTGGCCACCGCCGTCGAGGACCTGCCGCGCCACCGGCAGGACGGTTACGCCTGCCTCTCCGCCGCGATGACCGCGCGCCTGGACCAGTGGGCCGCCGCGGTCGAGCAACGGCTGCCGCCGGCGCGGGGTTGGGCCATGCCGGGGGACACTCCCCTGGCCGCTGCGCTCGATTGGGCCCGCACGGTCTGCCGCCGGGCCGAGCGGCGGGTCTGCGCCCTCGACCAGGACGACCAGCTCCGCAACCCGGAAATCCTGCGCTACCTCAACCGGCTGGGCGATCTGCTCTGGTTGCTGGCCCGCGAGGCCTCGCCCCCGCCAGCGGCCTGACCCCGCGCACCGGCGCCGCAGCGGTCAGTGCTTCTCGATGCAGGCGTAGGCGTTGTGGTTGTGGATGCTCTCGTAGTTCTCCGCCTCCACCCGGTACCAGGTGACGTCGGGCAGCGCGTTGAGCCGCAGCGCCACGTTGCGGACCAGGTCTTCGACGAAGACCGGGTTCTCGTAGGCCCGTTCGGTCACGGCTTTTTCGTCCGGTCGCTTGAGCAGGGAAAACAGCTCGCTGCTGGCCGAGGCCTCGACCAGGGCGATGAGGTCCTCGATCCAGACAATCTCGCGCGAGCGCACCCGCACGGTGACCTGGCCGCGCTGATTGTGGGCGCCGTGGCGGCTGATGGCCTTCGAGCAGGGGCAGAGGGTGGTCACCCCCACGATGACCGCCAGCACAAAGTCAATGTCCGGCCCGCAGGCCGCCGCCTCGAAGCGGGCCGTGTAATCCATCAAGCCGGTCAGGCCGGTCACCGGCGCCCGCTTTTCCAGGAAGAACGGGAACTCCATCTCCAGATGGGCGGTCTCGGCGTGCAGGCGGCGTTGGGTGGCGCGGAGGATATCCGGGATGCTCTCGACGTGGATGATGTTGCCGTGGGCGCTGAGCACCTCGATGAACCGGCTCATGTGGGTACCCTTGAACTCCTTGGGCAGGTCCACGAACAGGCTGACGGTGGCCACGGTGTTCTGGGTGCTGTGGGCCTTGTCCCGGATGACGATGGGAAAGCGCACGCCACGCACGCCCACCTTGTCAATGCGCAGTTCCCGGTGGTCGCGCTCGTTTTGTTTGTCCTGGAGCATCGGCGGGTGGGCCGCCACCGGCGCGGGGAGGCGGGTTGGATCTACGTCTGAGGCCAGGGACGGGCAACTCATGGCCGAACTTATCCCGCGCGGGCCGACGCGCAAAACCCGAAAAACCGCGCCGGCACCCTCTGCGGGGCGGTCGGGGCCGTTGCGGGGCTTCTGCCCGGGGACCAGCCGCGACGGCCGGGCGCTGGTTCGCGCCTTTTGCTTTGACCGCCCGCCGGCGTGGCGCCACAAGCTGCGGCATCGCGCATGAAGCTGGTCTTTTCGGAAACCCGGTCCGACTACGGCCGTTACCTCTACCCTTACGTGGTCTGGGCGCTGCCCGAGCCGGGCGAGCGGCCCGGCGACTTCTTCCGGCGCGGCTTCCTGCCCGCCTCGCCGCATCTGGACTGCTACCACCTCTGCCGCCACCTGCGCCTGCCCCTGGCCGGCTGGCGGCCCAACTCGGAAAACCGGCGCATCCTCCGCAAGGGCGAGGGCGTGGCGGTGCATCTGGTGCCGCGGGCGGACTTCGCCTACACCGCGGAGCGGCGGGCGGCCTGGCTGGCCTTTGCCGAGGCGCGCTTCGGACCGGGGGTGATGCCTGCCGAGCGCCTGGACACGCTCCTGGCCGCCCCGGTCATCACCCACCTGCTGCAGTTCACCGACCCGGCCACGGGCGCCGAGCTGGGCACGGTGCTGCTGTACCTGGAAGAGCCGGCGCTGGCCTACTACTACTATGCCTTTTACGACCTGGCCGGCCGGGCGCGCCAGTTGGGCATGTACATGATGACCCGCGCCGCGCAGTTCTTCGCCGCGCGCGGCCTGGCGCATCTGTACCTGGGCACCTGCTACTCGACGCGGGCACTGTACAAGACCCAGTTCGAGGGCATCGAGTTCTGCAACGGCTTCCGCTGGTCCGGCGACCTGCGCGAACTGAAATATCAACTGGCCCGCGACCGGGACGGCAAGGGGCGGCATCTGCTGGACCTGCCCGAGTACCGGGACGGTTTTTACGGCGGCTCGCTGGCGGCGATGGCCCGGGCAAGCACCTTCCGGTTGGCATCGGAGCCCGCCACGCCTGCTTGAGGAGGGTCACCGGAACGGTCCGCCGAGCGCCGCGTCACCGACGCCCTTTCCAAAGCCGCCCCCCTCCCCTACCCTCCGCGCATGTTTCGCCTGTCCACGGAAGTCATCCGGCGGGTGGTCTGCGCCTGCGGGCTGGTCCTGCTGGGTGGGCTCGGCTGCCGCACGCCCGCGCCGCCGCAGGATCCCGCCGAAACCAGCGTCCGCCCCGGCATCAACGCCGAGTACCTGAAACCAGACCTGGACGTGGCGCAGTGGACGGAGCGGTTCGAGCGCGAGGGCCGGGAGATTTACGACCAACGCCATCGCATCGTCGAGACGCTGGGGTTGCGGCCGGGGAGGCGGGTGGCGGATGTGGGTGCCAGCAGCGGGCTCTTCACTCTGCTGTTCGCCGAACGGGTGGGTCCGCGCGGCCAGGTATGGGCGGTGGACATTGTGCCGGGGTTTTTGGAGCACCTCCGGCTACGCGCGCAGACCCTGGGGCTGCGCCAGGTGCGCACGGTCCTGGGCACGGACCACTCGACCGGGCTACCGCCGCGGTCGCTGGACGTGGTGTTTGTGTGCGACACCTACCACCACTTCGAGTACCCGCGGGCAATGCTGGCTTCGATTCACCGGGCTTTGCGACCGGGCGGGGAGCTGGTGCTGGTCGAATTCCGGCGGGTACCGGGGGAAAGCTCGGCGTGGGTGATGGGGCATGTGCGCGCGGGCGAGGAGGTCTTCACGGCCGAGATCGAGGCGGCGGGCTTTCGGAAAATCGGCCGGGCGGATTTTCTGCGGGAAAACTACCTGGTCCGCTTCCGCAAGGTGGGCCGATGAAGGCCGGAGTTTCGGAGTTTCGGGGGATGCGGCCGCCGGCGGGGCGGCCCATCCCCCTCGAGCCTGACTTGAATGAACCAAGCCATTCGTTCTGACGGCCGGCGCCAACTGGGCCTGTGGACGGCCGCCGCCCTGGTGGTGGCCAGCATGGTGGGCACGGGGGTGTTCACCACCAGCGGTTTTCTGCTGGCGGACCTGGGGTCGCCCGGCTGGGTGCTGGCGGCGTGGGCGGTGGGCGGGGTGCAGGCGGCGCTGGGGGCGTTGTGCTACGGGGCGCTGGCCCGGCACATCCCGGAGTCCGGTGGCGAATACCTGTTTTTGTCGCGCACGTTGCACCCCGCGGCGGGATATGTGGCGGGGTGGCTCTCCCTGCTGGTGGGGTTTTCAGCACCGCTGGCCGGCGCGGCTTTTGCCTTTGGCGAGTACACCAAGAGCTGGGCACCGGGGTGGTCGCCCCAGGTGTTGGGTACTGTGTTGATCGGGTTTTTCTCCGTGGTGCATGCGTGGCACGTGCAGCGGGGGGCCTGGCTGCAAAACGTGGCGGTGCTGCTGAAGGTGGTCCTGATGGTGGGGTTTGCTCTCTGGGCCTGGCCACGACTGCCGGAATTGCCGGAGACCGGGGCCGCATCCGCCCCCCCCCTGGGCGCCTTCGCCGTCTCGCTGGTGTGGATTTCCTTCAGCTATGCCGGCTGGAATGCGGCGGTGTACATCGGCGGGGAGGTGCGGGAGGCTGAACGCACGCTGCCGCGGGCGTTGCTGCTGGGCACGGGGGTGGTGACCGCGCTGTACCTGGCCCTGAACGCGGTGTTTGTTTATGCCGCGCCGGTGTCGGAACTGGCGGGCCGGCTCGAGGTGGGGCGGCTGGCCGCCCAGGCCCTGGGCGGACGCGGGTGGGCGGACGCGGTCACCGGCCTGGTGGCCATCGGCCTGATCAGCACGGTGTCGTCGTTGGTGATGGCGGGGCCGCGGGTGTATGCGCAGATGGCGGCGGATGGCTGTGTGCCGCGGTGCTTCGCCGCCCGGAGCGGGCCGCCACGCACCGCGATCCTGCTGCAGGCGGCGGTGGCGCTGGGGTTGCTGTGGAGCGCCACCTTTGAGGCGCTGCTGACCTACATCGGGTTCACCCTCAGCCTGAGTTCGGCCGCCACGGTGGCGGGCTTGATGAAACTGCGCTGGCGGGAAGGGGTCCGGTTGCCGGTGCCGGGCTGGCCGTGGGTGCCGTTGGTGTTTGTGGTGAGCGTGCTGGCGATGGCGGGCTTCACGGTTGCCCGGCGGCCGTGGGAAAGCCTGCTGGGGCTGGGCACGATGGCGGTGGGCTGGGGGGTGTGGTGGTTCACCGCGCGCGACCGACGGCCGGCGTGAGCCGGGGGTGCGGCAGCCTGGCGGGAGGTCAGGCGCCCCCCTGGCCGGGTGGGGCCGGCAAGAGGTCAGAGATTGGATTCCTGGCGGGTGCGCTTGAGGCGGGAGCCTTCGCCGTGCTTGGTGGCCTTGCGCTTGTTGTGTCGCTTGCGGATTTGCTGTTCGATCTTTTTGAAGACCTGGTCAATGGCGGCGTAAAGGTCGCCGCGGGCATCCTGGGCGAAGAGGTCCGGCCCACGCACGCCCAGCCGGACCGAGCAGCCGAACTGGCGGTCGAGCGCCTTGGTCTTGTCGTGAACGAGGGTCACGCGCGCATCAATGAGCCAGCGGTCCAGGTGCTCGAGCTTCTCGATCTTGTCGAGGATGTGGTCTTCGATGGCCTGGGTGAGGGTCAGGTTGTGCGTGGTGAGAATGAACTTCATGGCCGGAGGATGCCCGGCGGCGGGCGGAAATCCAGTCCAAGTGCCGGGCCGGGGTCGCCTGCGGCCCACCCGGGTTGGGCCGGCGGGGTCAAATGCGCTTGTCAGTCCGGGGCACGCCCCGCCAAATGTCTGGGGTGCGGCACTTCTTGGTTCCGGGGACGATGCTGACGATTGCCCGCCGCCCGGGCGATGACGGCGGGGCGGGCCACACCTGTTGCCATGCTTGAACTGTTTCAACTTCCCTACAGCCCCTTCTGCATTGTGCAGCGCCGGTTGCTGGAGTACGCCGGGGCCTCCTTCAAATTGCGCAACCTCACCGCCGCCGACGACCGCTCGGTCATCTGGCGCCTGACCCGCCAGCGCTACTATCAGGTGCCCCTCCTGCGGGACGGCCGGACGGTGATCTTCGAGACCGACGAGGACTCCCAGGTCATCGCCAAGTACCTCGACCTGAAGTTCGAGTTGGGACTGTTCCCCCGCGCCTGGGCCGGGGTCCAGGCGGTGCTGTGGCGGTACTTCGAGCATCAAATCGAGGACGTGGGCTTTCGGCTCAACGACGCCCGCTACCGCGAGTGGCTGCCCCGCTCCCAGTGGCTGGCCTTCCTGCGGCACAAGGAGCGGAAGTTCGGCCGCGGCTGCCTCGACCAGTGGCGTCGCCGGGAAGGCGAACTGCTGGCAGAGCTGGAGCGGCGGCTGCTGCCCTGTGAACTGATGCTCGCGGACCGGCCGTTCCTGTTGGGACCGCAGCCGCTGTTCGTGGACTTTGACCTGTACGGCATGTTGGGCAATTTCCTCTACAGTGGCGCCCATGCCCTGCCGGCCCGCCATGCCCGGCTGCGGGCCTGGTACGACCGCATGAGCACCCTGCGCCGCGCCAAGCCGTGAAAAAAAACTACGTCCTGGACACCAACGTCCTGCTCCACGACCCCAACGCGCTCCTGAGCTTTCAGGACAACCAGGTGTTGCTGCCCCTGGAGGTGCTGGAGGAAATTGACCGGTTCAAGCGGGAACCCTCCGAGCTGGGTCAGAACGCCCGCGCGGTCTCGCGCCAATTGGATGCCCTGCGCGAAGGCGGCCGCCTCAACGAAGGCGTGCCCCTGCCCAACGGCGGCCGCCTGCGCATCGTGCTTCCGCCCCGCTCCCGCAACGGCAAGGCCGCCACCAACGGCCATGCCTCGGCCGACAGCCGCATTCTCGCCACGGCCCTTCACCTCCGGACCAAACACCCGGCCGTTCCCACCATCCTGGTCACCAAGGACATCAACCTCCGCATCCGGGCCGATGCCCTGGGGATCACCGCCGAGGACTATGAGACCGGACGGGTGGCGCTGTCCGAGCTTTACTCCGGCACCTTCACGCTCGAAGTACCGGCGGAAAAACTCCTGGCCTTTCGCGCCCACGGCGAACTGGAGCTGGATGCCCCGGCCAGCCCCAACAGCTACTGCACCCTGTCCGAAACCGGAAACCCCAAACGGGCCGTCCTGACCCGTGTGGACCCCTCCGGCCGCAAGTTGCTGCCCGTCCTCGACTGCCGTGACGGCGTCTGGGGCATCAAACCGCGCAACCGCGAGCAGCAATTTGCCTTCGACGCCCTGCTCGATGACCGCCTCAAATTGGTGACCCTCATGGGCAAGGCCGGCACCGGCAAGACCCTGCTGGCCATGGCCGCCGGCCTCAAGCGCACCCTGGTGGACCGCGAATACCGCCGCGTGGTCGTGGCCCGGCCCACCGTCTCCGTCGGGCGGGAAATCGGCTTTCTGCCCGGCACCCTCGAGGAGAAGCTCAATCCCTGGATGCAACCCATCCACGATGCGCTCGAGCTGCTGGCCGACCTCAACATGGGCCACGAAAACCGCCGTACCAGTGATCTGCTCCGCTCCGGCACCATCGTGGTCGAGGCCCTCAGCTACATCCGCGGCCGCAGCATCGCCCACCAGTTCATGATCATTGACGAGGCCCAAAACCTCACCCCCCTCGAGGTCAAGACCATCGTCACCCGCGTCGGCCACGGCACCAAGATCGTCTTCACCGGCGACCCCTACCAGATTGACAACCCGTACGTGGATTCGACCTCCAACGGCTTCAACTACCTGGTCAGCCGGTTCCGCGGCCAGCCCCTGGCCGCCCACGTCGAACTCCAGAAAGGCGAGCGCTCCGAGCTGGCCGAACTGGCCGCCAACCACCTCTGAGGCCGTCCCGGGGCGTTCCCCTGACCGGGCCTCGGAGGGTAGCAACCGGCGCCCGGGGTGAGGGGGGCGTGAGGGGTGACCGGGGATGGGTGAACGGGCGCGGCCGGGGATGAATTTGCTGCCCCTTCAGAAATCCGTGTTCGGCTCGGCCAGGTCCAGTTCCTGGATCCAAATGTTCCGGAACAGCACCTCGTGCCCTTCGGCCTGCAATTTGAGCCCGCCGGGGGTGTCGGTGATGCCGCGCCCGCCGTCGTTGCCGCCGTCCAGCCCCGAATTGGGCCCGCCCCAAACCTGCTGGATGGGGACATTGGTGTGCACCTTCTGCCCGTTGAAGTACAGCGTGGCGCGGGCCGGCTCGACCCGCCGGCCGTCCCTAAACCGCGCCGCGCGGAACACCACGTCATAGGCGTTCCATTTGCCGGTGCCGTTGTAGGCGTGATAGGGGGAGTCGGTCTCGTTGATGAAGGCGCCCATGCCGTGCCGGGTCCGGTCGCCGTCCAGAATCTGGATTTCGTACCGGTTTTGAAGGTACACGCCGCTGTTGCCCCCCGCTCTGGGCACCAGAAACTCGAGATGCAACCGGAAGTCGCGATAGGCCTTCTTGGTCACGATGTCCGCCGCCCCGTACTTGCCCCCCGCCGCGGCGGGGTCGTCCGACATCAGGACCGTGCCGCCGTCCACCGGATCGGGCACGATTTTCCACTTGATGGGCAGCGAGGAGGCAAAGCGCGGCCCCTGCCAGTAAGTCCATTTCTCGTCGAGCATCTGCCGGGTGCCGTCAAACAGCACCTCCGCCCCCGGCGGGGGCTTGGCGCCGACACCGAGGTGGACCTCGGCGGACCGAACGGCTGCCGTAAACGCACCCGCGACCGCCAGCCCGAGCCAGGCTCGGAGCAGGGTGCAGCGGGGTGGGAAGCAGGTGAGCAAAGGACGGCCAAGCAGCATGGCCGGCTATCCTACCGGCCTTCGCCCCGCTGGCCAGCTCCAAACGCCGAGGTGACACGCCGCCGCGTCGCGCGACGGACCTCGAGGACACCGGCGGACGCCGGCGGCGATCTGCCGGTGGGTGACCGCTGCGACCGCCCCGGCGCTAGTCTTCGCCCTGGGCCTTGGTGAAGCCCGGTTTGCCGTCGAGCATCGGCAGTTTTTCCAGGTGCATCCAACGCAGGCCGGCGTGCTGTATCGCGCCGAGCAGTTGGTGAACGGCCTCCAGGGGCAGGTCCTCCCCCGGCTGGGCGTGGAGAAAGCGGCAGCGCCAGTGGTCCACGCAGTCGGTTTCCGCCCCGCGCGTCGGGTACACCTGGGTGCCGCGGTTGGAAATCATCTTCAGCTTGAAACCCGTTGGCGGCGCCAGCCGGCTCAGGAGTTCGCCCAGGCGGGCGGCGGGCAGGTCGGATTCGACAAAGACATCCAGGCCCACGGTTTGGCGCACGGGGACCGGGGCACTGGTGTCGGCGGTCGTGCGCGCGGGCGGGATGCGCAGCGGCTGGTATTGGCGGGTGCGCACGCCCTCGGCGGCCTTGCCCAGGTTGGCGATGATGGCATCGGTGTACGCGCGGGTGCCGGCGGCCCGGGCGTCCCCCACCACGTCGCGGGGCACGGTCCTGCCCTCGGCGAGGGTGTAGAGGACGGCGTTTTCGACGCGCTGGGCGGCCTCCATTTCGCCCAGGTGGCGGAGCATCATGACGCCGGAGAGGATCACGGCGGTGGGGTTGGCCACGTCCTTGCCGGCGTACTTGGGCGCGGAGCCGTGCACGGCCTCGAAGATGGCCACCTCGTGGCCGAGGTTGGCGGACGGCGCAAAGCCCAGCCCCCCCACCAGGGCGGAGGTGAGGTCGCTGAGGATGTCGCCGTTCATGTTGGTGGTGACGATGACCTCGAACTGCTCGGGTTTTTTGACCAGTTGGTGGGCGCAGTTGTCCACGACGATGTGCTGGGCGGTAAGGCCGGGGTAATGGGGGGCGCGCTCCTCGAAGGTGCGTTTGAGCAGGCCTTCGGTGAACTTCATGATGTTGGCCTTGGTGGCGCAGTGCACGGAGCGGCGGCCCTCGGCCAGGGCCACCTGGAAGGCAAGGTCCACGATTTTTTCGCACCCCTTGCGGGAGATCAGCTTGAGGCATTGGGCCACGGTGGGGGTCTGCATGTGCTCGATGCCGGCATAGAGGTCCTCGACGTTTTCGCGGACCACCACCAGGTCAATGCCCCGCCCGCGGTAAGGGGTGGGCACGCCGGGGAATTCGCGCACCGGCCGGAGATTGGCGAAGGTCTCGAAGAGCTTGCGGAGGGTGACGTTGGCGCTTTTCTCGCCAAAACCCACCGGCGTCTCGAGCGGCCCCTTGAGGGCGACGCGCGTGCGGCTGATGGACTCGATGGTCTCGTCGGGTACGCCGGAGGCGACGCCCTTCCGGAACATCGAGGCGCCGGCCTGGGCCACTTCCCAGGCGATGGACACGCCACTGGCGTCAATGATGCGGCGCGCGGCCTCGACCACTTCCGGGCCGATCCCGTCGCCGGGGATGAGGGTGATTGCGTGGGTCTTGTTCATGGGCTCGGTCGCATTCACAGGAGATCAAAGTCGGCCGGGGACTCCGGCCACCGGACGTCGGCACTGCCGCCGCAGCCCCCGCAGGCGGTGCGGGAAATCGGCTCGGCACCGTCACTCTTGCGCGCCGAGTCTAGCGGGGGTGGGCGCCGGCTGGCAATTCGGCAGCGGAAAAATGTTCCCCGGCGGGGGGTAGGCGGTATTATCCCGCGCGGTGAGTGCACGTGTGCTTCTTCACCCTCCGCGGCAAGCGGCGGCAGCGTCGCGGTCGGAGTTCGACTCGTTTCCATCCCTTAGATGAACCACGATCTGCTTCAGGCGATCCAGGCCAATGTGCTTTCGCCGGCCCTGCTTTTCTTCGTCCTGGGTCTCCTGGCGGCGGTGCTGCGGAGCGACCTGCGTTTTCCCGAACCCCTGTACGTGGCGCTGACGATTTACCTCCTGGTGGCCATTGGCCTGAAGGGCGGGGTCGCCATCGCGGAGGCCGGCTGGGCACGGGTTGGTCTCCCCACCCTGGCGGCCCTGCTGCTGGGGACGGTCATTCCTCTCTGGGCTTATCCGATCCTGCGCTTCCTGGGCCGGTTCTCCGCCGTGGACGCCGCCGCCATCGCGGCCCATTACGGCTCGGTGAGCGCCGTCACTTTCGGTGCCGCGACCCAGTACCTGGATCGCCTGGGCGAGTCCTACGAGGCCTACGCCAGTGCTTTTCTGGCGGTCATGGAATCGCCCGCCATCCTGATAGGCGTGTTGTTGGGGAAACTGGCGGCCCGGGGGAGCGACACGATCCGGTGGTCGTCCATCTCGACGGCCCTGCGTGAAGCGGTGCTGGGTCGGAGCGTTTTCCTGTTGGTTGGTGCCCTGGGCATCGGGGCGTTGAGTGGCCGGGCGGGCATGGATCAGGTGGGTCCCTTTTTCACCGCTCCTTTCCAGGGCGTGCTGGCGCTGTTTCTGCTGGAAATGGGCATGGTCGCGGGGCGGCGGTTGGGGGACTTGCGCAAGGTGGGCGGTTTTTTGGTGGGGTTCGGGATGGTTATGCCTGTCCTGCACGGGGCGCTCGGCGTGGGGGTGGGGGACTGGTGCGGGTTAACGGTGGGGGGGACCACTTTGATGGGCGTTCTGGCTGCCAGCGCATCGTACATCGCCGCCCCGGCCGCCATCCGACTGTCTTTGCCGGACGCAAATCCGACCTACTACCTGACCGCGGCCCTGGTCATCACCTTTCCCTTCAATATCGCCCTGGGCGTGCCCTTGTATTACGAACTGGCCCGGCGGCTGGTCCACTAACAATGACGATCCATCCCATGCAGTTGGTGACGATCATCGGCGAGTCCCTCGCCCGCGAGCCCATCCTCAAGCTGCTCCGGGAGGTCGGGGCGCATGGCTGGACGTTTTTCGAGGTCAGTGGCAGCGGCCGTCAGGGCGAGCGCACCGGCGAAATACCCGAATACAGCAACATCCAGGTGGAGGTGATTGTGCCCCCGGCTGTCGCGGAGAATCTGCTGAACCGGTTGCAGCACGATTTTTTCCCCCGCTTTGCGATGGTGGCCTATCTCTGCGAAATCCGGGTCCTGCGCGCGCACAAGTTTTGACCGTGGCCAAGGCCACCGCCACGCCCGCTCCAACTTGGAGGGACAGCGGGCACCATCTGTCTCCCCACCGGCCGGTTTGGACTTTGTTTACCACCGCCGCCCGGTTTTAATGCCTCCCCATGCAACCGCGACGCGCCCAGGTCCGGCGCCACACCCACGAGACGCGCATCCGGGTGGATTTGAATCTGGATGGCCGGGGCCGGGCTCAGATCGCCACCGGCGTCCCGTTCTTCGACCACATGCTGACGTTGTTTGCCCGGCATGCCGTGGTGGACCTGACGCTGCGATGCCGGGGCGACCTCGAGGTGGATGCCCACCACACGGTCGAAGACTGCGGCCTGGCGCTGGGCCAGGCGTTCCGGGAGGCGCTGGGCGACAAGGGGGGCATCCGGCGCTATGGCGCGGGCTTTGATCCGCGCAACCCGTTCACCGGCGAAGCCTACGTGCCCATGGACGAATGCCTGGTGCGCTGCGTGGTGGACTTCAGCGGCCGGCCTTGCCTGGTGTGGCGCGGTCTGGACCGGTTGGGCTACAAGGTGCTGCGGGCGGAGCGGCAGCAGGATGCGGCCACGGTCTTTCGCTTCGGGCTGGCGCGGGAGTTTTTCCAGGCCTTCGCCAACGAGGCCCGTTGCACCCTGCACCTCGAACTGCTTTACGGGGACGAGCCCCACCACATCGTCGAGGCCCTGTTCAAGGCCTTCGCCCGCGCCTGCGATGCCGCCTGCCAGCACGACCCGCGCATCGCCGGTCAAGTGCCCAGCACCAAGGGCCGCCTGTGAGCCGTGGGTGAATAGCCGAACACCGCCCGCCCGTCCAAGCCCATGTCGCGCGCGCCGGACTACCCTCACGCTCCCGATGAGAGCCTGGTGCGATGGGCCCAGCAGGGGGACACGCAGGCGTTCGAGGAGCTGGTGGCCCGGCATCGGGACAAGGTCTATGCCCGGGCGTTCAGCATGATGCGCAATGAGACCGATGCCTTGGAAGCGTCCCAGGAGGCCTGGATCAAGGCGTGGCAGCGGCTGGAACAGTTCCAGGGTGACTCCAGCTTCGCCACCTGGCTGACCCGCATCGTCATCAACATCTGCCTGGACGCGATGCGGCGGCAGAAACGCCTGGCCGCCGAGTCCATTGAGCAGTTGGCGGAGGAAAAAGGGGGCGTGGAACGCTACCTGGAGCCGACACAGGTGGACATGCTGGCGCGGCTGGACCGCGAGGAACTCCGCGCCGGGATAGACGCGGCCATGCAGCACCTGTCCGTGGCCCACCGCACCGTCCTGATCTTGCACGAGTTTGAAGGACTGGAATACAAAGAATGCGCGAAGCGCATGGGGTGCTCGATCGGCACCATCATGTCGCGCCTGTTTTACGCCCGGCGCCGCCTGGCGGCGCTGCTGGCCGGCTTGAAAGAGGAACGCAAACCATGACCGAAGACGCCCGTTTGAAACTGCAGGCCTGGGTGGACGGCGAGTTGTCCGCCGCGGACGCCCGCGAGGTGGCCCGGTGGGTTGAACGTGACCCCGAGGCGGCCGCCCTGGTCGGGCAGTTGCGCGCCCTCCGCCACTGGCTGGCGGCGGGGGAGCCGGCGCGGGCCGTGCCCGAATCCCGCGAGTTCTACTGGGCCCAGATCGCCCGCCAGCTCACCCCCCGCCCCCTGGCCGTGCCCGACCGAGCGGCCTGGACGGGGTGGTGGCGGCCGGCCCGGGCCTGGCTGATTCCCGTGGCGGCAGTGCTGGTGGGGCTGCTGGTGTGGTGGGCCCCGAGCCGCCTGCCCGCCCAGAACGCCGCCGTACGTCCCCCCGAGATCGAGACGCCTCCCACCGAGCTGGGCACCTTTACCTTCCGCTCCGAGGCGGAGCAGATGACCGTCGTCTGGGTCAACAGTTACTGATGTCCGACACTCCGAAAACCCGCTGCAACCGATGCATTCTTCCCCCTCCTCCCTGTCCCGGCACCTTTGGGGTTGGCTGGCCGCGGTGGTTCTCTTGTGGGTGGCTCCGGTCCAGGGCCGGACCATGGAAGTGAAGTTGCACTGCCAGCTCATCTGGGGCACGAACGACCCCAAACCCGCCGATGGCCAGTGCGTGGATGTGGACCCCGCCCTCCGCACCCGGCTGGCCCGCGTGTTCAAGTGGCAAAATTACTACCAGGTCAAAGCCGTGGACGTCACCGTCGTACCGGGGACTGACCGACGGGTGCGCCTGAGCCCGAAGTGCGAACTTGAATTCAAGGTGGTGGACGACTTCACCCTGCAGATCAAACTCTTCGGTGAAGGACAACTGGCCAAGACCGTGCGCCAGTCCCTCCAGGCCCTCCGCCAGGGCGAACTGGCCGTGCTCGCCGGCGACTCGAAGGAGAAGTTCGGCGACGCCTGGTTCGTGGTGATCTCCTCCCCCAAACCGTAGGCGCCCGCGAGCCGACCACCAGCCGGGGGCGGAGCGCCCCCCTCAAAACTCCGCGTACCCCGGTGTCCGGGCAAAAGGAATCACGTCCCGGATGTTGGCCATCCCCGTCAGGAACATCAGCAGCCGCTCAAACCCCAGCCCGAAACCGGCGTGCGGCACGGTGCCGTAACGGCGCAGGTCCACGTACCAGCCGTAGTCCTCGGGCCGCAGGTGGTGGTAGTGCAGGTTGTCCAGCAACACCTCCAGGCGCTCCTCGCGCTGGGAGCCGCCGATGACCTCGCCGATGCCCGGCACCAGCAGGTCCATCGCCGCCACGGTCTGGCCGTCGTCATTCAAGCGCATGTAGAACGGCTTGATCGGCCGGGGGTAGTTGTACACCGTGACCGACGCCCGGAAATGCCGCTCGGTCAGGTACCGTTCGTGTTCGGACTGCAGATGCGCCCCCGCCCGGACCGGGAACTCGAAGGCCTGTCCCGACCGCTGCAAGATCGCCACCGCCTCCGCGTAGGGCACCCGGTGAAACGGCCGCTCGATCACCCACTCCAGGCGCTGGCGCACCTCGCGGTCCACGAACTTCTCGAAGAAGCCCAGGTCCTCCGTGCAGTCCTCGATCATCGCCCGGGCCATGGCCTTGAGAAACGTCTCGGCCAGGTCCATGTCGCCGGCCAGGTCACAAAACGCCATCTCCGGCTCGATCATCCAGAACTCCGCGGCGTGCCGGGCGGTGTTCGAGTTCTCCGCCCGGAAGGTGGGGCCGAAGGTGTACACCTTGGACAACGCGCACGCCAGCGCCTCCGCCTCGAGCTGGCCGCTCACCGTCAGGTAGGCGCGGCGGCCGAAGAAATCCTGCTCCGGCGCCCGGTCCACATCCCCCTTGAGCGTGGTCACGCGGAACATCTCCCCCGCCCCCTCGCAGTCGCTGGTGGTAATGATGGGCGTGTGCACGTACACAAAATCCCGCTCCTGGAAAAACCGGTGCACCGCCTGCGCCAGCCGCCCGCGCGTGCGGAACACCGCCCCGAACAGGTTCGAGCGCGGCCGCAGATGCGCAATGGTGCGCAGAAAATCCAGCGAGTGCCCCTTCTTCTGCAACGGATAGGTGGCATCCGCCCGCCCCACCACCTCCACCCGCGTGGCCCGCAATTCCCACTTCTGCCCCGCCGCCGGCGACGCCACCACGTTCCCCGTCACACTCACCGAGGCCCCGGTGCTCATCTCGTGCAGCTGCTCCGCCCCCGGCACCCCGGCCTCGACGATCACCTGCACATTGGCCAGGCAGGAACCGTCGTTGACCTCCACAAACGAAAACCCCTTCGCGTCCCGGCGCGTTCGCACCCACCCCTGCACGGTCACCCCCTCCCGTGGCTCGGTGGCGGCCAGCACCTGCCGAATCAACGTTCGCATGGCCCCAGTCTGCCTGGTCCGGCCCGGTTCGGCGATGCCATTTCCGACTCCGGGACAAGCCCACACCGGGTGCGTCACCCGTTAAAAGCCGCCCTTCTTCGGCGCGTCCACCCCGGCGCGCACCTGCGGGCGTGGCGGCTCCGGTGGGGGGGGCAAGGTTTGGGCGGCCGGCAACTCCATCGCCCAGGGCGCCGCCTCGGCCAGTGCCCGCCGCCGCGCCAGATCCGGACGGTCCACGCAGCCCAGCACCGCCGTGGCCCGCACTTCAGGGAGGGGATGGTTCAACAACCGGAGCACCTCCCCCCGCTCCAGTCGCGACTGCAGCAACGCCTGCGCCGCACGCGCGGGCAGTGGATTTGACTCATCGTCCGTCCTGCCCGCCGCCTTCTCCAGCGCCTGCCACCAAAACCGCCGCACCGCGCGTCCAGGCAGGTCGGCCAGCGCCGCCATCAGGTGTTCGCGCCAACGCCAGCGCGCTGCCTCCGCCCAGGGAGCCCTTTCCGCTTCCGCGCCCCCGGCCGCCGCCGGCAGGGGCGGCATCTGCTCCAGCGCCGCAATCAACGCTTTCGCCGAGCGTGCCGCCCGCAGCCGCCCCAGCGCCCGCGCGGCCAGGGCACCATCCAGACCGTGATACCGCCAGTCCGGATGAGGCGTGGGCGCGCGCAAGACCTCCTCCAGTGCCTCCAGCACGTCCCGATGCCGCCGCCCCAGTGCCCCCAATTGATCCGCCGCCCACGCCCGCTCGACCACGCGCGCCGCCCGGGCCTCGAAGGGTCCCAGGGCCGCTCGCGCCGCGGCCAGCTCCGGGACCGGCTCGCGCAACACCCGCAACCACGCCGCCGCGGATTCTTCAGGCACCACCCGCCTCACGGCCGCCATCCACTGCGCGGCCGTCAAGCGCTGCCCCGCCCCTGGCGGCACCTCCTCCGCCCGCCGCGGGACAAACCGGAACGTCCGCACCACCGGCACGGGTTGGTAGCGGGGCCGCTGCAGCACCCACGCCGCCACGCGCGGGTCATCCACCAGGATCATCTCCCCCGGCTCGCGCAACGCGGCGCGCACCGCGTCCGGGTCCACGTCCCGCCGCCCGGCGTACAGGCCGGGCACCTTGTACCGCAGCAGCCGCAGCCGCGGGTCCCGCGCCAGGTCCGCGGCGTATGGGGTGTTCACCGCCACCACGTGGTCCCAGGCGCCGGCGGCATCTAACCACCGCGCCACGTCCTCCTCCAGTCCCGGTTCCTTCAGGTCCAGATGCAGCAGGGCGGCCCGTTGGCGCGCCAGGTCCAGCACCTGGACGAAACTCGGGGGCGTGCCTCCCACCGGCCGGCCCCGGGCCTCGCGCGGCGCCAGGGCCAGCAATTCCCTCGCGGTCAACTCTGCGACCGGCCCCAGGCCATGCAGCAACCGGTCCACCGTCTCGTCATGAAACACCACCAACACCCCGTCGCGGGTGCGGCGGAGGTCCACCTCCACGCCGTCGGCGCCCCAGTCCATCGCCACCGCCAGGGCCTGCAACGTGTTCTCCGGCGCGGCCGCGCCGGCCCCGCGGTGGACCATGATCACCGGCCCGGCGCGGCGTTCCGCCACCCGCTGATGCCGCCAGAGACGGTCAGCCTCGCTCTCCGGCGCCAGCTCCAACACGTACTCGCGCACCCAGCGGAAGGCGTGCTCCGGCGTCGCACCGCCGGCCTCCGCGGCCAGCCCTGCCAGCCCCAGCCCCAGGCCGAGCGTCCGCCCCGCCCACCGCCCCCAACGGCTTTGGCCGGGGGCGGCCCCCTCGACGCAAGCGGGCAACGTTCTTCCCCACAGCTTCACGAAACCAAGGTGCCGAAACCGGCCTGTCCGCGGCAAGCTTCGTGCCTGCCAGCCCTGTCGGCTCCACCCCCGGCGAGGAGGTGGAAGAAAACCTTGTTCGGCCGGCACAGGGGCGCGACCTTCACGGCGATGCAGGGTGAAAAAATCACCGCGGCGCAGTTGCGCGCCTGGAAAGGGCGGCGCCGGATCGCCGCGCTGACCGCCTACGACTACCCGATGACCCGCCTGCTGGACGAGGCGGGCATCCCCTTGATCCTGGTGGGCGATTCGCTGGGCATGGTGGTGCTGGGCCATCCCGACACCACCTCCGTCTCGCTCGAAGACATGGAACACCATACCCGCGCCGCGGCGCGGGCGCGGCCCCGCGCCCTGCTGGCCGCGGACCTGCCGGCGCGGACGTACGAGACACCGGCCGCGGCGCTCGCCAGCGCCCGTCGGCTGGTGGCGGCGGGGGCCGAGGCGGTCAAAGCCGAAGGCGGCGTGGCGGTGCGCGCGCAGGTCGAGGCCATCGTCGGCGCCGGCATTCCCTTCCTGGGCCACATCGGCATGTTGCCCCAACACGTGCGCGAGGAGGGCGGCTACCATATCAAAGGGCGGCGGCCGGGCGAACGCGAGGCGTTGCTGGCCGATGCCCACGCCCTGGCCGGGGCCGGGGCCTTTGCGGTGGTGCTCGAGCTGGTCGCCCCGGCGGTGGCGGCGGAAATCACCGCCCGGCTCCCCATCCCCACCCTCGGCATCGGTTCAGGGCCGGACTGCGACGGGCAAATCCTGGTCACCCACGACCTCGTCGGCACCTTCCCGTGGTTCACGCCGCGGTTTGTGAAGCCCCGCCTCCAGGCTTTCGCCCAGATGCGCGCGGCCATCGCCGCCTGGCGCGCCGAGCTGGAAACCGGGGCGGAGTCAGGCGCGCCGCTACCCGCGCCCCGCGGCGATGCCCCAGCCGGCTGAGGCCGGCTGAGCCCTGGCCGCCCCGGTGCCCACGCCGGCGGCCGTGCTTTCGGGCTGGTCAAGGCTGACGCCGCGGCGCAAGCTTGCCGCATCACGTCCCGTGTGGCCCGCCTCCCCACGAAGGCGAGCCCTTCCGCAGCCGGCCCCGCCCGGGGTCGGGGGCACCGGAGTACACGCTGAATGAGGTGGGAAGCCGGGGCGTCAGCAGACGAGTATGTGCAGCAAGCGCGGACACACCTGGACCGGTGCGCTGGGCGCTCTCCTGGCGTTGTTGCTGGGCGTGACCGCCTGTCAGCGCCGTGAAGAAGGCCGGCCGCGGCCCGCCCCCGCCCCCACCCGCGGCGCCGAGGCCACCCCCAAGGTCACCTTCAGTGCCTTCCACGATGAGGAAATCCGGGCCATCCTCAAGCTGGCCGACGAAGGTCGCTGGGAGGAGGCCGAGGCCCGCGCCCGCGCCCTCGAGGCCAAGGACCCCCAGGACTCCGCCGCCCGCCGGCTCTCGGGCTGGGTGCAGAAGCAGCGCGAAATCCAGCGCAACCGCGCCCTCGAGGACCGCATCCGGGAAATTGACGTCAGGCACTCCGCCTTCAATCCCACCGTCAAAACCCTCCTCACCGAGAGCAAGGACCGCGGCCTGCCCCCGCGCAAGGACGTGCGCGACCTGGTGGACCAGATCGAGGCCACGCCCTACATCCCCCCCAGCTACAACGTCACCAATCGCGTCGAGGGCATGCTCTTCGACCTCGAATCCCAGCAGGGGGCGATGATGAAGCTGCTCCAAAAGCCCATCTCCCTGCACCTGGACAACACCACCCTCAACGACATCATCTTCACCATCGGCCAGACCGAGGGCATCAACTTCGTGGCCGACCGCTCCCTGCCCGCCTTCCAGCAAAAGCTGAGCATCCACATGGAGCGGGTCAAACTCTGGGAACTGCTCCGCTACATCTCCCGCAACCTGGACGTGCAGTTCCAGGTCGGTGACGAGCTGGTCTGGATCGTGGACGGCAAGGACCCGAAAAAGGCCCTGGAGGAAACGCGCGTGTACCGGCTGCGCAAGGGCTTCATCCTGCCCGCCCGCTTCGGGCCGGACGAGGTGGTGCAGACCCGCGTCATCCAGAACAACGTCCAGACCATCACCGAGGCCCAGAAGCTCAACGCCTTCGTCAACGACCTGGCCCCCCAGACCATCGCCCTGGAGCGGGCCATCACCAACTTTTTCACCGGCAGGTACATGATTGACTACGAACGCAACCTGGTGGTCGCCCGCGGCACGCCCGAGCAACTCGAGGTCCTCGATACCCTCATCCGGGAATTCGACCGCGGCCTCCAGCAGGTGCTCATCGAGGCCCGCTTCGTGACCATCAGCGCCGCCGCCTTCCAGCGCCTGGGCGTGGCCTGGGAGACCGGCCGCACCGCCTTCGGCACCGAGCAGGACACCAGCACCGCCACCCTCCTGGGCATCCTCAACCCCGCCTTCGGCATCTCCGAGACCTTCACCAACATCCTCAACCGTGCCACCCTCACCGCCACGCTCTCGCTCCTGGACCAGAGCGGCGAAAGCCAGACCCTGAGCGCCCCGCGTCTGACCGTCATCAACAACCTCCCCGCCACCATCAATGACGGCCGCACCCAGTACTACTACGAGGAATACCAGGTGAAGCAGCAAATCCTGGAACGCCGCTCCTCCTCCGCCATCGTCCCCTCCGGCAAACCCACCAAAATCCAGTCCGGCGCCAGCCTGGACGTCCTGGCCAGCGTCGGCGGCGACGGCCGCACCATCTTCCTGGCCCTGCGCCCGCGCGTGAACTCCGAGGTCAAGCTCGCCCCCTTCGCCACCATCACCGACAAGGACGACGCCGGCAACGTGGTCAGCACCTTCGAGATCAAACTGCCCGAGTACCGCACCCAGGAACTGGCCACTCGCGTGGCCATCCGCTCCGGCGAAACCGTGGTCATGGGCGGCGTCTTGGAACGGCTCCAAACCACCTACGTCGAGTCCGTTCCCATCCTCGGCAACCTCCCGGTCATTGGCGCTGCCTTCCGCCGCCGCACCGAGGTGGACCGGCCGCGGTACCTGCTCATCTTCGTGACCGCCACGCTGCTGTCCGAGGATGGCCGGTATTTGATCTACGACGAGCCGGCCACGCGGCCCACCGCCTCCGCCCCCGCACCCGTCCCCCAGCCCTGACCCCGGCACATGGCCCTGCCTGCTGTTCCCTGGCTGCACCGCCTTTGCCCCGCCCTGGGCCGCCGGCTGGTCGTGCTCGACCCCGGCAGCCGCTTTGTCAAGGCCCTGGTGGTGGACGCCAGCCCCGGCCACCTCCGCGTGGTGCACTTCCAGACCTTCTTCGGCGCGGCCTCCGACCCCCTGCAGGCCGAAACCCTCGCCGCCCAACTGGACCAGTTCTTCACCGAGGCCGGCCCCCATGAACGCGTGCTGGTCCTGCCCCAATACCGCTGCATCTCCGCCCTGCTGGACCTGCCCGCCGAAGCGGAGACGGACCGCTCCGCCACCCTGGCCCGCGAGGCCCGCCGCCTCAGCGGCCTGGACGAGGCCGCCCTGGTCTGGAACGCCGTGGCCCTCAAACCTTGGGGCCGCCTGGCCGCCCCGTACTGGCTGAACCTCTGCAAACGCGAGGAACTGGAAGGGCTCCTCGAACGCTTCACCCCCACCCCCGACACCGCCGGCGCGGAACCCCCCGACCTGGCCGACGTGATTCCCAGCGGCCAGGCGCTGTTTGCGGCCGCCGCCCGTCTGCTTCCCGCCGGCGGCAACGCCCTGCTCGTGGACCTGCGCGGCGGCAACAGCGTCGTGGCCATCATCGCCCACGGCCAGGGCGTGGGCACGGCCACGGTCCCCCTGGGCCTGAGCCACCTCCAGGCCGCCCTGGGGCGCCCCGTTGGGGGCGTGTCCCTGCCCGCGGACGCCACCCTGCCCCCGGGCCGGCCCGGCGGCGCCCTGGAAGACTGGGCTGCCGGCATTCGCCTGGCGCTCACCGAGTGGCTCGAAGACAACCCGGACAGCGGCCTCAACTCGTCCGACTTCCGCGGCTTTCTCTGCGGCCTGGGCGCCACCGATCCTGAGCTGCTGGCCCGCCTCAACCAGGCCGCGGACTGGCGCTTCGAGCCCTGGGAAGCCCGCCACACCGCCGGCCACCCCTGGCCCATGGCCGATTACCTGGTCGCCTACGGTGCCGCCCTCCTGGTTCTGCGCCGCGCCCCGGCAGGCCTCTCTTTCCTGCCCCCTCCGGCCCGCGCGCTCCATCGCCGGCGTCGCGCCCTGACCACCGTGCTTACCGTCAACGTCACCCTGCTGCTCCTGCTGGCCGGGGCTCTGGCGGGGGGCATCCTGCAAAAACGCGCCTGGATCGAACACAAACGCGACCTCACCCGGCGCAGCGAGGCAGCCCTGCAGACCGCGCTGGACATTGACCGCACCTACCGGGCCCTGAATCTCGACTACGAGCGCCTGTACCCGGTGCTGCTCCGTCAACGCCAGACCTGGGAAACCTTGCAGGCCCTGGCCGCGGTCCGCGAAAGCCGCACCAACGACGCCTTCTGGTACGTGCTCTTCGCCGATGCCCCCAGCTACCAGGCCGGTACCTCCCGACTCGAACTCGTCCCGGCCCCTGCCCCCCGACCGCGCTCCGTCACCAACGCCCCGGCCAGCACCAACCTCCCCGGCCCCGCCCCGCTCCGGGAATTTATCACCGAGCTGTGCATCCCCGCCGAGGGCGAGGCCCTGCGCCGGCTGCTCAGCGACGTGGCCGCGCAACTCCGCCGCCATGTCCTGTTCCGCCGTGTGGACGCCCTTCCCGACGAGCGCCGGCAACAGTTGGTGGACCCCGGCGTGGCGGTGTCCAACCGTCTCTTCGCCCTGACCCTCGAGGTGGCCGGCCGCACCCTTCCCCCGCCCCGCGCCCTGAACCCGCCGGCCCGACCCGCCGGCCCCGGCCGAGCCGCCACGGCCCCGGCCGGCACTTCAGCCGCAGGACCCTGAACTCATGGCCCCGCCCCCAACTCCCCCGCCCCGGCGCTCCTGGCTGCTGGAGTTCACCGTGCTGGGTGCCCTGCTGGCCGGCGCCGTTTATGTCGGCGGCCTGCAAACCCTCGTCCGGCGGGCCGACGCCCTGGACCGCCCCCTGCGGCAGGCATGGGAAAGCTT
Organism: Verrucomicrobiales bacterium; assembly: GCA_037439785.1. GTDB lineage: Bacteria > Verrucomicrobiota > Verrucomicrobiia > Limisphaerales > J093 > DSVZ01. The sequence continues at coordinate 108,455 of JBBIVJ010000002.1, read as the reverse complement.
CGCCGCCACCAACCGCTCCAGCGAGGCCACCGCCGGCCTTTCCCAGGACCGGCTCCCCGAGGCGCTGATCGCCCTCCGCCACACCGCCACCGAGCTGGCCACGCTGCGGGAACAGGTCGAGCAGCGCCTGCGCCTGCCCGTGACCGTGCTGGACCAAATCCAGGCCCCCTTCCGGATCATTGACTACGAAAACGAGCGCATCCGGCTGGCCGAGGAACTCATGAAACTGGCCCGCAGCCGGAAGGTGACCCTCGCTCCCGCCGTCACCAACGGCCTGCCGGTGCGCACGCCGGAAACCGTCGAGCCCGCCCTGCTCTGGGCGCGGCTGGCCTTCGCGCGCGACCTGTTGCTGGCCACCATCCACTGCCAGGTCACCGCCGTGCCGGAGCTGGCCCAACTGCCGCCGGTCTCCCACCGCGCCCTCCAGGACGGCCGCCGGCTCTACGAGGAACTGCCCATGCGCATGGAAGTGATTGCAGCCATGGAGCCGCTGAGCCGCCTGCTCACCGCTCTGCCCCTGCGCGGGCCGGAGCTGGACGCCGTCGGGCTGGCGGGGGTGTTGACCAACAAGCCCCCGCTTTTCCTCGCCCATGCCCGGCTCCGCAAATCCGCCCCCGACCGCCCGGCCGAGGTGCGGGCCGAGCTGGTCATCTCCGGCCTGGTCCCCCTCGAGTCCGTTCCCCTGTCCGCGCCGGGGGCGGCCGCCCTCGAACCGGGCTTCAGCCCCTGACCTCCGATGTGGTCCACGCTGGAAAGACGTTTGCTCCTCGCCCTGGCCGTGCTGGCGGTGCTGACGGGGTTGCTGGGCCTGACGGTCTGGAACCTGGGCGGGCGGCTGCCGGAACTCAAACCCCTGGGCAACGGCCCCGGCCGGCCGGGGGAAGACTGGCCCACCTCCGCCCAGGTGGACGCGTGGTTTGCGCTCCCCGCCCTCACTGCGCTGACTGCGACCAGCAACGCCCCCAATCCGTTTTTCACCCGCTATTTCCAGCCACCGCCGCCGCCCACCACCCGGCCGGTGGCGCTGACGTATCAGGGCTACCTGGACAGCTCCGCGGGGGAGCGCCGCGCCTTCCTGCAGGTGAACGACGCCGTCCGCCCCTTCACCGCCGGAGCACGCGTGGTGGCGGACCATCACGTCCACCGCATCGAGCGCCGGTCGGTCATCCTGACCAACGCGGCCGGGGCCACCAACGTGCTCGAGTTCAACGTGACCAAAATCCTTCAAGTCCCCGCCTCATGAGCACCTCGGAGACGCCCCGCCGCGAGGTGGGTGAAGTGCTGTTCGCCGCCGACAAGCTCGACGCCGCCCAGTTGGAACTGGTGCGCCGTCGCCAGAAGCGCCTGCGCACCCCGCAACACCATGCCATCATTGAGCTGGGCTTCGCCTCCGAAGCGGAGACCTACGCCGCTCTGGCCCAGCTGCACGGCCTGGAATTCGTGGACCTGTGCAATTACCAGTTCCCCCCCGGCCTGCCCGACGAGCAAATCCTGCCCGCCAGTGTCATCCACCATCATCGGGTGCTGCCCGTGGCGCTGGAGGGCGACACCCTCACCCTGGCCTTCACCGAACCGCCCCGCCAAACCGACCTGGGCAACCTGCGCCTCCTGCTCACCCGCCAGATTCGCCCGGTCCTCACCACCCCCAGTTGCTACCGGCATGTCATCCGCCAGCACTTCGGCCTGGGGGCCGAGACCCTCCAGCACCTGGGCGAAGAGCGCACCGCCACTGACGCCTCGGCCGACGTGGCCTTCCAGATTGACGCCGGCGAGGACGACGCCCGCATCACCGCCGGCATCACCCGTTTCGTGGACCAGTTGCTGGCCGATGCCCTCCGGCTGGGTGCCACGGACATCCACATCGAGCCCTACTTCGCCCACGTTAAAATCCGCTACCGCGTGGACGGCCTGATGCAGCCGGTCAAGACCCCTCCCGGCCTGCGCCAGGTCTATGGCGCCCTGGTCTCCCGCCTCAAGATCATGGCCGGCCTGAACATCGCCGAAAAACGCCTCCCCCACGACGGCCGCATCACCATGAAGACCGAGAGCGCCGACTACGACCTGCGCGTCTCGATCGTGCCCACCAAACACGGCGAGGCGGTCTGCCTGCGCATCCTCGGCCGCCAGAGCCTCCAGCTCGAACTGCGCGAGCTGGGCCTCGAACCCGCGCAGGAGGAACTGATGCGCAGCCTCGCCGCCCTGCCCCAGGGCCTGGTGCTGCTGACCGGCCCCACCGGCTCGGGCAAAACCACCACCCTCTACGCCGTCCTGGCCAACGCCAACGACGAGGGCCGCAAAATCATCACCATCGAAGACCCCGTCGAGTACCAGTTGGAGGGCATCGTCCAAATCCAGTCCAAGGACGAAATCGGCCTGACCTTCGCCACCGGCCTGCGCTCCATCCTCCGGCACGACCCGGACGTCATTCTCATCGGCGAAATCCGGGACTCCGCGACCGCCGAGATCGCCGTGCGCGCCGCCCAGACCGGCCACCTGGTCTTCTCCACCCTCCACGCCAACGACAGCCTCAACGTGGTCGTCCGCCTCCTGGACATGGGGGTGGACCCTTTCCCCCTGGGCTCCGCCCTGGTGTGCAGCATCGCCCAACGCCTGGCCCAGCGCGTCTGCCGCCAGTGCGCCGACCCCGATCCCGACCTGGCCAACCCCGCCCTGCGCACCGAAATGGCCCGCGCCCTGCGCCTGGCCGAGACCGACCTGCGCGCCTGGCGGGGGCGCGGCTGCGTCGAGTGCGGCGGCAAGGGCACCCGCGGCCGCGTGGCCGTGTACGAGTTCTTCGTCATGCACGAGGCCGTGGCTGAGCTGCTCGGGCCGGGCGTCTCCACCACCCGGCTCCGCGCCGCCGCCCGCCAGCACGGCTGGCGCTCCCTGCGCGAGGAGGCTTGGAAAAAGGTCCAGCAGGGCCTCATCCCCCTCGCCGAGGTCCAGCGCCTCACCCACCGCCTCCACCAACCCGGCGTTCCCTCGGCTCTGACCCTGTCCTGACCCCGCCGCGCCGACCGTGGTTACCACGGCCAACCTTCGCCCGCTGGTCCGCGAGGCCGCGGTCCTTCCCCCGCCCGGGGGAGGGTCGGCGTCCCCGCCGACTCAAGCTTGTCCCCTGGCAAAGCAACGTCCCCATTTTTTTCTTGCCACCCGCGCGACGGTTGCCAAGATGGGGGCCGTCAGCACGGGAACATGCGGACAGACCGAAACCAAACCTTTTCCCCCACCCACGGGGACCTTGTCTCCATGAAATCAGGACTTGCAGTGTTGCTGGCGGCAGGGGCGATGAGCCTGCCCCTTCAAGCGGAGGTGTTGCTCCAGGAATCGTTCAGCTATCCGGACGGGCAGTTGAGCCAGGTGGCCACCAATGTCTGGGTGACCCACAGCGGCGGCGAGCGACCGCTGAACGTCTCCTCGGGCGCGGCGGTGATCAACCAGGCCAACTTCGTCGGCGGAGGCGAAGACGTGAACCGGGCGTTGTCGTCAGGCATTGACCCCTCGACGAACAACCCGACCCAGCTTTACGCGGCTTTCCTGGTCAACTTCAGCTCCCTGCCCGTCAACGAGGGCACCTACACCTCCGGCTCGTATTTCGCCCACTTCAAGAGCAGCACGATCAACGAGTTTTACTCGCGCATCGGTGCGAACACCGAGGGGGCCGCGCCAGAGAAGTTCCGCCTGGCCATCGCCAACGAGACCTGGACGCAGAGCGCGACCATCGAATACCCCGAGGACCTGGACCTGGGCGTGACCTACGAGGTGGCGGTCCGCCTGAACCTGGCCACCGGCCAGACCACGCTCTGGGTCAACCCCGTGGACGAGTCCTCCCGCAGCGTGACAGCCAGCGACCCCTTTTCGTTTTCCTCCGGCACACTGTCCTTCGCGCTGCGGCAGGGCACTTCCGGGGTCAATCCCAACCGCGGCGCCCCCGGCGTCTTGTCCGTGGACAACTTGCGGGTGGGCACTTCGTTCATAGACGTCATCCCCGAGCCCTCGACCTTTTCGCTGCTGCTGCTGGGCGGGGCGGCCCTGCTGGCCCGGCGCCGGCGTGCCTGAGGACCGATGGCCCTGCCCGTGGGCATCGGCGCCGGCCGTGGGCCGGCGCTTTTTGTTTGTCCGGCCCCCTGATCCAGTGGCCTGAGCGCCCACCGCTCCTGTGCTCCGGGGCGTCGGGGGTGAAGCCGCCGGTGGGAAGGCAAAACTGATGAGCCGGCGTGCCGCGTTCCGCGTGGTGGTGCTCAGCGACGTGCACTTCGCGGGTGCAGCCGAGCAGACACGGCGCGGCTACGAAACCCGGGTCATCCGGCATCCGCTTTCCCGGGCGTTGGTGCGCCTGTGGCGGCGGGTGGTGTGGTTGGCGGACCCTTTCGCACACAATGCGTTGTTGGACCGGTTCTGCGCGGCGGCGGGGGACCCCGATCGGGTCGTGGCCAACGGCGATTATTCCTGTGACTCGGCGTTTGTGGGGGTGAGCGACGCGGCGGCGGCGGAGAGCGCGCGGGAGGTGCTGGAACGGTTGCGGGGGCGTTTTCCCGGCCGGTTGACGGCGGGGTTGGGCGACCATGAGCCGGGCAAGATGAGCCTGGCCGGCGGGGTGGGCGGGCCGCGGCTGGCCAGTTGGGAGCGGGCAGTGGGGGAACTGGGGCTGCAGCCGTTCTGGCGGGTGGACCTTGGGACGTGGACGTTGCTGGGGGTGGCCTCGCCGCTGCTGGCCCTGCCGGTGTACCTGGCGGAAACGCTGCCGGAGGAGCGTCCGCGCTGGCGAGCGTTGCGCGCGGCGCATCTCGAGGAGGTCCGAGCAGCGCTGGCTAACCGCGAACCCGAACGGCGGTTGCTGCTGTTTTGTCACGATCCCACCGCCCTGCCGTTTCTGGCCGCCGAGACCCCTTTCGCCGACTGGCAGGGGCGACTGGAGGCAACGGTCATCGGCCACCTGCACTCCGACCTCATCTTCTGGCAAAGCCGCCTCCTGGCCGGGATGCCGGAAATCCGGTGGGCCGGTCAGGCCCTGCACCGCATGACGCGTGCCCTGCGCCAGGCGCGGGGCTGGCGGCCGTTCAAGGTGCGTTTGTGCCCTTCGCTGAGCGGCTGTCAGTTGCTCAAGGACGGCGGCTTTCTGGAGGTCCTGCTGCCGGCGGACGGCGGGGTGCCCACGTGGCGTCGCCACCGTCTGCCGTGGGGGGGCGGGCCGCCGCGCTGAGCCGGCTCACGGCGTCCCGGGCAGGCCGGGCAACTGCGGCGGTCCCATCCCCGGCAACTGAGGAGGATTCATCCCCGGCAACGACGGCGGGACCAAGTGATCCCCCGGCACGCCCAGGTTCGGCGCGGGCGGGATGGGCGGCAGCTCGATGTTCAACTCCCGGGCCACGCGCTGCTGCTCGAGCATGATTTGCAACTGGACCTCGACGGGTACCGCCGGAGCGTTCTCGGCCGGCGCGCTGGTGTGCACGGGCTGGCTTTGCCCCAGCCGCGTCGGCCGCACGGGCAGGTTGCGGACCGCCCCGGCGGGCGTGGCGTTGGGGGGCGTGGCGATGAAGGCCGTGTTGCCGGCGGTGGGAGGCAGCGTGGGTAGCGGAGGCGGCAGGGCACCGGGCTGGCCGGGCCGGGCCACGGCCACCCGGGTCACGGCCGGTTGCGGCGCGTTGGTGGGCGGGCGCAGACCGTGGTTGACGAAGTCCAGCCGCAACTCTTCGCCGCCGAAGAGCACCTTCACCGTGCGTGCCTGGGCGTCAATCTCGAGGACCTCGAGGTTGGTGATGAACCGGTCGCGCTCCCCCTCCCGGACCAGGTCGGAGACGATGTTGGTCCTGCCGTCGTTGAAGACAAACATGGCCCGCTTGCCCAGGAGGGTGGTGATGCCGGTCAGCTTGAGCGCGCCGGTGTTGACCGGAGGCTCAGGCGGCTGGGCAGGCGGGGGCGGCGGAGGGGGCGGGTCTTTGAGGCCAAAGGCATTCCGCGTCACGATGGCCTCGTAGGGGTTGGCCGGGGGCGCCTTGTCCTCGACGGCGGGCGAGCTGTTTTCGGCGGCGACGGGCTCTTCGACCGGTTCGACCTCCGCCGCGGCGTCCGGGGGCGAGGTCGCGGGCGGAGTGCGGGACAGGGCGGTAAGGCCTCCCAGCGCCGCGCCCAGAGCGGCAGCACCGAGGATCATCGGGCGGGTTTTCATGGTCGGCGGATCGCGTTGTCGAGGACTGCCAACACCACAACGCGGAAAAGGTTGCCCGCGTTGTGCGGGTCCGCCAGCCCGAAAGGACCGGAGGTGGCCGCGCGCGGGGACCGCGGCTCAGGCGGCGGACGGTGCCGGGCGGTCGGCCGCCGGTTCGGCCCGGACTTCCCCGATCAGGCGTTCGAGGCGGCGGCCGTACTCGACGAAGTTTTCAAATTGCGCCTCGGCGGTGGCGGTAGGGGCGGTGGGGTCGTGGAAGACCGCGGCCATGTGCGGTTCGATCGAGATGCCGCCGTCGTAGCCGCCGGCCAGCAGGTCACGCAACACTTCGCGCACGCGGGCGTGGCCTTCGCCGGGCCAGGTGTAGTGCTCGCGCCGGGCGGTGGCGTCCCAGAGGACGTCCTTGACGTGGACGTGGCGAATCCAGGGCTTGACCTGCTGGTAGAAGGTCCAGGGGTCCTGGCGCGGCCAGGGGCGGGGCTGGCTGCGGTCCGGGTTGAACAGCGGGTTGCCGGTGTCCCAGACCCAGCCCAGGCCGGGGACCGCTTCGAGCAATTCCCGGGCGTGCCACGCGCTCATCCCGCCGTGGTTCATGCAGTTTTCGTGGACCGGTTGCAGGCCGGCCGCCAGGATACGCTGCGTCACCTCGCGCACCCGCTCGAAGACCACCGGCGGGGTGCGGTCCGCGTCGTCGGCCGGCTTGAAACTCATGATGCGCACCAGGCGGGTGCCCAGCCGCTGCATGCGCGGGATGGCGCGTCCGACCTCCTCGAGGGTGACCTCGAAGGGGGTCTCGACGGTCTTGGCCCAGTTCATGATGGTCGAGCCGAAGCAACAGACCCCCAGGCCGGCAGCGTGCAGACGCTCGACCACCTGCTCGAAGGCGGCGTCGGGCAGATCGTGGAGATTGGCGCGGGGAAAGCCGGGCAGTTCCACCGTCCGCAACTCGAGGGTCTTCCAGCCCAGGGCGTGGGCCGCCCGGATTTGCGCGTCCAGGGACGCACCCGCTTCATCGCCGATGCCGGTCAGATACATGGGTCGAATCGGTGTTGACCGCCATCCAACACCCTTCCGGCCGGGGTGGCAAGTCTGCGTTGCCGGCGGAGCCCGCCGCCGGATCGGTCCCGCCCGCGACCACCACCGGGGAGGGCGGGACCGCGGCGGGATGCTCGGCCGGGGGCGGGGCGAGGGTGAGGACGACGTTGGCGACGGTGATGAGCGTACCGCCCAGCAGCAGGCGGCCGGTCCACTGTTCGTTGGCGTATTCCACGCCCAGCCAGCCCGCCAGCCAGCCGGGCAGGAACAGCACCAGCAGGCTGACAAAGACCGGTTCGGCGCAGTAAATGACGCCGGCCTGGGTGGCGGGTACTTCCGGCTGCCAGCGGTTCATCAGCAGGTAACCGCCCAGCGTGCACACAACCACCAGTGTGGCCAGGCAGCCCAGCAGGGGGAGGGTGCTGAAGGCCCGCCACCAGTCCCCCGGCTGGCGGGTGGACGCCACCGCCACCGGCAGCATCGCCACGGCCATGACCACAAACATCACCAGGGAAAAGCGCCGCACGTCGTTGCCGGCATACAGCGGGCGCTGCAGCCAGAGAATCTGCCCGGTGAAGAGCACCGAACCGAGCAGAGTCTCGATCTCCCCCCGGCCCGCGCGCAGCTCGCGCCAGTTCACGCCCGCCAGCACCGCCACTCCCACCAGCACCGCCCCACAGGCGACCAGCACGCGCCCGGAGGGCCGGCGCCGATACCGCAGCGCAAACCACAGCGGGATCAGCACGCAGTAGAACTGGGTCAGAAAGGCCGAGGTCGAGGCAGCGGTCCAGGCCAGACCGTCCATTTGCAGCAGCAGCCCCCCACTGCCAAACAGTCCCAGGCCGACCCCCTGCTCGACCTCGAGTCGGGTCAGGCCGCGCCGGCTCCGGCCCAGCACCAGCGCCAGGCCGGCGGCGGCCAGCGCAAAGCGGTAGGCCACGCAGAGGGCGGAGGTGAACCAGGTGCTGACGCCCGGCAGCAGCGCCTGTTGCGCCAGGGTCATCGCCTTCATCACCGGAAAGCTCAGCGACCAGCAGGCGGTGGCCAGCACCAGCAACGCCACGGCTTCGAGATGACGGGCGCGGGGGCTCATGGCCGGCTCGGGGGAAGGGCCGCGCCGGCTCAGCGGCAAAGACCGCGCTGACAGGCGCGCACGAAGCCGACCAGGTGGCGGATTTCCGGCAGGGGGGGCAGTTCCTGTTCGATCCGGGCCAGGGCGTTGGGGAGGGCAAGCCCGGTGCGGAACAGGAGGCGGTAGGCCTGCTTGAGCGCCGCGCGGGCCTCCGGCGACGCACCGCGGCGCTCCAGGCCCACCAGGTTCGGGCCCCGAGTCTCGCCGGGGTCGCCGTCCACCAGCATGTAGGGGGCGACGTCCTGCCGGACCTTGGTGCAGCCGCCGAGCATGGCCAGGGTACCGATGCGGCAGAACTGGTGCACGGCCACGTAGCCGCCCAGCACGGCATGGTCCTCGATCACCACATGGCCGGCCAGGCCGGCGAAGTTGGACATGATGATGTGGTTGCCCACCTGGCAGTCGTGGGCGATGTGGGCGTAGGCCAGGAAGGCGTTGTGCGAGCCGATGCGGGTCACCTGGCCGTCGGCGGTCGCGCTGTGCACGGTCACGCCTTCGCGGAAGATGTTGAAGTCGCCGATTTCCACCCGCGTGAGGCCGCCCTGCCATTTGAGGTCCTGGCTGCGCAGGCCGAGGCTGGCGAAGGGGAAGACCTCGTTGCCCTCGCCCAGGCGGGTGTGGCCGTCAATGACCACGTGGCTGTGCAGGCGGCAGCGGGGGCCGAGTTCCGCACCCGGCCCGATCACGCAGTACGGACCGATTTCGCAGCCCTCGCCCAACTGGGCACGGGGGTGAACCAGGGCGGTGGGATGAATCATGGCGGCAAAGGCGGGCGGCGGGCGGCACCCGGGCGGGGCGGGCAAGGACGCGGGGTCACGGCCGGTCCACCAGCATGAAGGTCACCTCGGCCTCGCTGACCACCTCACCCGCCACGGTGCACACGCCGCGGGCCTTGCCGATCTTGCCGCGGGTCTTGGTCAGTTCGATGTCAATCTTGAGGGTGTCGCCGGGGCGGACGGGTTTGCGCCACTTGACCGTCTCGGCGGACATGAAGTAGGCGAGTTTGCCGGCGTTTTCGGCCTGCCGGAGCATGAGGATGCCGGCGGCCTGGGCCACGGCCTCGAGCTGCAGCACCCCGGGCATGATCGGATGGCCGGGGAAGTGCCCCTGGAAGTACGGCTCGTTGATGCTGACGTTCTTGAGCACCGAAATCTGGTTGCCGCTGATGCGGGTGACGCGGTCCACCATCAGGAACGGGTAGCGGTGCGGCAGCATCCGCAACACCTGATCGGCGTCCAGCTCGGCCCCGTCCAGCACCGGTGTGTCGGCCGTGGCGGGCGCGGCGGGAGGCGGCGGGCTGAAGGCCTCGAGGGCGAGGGCGTGACGGCGTTGCTGGGCCGCGATCTGCCGGCCCAGCTCGACGTTGGCCGCGTGGCTGGGCAGCAGCGCCACCACGTGCGCCTGCAGCGGCCGTCCCAACAGGGACAGGTCGCCCAGGATGTCCAGCACCTTGTGCCGCACAAACTCGTCCGGGAAGCGCAGCGGCTCGGTGGTGAGCACGGCGTCATCCCGGATGACCACCGCGTTTTCCAGGCTGCCGCCCTTGATGAGGCCGTTTTTGATCAGGTACTCGATCTCCTCGAAGAAACAGAAGGTGCGGGCCAGGGCCAGTTCCTTGCGCCAGGTCTCGGGGGTGATCTCCGCGCTTTGAAACTGGGTGAAGCGCCCCGCCCGGTCCGCGCTGGTGCAGGTGATCTTGAGCCGGTCATGGGGGAAGGCGCTCATGAACGACTCGCCCGCCTGCAGTTGGACGGGCTCGCTCAGGGTCCACGGCTCGCGGGGCTCACCCTGGGGCACCAGGCCGGCCTTCTCGATCAGCTCCGTGAAGGCGCGCGCACTGCCGTCGGCGATGGGCGGCTCGTTGGCATCCAGCTCGATGACCGCGTTGTCCACGCCGCAACCGGCCAGCGCCGCCAGCACATGCTCGACGGTCTGCACCTTCACCGACCCGCTGGCCAGGGTGGTCGAACGGGTGGTCTCCACCACCTGCTCGAGGCGGGCGGGGATTTCCGGCCGCCCTTCCAGGTCCACGCGCCGGAAGCGCAGTCCGCTGCCCGCCGGCGCCGGACAAAAGGCCAGGTTGACCCGTTGACCACTGTGGAGACCGATGCCGGCAAAGCGGACGACCTCGCGGAGGGTTTGCTGCTGCACCACGAGCGGATTAAAAAGAACAGCCCTCCCCCTTGGCAAGCGGGGTTTCCCCCACGCCGGCGGGAGAAACGGGGCGTGGGGCGCGCACCGGGAGCATCCCGAAGTCAGGTGCCAGAAGTCTGCAGGAACGCCGGGCGAGGGCATCTGCGCCACCCCTCGCACCTTCCGCCTTTGGCCGGCCGGTCCGCCCGGCGCCAGCTTCTTTCGCGCGGCGCGCTCCACCTTGTACCCCGGACTGTAGGCTGCCGTTCTCTTTTCATGCTTCAACCTTTCACCCCTTCGCCCGCTGCCCTCTCCTCCGCGTACCGGCCGGGCCTTCTGGAAAGGATATGCCGCGGCGGGCAGGACCAACCGGCCTGACAAAGCGGCTCCTTTCAGGCAACCTGCCCCGCATGACTGCCCGACTTCTCCCCTCGATGGCCACGAGATTCCGCCGCTGCCCGCGCGGTTGGGGCCAACGCCTCGCGCTGCTGGGCTGGCTCGGCCTCCTGACCTCCTTGGCGGGGGCCGAGACCGACCGCTCCCGGCCGGTCGCCCCGCGGACCGTCCCCGCCGCACCGGACACGGACGTCAAGGCGCGGCTGCGTTTCGAACCGGACGGCCTCGGCGGCTTTGTGTTTCACACCGGCGTGCTGCGGGGCCGGCTCCATGCCGGCGGCGCCTCCCTCGGCCTGACCGAGGTGGTGCACGAGCCCACGGGGGCGCGGCTGGACCAGAGCAAGGGCCTGCTCAGTGCCTACCGGGTCTTTGCCAACGGCCGGCGGTTTGGCGCCGGGGCCTGGGACTGGCCCAGCGTCGCCACCGCCCGCGAGGAGGGCAGCGTCGAGGTGCGCTGGGTCGAGGACCCGGAGCGTCCCTTCAGCCTGAGGGCCGTGTACCGGATTCTGCGCCCGGCCATCCTCAGCGTGGAACTGGGGGTCGGCGCGCGGGAGCCGCTGCGCGGTTTCGAGGTCTTTCTGGCGTCGTACTTCGACCCCGCCTTCTCCAACGCTTTTGTCCTGGTCAAGGGGCCGCGGGACGATGTCTTTGCCCACGCCACGCGCGAACGCGGGGAGTGGCAGATGTACCCGCGCGACGCTGCGGCCCGAGCTCTGGCCGAAGACGGCCGCTGGCAGTTGGAGCCCCACCCCGTGACCTGGAGCTTCCCCGCCGAACTGGCGGGGCCGGTCATCCGCGCCCACCGCCGCGCGTGGGGTCGTGGGGTGCTGGCCACGTTCGACGCCACGCCGGAAGACTGTTTTGCGTTGGCCATGCCGCACCAGACCGAACCGCACTACTCGATCTACCTCTCCCTGTTAGGGCGCAACCTCGCTGCCGGCCAGGAGGCGCGCGCCAGGGTGAACCTGGTGATCACGGGCGCGGCCGGCACTGCCGCCGGCGCCTCCCCTTGACTCCCCGCCCCGGTGCGGCCGGCGCCCCCCCGCAAGCGGCCCACGGCATACCGGGGCCTTCAGCGCGGGGCCTGGATGCGGGCCAGGGCCTCGAGCGCGACCTCGCGGGCAATGGCGTGGGAGACGATGGGCCGCGGGTATTGGGTGCCGAGTTCGACGCCGGCGCGGGCCAGCACCTCCGGCGGGGCGGCCGAGGGTTGGTGAATCCACTCGGCCGGCAGGCAAGCCAGCTCGGGAACCCAGCGCCGCACGTAGTCGCCGTGCGGGTCGAACTTCAGGCCCTGGCTGAGCGGGTTGAAGATGCGGAAAAACGGCGCGGCGTCGGCCCCGCAGCCGGCGGTCCACTGCCAGCCGAGGGTGTTGCTGGCCAGGTCGGCGTCCACCAGGGTGTCCCAGAACCAGCGCGCCCCTTCGCGCCAGTCCACCAGCAGGTCCTTGACCAGGAAGGAGGCCGTGATCATCCGCACGCGGTTGTGCATCCAGCCGGTGGTCCAGAGTTCGCGCATCCCGGCGTCCACGATTGGGTAACCGGTCCGGCCGCGCTGCCAGGCGCGCAGGCCCTCGGGATGTTGCCGCCAGGGGAAACGGGCGAACTGCGGTCGCAGCGGCTGCTCCGGCGTGTGTGGGAAGTGAAACAACAGGTGATGGGCGAACTCGCGCCAGCCCAGCTCGGAGACGAACTGACTGCGCCGCCACAGGCTGGGGGGCTGACCCCGCCGCACCGCCACGTCCTTCAGGGCGTGCCAGACCTGACGCGGGCCGATCTCGCCGAAGTGCAGGTGCGGGGACAACCGCGAGGTGCCGGGCAGGTCGGGGCGGTTGCGGTGTTCGGAGTAGCCACTGAACCCGGGCTCGGCAAACCGGCGCAGGGCGGCCGCGGCGCCGGCCTCGCCGGGCGTCCAGGCGGCGCGCAGCCCGGCGGTCCAGTCCATGCGCGGTTCCAGTTCGAGCGCGGCCAGCGGTTCGGATTTCGGCCAGCGGGCGGGGGCGGGCCAGGTTTCCGGCGCCGCCTCGGGCAGGGGCGGCTCCTCCCGGGCCAGGCAATGGCGCCAGAAGGGGGTGAACACCTGGAAGGGCTTGCCGGCCTGGTTGGCAAGGGTCCAGGGCTCGAACAGCAGGGCGCTGTTGAAGCTTTCCACCTCCAGCCCCGCCCCCTGGAGGGCGGCCTTGAGGCGGGTGTCCCGCGCGACCAGGGCCGGTTCGTAGCGGCGGTTCCAGAACACGGCGCCGGCGCCGGTGCTGCGGGCCAGTTGCAGCAACGTGGGCTGCGTCGGCCCGCGGCGGAGGATCAGGCGCGAGCCGCGTTGTTCCAGGTCCGCGGCCAGGGCCTTCAACGACTGGTGCAACCACCAGCGCGAGGCGCCGCCGGGCGGCCAGGCGCCTTCTTCGTCGGGGGCCCAGATGAAAACGGGCAGGATGGGCCGGCCGCGCCGCACCGCTGCCAGCAGGGCGGGGTTGTCGCTCAGGCGCAGATCGAGCCGGAACCACACAAGGGAGGGGGAGGTGCTCATGGACAGGGCAAGGTCAGGACGTGCAGGCGGCGGCCACGGCCCGGGCCTGGAGGCGGATGGCCGCCCGCTCGGCGGCGCCGAGGCGCGCCAGGTTGCGCAGTTGCATGCCCAGCCGCGGGTGGGGGCGCAGCCGGCACTCGTGGCGTTGGAGGAAGTCCCAGTACAGGGTGGTGAAAGGGCAGGCCCGCGGCCCGACGGCCAGCGCGGGGTCGTAGCGGCAGCCCGCGCAGTAGTTGCTCATGCGTTGGAGGTAGCGGCCGCTGGCGATGTAGGGTTTCGAGGCCATCACCCCGCCGTCCGCGTACTGGGACATGCCCAGGGTGTTGGGCAGCTCGACCCATTCGACCGCGTCCACGTACACGGCCAGGTACCAGGCGTGAACCTCCTGCGGACGCACGCCGAGCAACAGGGCAAAAAGCCCCGTCACCATCAACCTTTGGATGTGGTGGGCGTAACCCAGCGCGAGCGTCTGGCCGATCACTTCCCGCAGGCAGTTCATGTCCGTCTCGCCGGTCCAGTAAAACCGCGGCAGGGGACGGTCCGCGCCCAGGGCGTTGCGTTCCCGGTACTCGGGCATGAAGAGGTGATAGACCCCGCGGACGTACTCGCGCCAGCCCAGGATTTGGCGGATGAACCCCTCGACCGCGGCCAGCGGCGCGTGCCCCGCGCGCCGCCAGGCGGCCTCCGCGGCGGCCAGCACCCGACGGGGGTCGAGCAGCTTGAGGTTCAGGGCCGCCGACAACCGCGAGTGATACAGCCAGGGCTCACCCGTCCAGAGGGCGTCCTGATAGCGGCCGAAGAGCGGCAGCCGGTGGACAATGAAATCCTCCAGCGCCGCCCCGGCCTCGGCGGGCGTGACCGGCCAGTCAAAGCGATCCAGCCGACCCGGATGCCCCGTCAACTGCCGCTGCACCAGACCGAGCACTTCGCGGGTCACCGCGTCAGGGGCAAAGCCCCGCGGGGGCGGCACGCGACCGGGGCCGGCACGGCCGAAACTCTCACGGTTGGCGGCATCGAAGTTCCACGCCCCGCCGGCGGGTGCCCCGCCCTCCATCAAGACGCGATGCCACCGGCGCATCTCGCGGTAAAAAAACTCGAGCCGCAGTTGCCGGCGGGCCGCGGCATGCGCGGCGAACGTTTCCCGGCTGCACAGGAAGTGGCGGTCCGGCCGGACCTCCAGCGACACGGTGCACGCCCGCGCGGTCTGCCGCAGCGCCTCCGCCACCCGCCATTCTCCCGGCTCGACCACGACGAGCCTCTGCGGGCGCAGCGCCCGCACCGCAGCCGCCAACTCCCCGGCCAGCGTGCCCGTGTGGTCCGCGGCATCCAGTTCGCGGTACAGCACAACCCGGCCCTGCGCACGCTGCGCGTCGCGGAAATGCCGCATGGCCGCCAGAAACAGCGCGCTCCGGGCGAGGTGCGACCAGACGTGGGTGGACTCTTCGCGCGCCTCGGCCATCCAGATCACGTCCACCGCAGGGTCAAAGCCGTCGAAGGCCGCACTGGCCGGGTCCAGTTGATCGCCCAGGATCAGGACCAGATGGCGCGGAGCGGAAGGAACCCTGGCGGCGCGCGGGGTCGCCATGTCGTGCAGACTAGCATCGGCGGCCGGGTCGGCAACCGGCCGGGCCGGCGGCCGCTTGCGCGCGCCGGAGCCCGGCGCACCTTCCGGCCCGATGCGTGAGGAAGTCCTGGAACCAGCGTTGTGGCTGCCGCGCCCGCGGGCGGAGGTGTTTCCGTTTTTCGCCGATGCCCGGAATCTGGAAGACCTGACCCCGCCCTGGCTGCACTTCGAGATTCTCACGCCCCTGCCGATCCCGATGCGGGCGGGGGCGTTGATTGACTATCGGCTGCGGGTGCACGGCGTGCCGCTGCGCTGGCGCACCCGCATCGAGGTCTGGGACCCGCCGGCGGGGTTTGTGGACGTGCAGGTGCGCGGCCCGTACCGGTTGTGGCATCACACCCACCGCTTCGAGGAACAGGACGGCGGCACGCTCTGTGTGGACCGCGTGCGGTACTGGCCGCGGGGCGGCGCCTGGGTGAACCGCCTGTTCGTCCGCCGCGACGTGGCACGCATCTTCGCCTACCGCGCCCGGGTCCTGCACCAGCGCTTTGGTGCCGCACCGGCGGCGACCGCTTCCGCCGGCGCATGAAGACGCGGGGCAGGCCGGACCGAACCGGTTCGGCGGCCGCGGGGATCGCGGCCGGGGTTGCGCGGCCGGACGGCACACCGGAGACTCCCGCCGCACATGGCCGTGCGATTGATCCAGACGCCGGCGCCGGGCGAACGGCGCGTGGGCTTCGTCGGGGACCGGTTGCGGTTCACCCTGCGCACCGATCCGCCCGGGCCGTGGCCGCCGGGGTGGCGGGCGAGCTTGCGCACCAACCTGGGCCGCGGGGCGGTGCTGGGGGAAGAACTGCTCACGGCGGTCGAACGGCGCAAGCCGCCCACTCTCTGCGCCTGGCGGGACATCCCCATGCAGCGGGAGGGCGAGGAGTGGGTCCTGGAGCTGCCGCTGGCCGAGGTGGGCTGGTTCCGGGCCAAGGCGTGTGCGGTGGACCCGCGCGGCTGGTTGCACTGGCCGGAGGGGCCGGACTTCGGGGTCAACGTCCAGCCCGCCTGGTGCCGCACGGCCAATCTCCTGTACTGCGCCTTCCCCCGCATGTTCGGCCCGAACAAGACCGCGCGGCTCACCGAACCGCCGGCCCCGGCGGCGGAAATCGCGGCGCTGGAGGGCGCCGGCTACACCGTGATCCCCCCCTCGGGCAAGCTCCGTGACCTGGTGCGCGAGCTGCCGCACATCTTTCAGACCCTGGGCTGCCGCATCCTGCACCTGCTGCCGGTCAACCCCACCCCCACCACCTACGCGCGCTTCGGCCGGTTCGGCAGCCCGTACGCGGCGCAGGATTTCCTGGCCATTGACCCGGCGCTGGTCGAGTTCGACGGCCGCACCACCGGCGTGGACCAGTTCCGCGAGCTGGCCCGCGCGGTACACGCCCTGGGCGGGCGGCTGATCCTGGACCTGGCCATCAACCACACCGGCTGGGGTTCGACCTTTCAGGAACGGCACCCCGAATGGTTCGTGCGCGACGCCTCCGGCCGCTTCGTCAGCCCCGGCGCCTGGGGCACCGTCTGGGAAGACCTGGTCGAACTGGACCACCGCCACGCCGCCCTGCGCCGCGAGCTGGGCGAAATTTTTGTCGAGTGGTGCCGCCGGGGCGTGGACGGCTTCCGCTGCGACGCCGGCTACAAGGTCCCCCTGCCGGTCTGGCTGTACCTCACCGCGCGGGTGCGACGGGAGTTCCCGGACACGGTGTTCCTGCTCGAGGGCCTGGGCGGCTCCTGGGAGGCCACCGAGACGCTCCTGACCGAGGGCGGCATGCAATGGGCCTACTCGGAGCTGTTTCAGAATGACTCGGGCCGCGAGGTGGCGGACTACCTCGATTACGCCCTGCGCCAGAGCGCGCGCGTGGGCCTCTACGTGCACTACAGCGAGACGCACGACAACCCCCGCCTTGCCGCCCGCGGCCGCGCCTGGTCACTGTTGCGCAACCGGCTCTGCGGGCTGAGCAGCGTCTCGGGCGCCTTCGGCTTCACCTGCGGGGTCGAGTGGCTTGCGCCGGAGCGCGTGAACGTCCACTCCAGCCGCGGCCTGGCCTGGGGCAACCCCGACCACCTGGTGGATGAACTGGGCCGCCTCAACCGCCTCCTGGCTCACCATCCCTGCTTCTTCGACGGCGCCCGCCTGACGCGGCTCAGCCCGCCGGCCTCACCGATCCTTGCGCTGGCCCGCGAGTCGGCTGACGGCCGGGACGCCGTGCTGGTGCTGGTCAACACCGACCCCGACCAGCCGCACGAATTCCGCCTCGACCCCGGCGCCCGCACGCACGCGCGCCTGGCCGAACCGGGCTCCGCGGAACCGGACCGGCCCCCGGCCGTGGACCTCCTGGGCCAGACGCCCCCGCCCGCGATCTGGGAAGGACCAACCGTCCGCTTCACCCTCCCCCCGGCCGGTGCCTACTGTCTGAGCGCGGACGCCCAGCCGCGCGGTCTGGCGGGCGAGGCCTACCGCGCACAACGCGCCCGCGAGGCCCTGGCCCTACAGGCCCTGAGCGCTCGCTTCCCCGTTGAGCGGCTGGGGCTGGCCGATCTCGCCGCCTGGGCAGCAGCCCTGGCACGCGACCCGGTGGCGTGCCTGACCGCCCTGGCCGAGCTGCCGGCCGAGCCGACCGCCGATCAGCTCCGCACCCCGCCCGAACCCTTGCCCTCGAGCTACCCGGCCGCGGTCGAGTGGACGCCTACCGACCGCAGCCGCGTGCTGCTCGTGTCGCCGGGTCACTGGCTGCTGGTGTGCCTGGGCGTACCGTTCCGCGCCACCCTGACCGTGGAAGGCGACCCCCTGCCGCGCCACGCCGTGTCCACCCCCCTTGAGACCGGCCACGCCGCCCTGTTCGCCCCGCGGCAGGCGGCGGCAGAGGCTCGCCTGGACCTCGAGTCCTACGGCGACAGGCCCGGCGAGGCGCAGGGCCGGGTGCGTTTCCTGCCGCCGGAGCCGGAGATACCGTCACCGGAGCCCGGCCAGGGGCGGGTCCTGCTCACCAACGGCCGCGGCGGCATGGCCCGGCTGGCGGTGGATTGGGGCGCCATCGAGTCCAAGTACGACTGCCTGCTGGGGGCCAATCTGCATCCGGAGGTGCCGGTGGACCGGCACATCTTCGCCAAGCAGGCCCGCGTCTGGGTCAATGCCGACAGCTTTCTGTCGCCGCTCAATGCGGACAACTTGCTGGCGTTCGACGTCGGTCCGCCGCCGCGCTGGCGGTTTCTGGCCCATGCCGGGGACGGCCGCGGGGTGGAGATTCACCTGACAGCGGCGATGGTGACCGGCCGCAACAGCACGGTGCTGCGGTTTCATCGCCCCGCCAGCCCGCCCCCCCAGGGCCGGCCGTTGCCGCCGGAGGCGGATGTGCGCCTGACCGTCCGCGTGGACCTCGAGGACCGCAACTTCCACCACGAGACCAAGCATCATCCCGGACTGGACGCGCACTTCCGCGCCCATACGGCGCCGTTGGCAGGGCAGCCGGGCTTTGCCTTCACGCCCGCCCCGGACCGGCGGCTGCTCGTCCGCGCCAGCGCCGGCCAGTACCACCCGCAGCCGGAATGGGTGTTTCACATCCCCCACCCGATCGAGCAAAGCCGCGGGCTCGAGGGCAGCGGCGACGCGTACAGCCCCGGCTGGTTTGAGCTGCCCCTGGCCGCGGGGGAAACGGTCACACTGACCATGTGCGCCGACCCGGAGGAGCCCCCCCGAGCCGAGGTGGCACGCGCCTTCGAGCCGGCCGGCCGCGAGCCGCCATCCTGGGAGGGGCGGTTGCGGCAGGCCCTTGCGGCCTACGTCGTGCGACGCGGCGAGGGGTTGACGGTCATTGCCGGCTACCCGTGGTTTCTGGACTGGGGGCGAGACACCCTTATTGCCTGCCGCGGCCTGCTGGCGGCCGGGCGCCTCGACGCGGTGCGGTCCATCCTGTTGCAGCAGGCCCGCTGGGAACGGGACGGCACCCTCCCCAACGCGGTCTTCGGCACCGACACCTCGAATCGGGACACGGCAGATGCCCCGCTCTGGTTCGGCCTGGCCTGCGAGGAATACGGGGACCGTCTGCCGGACGCAGCGGCGCGGCGAGCCTGGCCGGCCACGACCGTGGACGACACCGGTCGTTCGCTGGCGCAGGTGCTGCACTCCATCGCCGCCGGCTACGTGCGCGGCACCCCCAACGGTCTGCGGATGGACCCGGCCTCGGCGCTGGTCTTCAGTCCGGCCCACTTTACCTGGATGGACACCAACCATCCGGCCTGCACGCCGCGCCAGGGCTACCCGATCGAAATCCAAGCGCTGTGGATTCGCCTGCTGCGCTACCTGGCCCGCCTGGACCTGCCGTCGGTGGCCGGGCCGTGGGAGGCCCTGGCAGTGCGGGCGGCCGAGCATCTCGAGCGCCTGTTCTGGCTGGAACAGCCCGGCTGGTACGCGGACGTGTTGCTGGCAGAGCCGGGGCAACCCGCCAGCACCGCCACGCCGCAGGATGCGCTCCGACCCAACGCGCTCCTGCCGGTGGCGCTGGGGCTGGTGCGCGGCCCGCGGGCGCGGCGTCAGGTCGGGGCGGCCCGGCGCTGGTTGCTGGTGCCCGGCGGGCTGCGCACGCTGGCGCCGCTCCCTGTCGAGCCGCCGCTGGAAATCCGCGGTCGCCACGGCGAATTGCTGGGCGACCCCCGGCAGCCCTACCGCGGCCGGTACGAAGGCGACGAGGACACGCGCCGCAAGCCGGCCTACCACAACGGCACCGCCTGGCCGTGGTTGCTCCCGGTCTTTTGTGAGGCGCTGGTCCGGGCGTGGGATTTTTCGCCCCCCGCGCTCGCGGCGGCCCGCGCCTACCTGGGCAGCACCGGGCCGCTGCTGGCGGAAAGTTGTCGGGGGCAGTTGCCCGAGTTGCTGGACGGCGACGCCCCCCACACCCCGCGGGGCTGCGACGCCCAGGCCTGGTCGGTCACCGAGACCCTGCGCGTGTGGGCACTGCTCCGGGCGGCTCCGGCACCGGCGGCGGGGCCGGCCGGGGCGACGGCGCACCGAGGATGATCCGCGCGCCGCGGCGGTAGGTGAAGTACGAGTACACCCATTGCAGCAGCACGGAGGCCTTGTTGTCGAACCCCACCAGAAACAGCAGGTGGACGAACAACCACGCCAGCCAGGCCGGCAGCCCGCTGAACTGGAACGGGCCGATGTGGGCCACCGCCGCCGAGCGCCCGATGGTGGCCATGGTGCCCTTGTCGAGGTAACGGAAGGCCGGGCGCGGCGGCCGCGCGGCCGGCGGCGCGGCCAGTTCCCTCCGGAGCAGACGGGCCACGTGCCCGGCCATTTGCATGGCGGCGGGCGCCACGCCCGGTACGGGCGGGCCGTCCGGACCTTCCACGTGGGCAATGTCGCCGATGGCAAACACCTCGGGGTGCCCGGGCAGGCTGAGATCGGGTTGGACGCGGATGCGGCCGGCGGCATCCAGCGGCACGCCCAGCCGCGCGGTGAGCGGGGAGGCGGCCACGCCGGCAGCCCAGAGCAGGTTGGCGGCGCGGAGGACGGTACCGTCCTCCAGCTCGACCTCCCCGGCGCGCAGGTCGCGCACCCGGGCCCGGAGCCGCACCTCGACGCCGAGGCGCTCGAGCTGACGGCGGGCGCTTTCGGACAGGCGCGCTGGCAGGGCGGGCAGAAGCCGCGGGCCGCCCTCCAGCAGCATCACCCGGGCCCGGCCGGGGTCCGCGCGGCGAAAATCGGGCCGCAGGACATGGCGGGCCAGTTCGGCCAGGGCGCCGGCCAGTTCCACACCGGTGGGGCCGCCGCCGATCACGATCACTGTCATCAGCCGCTGCTGCTCGGCCGGGTCGGGCTCCGCCTCCGCCCTCTCGAAGGCCAGGAGGATATCCCGGCGGATGCGCAGGGCGTCTTCGAGGGTCTTGAGGCCCGGGGCGTGGGCCTCCCACTCGGGATGGCCGAAGTAGCTCGTCACCCCTCCCAGGGCCAGGACCAGGTAATCGTAGCCGAGGGTGTGCCGGGCGCCGCGCACCCGGCGACCGGCCAGGTCCACCTCGAGCACCTCGTCCAGCAACACGGTCACCCCGCGATGACGGGCGAGGATGGCACGCACCGGCTCAGCTATGTCCGACGCGGAGAGTCCGGCGGTGGCCACTTGGTAAAGCAGCGGCTGGAACAGGTGGTGGTTCTGCCGGTCCACCACCGTGACCCGCGCGGTCGGGTGGCGAAACGCCTTGCAGAAGTTCAGGCCGCCAAAGCCGGCCCCGAGCACAACGATGTGGGGTGCGTCCCTGTGCACAAGGGCAAGGTGTCGCCGAAGTCCACCGCCGCAACCGGCAGCGCGCTCACCCCGGCCGGTCGGCAGCGGTCAGCCGTTGCAGGGTGGCCAGGACTTCCGCCGCGTGGCCCCGGGCGCGTACGCGCGGCCAGACCGCCGCGATGCGTCCGTCCGGCCCGATGAGGCAGGTCATGCGCCGAG
This sequence comes from Verrucomicrobiales bacterium, assembly GCA_037439785.1. Classification (GTDB taxonomy): domain Bacteria; phylum Verrucomicrobiota; class Verrucomicrobiia; order Limisphaerales; family J093; genus DSVZ01. Next base: position 87,014 of record JBBIVJ010000002.1, on the reverse strand, counting down.
TGCCCAGCCCCAGACCGCCCAGCAGCGGCAGTCGTCGCCCGGCGCCGTAGGCGCGGATGACCCGCCGGTCGGGGTCGGCCAGCAGAGGGAAGGGCAGCCGGAACCAGCGGGCGAAGCGCCGGTGCGACTCCACCGAATCAGCGCTGACGCCCAGCACCACGGCACCGGCGGCCTGCAGGGCCTCCCAGCGGTCGCGAAAGCCGCAGGCCTCGACGGTGCAGCCCGGCGTGATGTCCCTGGGGTAAAAATACAGCACCACCCAGCGGCCGCGCAGGCGGTCGAGCGAATAGGTCTCGCCGGTCTGAGCCATGGCGCTGAACTGGGGGGCCGGATCGCCGGGCCGGAGCGGATGCGGGGCACGGTCCATGACCGTGCAACGTGCACGGCCCGGCCGCCGGCGCAAGCGGGGTGGACAAACAGGCCCGGGCAAAGGTCGAAGGTCGAAGGTCGAAGGTCGAGGGCCGGGTAAAGGGGACAGCACCGCTCCGAAACTCCGGCCACCACGGCGTGCTGACTTTCCGTTTGCCTGGCCCGCGGCCGCGGGATTTGATCGCGCCATGAAGCACGCCGCCCTTCCCTCCACCCCCCCGGCTGGCCGGGTTTCCCGCCGTCAGTTCCTCCACCGCTCGACCGCCGTGGCGGCGGGGCTGTCCCTGTTGCCGGCGGCCGCCCGCGCCGCGGAAGCCGGCCCCCGGCTCAACCTCGGCCTCATCGGCTGCGGCGGGCGCGGCCGCTGGATTGCCGACCTGTTCCTCAAGCACGGCGGCTACCGGCTGGCCGGGGTGTTTGATTACTTCGCCGACCGCGCCCATGCCGCGGGCGACCAGTTCCAGGTCCCGGCCGCCCACCGGTACAGCGGGCTGTACGGTTACCGCAAGCTGCTCGAGCAACCCGGCCTGGACGCCGTGGCCATCGAGAGCCCGCCCTACTTCCACCCCATGCAGGCGGCGGATGCCGTGGCCGCGGGCAAGCACGTGTACCTGGCCAAGCCTCTGGCCGTGGACGTGCCCGGCTGCCAGCGCATCGAGGCCAGCGGCCGCCAGGCCACCGCCAACAAGCTCGCCTTCCTGGTGGACTTCCAGACCCGCGCTCACCCGGCCTACCAGGAGGTGGCCCGCCGCCTCCACGCCGGCCAGATCGGCCGGCTGGTCTCGCTGGACGTCGGCTACCAGTGTGACCTGTACTTCCAGGGCATGGACGAGGAGTTTCGCAAGAGCCGGCGCGACGCCGAGGCCCGCGTGCGCGCCTGGGCCATTGACCGCGTGCTGTCCGGCGACGTGATCACCGAGCAGAACATCCACTCGCTGGACGTGGCCACGTGGTTCACCGACACCGCCCCCCTCAAGGCCTACGGCACCGGCGGCCGCGCCCGACCGTATCTGGGCAACTGCTGGGACCACTTCGCGGTGATCTTCTGGTTCCCCGGCAACGTCCTGGCCAGCTTCAGCTCGAAGCAGTTCGGCTACGGCTACGACGATATCCTGTGCCGCGCCTACGGCACCGAGGGCACGGTGGACACCCACTACGCCGGCAAGGTCACCCTGCGCACCCGCGATGACGCCTTCAACGGCGACTCGCGCAACCTCTACCAGGACGGCGCGGTGCGGAACATCGCCGCCTTCTACGACGCCATCGTGAAGGGCGATTTCACCAACCCCACCGTCGCCCCCAGCGTGCGCTCGAACCTCACCACCATCCTCGGCCGCACCGCCGCCCATGCCGGCCAGGAAGTGACCTGGGAGGAAATGATGCGCCGGGCCGAGGCCTGGGATTTTCCGCTGCACGAACTCAAGGCCTGAGCTGCGCCGGCCCGGCAAGTCCCGCCACCATGCAACCCGCCCCGCCTCCTTCCCGCCTGGACCGCGCCCTGGCGGCGGTGTGCCGGCACTGCCCGGTCTGCCGCTCCGCCCGGCGGCACCAGCGCGGGGCGGCCTTTGCCTGGGTCCGCCGCGTGGAAACCCGCCTCTGCCCTTTCTGCCGTGCCTACGCGCGCGTGCACGGTCGGCCGGCCCACGCGCCGCCGCCTCTTTCCGCGCCCTGAAGTTCTCCGCCCCGCGCATGGCCGCCCTCCCCGCCGCCGCTGCCCCCCCTGCCGCCACTCCGCTGGTCCGCCTGCGCGGCATCGGCAAGCGCTTCGGCCCGGTGACGGTGCTGCGCGGGGTGGACCTGGACCTGTTCGCCGGCGAGGTGCTGGTGCTGGCCGGCGAAAACGGCGCCGGCAAGAGCACGCTCATCAAAATCCTCGGCGGCGTGCACACCGACTTCGAGGGGACCATCGAGATTGCCGGCCGCCCGGTCCGACCGCGTTCGCCGCTCGAGGCCGCGGCGCTGGGCGTGGCCATCATCTTCCAGGAGCTGTCGCTGGTGCCCACCCTGAGTGTGGCCGACAACATCTTCCTCGGCCGCCCGCGGACGCGATACGGGTTTGTGGACGGCACCGCCCAGCGCGAGGCCGCGCGCCGGCTGCTCGAACAACTGGGGCTGGACCTGGACGTGGTCCGGCGGGTCAAGGACCTGCCCCTGGCCCAGCAGCAATTGACCGAGATCGCCAAGGCCCTGGCGCGCGACGCGCGGGTGATCGTCATGGACGAGCCCACCAGCGCCCTCAACGCGCCGGAGGTGGAAAAGCTCTTCCGCCTGATCGCCGACCTCAAGGCCCGCGGCCGCGCCGTGGTGTACATCACCCACAAGATGGAGGAAATCGGCCGCATCGCCGACCGCCTTTGCGTGTTGCGGGACGGTGAGCACGTGGGCACCGCGCCCGCAGCGGAGTTGCCCCCCGCCCGCTTGCTGAATTGGATGGTCGGCCGGGAGGTCGAGGAACAATTCCCCCGCCACGCCGCGCAACCGGGTCCCGAGCGGTTGCTCGTGGAGGAGTTTTCGGTCTGGCGCGGCGGCCGGGCGGTGGTCCGGGAGGTGTCGCTGCAGGCGCACGCGGGCGAAATCCTGGGCGTGGCGGGGTTGCAGGGCTCGGGCGCCAGCGACCTGTTTGCCGGTCTGTTCGGCGCGGGGCACGGCGCGGTGAGCGGTCGTGTCTGGCTGGACGGCCGGCCGCTGGACCTCGCCGGCCCGCGCCGGGCCATTGACCAGGGCCTGGCCTGGTTGACCAACGACCGCAAGACCACGGGGCTGGTGCTGCCGTTGTCCATCATCGCCAACACCACGCTGGCCGACCTGCCGCACCTGGCGCCGGGCGGCTGGCGGCAGCCAACCCGCGAGCGGGCCGTCACCCGCGAACTGGGCGCCCGGCTGGCGCTGCGGGCGGCGTCGCTGGACCTCGAGGTGGAGGCCCTCTCGGGCGGCAACCAGCAGAAGGTGGTGCTCATGAAATGGCTTCAGACCCGGCCGCGGGTGCTGCTGCTGGACGAGCCGACCCGCGGCATTGACGTGGGCGCCAAGCGCGAGATTTACCAGCTCTTGCACGACCTGACCGCACGCGGCCTGGCCATCCTGCTCATCAGCTCCGAACTGCCCGAGCTGCTGGCCCTGAGCGACCGGATCGTGGTGCTGCATCGGGGGCGCCTGACCGCGCACTTCAACCGCGCCGAGGCCACGCCCGAACGCGTGCTCGCCGCCGCCATGGGAGGAACATGACCCTCGCAAGCCTCACGGCGAAAGTCACCCGCCGGGGCGGGGTGGGCCGGTGGTGGGCCAATCCCGCCAGCCGGGCGTTCCTGGCGCTGGTGCTGGTACTGGTACTGGGCTGCGTGTTTCACGCCGAGGGGGCCTTCTTCAAGGCCGGTACTCACCGCGACGCGCTCCGGCAGGCGTCGGTCTTCGGCATCCTGGCGTGTGGCATGACGCTGGTGATCATCAGCGGCGGCATTGACCTGGCGGTGGGCAGCGTGCTGGCGCTGGTGGCGGTGAGCTTTTCGCTGCTGAGCATCCACCAGGGCTGGACTCCGGCGCTGGCCGTGCCGGTGTGCCTGGCGCTGGGGGCATTGTGCGGCGGGGTGGCGGGCGGCCTCACCGCCGGTTTCCGCCTCCAGCCCTTCATCGCCACGCTGGCGATGATGGTCTTCGCCCGCGGCCTGGCCAAGACCCTGTCCGGCGGCATGAAGGTCTCGACCGCGGTGCGCAACCCGGACGGCAGTTACGGCTACGTGCCGGTGCCGGGGGTGTTCCGGTTCATCGACAGCCGCATCCTGGGCGACAACCTCTCGGTGGTGACGGTGATCTTTGTGGCGTGCGCGTTGCTGACCTGGCTGTTGCTGGCGCGACACCGCTGGGGGCGGGAACTCTACGCCATCGGCGGCAACGAGGAGGCGGCCCGGCTCTCGGGCGTGCCGGTGGTGCGGACCAAGGTGCTGGCCTACGCGGCCAGCGGGCTGCTGGCGGCAGTGGCCGGCATCTGCCAGGCCGCCCAGGAGCAGCAGGGCGACCCCGAAGCGGGCGCCGGCTACGAGCTGACCGCCATCGCCATCGTGGTCATCGGCGGCACCCCCTTGACCGGCGGCCGGGGGGGCATCGGCCTGACCCTGCTGGGCACGCTCACCATCGGCTACCTGGAGAAAATTTTGAGCATCAATGCCGTGCCCGAGGCCAGCCGCCTCATGCTCACCGGCGTCATCATCGTGGCCGCGGTGCTCACCCAGCGCCGACGGCGAAGCTGAGGTGCGGGTCTGGGGTCTGGGATCTCGGGTCTGGGGTTTGGGGTCTGGGGTCTGGGCCTTCGGGGGCAGCCAGGGTCGGTGGAGACGCCGCCCCTCCCCTGACCAGCCGGGGCCGCGTCTGAGGGGACCGCGTCCTCGCGGGGCTGCCGGGAGCAAGCAGGCGGCAGGTTGCCGCCGGCGTGATCCGGCGCAGGGCGGTCCACGGCGTCACCGCGGCGGCTGCGGGGAAGGGCTTCCCCACCTCAGTTCCTGCCCTCCTGGATTCCCCATTTCCATCCCTCGAGCTTCGGACTTCGACCTTCGGCCTTTCGCTTTTCCCCGGTCGCCCGGAAGCCGCGCTTTCAGTACCCTTCCTTCCGCCAGCGGGTCAGGAAGCGTCGCCACCGTTGCTGCCAGGGGCGGAGCGGGCCGGGGTCGGGCGCCAGGGGGCTCAGTTCCGCGCACGGCGGCACCGGCCGCAGCCGCCGGGCCGCTTCGATCCAGTGGCGGTTGTGATAAATGCGGATGCCGTCCAGGCTGGAGGTCCGCGCCCAGCCGCGCGGCCGGGGCCCGAGGGAGGCGCGGTAGTTGTAGTGGCAGGGCAAAATCGTGACCTGGTCAAAGAAACGAGCGTGAATGACTTCGTTCAGGGCCAGTTGATCGTCCACCAGGTTGCGGAAGCGGGTCCGTCCCCGCTCGATCACCTGCCGGCGCAGCTCCCGGCTCGCCGGCACGTTCCAGAACGTCACGCCGGCGTTGAGGTAGTTGGTCGTGTAAGCCCCGCCGCCGAGGTGCCGGCCGCCCTTGTGCTCGACGCAGCCGGCCAAACAGGCTCCGCGAAGCAGGTCGGGAAGGGGGGGGAGCGGCTGGAGACACAACACATCTCCGCCGTCCACCACCAGCGCATAATCCACCTCCAGCTCGTCCAGGAAGAGCCAGCGGCGGAAGTCCGCATCGCGCATCGGATGGGAGAAGGCCGGGTCGGGCGCCCGCAGGTGGTAGCGGATGCCGGGCACCTGCCGGGCGGGCAGGCGGTCACCCAGGACGAAGGCGTGCAGTTCGAGATGGGGGTTTTGCGCGAAACTGGCGAAGGTGAAGTCCAGCCGTTCGGCATGCGTGCCGTACACCACGGTCAGGACGGCCTGCCGGCCGCCGGCGGGAGCGGGGGAAGAAGGATTCGCGTTCATGGCCGGGCAAGGGACGGAAGGCGGGGGTGTCTGCGCGGAGTGTTCCCAGGACGAGCCGGGTCGCTGACGCCGACGACCGCTGCGCCGGGCGCGGGCGGCGCCGTTCACCGGCCGGTGGGAGGCGCCTCGATACGGTAGAGCCTGGTGCGGCTGCGCAGGAAGAGGCTGCGGCCGGAGACCGCCGGCGAGGCCATGAAGCCGTCGCCGAGCTGGTTCTCCGCCAGCTTCTGGAAGAGGCGGGTGTCCGCGGCCACGACGGTGGTCTTGCCCTCCTCGCTGAAGCAATACACCCGCCCCTCCGCCGCCAGGAGCGACGCCGAGTAGTTGCCGCCGAGCCGTTCGTTCCAGACCACCTGGCCGGTCCGGGCTTCCCAGCAGGTGGCCACGCCGCCGTCTTCGACGCCAAAGAGCAAATCCCCCACCAGCACCAGCGAGGGCTTCTTGGGCACCCCGCGACGGGTCATCCATACCACCTGCAACTGCGTGTCCGTCCGGGCCGGGGCGTTGGCGTCAATGACCTCGCCCGGCCGGCCGGGGCGGATGGCCATCAACTGCCCGTTGGCGAAGCCGCTGGGCGCGAAGACCAGCCCCTGCCCCACCACCGGCCGGGTGCTGGCCGAGTGGTTGTTGCGCTCCTCGACGCGCCACCATTCCTCGCCGGTGAGCGGGTCGTAGGCATACAGCGCCTTGGCGCCGTGGCTCAGGAGCGTGGGCCGGCCGTCCAGCACCGCCACCTGCGGTGTGGCAAAGGCCTTGCGCAGGTCGCCCTCGATCATCGGCCGGCCCTGGGCATCGAGGTCCTGGAAGTCAATCGAGCGCGGCCGTTCCCAGACCGTGCGGCCGGTGTGCTTGTCCAGCGCCACCACGTACTGGCGATCGCTGCCGTCGAAGTGCAGGATCAACAGGTCCCCGTACACGATGGGCGAGGAGCCGGCGCCGCGGTAGTGGTTGCAGACAAAATCCCGCCGTTCCCAGAGCTTCTGGCCGGTCCGCGTGTCCACGCACGCCGTGCCCGGCGAGCCGAAGGTGATGTAAAGCCGGCCCTCCTCGAGCACCGGCGTGGGGGAGGCGTAGCTGTTGAACTTGTGACAGAATTGGGGGTTCTCGACGTGAAAGAGCTTCAGGTCCCGCTCGATCCGGCCGGTGTTCCGGTCCACGCACACGGCCGACAACTCGGTGCCATCCTCGGTGGCGTTGGCCAGCCAGATTTGGTCGCCCCAGATCACGGGCGAGGCCCAGGCCTTGCCCGGGATGGCCGTTTGCCAGACCACGTTGCTGGACTCGCCCCAGTGCAACGGCAGGCCGGTCGAGGTGGTGTGGCCGTCCCCGCGCGGGCCGCGGAACTGCGGCCAGTGCAGGTCCTCGGCCTGCGCCAGGCTCCCGGCCAGCAGAGCCAACCCGGTCAGGGAATGCAGTGGATGCATGGGGCAAAGCGTACCGGTCCCCCACCCCACCGGCAACCGCGACGCGGGTTCCGGGGCGCCGAACGTCGCGGGTGTCCGCGGTGGGTCTTCGGACCGGCAGGACCGAGCCGAAACTCGGCAACACCGAAAAGGGTGAAAAGTGAAAGGCAAAGGCCGGGAGTCCGGATTCCCCCTGTTCTGACCTCTGACTCCCCGCTGCTCGCGCTTCTCTTCCCGCTCCCCCGGCATCCGGCCTTCGACCTTCTCCTTGGGGTGCAGGCCTCTGGCCGGCATGGCCAGCAATCGGCACGGCCGCACCACCCTGCCCCACCGCGTGACCACGTGGGCTACCGGCATCTGGCATCCGGCATCGGCCTTCAGGCAGCTTCCCTCACCGTTCTTCGCTCCAGCGCTGCAAGGCCGGCCAGTCACCGCCGGCTGCGCCTTCCGCTGCCGGCGGTCCCAGCCGCCACGTTTGCCAGCCCTGCGCGCGCGCCGGCGCCAGGTCGTTGTCTTCGCGGTCGCCCACCATCAGCGTTTCCGCCGGGGCGATGCCACGGGCGGCCAGCCGCGCGGTCAGCAGGCGGAACACGTGGGGGTCGGGTTTGCTGAAGCCGTGCAGGCAGGACCAGAAACAAAGGTCGGGCGCGAACAGTTCCCGGCTCAGCCCCGCCCCGGCCAGGGCCTCGTCCAGCTCGCGCCAGGTGTAGGGCTGGGCGTTGGAGGCCAGCCCCAGCAGCCGGCCCGCCTCGTCCCAGGCCCGCAGCGCCGCCGCGGCGCCGGGCATGAGCCGGACCGTGCGCACCAGTTGTTGGTGGCGGTAGAGGAACTCCCCCCGCTCGTCGGACCGAAGCCGGTTCAGCGCGGGCAGGACTTCCGCCATCACCGCCGGCCACCAGACCTCGGGAAACGGAATTCCGCGCTGCCGCGCCGCGGCGTGTTCGCGGGCGATCACCGCCCGGCAAGCCCGGTCCAGCGCCGCCAGGGAGAGGTCGGGCGCCTCCCCCAGCACATCCCAACAAAGCTCCGCCCAGCGGGCTTCGGCCTCCGCGGGCGGGGGTTCCACCGCCAGCAGCGTCTGGTACACGTCACAAATGATCACGCGGATGTTCACACCTCGGGACTCCACAACAACGGGTACAGGTGCTCGGCCCGCAGCCGGTCCCGGACGCAGTGTGCCTGGCAGGCCGCGGCATCCACCGGCTCGCTGCCGGGGTCGCACCGTGCCGCGCGCCAGGCCCGCAGCAAGCGGCGGGCGTAGGCCGTTCCCCCCAGCCAGCGCGACGCCCCGACAGGCCAGGGCGTGAGGACCAACTGCCCGTGGGACGCGCGTTCGCGCCAGTCCGCCAGGAAGGGATTCAGGGGGCGCGCCGCTTCCAGGCTCCGTTCCGGCGGATGCCCCAACACCTCGATCTGCGCGCGCAACGTGAGCCGGCTGAAGGCTATCGGCCCCGGCGCCGCCGCAGCCAACAACGCCGGCGGCTCGGCGCGACGTCGGTACGCTCCCGGCAGGGCGTGCCGCCAGCGGTGGAAGCCCCGCGCCTGCCGGTCGCGCTCGGCCCGCCAGTCGAACAACTCCGGCGGGATGGCCAGCTCCGCGTACGCCTGGGGGAAGCGGAAGCCGAAGCGGTGCAGGTCCGGCGCGATGTTCGGCAACGTGCGGGCCAGCAACGGCCGTTGGGCGGCGGCCGCCTCGAGGTACGGCAGGCCAAAGCCCTCGATCAGGGAAGTCAGCAGCAGAACCTCCGCCGCCGCCATCAAGGCCGGCACGGAGGGTTGCCGGTCCGCGCGCCCTCCCGCGAGCACGGCCAGCCGGAGCGGCCACCGATGCCGGGTCGCCGCCGCCGCCAGGTGCCGGGCATACGCCGTTTCCTCGGGCGAACTGATCCCACCGGTGGTCACCAGCCAGGCCTCCGGCCGCAGCCAGCGGGTCAACAGCAGGGCTTCGGCGAGGTTCTTGCGCCGGAGCAACCGCGTGGGCACCAGCCAGACCGGCACCTCCGGCGGCACCCGCCGGTCCAGCCAGCGACGCGCCGCCGTGCGCTGCGGGGCCGGAACGGGCTCGGCGGGCGAGGCGGGATTGGGCAGCCAGTGCACCCGCCCGCCCAGGGCAGGGCGCAGGAGACGGGCGTCGGTCGAGTTGATCACCAGATGCTGCACGGCGGGCGGGCCAAAGAGGGTCTCCGCCACGGCCCGCACGTTGGAGAAGCCGGCGCGGCGCATTTCCGGCCAGCGGGTCCAGCGATGATCGAACCACCAGTCGTGATGATGGGCCAGGAGCGTCACACCGCGAGCCGCGCAGGCGCGGGTCAATTCGCGGGTCAGCAGAAGATTGCGGCCGAGGCTGAGGTTGTGCGCCCACACGGCCGCCGCGCCGGCCTGACTACCGGCCAGGAGCTGCTCCAGGGCCTGCCGGCAGCGCCGGGCCACGGCGGCCGGGGTGCGGCGTTGCCCGGCCAGATAGCCGAAGGCCGGTTCGAGAACCAGGCGGACCGGCACCGGCACCAGCGCGGCGGCAAACCGGTCCCACCAGGGCGTCTCGGGTGCTTCGCCCCCCGCCAGCACCACCTCGCTCAGCGGAGGGCGGAAGCCGGCCCGCAACATGGGCGTGGCCAGTTCGATGACCCGCCGCACGCCGCCGGGGCGGAAATGGTGGTGCAACACGATCAGCCGCATGGCGGCGCCAGTGTCTCATGAGCGCGGCAGCGGCGGAAACTTTTCCGCCCCCGGCCTTGACCGACGGGACGCGGGGAACGGAAAATGACCGGACCTGGGCGACCGGCGCCGGCCCGAATGTGTGCGGCGGCGGCCCCTGCCAGAGGCGGAAGGGTTGACGACGATGTCCGACTTTTTCCAGACCGGCGCCATCGCCACCTTGCACCGGCTGGGCGTGACGAACGTGCCACGGCTGGAGCGCGAGCTGGCCGACTTTGGCCGGGAGACCCCCATCGCCCTGGTGCTGCCCTGTCACGTGCGCGAGCTGGGCACCAAGGCGCTGCAGCACATCGTGCGTGAGCTGCGCTCCGTGCGCTACCTGGCGCAGGTGGTGGTGGGCATTGACGGGGCGACACGCCGGGCGGATTTCGAGCGGGCGCGGCGGTTGTTCGGGCAGTTGCCACAGCCGACGGCCCTGCTCTGGAACGACGGCCCGCGCATGAAGGCGCTGTTCGAGCACCTGGACCGGGCCGACCTGAGCGCCGGCGCGGCCGGCAAGGGGCGCAACGTGTGGATTTGCTTTGGCTACGTGCTGGCCTGCGAACAGGCGCGCATGGTGGCGGTGCACGACTGCGACATCATCACCTACTCCCGCGAACTGCTCGCCCGGCTGATCTACCCGGTGGCCCATCCCAGCCTGGGCTTTGACTACTGCAAGGGCTACTACGCCCGGGTGACCGAACGGCTCAACGGCCGGGTCATGCGTCTGATGATGACCCCCCTGCTGCGGGCGCTCAAAAGCATCCTCGGCCCCCACCCGTACCTGGTGTACATGGACACCTTCCGCTACCCCCTGGCCGGAGAGTTTGCCCTGGACGCGGACCTGGTCCGCCGGGTGCGCATCCCCCATGACTGGGCACTGGAGGTGGGGTTGCTGTCCGAGGTCTTCCGCAACTGCGCCCCGCGGGCCATCTGCCAGAGCGAGCTCTGCCAGAACTACGACCACAAGCACCAGGAAATCTCCCCGCGCGACGCGGACAAGGGCCTGAACCGCATGGCCACGGACATCGCGGCCTCGCTGTTCCACCGCATGGCCGCCGAGGGCATCAAGCTGGACGCCGGCCTGTTCGACACCCTGCTCAGCGCCTACAACCGCCAGGCCGAGGACACGCTGCGGTTCTACAACGCCGACTCGGTCATCAACGGCCTCCTTTACCCGCGCCACGAGGAGGAGGCCGCGGTCTCGACCTTCGTGCGCAGCATCCGCCGCGCGGCCCGCGAATATCTGGAAGACCCCCTCTCCGCCCCGCTGATCCCCAACTGGAACCGCGTCGAGTCCGCCCTCCCCCGCTTCCTGGAGGAGCTGCACCAGGCGGTGAAGCTGGACAACGCCTGAGCCGCCCCGCCCCCTCAGCGCCGGAACATCCCCGGCGGCAGACCGCCCAACCCCGGCGGACCGCCCCGCCCACCGCCCATGCGGGTCAGCAGCTTCTGGAATTTGCCCATCTTTTTCATCATCTGCTGCATCTGGTGGAAGCGGTGGAGCAGGGCGTTGACGTCGCTGACCTTGACGCCGCTGCCCTGGGCGATGCGCAGGCGGCGGCGCGCGTTGAGCAGGTCGGGGTTGCGCCGCTCGGCCGGGGTCATCGCGCAGAGGATGCCTTCCATGCAGCGGAACTCCTTTTCGCTGCGGGCCAGGTCGGTATCTTGCAGGGCCTCGGCCCCGCCGGGCAACAACCCCACCAGGCTCTCCAGCGGGCCCAGCTTGCGCATCTGCCGCAACTGGGCCAGGAAGTCCTCCAAGGTGAACTGGCCCTTGCGCAACTTCTCTTCCAGCCGCCGCGCCTCCTCCTCGTCCACCGCCTCGGCCGCCTTCTCGACCAGCGACACGACATCGCCCATGCCCAGGATGCGCTGGGCCATGCGCTCGGGGTGGAACGGCTCGAGGGCGTCGAGCTTTTCGCCCACCCCCACGAACTTGATGGGCCGGCCGACCACCGCCCGGAAGCTCAGCGCCGCGCCGCCGCGGGCGTCGCCGTCCAGCCTGGTCAGCACCGCCCCGGTCACGTCCAGGGCCCGGTGGAAATGGGTGGCCACGTTCACCGCCTCCTGGCCGGTGGCTGCGTCCAGCACCAGCAGAATCTCGGAGGGCCGCACCCGGTCGCGCAGGCGCACGAGCTCCTGGACCAGCGGCTCGTCCACGTGGAGGCGGCCGGCAGTGTCGAACAGCAGGACGCTGCAGCCCGCGGTGCGCGCCTGTTCGAGGGCCGCTTCGGCCAGGCGGAGGACATCCGTCTCCCCGGGCCGCACCAGGGCGGGCAGGTCCAGTTGGCGGGCCAGGGTGGCCAGTTGGTCCATGGCGGCAGGCCGGTACACATCCGCGGCCACCAGCAAGGGCGAGGCACCCTGCTGCCGCAGCCAGCGGGCGAGCTTGCCGCAGGTGGTGGTCTTGCCCGAGCCGTGCAGACCCACCAGCAACACCGCCGCCGGCGCGCCCTCCAATCGCAACGCGGTGTGGGCCTCCCCGAGCAGCCGTACCAGCTCATCATGGATGATTTTGATGATCTGCTGACCGGGCTGAATGCTCTGAAGCACCTCCTGACCGAGGGCCTTCTGCCGGACCGCCTCGAGGAAGTCGCGGACGACCTGGAAGTTCACGTCCGCCTCCAGCAACGCCAGCCGCACCTCCCGCAGGGCGTCGGCCACGTTGCTTTCGGTGATCCGCCCCAGGCCGCGCAGGTGGCGGAAGACCTGCTGGAGCTTGCCGCTGAGCGCCTCAAACATGGCCGCACGCTAGACGCGGCCGCCGCCCCTGACAAGGCACGCGGCCGCGCGCGCCGGGCGGGAATTGCCTTTCCCGCCCCTCCGGGCCGGGGTAAGTAACGGCCGTGCCGGCGCCGCTGGACGACAACCTGGGCCGCCTGGTCCTGCACGGACTGCCCGCCTCCGAGGGCGTCTGCCAGGGGCCGCTGTGGGTGCTGGCCCCCACCGGTCCCCTGCCCATTGCCCGTCGCTCCATCACGGAGGCCGACTTCCCGCTGGAAATCCGGCGCCTGGAGGAGGCCCTGCTGCAGACCCGCCACCAGTTGCTCGACCTCCAGGCGCGGGTCAGCGCCGGCCTGGGCGCCGCGGATGCCCGCATCCTCGACGCCCAGTTGCTGGTGCTGGACGATCCGTTCCTGCACGACGAGGTGCTCCAGACGATGCGGCGGGATCGAGTGGGCATCGAGGCGGCGTTTCACGACTTCACCCAGCGCTACATCACCACCCTGGCCGCGGTGGAGGACAAATACCTGAGCGAACGGGCCGCCGACCTCCGCGACGTGGCCGACCGGGTGCTGCACAACCTGCTGGGCCGCGAACTGCTGACCGACCTCTCGCACCTGAGTGCTCCCTGCATTGTGGTCGCCGAAGACCTTTCCCCCTCCCACACCGCCGCGCTGGACCGGCGGCACGTGCTGGGCCTGGCCACCGATCAGGGCAGCCTGACCTCCCACACTGCCATCCTGGCCCGGGCGTTGGGGTTGCCGGCCATCACCGGCCTCGAACGCGGCCTGGTCCACTTGCGCACCGGCCAGGAGGCGCTTCTGGATGGCTACTCGGGCCTGCTGATCGTCGAACCCACCGCCGCCACCTGCGCCCGCTACGCCCGGCTCGAACGCCGCAAACAGGCCCTGCGCACCCGCCTGGAATCGCTGCGCACCGAGCCGGCCTGCACCGGGGACGGCCACCGCCTCACCCTCTCGGCCAACCTCGAGAGCCTGGACGAACTGCCCGAGGTCGCCCGCCACGGTGCCGAGGGGGTCGGCCTGTTCCGCACCGAATACCTCTTCCTCAACCGGCCGGATGCCCCGCCCGACGAGGAGGAACAATACGCGGCCTACCGGGAAGTGGTTGCCCGCCTGACCCCCGCCCCGGTGATCATCCGCACGCTGGACCTGGGCGGCGACAAAGTGCCCGCCCAGGCGGTCGAGACCGAGCGCAACCCCTTCCTCGGCTGGCGGGCCATCCGCGTCTGCCTGGAGCAACCCGACCTGTTCCGCACCCAACTGCGCGCCCTGCTGCGGGCCGGCAGTCACGGCCCGCTCAAGATCATGTACCCCATGGTCACCAGCCTGGACGAGCTGCTGGAGGCCAACGCCCTGCTCGACGCCTGCCGCGCGGAACTGCGCGCCGCCGGCCATCCCCTGTCCGACACCCTCGAGGTGGGGGTCATGATCGAAACCCCCGCCGCCGTGCAACTGGCCGAAGCCCTCGCCCGCCATGCCGCCTTCTTCAGCCTCGGTACCAATGACCTGGTCCAGTACACCCTCGCCGTGGACCGCCTCAACCCCCGCGTGGCCCGCCTGTACGAACCGGCCCACCCCGCCGTCGTCCGGCTCATCCACCACACCATCCAGGCCGCCCATGCGCAGGGACGCTGGGTGGGGGTCTGCGGCGAGATGGCCGGCGACCCGCTCTACGTCCCCCTGCTGGTGGGCCTGGGGGTGGATGAATTGAGCGCCGCTCCCGCCCGGGTGCCGGCTGTGAAGTTCCTGCTCCGCCGCCTGGACCTCCCCGAGGCCCGCACCCTCGCCGCCGAAGCCCTGCGCGCCGACCGCACCCGCGACATCCTCGAGCCCTCCCGTGCCCTGGTCCATCGGCTCGCCCCGGAATTGTTCGAGGCCGAACCGGCCTCCCCGCCGGCCGACGCACCCCCGCCTCCCTGACTTCATGAAACTGCTCATCCTCGCCGCCGGCTACGCCACCCGGCTCTACCCCCTGACGCGCACCCAACCCAAGCCGCTGCTCCCCGTCGCCGGTCGCCCCCTGGTGGACCACGTGCTGACGCAACTGCGCAACCTGCCCGACCTGGACCGCGCCTACGTCGTCACCAACGCCCGCTTCGCCGGCCACTTCGAACAGTGGGCCGCTGCGCGCCGCGCCGCCGGCACCCCCGGACCCGAGATCGTCATCGTCAACGACGGCACCGCCGACGAGGCCACCCGGTTGGGCGCCATCGGCGACATGGATTTTGTGCTCACCCACCACCGCGTGGACGACGAACTGGTGGTGGTGGCCGGCGACAACCTGTTCAGCGAACCGGTGGACGGCATCGCCCGCACCGGCCGGGACAAACAGGTGCCGGTGCTGGCGGTGTACGACGTCGGCCGGCCCGAGCTGGTGCCGCAGTACAACGCCCTCGAGACCGACGCCCAGGGCCGGTTGGGCCACTTTGAGGAAAAACCGCGGCACCCCCGTGGCACGCGGGTGGGCATCGCCCTGTATTACTACCCGCGGCCCGTCGTGCCGGAAATCCGGCGCTACCTGGCGGAAGGCAACCCCCCGGACCAGCCGGGACGGCTCATCCAGTGGTTGTATCCCCGCCAGCCGGTGTACACCTGGCCGGTGCCCGGCCGCTGGTTCGACATCGGCACGCTGGAACAACTCGAGGAAGCGCGCCGGGTCTTCGGCGGCTGAAGCCGCAGCCGCGCCCCGCGGCCTTCACCACCACGTCAACGCCCCCAGCACCGCCGCGCACAGCCAGATCAGGGCGACGGCGGTCGAGGGGCGCAGGCCCCGGCGCACCAGCCGGTGTGACAGGTGGTTGGTGTCCCCCACGTACACCGGCCGCCCCGCCCGCCAGCGCAGCCCCACCACCCACACCAGGTCCCCCAGCGGCACGGCCAGAATCAGCAGCGGATGAAGCACCGCCAGCCGCACCGGATGCGCCGTCGAGTAGAAGTCCGGCAGGATGGCCAGGACCGCCAACAGGTAGCCCACCAGGTGACTGCCGGCGTCCCCCAGAAAGGCCGAGGCGCGGGGGTAGTTGTACGGCAGAAACCCGAGCAGCGCGGCGGTCATCAGGACCGCCAGCGCCGCCACCAGATACTGCCCGGCCACCGCCGCGTGGAGGCCGAAGTAAAACGCCGCGATCACCCCCAGCCCGGCGCAGAGGCCGTTCATGTTGTCCAGGAAGTTGAAGGCATTGGTCACCGTCACGATCCACAGGGTGGTGACCCCCAGGCTGAACAGCAGGCTGGGCACGAACAGCGTGACCCGCACCCCGCACGCTGCCACGGCCAGGGCCAGGAGCACCTGCCCCGCCAGCTTGCGACCCGGACTCAACTCGTGCCGGTCATCCAGCCAGCCCAGCCACACCATCCCCAGCGCCCCCGCCATCACCACCAGCAACTGCGGCGCGCGCCGGGCAAATCCATGCCCAAAGGCCGCGCGCGTCGGCAGGTCCAACACGCCCAGCTCCAGCGCCAGCACCCCCAACGCCAGCGGTACCACCAGGCCCGTGAAGACCGCCAACCCCCCGGCCAGCGGCACCGGCTGGTGGTGGATTTTCCGGTGCCCGGGATCGTCCAGCAGCCCGCAGCGCCGGCACCAGGCGCGCCACAGCGGCAACGCCAGCAGGGTGGTGAAAAAGCCCCCCGCCAGCGCCAGCACGTACACGTTGAACGGAAAGGTCATCGCTCCCCTGCCTCCGCCCCCCCGCCGCCGGGCACCGGCAACCCCGCCGCGGCGGCCAGCCGGCGGTAGAGTTGAACCAAATCCCCCACCATGCGTTCGACCGAAAACCGCGCGCACACCCAGGCCTGCCCCGCCCGTCCCAACCGTTGCCGAAGGTCGGCATCGGCGGCCAGCTCCAGCAGGCGCGCCCGCAGGCGGGCCAGGTCCCCGGGCGGGATGAGGAAGCCGGTCTCCCCCTCGCGACAGACTTCCGCGGCCCCATCGCAATCGTAAGCCACCACCGGCCGGCCGGCGGCCAGGGCCTGGGGCAGGGCGCGGGCCAGCCCTTCCCGCCGCGACAGGTGCACCACCACGTCCATCCCCCCCACCCAGGCGGGGATTTCCGCCGGCGGCACCAGACCGGTGAAGATCACCTGCCGCGCCAGGCCCAGACGACGGACGCGGGCCTCGAGCCGCTCCCGCCACGGCCCGCCGCCTACCAACAGGAACTTCAGCCGCGGGCAGCGGCGGACCAGCTCCGGTGCCACCGCCAGCAAATCGTCGTGGCCCTTGAGGCGAAACAGGCGGGCGACCTTGCCCACCACCACCTCCTCCGGCCCCAACCCCAGGCGGGCGCGGAGAGCGGGGTCGGAGGCGGCGCGGCGGAAGGGTTCGAGGTCAAACCCGCTGAAGATGCAGGTGTACTGCTCGGGCCGGCCGATGCCCGCCGCCAGGTACTGCTCGGCCATGGCCCGGGCCACGACCACGAAGTGCGTGGTCCGCCGGCCCGCCAACCGCTCGGCGGCGCGGTACAGCGCGTTGGCCGGTGCCCCCTGAAACGCGCCGAAGGAAGGGCCGTGAATGGTGTGCACGATGATCGGCACCCCGGCCGCGTCCGCCGCCAACCGGCCCAGCACGCCCGCCTTGCCGCTGTGGGTGTGCACCAGGTCGGGCCGGCGCCGGCCGAACAACCGCCGCAACGCCAGGAAGGCGCGGAGGTCCCGCCACGGATGCAGCGGCCGCACCAGGTCCGGCACCGGGGTGAACAGACCGGGCATCGCGCTGGCCTCCGCCTCCAGGCTGCCCTCCGGCCCGGTGGCCGGGCCGGCCAGCAGGTCCACTTCCAGGTCGGGACAGGCCCGCAGGCCGCGCACCGAGGCCAGGGTGTTCTCCTGGGCACCGCCCACGACCAGGCGGGTGATGACATGCGTGACCCGCATGGCGGGCTAGGCCCCGCCGGCCTTCAACTGTCGCACCCGCTCGGCCACGGCCTTGTACTCCGCAGAATCGGGGATGCCGTAGCGGAGGTAGGTCTGGAAATGCCGCAGCGCCGCGGCGCGGTCCTGCTTGCGCGCGGCGATTTCGCCCAGGCCGTAATAGACGGCGTAGGACTCGGGCACCAGCACGCGCAGGGCCTCATAGTCCCGCTGCGCCTCGTCCAGACGGCCGGCCTGGAGGTGGGCGATGGCGCGGTTGAGCAGGGCGGCGACATCGCGGGGATTTTTCTGCAACAGGGCGTTGAGCGGGGGCAGGGCGCGGTCGTAATCCTTGAGCTGGATGAGCAGGGCAGCCTGGTTGAGCAGGGCGCGCGGGTTGTCCGGTTCCAGGGCGATCTGCGCCTGCAACATCTCGAGAGCGTTGGTGAGCCGGCCGGTGGCCTGGTAAATCTGGTTGAGCGCCTCGAGGATGTTCACCTGGCGCGGGTGCTCGGCGCGCAGGGCCAGCAGGCGGGCTTCGGCCCCCTCGGCATCCCCCGCCGCGAAGCGGCACATCGCCAGCGCCACCTGTTCCCAGACCCGCACCTCGACCTGGCCCGGCACCAGGCTGCGCACCCGCCGGAATTCGTCCAGCGCCTGCCGGAAGTAGGCGCTTTCCACAAACAACAGGCCGAGCTGGTAGGTGAACCGGACGTGGTCGAAGAAGCCATCCTCGACCACCAGCCGGTCCCAGCCGCGTTGCTCCCGGGAAAGGTCCACGGCCGACGGCGCCTCCGGCGGTGGCACCTGGCCCAGCCGCAGCGCGTCGTTGAATTCGAGGGTCAGGCGCGTAGCGGTGTTGGCCGGATTCAGGTGCGCGGCCAGCTCCAACCAGGGCCGCGCCGCTTCGACCTGCCCGGCGCGTTGCAGCCGCGCCCCCCACGCCGCCAGGCCGCGCGCATAAAAGGCGTTCACGTACCGCCGCTCCAGCGGGGCCATCCGGTCGGCCGACGGCCGCGCCGCCACCCCCGGCCGCAACGCCTGCCAGACTGCTTCGTTGGCGCGCACCACTTCCTCCGGCAACGGGTGGGGCTTTTCCAGGTCCTCGCCCCGGGGGCGCACCCGCTGGACCAGGCCGGCGGGCTCCAGTTCGACCCGCTCGAAGTAATAGCCCAGGCTGGGATGGAGGTAGAACACCTGGTTCGAGGCGGCCACATCCGCCACCAGCACCGCCAGCCCTTGCGGGGCGATGGTCTCGGGCAGCTCGCGGCTCGCCCCCCAGCTCCAGCGCGCGCCGTAGCGGCGGTGCAGTTGATGGTGGTAGAGCCGGTAGGGCATGAGACGCGACCACAGCAACACGTGGCGGCCGGCGGCGCCGCGCCGGGCCAGGCCGCCCTCCAGCAGCAACAGGTCGGTCTGTTCATCGCCGATCACGTAGGCCCCCTGGACCGGCAGGGCGGCGGCCAGGTCCTCGGCCAGGCGGGCCAGGTCGCGGCCCTGGTTGGCGAGGACGTGCGGGGCGTTGCGCACGGCCAGGACCACCGGCAGGGCCACCGCCGTCGCCAGCGTCAGCCTCGCCAGCGCCCGTCCCGCCAGGCGCGACGCCGGCGTGACCAGGTACGCCGCCCGCCCCAGCGGCTTGCGCGCCACCAGCAGCAGGTAGCCCGCGTAGTACCCCACCGCCAGCGCCGCCAGGTAATAAAACGGCAGCATCGGCCGGCCGAAGCCCAGCGACCGCGGGCTCCAGACCGGGTCCAGAAACACCGAGGCCGCGGCGGCCAGCATCACCACGTGCACAAAACGGGTGATGAACTGGGCCATCACCACCCCCGCCCGGCTGGTGTCCTCGCCGGCCCGCAGCCAGCGGACCCCCATCAGGAACACCGGCAGCACCGTGCTCAGCCCGATCAACAGGATGGCAAACGGCGGCACGCTCGCCAGCGCGGCCCGCTGGGCCGCCAGTTGCGTGCGCAGCAGTGTCCCAAACCCCGCCTCCTCCTGGGTCCCCCGCAGCCAGGTCACCGCCGGCAGCAGCAGGTACAGCAGCAGACCGGCAAGGCCCGCCCCAAGCATCCGCAGCAGGAAACGCCCCTGGAAGAACTCGAAGCCCTTGATCCAGATCAGGGCGATGAGGAACGCCGGGAAGAAGGCGATCATCGCGAAGTTGTTTGTGACCGCCAGCCCGTAGCCGAAGGCCAGCACGGTGAGCCAGGTTTCGCGCCGGGTCAGCCGGTACTCGAGCAGGCAGGCGATGGCGGCGGCAAACAGCAGCAGGTCGAGCATCTCCCCCGTGGCCACCGTGGCGTGCTCCCAGAAGGTGCGTTGCAGCCCGCACAGCAACACCGCGAAAACCGGCCCCACCCAGGCCAGCGGGCCGGTCAACAGGGCCTGCGGCCCGCGCTCCCGCTGCCGCGCCTCGCGGGTGCGGTCAAACGGCAACACCGCCACCGCGCGCGCCAGCAACCCCAGTGTCAGGGCGGCCAGCCCCGCGGTCAGCACGTTCAGGGCCACGGGGATCACCGCCCCCGGCAGCAGCTTCAGGGGCCAGGTCGCCAGGAACCAGAGCGGGCCGCTCAACTGGGGCGAGTCATCCCAGCCGGCCACCCGCGCCACCCATGGCAGGCTGGTCAGGTGCAGCCAGCGGTTGAGCGTCACCAAAAACAGACCCAGCGCCGCGGCGGCGACCAGCCACGGCAGCCGGGACCGGCTGAACGCCGGTGGCAGGCGATCCGAGTTGTCCATAGCAGTGGATTGGAGGTCAACGTGAGGCGAGTTGAATCGAAGCCGCCTTCGCTGGCAAGGTTGCTCTCGCCGACCGACCGGCCGGCGGCCGTTTTTTCCTTGGCCGCGCCCCCCCGCCCCGCACGATGCCGTCCATGCACACCTGGCAATGGCTGATCCTGCTGGCGGGGATGCTGTTGGGCCTCGCCGGCCTGGCCGCGTGGGTCTGGCTCCGCACCCGCCCCGGCGCCACCCCCGAGACGCTGGAACGCCGGCTGACCGAGCTGGAACACGCCCTGGCCGCCGCCTTCACCCGCGCCCAGACCGACATGGCCGCGCGGGTCGAACAGATCAAGGGCGACCTGCGCACCGACCTGGCCGAGCGGCTTCAGGGCGGCCTCAACGCCCTGCGTGACGGCGTGGACCGCCAACTGGCCGAAGGCCGCACCGAACAAGCCCGCCGCCTGGAAGCCACCGTGGCGACCCTCGAGCAGAAGTTCGAGGCCCTCCGCACCGGCACCGAGTCGCGCCTGGGCCAGGTGGGCGACAAGCTGGCGGCCAAGTTCGACCAGCTCAGCGAGACCCAGACCCTGGCCGCCCGCCAGGCGCGGGGCGAACTGGCCCAGACCCTGGCCGAGTCCACGCGCACGCTGGAACAACGCTTCGCCGCCCTGGAACAGCGCACCGCCCAGCACCTCGAGGCCATCCGCGCCAACGTGGACGCCCGGCTCGGCGCCCTCGGTGAGCAGGTCCAGGCCCGGCTCGAGAAAAACCTCCAGGAGGGCTTCGCCCACTTCCAGAAGGTGCAGGACCACCTGCGCGCGGCGGAGGAGCAGTTGCGCAGCGTGGGGCAGGTGGGTCAGTCCATCAATGAACTCAACGCCCTGCTCAAGCTGCCCCACCTGCGCGGCCGCTTCGGCGAGGCCGAGCTGGGCCGGCTCCTGGCCGACTTCCTGCCCGCTGGCGCCTTCGCCGAACAGGTCGTCATTGTGCCCGGCAGCAAGGAGGCGGTGGACGCGGTGGTCAAGTTCCCCCAGTACCTCCTGCCCATTGACAGCAAGTTCAACCGCGAGCAGGTGCTGCCGCTGTTCGAGACCAGCGATCCCGACGCCCTCAAGGCCGCGCGCGAGCAGCTCGCCACCACCATCAAGGCCCAGGCCCGCGCCATCAGCGACAAATACATCCACCCCGAGCACGGCACGACCGACCTGGCGCTGATGTTCCTGCCCAGCGAGACGCTGTACTTCGAGGTCCTGCGCAACGGCGAGCTGTGCGAGGCGCTGCACAAGTTGAAGGTGTTTCCCGTCTCGCCCAACACCCTGGCCATCACCCTCCGGGCGGTGGCCATGAGCATCAGCCAGTTCGAGTTCGCCCGCGGCGTGCAAAAAACCCTCGAACAACTCGGCGCCGCCCAGCGGAGCTTCAGCCTGTTCCAGCGCAAGTTCGAGGAAGTGGGCAGGGGTCTGGAGAAGGCCCAGGAAGCCTACCACACCGCCACCAGCCACCTGCACCGCTACGCCAACCGCGTCGTGCGCCTGACCGGCGAAGCCCCACCCGAACTGCCCGAGCCGGCCGGCGAGACCGACAACGGATGAGTCGGGGGAGGCGTTTGGCCGATGACCCTTTGGCATTGGGGGGGCAGGTCCGCCGCGCCACCGCCGCGGCTCCGGGCGAGAACAGGCAGGGTCGGCGGGGAAGCCGACCCTCTCCGATTCTGGCGATACCTTCCGCCTCCCACCCGCAAAAGCGGCGGAGGACTGCCGCACTCCACAACGTTGCCGCACGCGGGGCTGCCCCGGCGGGACACCAGCTTGTGGAGTGCCTGCCTGTGCGGCGCACGCAGACAGGCGCCAGTCCTCTGGCGCTAAGGGGTCGCGTCGGCCACTTCGCCTTTCGGACTTCGCCCGATCGGCCGGTACCGACCTCAAGCGCCTTTCGCCGATTGGAAATCGGCGATACTGCAGGCTGGAAGCCTGCGCTACACCGCCGGGCTGAGTACCCGCCGGCGTAAGGCGGCGGACGGGAACTCCACCGCGTGACCGCGGCGGCTGCCCCCGGCGAGCTTGCCGCCTGCGCCAGCCCTCCGGCATCCGACATCTGCAGGTTTCCTGCCTTCCCGCGTTCCCAATTCCTTTTCCCCGGCTTTCGGATGCCGCCCCGCCCCGCGGGCCATTTCGCACTTCGGATTTGGGCGGGCCGGACTAGGCTTGGGGCGTGACCGCCACGGATCGCGTCCGCCTGACCTGCCGCCTGGAACTGCAGCGGGCGGTGGCCAACGGCGTGCTCGAGGCCGCCGGCAGCACCTTCCTGCTGCTGATCGCATTGAAGTATTTCCACGCCGGGGCGCTGGCCAAGGCGCTGGTGGCCGGTGGGGGCAGTGCGGGGCTGATGTTGACGCCGGTGGTCGTCTCGCTGGTGGCGCGGCGCGGCTGGCCGGCGGCACAGGCCGCGGCGTACTGCGCCCGGCTGGGGGCGCTCACCCTGGTGGTGATGGCGGCGGTGCCGTGGCTGCCGTTGTACGTGGCGGGGGCCATTGTGAGCATGGCGTCCGCCTCGGCGGTGATTCCGCTGCTGACGCAGATTTACCAGGACAACTACCCGGAGGCCGAGCGCGGCAAGTTGTTTGCGCGGTCGGTGATGCTGCGCATTGCCGTCAACGCCGGGTTCAGCGAGCTGGCCGGACGGCTCCTGGCCGTGGACCTGGAGCGCTCGCGCGTGCTGTTGCTGGTGTTCGCCGGGGCGTTTGCCTTTGCCGCCAGCCGCCTGGCGCGGTATCCCTCACGGCCGTTGCATGACGACGGCGGGTCGCACCCGTTCCGGGCGATGCGTTACGCCCGGGAGGACCGGCTGTTCCGGCAGACGCTCATCGCCTGGATGCTGATGGGCTTTGGCAACCTGATGATGCTGCCGCTGCGGGTCGAGTACCTGGGCAACCCCCGGTACGGTCTGGCGCTGGACGCGCGCCAGATCGCCTTCATCGTGGGGGTGGTGCCCAACGTGGCCCGGCTGCTCATGAGCCCGGTCTGGGGCTGGCTCTTTGACCGGATGAACTTTTTCGCGCTGCGGGTGGCGCTCAATGCGGGCTTTGCCCTGGGCATCCTGACGTTTTTCCTGAGCGACTCGCGCACCGGACTGCTGGCGGGGGCGGTGATCTTTGGCATCGCCAATGCCGGGGGCGACGTGGCCTGGGGGCTGTGGGTGACCAAGCTGGCCCCGCCCGAGCGGGTGGCCGATTACATGTCCGTGCACACCTTCTTCACCGGGGTGCGGGGCGTGCTGGCGCCGGTGGCGGCCTTTTATGCCGCGCAGTCGCTGGCCCTGGGCACCCTCGGCCTGATCTGCGCGGGGCTGATCGCACTGGCGAGCCTGTTGCTGGTGCCGGAAATCCGCTGGGCGCGCAGCGCCCGCCCCGGCGGGGTGCCGGGCGAACAGCCGCTGACGGAATAAAGCCGCCCTCTCCGCCCCCGGCCCGCCGCCGAAGGCCGGCGCGCAGTTAAAAGACGATGACCGAATGGACCGGCAGGCCGGGCAGCTTGTCGCGGCCGCGGAGGAAGGCCAGTTCGATCAGGAAACTCACCTCGAGGATTTCCGCGCCCAGGCGCCGCACCAGGTTGACCGCGGCGCGGGCGGTGCCGCCGGTGGCCAGCAGGTCGTCCACCAGCAGCACGCGGTTGCCCGGGCGGAGGGCGTCGGCGTGGATGGCCACGCTGTTCGTGCCGTACTCCAGGTCGTAGCGTTCCTCGAAGGTCTGCCAGGGGAGCTTGTCCTTTTTGCGCACGGGCACAAAGCCGGCGCGCAGTTTGAGGGCGGCGGCGGCGGCGAAGATGAAGCCGCGGGCGTCAATACCGACCACGGCGTCCACCTGACCGGGGGTGCAGCGGGCGGTCATGTGCTCGATGGCCCCGGCAAAGAGGCGGGCGTCGGCCAGCAGGGGGGTGATGTCCTTGAACTGGATGCCCGGCTGGGGGAAGTCGGGGATGTTGCGGATGGCCCGGGCCAGTGCGTCAGGGGTCGGCAGGGAGGGGGGCGTCATTGGGTTTGGTTTTCGAGTTTGGCAATCATGCGCCGCAGCTTGGCCAGCGCCAGGTTTTGAATCTGGCGGATGCGTTCGCGGGTCACGCCGAAGCAGGCACCCACTTCTTCGAGGGTCTTTTCCTTGCCGCCGTCCAGGCCGAAGCGGTAGCGCAGAATCTGCTGCTCGCGCGGGTCCAGGCGCTTGATCAGCTCGGCCAGCATGTCGTTGAGGGTTTTTTCCTCGAGCTTGGCGTAGGGGTCCTCGGCGCGTTCGTCCCGGACCACCTCGGCAAAGGTGTCCGAGTCCTCGTCCCCCAGCGGGGCATCGAGGGAGGCGGGCCGATAGGAGGCCATGCGCAACTGGGCGACGCGGGCGGGGCTGACGCCCAGCTCTTCGGCCAGTTCCTCGTCGGTGGGCTCGCGGCCGAGGATGTCCTGGAGGTGCATGGCCACGCGGCGCATCCGGGAAATTTTGTCCACCAGGTGGACGGGCAGGCGGATGGTCTTGCCCTGGTTGGCCAGGGCGCGCTTGATGGACTGCTTGATCCACCAGGCGGCGTAGGTCGAGAGCTTGCCCCCCTTGGCGGGGTCGAAACGCTCGACCGCCTTCATCAGGCCGAGGTTGCCCTCGTTGATCAGGTCCAGCAGCGGCAGCCCCAGGCCGTCGTAGTCGTGGGCGATCTTCACCACCAGGCGGAGGTTGGCCTTGATCATGTGCTCGCGCGCCTTGCGATCGCCCTGCTTGATGCGCGCGGCCAGCTCGATCTCCTCCTGGGGGGTAAGCAGCTTCACCTGGCCGATTTCCCGCAGGTACAGCTTGATGGCCGAGTCGGCATCGTACCGCTCGTCCGGCGGCGCCTCGACCACCTCCTCGCGGGGCACCTCGGCAGGTCGCTCGCCTGCCGGGACGGACGGCACAGTCTCCAGCGCGGGCACGGCGGCTGGCGCTGCGGCAGGCGCAGGCAGAGGCGTTGAAGCCGGCGGGGGCCCGGCCACGAAGCCGGGCGGAGAGGCCGGCAAAGGGCCACTCGGCAGGGCCGGTAACCCGGACCATGCCGGGGCGCGACGCCCCGACTGCCGCCGCGCCGTCTTCGGAGAAACAGATCGGCGGGCGGGGCGGGCCACACGACGTCGGCTGCGGGAAACCGCCATGGCGCCTAAAGCTTGCGAAGCACCCCACGGGCCTTCAAGTCAATTGGCAACCCTCCGAGCCCGGCGCCGCCGCGGCCCACGCGGGGGGAATTCTGTTGCCCGGCCGCGCGCCGCGGCTTATCCCCGACCCGTGAAAACCCTGCCGCTCCTGCTCGCCGCCTGCGGAGGTCTGCTGCCCCGCCCGGACGCCGCCGAACCGCCTGCCGACCCGCCCATCCGGCGCATTTACCTCACCCACTTTTCCCACACCGATTTCGGCTTCACCGATCTCCAGAGCGTCTGCCGCGAATTGCAGGTGCGTTACCTGGACATCGCGCTGGACGCGGTGCTGGCTACGCTGGACGGCCCGCCGGAACGCCGCTTCGCCTGGAGCGCCGAGTCGGCCGTGGCGGTGGCCGACTGGTGGCAGGCGGCCTCGCCGGGGCGGCGGGCGGACCTGCTGCGGGCGTTGCGCAGCGGGCAATTCGAGCTCACCGCCCTGCCCTTCAACCAGACCCCCTTCCTCAGCGCCCGGCAGTGGCAGACGATGTTCGAGTGGCTGCCGGCGGAGCTGGCGCAGCAGTTCCCGCCCACCGTGGCAGTGCAGAACGACGTCAACGGCTTCCCCCGCGCCGGCGCCCGGGCCCTGCTGGACCGCGGCATCCGGCACCTGTTCATGGGCATCAACCCGGACAGCGGCGGTCCGCCGTTCTACCGCCCCGGCGCCTTTTGGTGGAAACAGCCCGACGGCCGCCGGCTTTTTGTCTGGCTGAACCATTCCTACCCGGCCGGCTTCGACTTCTTCGAGTCCTCCGAGTGGCGGCGCGGACCGGTGCCCCGCGCCGGTGACCTCCAGTTTCGCCCTCCGCGCGGCAGCGACGTGTTCAAGACGGACGAAACCTCGCTCCGCGCCGCGCACGCGCAATGCCTGCGGCGCATCGCCCAACTGCGGCAGGAAGGCTATGCCCACGAGGTGCTGACCATTTCGGTCACCCACCAGTGGCGCATGGACAACGACCCGCCTTTCCCGCACCTGGCGGAGTTTGTGGCCGCCTGGACCCGGCTGGGGCTCAGGCCGGAGCTGCGCCTGGTCACCGTGTCCGAAGCGCTGCGGGCGATGGAACAGGCCCTGGGCAACCGGGTGCCGGAATACGAAGGCGAGTTTACCGACTGGTGGGCCAACGGCACCGCCAGCGCCCCGCGTGAAGTGGCCGCCAGCCGCCTGGCCAAACGGCTGCTGGCCGCCGCGGAGTCGCCACTCTGGGGGCCGGTGCCCGAGACGGCGCGGCGGCGGATCGAGGCGCTTTACCAGGACCTCTGCCTGTTCGATGAACACACCTGGGGCTCGAGCCTGAGCGTGGCGCTGCCCTGGAGCCAGGACACGCAGGCGCAGTTTGCCGAGAAGGCCCTCTTCGCCTGGCGGCCGATGGCCCACGCCGAATGGTTGCTGTCGCAACGCGCCCGCACCAAGCTGTTGGCCGAGGGCGAAGGGCTGTTCGTCGCCAATCCGTCAAAGGCGCCCTTCCGCGGCTGGATACGGCTCAACGCCACCAGCCTGCGCGGCGAGTTCCGGTCGCTGGAGGTCCCCGGCCAGGCGCGGCGCTGGCCGCTGTATTTTGACCCCGGCCTCAGCCCCTGGCATCGGCCGACCCGGCCGGAGGAGCTCAGCCGCGAAAACCTGTCCGCCACCCACGCCGACCAGGTCCCCCGTCGCGTGGCCCGCTTCTGGGTGGACGAGCTGCCGGCGGAATCGGTGCTGAAGCTGCGCCCCAGCCCGGAACCCGGCACCGAACCGCCCGCCCCCATCGCCAACCCGGTCCTGACCCGCGACGACGCCGGCTGGCCCACCGGCACCCAATGGCCCGGCATGACCCGGCCGCTGTTCCTGGCCGGCAGCGGCGACCTGCTGGCAGTCGAGGTCAGGGCCTTTGCGCCGCGCTGGGCGTTGCTGGACATCGCCTACGAGGGCGACACCGCCCGTCGCGAACAACTGCGCCGCGAACGGCTGGTCGAGACGCGGGCCACGCCGGAAGCGCCCGCCACGATGGAGGAGACCCCGCATACGCTGCGCTTCACCCAGTGGCTGAAGCATCCGCGGCTGCGCTGGGCCGAGCGCCGCCTCGAGCTGTGGAAGGGCGAACCGCGCGCCCGTTTCACCCTCCGCTTTGACCGGCTGTCCTCGCCGGCCCCGGAAATCTGGTTCGCCGCCTTCCCGCTGCCCTGCGTGGGCACCCTGCCCCGCCTGAGCTGCGGCGGCATGGCGTTCATCCCCTACACCGACCAGTTGCCGGGCAGTTGCCGCGATTACTTCGCCGTGGATGGCTGGGCGCACTACGCCACGGCCGAGGGTCACTGGCTGTGGGTCAGTCGGGACGTCCCGCTCCTGACCCTGGGCGGGCCACACGTCTGGGCGCGGCGCAGCGACCCGCCGTCGGACCCGCACCGCCTGCTGGCCATGCTCTTCAACAACTGCTGGCACACCAACTTCGCCGGCGACGAGCACGGGGTGATGGAGTTCCGGTTCGAGCTGGTCTGGCGCGAGAAGCTCGACGCGCCCGCCGCCGCCGAACTGGCCGAGGCGCTGGTCAACGAGCCGGTGGTGCTGGTCAACGGCCCCGGCACGGACGACCCGCTCTACCTCGATCACCTGTTTCGGCCGTGAAGGCGGGGCGACGGCATCCGGATCCGGTCCCGCCAGCACGTCTGGGCTGTTGCCCACCGAACCCTCAGCCAACCTGCGAGAGCCCTGCAGCGAGCTCAGCAAGTTGAGCGTTGCCCCAATGGAGACCGCTTTTCGCACCCAGGTGCCCGATGCGTTGTCCAGGAAAGTGGTCCGTAACCTGGTCAGTTTTGCCAGCGCCTCGACCGTAATCATCGTTTCCCGCATTTCCCAAGCACTGGCCAGAGGTGCCTTGGTACCAGTTCGGTCCTTCCAGTTTTGATACTCAACCTGTCCGAAGGAACCCACGGCCCGGCACACCGCGGTTTCTCAACGAAAGCATTTTACCGTAACAGCAGAAGCAGATAAGCCCCGATCGCAAGCTCGATGTACCCTCTGACCGCCCTTTCAGGTCTCCGGCGGGGCTTTCGGAGCTAAGGACAGGCCATCTGTCGAGGGGACTTTTGCTCGCCATCACCGCCGCCTTGAGTCCAGGCTCGGCCCTCGCCCGTCCGCCTCCAGCGACCGGGCTGGCACTGGACTTGCAGTTTTTTCCGGCAATGAGACACACCCTTGGGATTTCTCGGAGCTGGTGGGTTTTGTTCGCGGCCACGCTGGGCGGGGGCCTCCCGGCTGCCCGGGCGGCCGGCAGCTTCCCCGAAGACACCGAGTGGCGCTACTTCAAGGGCCTGAGCGAGGCCTCGGCGCCCGACCCCACTGCCTGGCGGCAGCCCGGCTTCAATGACCGCTCCTGGGCCGTCGGTCAGGCGCCCTTTTATTACGAGGACAAGGCCGCCGGCTACACCGGCAACACCGCCCTGACCGACATGCGGGACAATTACCTCACCCTGTTCCTCCGCAAAACCTTCGACGTTGCCAACCCCGGCCGCGTCCTCAGCCTGACGCTGGACCTGCGGGTGGACGACGGCTGCGTGGTCTGGCTCAACGGCCAGGAGATCGCCCGGGTGGGCATGCCCCCCGGCGAACCGGCTTACAACACCCCCGCGGCCGACGCGAACGAAAATCCCAAGCTCTTCACCACCACCTTTCAGCCCGAGGTCGGCCAGCTCCACGCCGGCGAAAACGTGCTCGCCATCCAGGCGGCCAACGTCTCGCTCAGCGGCAGCAGCGATTTCCTGATCGCCGCCGCGCTGACCCTCCAGATCGAAGAGCGCGAACCCCGCGTCGAGGCGGTCTTCCCCGCCCCCGGCACCGTGGCCCGCGCCCTGGACAGCATCGAGGTGGTCTTCAACCTGGCCGTGCAGGGGGTGGACGCCGCGGACCTGCACGTCAACGGCCAGCCGGCCACCGCGCTGGAGGTTCATTCGCCCCGCGACTACACCTTCCGCTTCCCCGAGCCACCGCCGGGCACGGTCCGGGTGAGCTGGGCGCCCGCGCACGGCATCACCTCCCTGCCGCCGGATGCCGAGCCCTTCACGGGCGGCGGCTGGTCGTACACGCTCGATACCAACGCCCCGCCGGCCCGGGTGATCCTGTCCGAGTGCCTGGCCGACAACCGCAGCGGCATCCGCGACGAGGACGGCGCCCGTTCTGACTGGATCGAGCTGCGCAACCTCGGCGACGAAGCGGTCTCACTCGACGGCTGGTTCCTCACCGACACCGCCGCCAACCCCGTGCAATGGCGCCTGCCCGACGTGCTCCTGCCCGCGCGCGGTTACCTGCTGGTCTGGGCCTCGGGCAAGGACCGCCGTGACCCCGCTCGCGAACTGCACACCAATTTCCGCCTCGCGACCGACGGCGAATATCTGGCCCTGCTGGACACCCGGACCAACGTGGTGGACGCCTTCGCCCCCGCCTATCCACCGCAGCAGCCCGACGTCTCCTACGGCCGCGACCTGCTGGACCCGGCGCAGGTGGGGTATTTCGCCACCCCCACCCCCGGCCAACCCAACACCACCAGCGGGCCAGGCTTTGCGCCCGAGCCGGTCTTTTCGCTGCCGGGCGGGCTGTACGCCACCAACCGGCTGGTGGTCAGTTTGTCCGCGCCCGCCGGCACCATTTACTACAGCACGAACGGTCGCGAGCCCACGCCCGAGGCGGGCGCCACGGTGTACAGCGGGCCGATCACGCTCACCCAGGGCACGGTGTTGCGGGCGCGGACCTACCAGCCCGGCCTGCTGCCGAGTCAGCCGGTGGCGGCGGGCTATGTGCTGGTCTCGACCGGCCTGACCAACTTCACCTCGAACCTGCCGTTGCTGGTCATCCAGCCCGTGGCCAGCATCCCCACCGACAGCCGCGCGGTGGTGCACGTCACCGCCCTCGAACCGTTTCGCGGCCGCACGGCCCTGCTGGGCACCCCGGCCCACACCGGCCTGGGGCTGATGGAGGTTCGTGGCCAGAGTTCGCTGGGCTTCCCGAAAAAGCAGTACAACCTCGAGCTGACCGACGCCGCCGGCGTGGACCGGGAGGTGCCGTTGCTGGGCCTGCCGGCCGAGTCGGACTGGGTGCTCAACGGCCCGTACTCGGACAAGAGCCTGCTGAACAACTTCCTCGCCTTCGAGCTGCACGAGCAGATGGGCCACTATGCGGTGCAGCGCCGCTTCTGCGAGGTGTTTGTGGACGAGACCCGCGGCCAGCTCACCCAGCCCACCGACTACCGCGGCATCTACGTGCTGCTGGAGAAGATCAAGATTGACGGCAATCGGCTGGACCTGGCCCGCCTGGGGCCGAACGTCACCCGGGAACCCGAGGTCAGCGGCGGCTACATCTTCAAAAAGGACAAGGACAGCCCCGGCGACCTGAACTTCACCACCCGGGGCGGCGCGGGCTTCAGCGCCCAGACCCTCAAGTACCACGACCCCAAACCGCGCGAGCTCAACGCCACCCAGCGCGCCTGGCTGCGCAATTACCTGCTCGCCTTTGAGGAAGCGCTCTATGCCAGCGACTGGCTCACCCGCACCGGCGCCCGGCACTACTCGGCCTTCATGGACGTGCCGTCCTTCGTGGACAACCACTGGATCGTCGAGTTCACCAAGCAGATTGACGGCTACCGCCTCAGCAACTACCTCCACAAAGACCGCGGCGGGAAGGTGAAGATGGCCCCGATCTGGGACTGGAACCTGAGCCTGGGCAACGCCGACTACCTCGAGGGCTGGAACCCCGCCGGCTGGTACTGGTCCCTCATCGGCGAAAACGATCACCTCTGGCTGCGCCGGCTCATTACCGGCACCACCTCACCCAGCGGGCGCAGCGGCGACCCGGACTTCAACCAGGCCCTCATTGACCGCTGGAGCGAACTGCGCGAGACGGTCTTCAACCCCACCAACGTCCTGGCCCGCATTGACGAAATCGCCGCGTACCTGGACGAGGCCAAGGCGCGCGAGTTCGCCCGCTGGCCGCGCCTCAACTCGTACGTCTGGCCCAACCCGGCCATCTACATCCAGCCCACCTACGCCCAGATCATTGCCAACAATAAGCAGTGGGTGCAGCAGCGCTTCAACTGGATTGACGCCCAGTACCCGCGCCGCCCGGTGCCCGTCCGCCCCGGCGGCTTTGTCCGCCCCGGCACCACCATCACGCTCAGCGCGGCCCCGGGCACCATCTACTACACGCTGGACGGCTCGGACCCGCGCCTGCCCGGCGGAGGCATCAGCCCCCGCGCCACGCCGTACACGGGCGCGGTGCGCGTGGACCGCAACGTCCGGCTCGTGGCCCGCCTCCGGGTGAGCACCACCTGGAGCGGCCCCACCGCCGCCACCTACGTCACCGCCGTGCCGCCGTTGCGGGTGAGCGAAATCCTCTTCGACCCCGCCCCCGGCGCCGGAGGCGAGGACCGCAACGACTACGAGTTCATCGAGCTGGTCAACCTGGGCACAACGCCGCTGAGCCTGGCCGGCTTCCGCTTCACCCGCGGCGTCCAGTTCGATTTCTCGACCGGCGCGGTGCAAACACTGGGTCCGGGCGCCCGCGTGGTCGTGGCTGCCAATCGCGCCGCCTTCGAACGCCGCTACGGCACGCGGCCCGAACTGGCCGGCGAATACACCGGCCGGCTGGACAACTCCGGCGAGACCCTGCGCCTGGAAGGACCGATGCAGGAGCTGGTCCAGGAATTCCGCTACGACGGCGCGTGGTACGCCGCCGCGCGAGGCGTGGGCTTTGCCCTGGTGCCCGCCGATCTCACCGCGTCGCCGGCGGTGTGGAGTTTGGCGGCCGGCTGGCGCGTGGGCGCCGTGCGCGGCGGCACACCGGGCGCGCCCGAACCGCCCGCGCTGGCCCATCCGCCGGTGGTCATCAACGAAGTCCTGGCCAACCCCGCCCCCGGCCAGCGCGACACCATCGAGCTGTTCAACCCCGGCCCCGAGCCCGTGGACGTGAGTGGGTGGTTCCTGTCCGACGATCCCCGCACGCCCAAGTACCGCCTGCCGGCCGGGTCGCTCGTGACGGCCGGCGGCTTTCTGGTGGTGGACGCCGCGCAGTTCAACCCCCCCGGCGGCGGGGAAGGAAGTTTCGGCCTGCGCGCCGACGGCGAAGAGGTCTGGCTGTTTGCGGCCGATGCCGCCGGGCAACTGACCGGCTACGTGCACGGCTTCGAGTTCGGTGCGGCGGAGCCGGGGCAGACCTGGGGTCGCCATCTGACCCGCGGCGGCGAAGAGCGGTTTGGGCTCCAGGCCGCGGCCACGCCGGGCGCGCCGAACGCCGGGCCGGCGGTCGGTCCGGTGGTGCTGAGCGATATCATGGACCACCCGCCGGACGTCTGGGCCAACGGCGCCTGGTGGGACGCGCCCGAGGACGAATACCTCGAACTGCTCAACCTCTCCGCCGCCCCCGTGCCGCTGTTCGATCCGGACCAGCCCACCAACACCTGGCGACTGGCGGGCGGGATCGAGTTTCGCTTCCCTACCAATCTCACCCTGGCTGCCGGCGAGCGGTTGTTGGTGGTGGGCTTTGACCCGCAAACCAACGCCACCCAACTGGCTGCCTTCCGCGCCCGGTATGCCGTTCCCCCGGAAACCCGGGTACTCGGGCCATGGTCAGGCCAGCTGGACAACAGCCTCGACACGCTGTGGCTGCTCCGGCCCGTCCGGCTCGACCCGGCTCCGGATGCCACCCGTGCGGAGGTCGAGGCCGACCGCGTCGAGTACCGCGACCAACACCCCTGGCCGGCGGGAGCCAACGGCTTTGGCTACAGCCTGCAGCGCGCACCGGAAGGAGCTTTCGGGGACGATGCCCTGAACTGGTCGGCCGCCACCCCCACCCCCGGCCGCCCGCCGGGCACGGGCCAGGTGCCGGTCTTGGTTCAGCATCCCCAGGGGCTGGTCACCCTGGTTGGTCGGGCCCTGACCCTGTCGGTCCAAGCCTCCGGTCCCGGCCCGCTGCGCTACCAGTGGCGACGGGATGGACAGGTGCTGGTCGGCGCCACCAACGCCACCTTGAACCTGCCCAACCTCCAGCCCGTTCACGCGGGCGACTACGACGTCCTGGTGCTCAACGATGCCGGCGCGGTAACCTCCTTCCCCGCTCCGGTGCGTGTGGTCCTGCCTGGTGCGGACACCGACGCCGACGGTCTGGAGGACCTCTTCGAGCTGACCCACGGCCTGGACCCGGCCTGGCCCGATGACCCGGCCGCCGACCCCGACGGCGATGGCCAGACCACCGGCGCAGAATACGTGGCCGGGACCAACCCACTGGATGCCGCCAGCCGGCTGGCCTTTGAGGGGGTGGAAGCCGCCGCCGAAGGGCTCCACCTGTTCTTCCCCGCCGCCGCCAACCGCAGCTACGTCGTGGAATACCGGGACCGCCTGGATGCCTCGACGTCTTGGAAGACCTTGTTCACCCTGCCGCCGAGCGACCCCGGCCTGGCCACCCTCCAACCGCAAAGCGTGACGGACCCGATCGCGACTCACTCTCCTGCCCGCTTCTACCGTCTCCGGCCCGAGGCGCCTTGAAAGTCAGCGCCAGCAGGGCGCCGCTGACCCTCAGGGCAGTATCCTCCACCACCGCACCCCTACAGGCAGGCGATCCACAGCGGTTGGGGCATTCTGCGGCGGCTATTCCACCGCGGAAAGGGGCAGATCACGGTTGCCCGCCCCGTTCCCCTGGCCGGCAGTGCCCCCGCCTCGGCTGACTGCGCGGTGGCGGCTTGCTTTCACCCAAATTGCTGCTTGCTGCCTGTACGGCCTTGCGGCAGGACCTGCATCCAAACTGGCGGTCCGGTCCTGCGTCCACGGCCCGGCTCGGTTTGAGGTCTCATTCAACCCGCCGTTCCCAACTCTTCCCACATTGCGCTCCGTTGTCCCTCCTTCAGCGCCTTCCGCCGACTCTGCGCAGGACCTTGAAGCGTTACCAGCTCGTCCATTTTTTTGACCCACTTGCCTTCAGGGTCGCAAGACGCCTTGACATCGTGCCGAACTCATACGTACTGTTGCTGCGTTTGCGAGTGGGCGCATAGAAGCGCTCCGGGAATTGGGAACAAACGGGAATTGGTTATGGGAATTGGGCAATTGCCACAGGTGCTTCTGAGCCGGCTTCAACTCACGCTTCTCGCCAGCGCTGCCTCACTTGACCTCACCTCCCAGGTAATCTGGGACGATGCCCCGGCCGTCGAGGTCGTCCGTTTCCGGGAGGATACCACCGAAACGCTCGGCCTGCGGCTGCCCGGCCCGGTCAAGGAACAACCGAAGCGGACCTTCAATCAGCAAGGTGCCGGACTGGATTGGGAAATGAGGGCCTCCCTGGCTGCCGCTCCCCTGGCCGTCCGCCTGGACCCTCGAACCTCCACCCCTGCTTTGGCGCGCCCCTCGTCGCGTGAGGTTCCATCCCCTGAAAAGATCGGCTGGCCACCGAAAACGTTCAACGGCCGGTCCTTGGCCCCTGTTCCTCAGGGGCCGGAGCAGGTGGCCGAAACGGCCTCGACACGCCACACTGCGGCCGCAACCGCCGGATCACCTCCGACAACTACCACAGCACTTCCCAGCGTGCAAGGAGGCCTGCCCTCCTCGACTCCAACCCTGTTTTCTGTCGGGACAGCCAGGCAGGTAGTGCCGGCTCTGGCGCCCGTGACGTTGAGCGGCCCGACTCCCGTGCCGGTGGCGAACTACCCCTTCACGGGGTACAGCCTGGCCTCGACGGATACCGACCCGCTCAGCACGGCGGCGAATCTCAGCAGCACGGGGCTGCCGGTGTTTGGCTACGCGATCATTGGCAACCCGTTACCTTCGCTGTGGGTCGCTGCCAGCACCATTCCCAACAGCTTGTCCACGAGCAGTTACCTCAGCTTCTCGATCACCCCCAACCCGGGCTATGCGTTGAGCCTGGGCAGTTTCAGCCTGGACGCAGCCCGTGTCCGTACCGGCAGTTACACGGGGTTCTTTGAGGTTCGGTCCTCGGTGGATGGTTTCACAGCCGCGGTGTTGAGTGGCACGATCACTTCCACCAGTCCCACATTTGCCAGCTACAGCACGACCCTGGGGCCGAGCTTTGTTAATCTCGGCTCGGTTGAGTTCCGCATTTACTTCTGGGATAGCAACGATGGGTTCAGGAATCTCGTCTTGGTGGACAACATCCTCGTCATGGGCAGCAGCGTGGTCATCCCCGAGCCCCCTTCCTGGCTGGCCGCGGCGGCGCTGGGCGGGGTGGCCCTGGCACTGGGGGTGTGGCGGCGGCGGGTACCTTCCACCCCACGTACGACCGGAGCCGGCACGCCGCCGCAACGGGCTTGAGCCGCCGGACCTTGCCCCCTAGAACGGGCGCGTGAAACCAACGCCTGCGGCGGGTCCTGCCACCACTCCAACCCTTCCAACCCTCACCCCGGGCCTGCGCCGGTTCCTGCTGGCCACCGCCACCCTGACCGGGGCGGCGGTCATGGTGATCGAAATTCTGGGCGCCAAGCTCCTCGCCCCGTACTTCGGCACCTCCCACTTTGTCTGGACCGCTCAGATTGGCGTGACCTTGCTGGCGCTGGCCGCCGGATATGCCCTGGGAGGATGGCTGGCGGACCGCTCGCCCGACCCGGCCTGGATTTATGGCGGCCTGGTCCTCGCGGCGGCCTGGCTGTGCGGGGTGGTGCTGTGGATCGAGCCCGCTGCCTACGCCTGCCTGAGATTCGAACTGGCGGCCGGCTCGCTGGCGGGGTCGGCCCTGTTGTTT
This sequence comes from Verrucomicrobiales bacterium, assembly GCA_037439785.1. Classification (GTDB taxonomy): domain Bacteria; phylum Verrucomicrobiota; class Verrucomicrobiia; order Limisphaerales; family J093; genus DSVZ01. The sequence goes on along the minus strand of JBBIVJ010000002.1, from coordinate 50,912 downwards.
TTCGTGCCCCTGGCCCTGCTGGCAATGGTCAGCCCCTTCTTCGCCCGCGTCCTGACACGGTCCCTGGATCGGGTGGGGCGCAACGTGGGGCGGTTGATCGCCCTGGGCACCCTGGGCAGCGTGGCCGGCACGGCGCTGATCAGCTACGTGATCATCCCGCGGGTGGCCAACTCGGTCAGTCTGTTCGCCACGGCGGCGGTGCTGGTGGGCACGGCGGGGGTTTACTTCGCCCTGTGGCGGCGGGCGGGGCTGGCGCCGACGGTGGTGCTGGGCGGGTTGGCGCTGCTGGGCGGCCTGGTGGGAACGGCCCGCGCCCCGTTCAGCGACCTTCCCGGCTGGCGGGAGTTGTACCGCGGCAACTCGAACTTCGGCCTGCTGCAGGTCATCGAAAGCGAGGGCGGCACGCGCCGCTACTTCCTGAACGACCTGCTGACCCAGAACAGCTACGACACCGCCGAGCGGCAAAGCGTGTCGCTCTTCACCCACATGCTCCACGGCCTGGGCCGGGCCTACGCCGCCGAGCTCCGGGACGTGTTGTGCATCGGCATGGGCGTGGGCATTGTGCCGATGCAGTTCGCCCGCGAAGGCGCGCAGGTGGACGTGGTCGAGATCAACCCCGACGTGGTCCCCCTGGCCGAGCGGTTTTTCGACTTCGAGTCCGCCCGGGTGCGACTGACGGTGGGCGATGGCCGGCACTTCGTGGCCCGCACCACCAACCGTTACGACCTGATCGTGCTGGATGCCTTCCTGGGCGACTCCTCGCCCTCGCACCTGATGACGCGGGAGGCGTTCGCGGCCATGCATCGCTGTCTCAAGCCCGACGGGGTGCTGGTCATGAACACCATCTCGGACCTGGGCCCGGGGCGGGATTTCCTGGTGGCCTCCCTGGCGCGCACGCTGGACGCCGTCTTCCGCGAGGTCCGTGTCCACGCCGCCGGCAACGGCAACATCTTCCTCGTGGCCTCAGACCAGCAACCGCTGGCGCCCCGCCGTGCCCCGGACTTTGCCCGGATGCCCGCCCTCGTGCGGTACCAGGCCGAGGAGGCCTTTCGCGGGGTGCGGCAGGTGGACCTGGCGCATGGCCGGCTGCTCACGGATGATTTCAATCCGGTCGAGTTCCATGACGCCGTCAACCGTGTCCAACTGCGCCGCACCCTGGCGCTGGCCTACCAGCCGCGGTGAGGCGCCGCGGACGGCGGCCCGTGAAAACCCGGAGAGCAGCCTCCCTCCGAAACACCGCACCAGGGGGTGCAGCCATCCCGGCTGCGGTGTGGTGCAGCCGTCCCGGCTGCCCTTCCAACGGCCGACAGGAGGGAGGCCACTGACCGCCGGTACCTGACCGTCCATTGAGGCATCTTGCCCACCAACCTGACCAACCGGCCGACCATCCCGTGAACCCAATCGCCCAACGCTGGTTCTGGTGGGGCTGCCTGTTTGAAGCCGGCCTGGGAGCGGTCGCCCTCGCGCTGGGGACCCTGGTGGGGACCGACTGGGTCTCCCTGTGGCGGGGCGGGCCGGTTGAACAGGCCGGGGTGGGGCTGGCGGTTGCCCTGCTTTTGATGCCGCTGCCCTGGACGGTCTGGCATCGGCCCTGGCCGCTGTTCAAACAGGTGCGGGCCGTGTTGGAAGGGCCGCTGGGGGAGATGCTCAGCGACTGGTCCGTGGGCCAGAAGCTGGTGATCGCACTCCTGGCAGGGCTGGCCGAGGAGAGCCTCTTTCGCGGGGTCCTTCAGGCCAGCCTGACCGTTTGGCTGGGCCCCCTGCCCGCGCTGCTCGTGGCGTCGGTGCTGTTCGGCCTCTGCCATGCCCTGAACCGCGCTTACGCCCTCCTGGCCACGGGCATGGGGCTGGTGCTCGGCCTGGAGTTTTACTGGACCGGTAATCTCATCGCCCCGGCGGTGACCCACGCCGCCTACGACTTCTTCGCCCTGTTGTACCTGACCCGCCTGCTCCGGAGGGCGGAGCCTTGAGCCGGGCATTTCCAAACAGGAAGGCGCTCCGAACTGCAGGCCAGGGGATGGCCGGGGTGTGGGGTCTGCGGTCGCGGAGCCGGGGTTTGGACCTCAGAGCCACTGTGGAGCGAAAGCCGTGGGGCCATTGACGATGGCGGATTAACGATCACCGATTTGCCTGGCGGCGGCCAGCGCGGCCGGCCGAAGGAAGAAGGCGGAACGGGTCGGGAATCAAGGAGGGAGAAGCGGGCCTTGAGAAGCGGACCTCTGGGCGGCTGCGCGGCTCGGAATTTCGGATTTCGCCCGGCCGATTGGAAGCCGGCGAACGGGCAGGCTGGATGCCCGAGCCACGCCGCCGGGCTGGTACCCGGCCGTGCGGGCGGGTGGCCTCTTCCACCGCGAGCCGCCCCGTTCCCGCAACGGCTACCGGCTGCCCGTATCCGGCATCCGACTCCTCGCACCTCCCCCCGCCCCCCACACCGCCCTTGCCTCCCCCGTCGGGAACCTGTTCCCTTGGGCGCCGCACGCGATGAACACACCCAAACGCTGGCGCGTGGTCGGCCTGAACTTTGACCACTTCCACATGGGCGATCTGCTGCGTAGGGTCTTCGAGCATCCGCGGGCGGAGATTGCCGGCATTTGCGACGCCCAACCCGCCCGCCTGCAGGGGGCCATCCGGAACTTCCACCTCCCGCCGGAAAAGGTCTTCACCGACCCCCACGCCTGCCTCGAAGCCACGCGGCCCGACCTGGTGATCCTCTGCCCCGCCGCCGCCGAACATGCCCGGTGGACCGAGCTGGTGGCCGCGTACCGTCGCCCGGTGCTCATTGAAAAACCCTTCGCCGCCTCGCTGGCCGAGGCCGACCGCATGATCGCCGCCATGGAGCGGGCCGGGCAGCCCCTGGCCCTCAACTGGCCGCTGCGCTGGGTCCCCGCCCACGCCACCACCAAGCGCCTGCTGGATGAGGGCCTCATCGGCGAGGTGATCGAGGTCCACTACTATGACGGTAATCGCGGGCCGCTGTACCACGGCGCGGACAAGATCGAGCGCGAGCCGACCGTTGAGGAAAAGGCGGCCAGTTGGTTCTACTCGCGCGCACGCGGCGGCGGTTCGCTTCTGGACTACCTGGGCTACGGCACCACGCTGGGCACCTGGTTTCTCCGCGGCGAAAAACCGCTCGAGGTGATGTGCATGGTGGATGAAACCCCCGGTCTGGAGGTGGACCAGCACAGCATCACCGTGGCCCGCTACGCGCGCGGGCTGTCCAAGTTCGAGACCCGCTGGGGCACGTTCAGCGATCCCTGGACCCACCAGCCGCAACCGCGCTGCGGGTTCATCCTGGTGGGCACCGGGGGCACGATCAGCAGTTGGGACTACGCCCCCGCGCTCCACGTGCAAACCCGCGCGCACCCCGCGGGCTACGACCTGCCGGTGGACGTGCTCCTGGCCCCGCACCGCAACCCGGTCGAGTACTTCCTGGACTGCCTCGAAACCGGCCGGCCGGTCGAGGGCCCGCTCAGCCCGGCCCTCTCCCGCATCGGCCAGCAAATCGTGGACACCGCCCGGGCCAGCGCCGAGGCCCGGCGCGCGCTGCCCCTGCTGGACCGGAGCCCGGTGTCCCCGCCACCATGAGCAACACCGAAGTCCGCAACTACGGCCTCGCCAGCACCGCCACCGGCGGGGTCCTCGCCGCGCCGGACCTGCCCTACCGCCCGCCCCTGCCCCGCCGCTACCGGCCCCGCATCGGGCTCATCGGCTGTGGCGGCATCAGCGCCCATCACCTGGCCGCCTACCGCGACGCCGGCTGGCCGGTCACCGCCCTGTGCGATCTGGACGAAGCCCGCGCCCGCCAGCGCCGCGACGAGTTTGCCCCGCAGGCCGAAGTCTTCGCCCGCGCGGAAGACCTGATCGCCCGGGCCGACGTGGACGTGGTGGACGTGGCCCTGCATCCCGAGCACCGCGCCCCGGTCATCGCCGCCGCCCTGCGGGCCGGCAAACACGTGCTCAGCCAGAAGCCTTTTGTGACCGATCTGGCGGTCGGGCGGGAGCTGGTGGACCTGGCCCGCGCCCGCGGCGTGAAGCTGGCCGTGAACCAGAACGGCCGCTGGGCCCCCTACTTCAGTTATGCGCGCGCCGCCGTCACCGCCGGCCTGCTGGGTGAGGTCCAGACGGTGGCCGTCTCGATCCACTGGGACCACACCTGGTGCGCCGGCACGCCCTTCGAAGACGTGCCGCACCTGATCCTGTTCGACTTCGGCATCCATTGGTTCGACGCGGTCGCCCAGTTTTTCCGCGGCCGCCGGGCCCTCGCCGTACAGGCGCTCACCGCCCGCGCCCCGGGCCAGACGATGCGTCCGCCGCTGCTGGCCGCCGCGCAAATCCGCTTCGACACCGGCCTGGCCACGCTGACCTTCGATGGCAGCTCCCGCTTTGCGCCGGAGGAAAGTCTGCTCATCACCGGCACCGCGGGCACGCTGCGCAGCCGCGGCAAGCCCCTGAAGAGCGACCGGGGCGAACTGAGCACCGCCGCAGGCACGGCGGTCGCCACGCTCGAGGGGCGCTGGTTCAACGACGGCTTCCGGGGCGCGATGGGCGAACTGCTCTGCGCCATCGAGGAAGACCGCGAACCTTCCCACTCCGGCGCCGACAACCTCCGCACCGTGGCCCTCTGCCTGGCCGCCTGCCGCGCCGCCGACACCGGCCAGCTGCAGGTGCCGGAAGCGCCGTGAGGCCGCGCCTGCCTGCCGCGCGGGCGGCGCAGGCAGGCCCGCCCGCCGCCGCCTTGACTTCGCCCCCCGCCGCCAGAAGCTCTGGGTTGCATGAGCGAAAAGCCTTCCACCCTGGAGGGCCTGCGGCTGGAGCGGGAGCAGGACCTCGATCCGTCTCGCCGCCCCGGCCGTTGGGTCCTGGGGCTGGCCGTCCTGCTGCTGGCCGCCGGCGGCGGCTGGTGGTGGCTGCGACCGGTGCCGGTGCGCGTGGTCGCGGCCGAACGGGCCGTGGCCGACGGCCCACGGGTCCTGCTCAACGCGTCCGGCTACGTCACGGCGCGGCGCGAGGCCACGGTCTCCTCGAAGATCACCGGCAAGGTCCTGGAGGTTCTCCTCGAGGAAGGCCAGCGCGTCGAGGCCGGCCAGGTACTGGCGCGGCTGGACGACGCCAACGTGCGCGCCGCGCTGGCCTATTCCGAGGCCGTGCTGGCCGCCACCCACAGCAGCCTGGCCGAAACGCAGGTCCGTCTCGAGGAGGCCCGCCGCGAGCTGCGCCGCATCGAGGCCCTGGTGGCCACGCGCATCGCCACCGAGGCCGACCTGGACCGCGCGCAGGCCGAGGTCCGCTCGTTGGAGGCGCGGCTCGATCGCCTGCAGGCGGACATCACCGTGGCCGAGCGCGAGGTGGCCATGCGCCGTCAGGAGCTGGAAGACACCATCATCCGCGCCCCGTTCACCGGCATCGTCACCACCAAGAACGCGCAGCCCGGCGAGATGATCTCGCCCATCTCGGCCGGGGGCGGCTTCACCCGCACCGGCATCGGCACGTTGGTGGACATGACCTCGCTGGAGATCGAAGTGGACGTGGGCGAGAGCTACCTGAACCGCGTCCAGCCCGGCCAGTCGGTCGAGGCCCGGCTGGACGCCTACCCGGACTGGAAGATTCCCTGCCAGGTCATCGCCATCATCCCCACCGCCGACCGCCAGAAGGCGACCGTGCGGGTGCGCATCGGCTTCCGGCAAACCGACCCCCGCATCCTCCCCAACATGTCGGTCCGCGTGGCTTTCCTGGGGGAGGGCGACCGCGAGGCGGGCGTGACCGTTCCCCGCAGCGCGCTGCAGAGCGACAACGGGCGCGACTCGGTCTGGGTGGTGCGCGAAGGCCGGTCCCGCCGCCAGAGCGTCACCCTGGGCGAAGGGGCGGGCGAGCGGGTGACCATCGCCAAGGGCCTGGGCACCGGCGAGCAGGTGGTCGTCCAGCCCCCCGCCCGCCTGCGCGAGGGCGCCCGTGTGCGCGTGCGCGGATCTTGATCGCCATGGAACCGGCCGACGGCGTCCTGGTCCGCGTCAGCGGCGTCGAAAAGTACTACCGGCGCGGGGCGGAGAACGTGCACGTGCTGGCGGGGATTGACCTCGAGGTGCGGCGGGGCGAGTTCCTGGCGCTGATGGGCCCCTCCGGCTCGGGCAAGAGCACGCTCCTCAACCTCTTGGGCGGCCTGGACCGGCCCACCGCCGGCCGCATCGTGGTGGACGGCCGCCGCATTGACCAACTGGACGAGCGGGCCCTGGCGGCCTGGCGGGCGCGCCACGTGGGCTTTGTCTTCCAGCTCTACAACCTGCTGCCGGCCCTGACCGCCGAGCGCAACGTCGAGCTGCCGCTGCTGCTGACCCGCCTCACCGCCGCCCAGCGCCGCCGCCACACCCGCCTGGCCCTCGAGGTGGTCGGCCTGGCCCACCGCCGCAAACACTACCCCCGCCAGCTCTCCGGCGGCGAACAACAGCGCGTGGGCATCGCCCGGGCGGTGGTCACCGACCCCACCCTGCTGCTCTGCGATGAACCCATCGGCGACCTGGACCGCAAGGCCGGCGACGAAATCCTGGACCTCCTCCAGGGCCTGAGCCGCGACCACGGCAAGACCATCGTCATGGTCACCCACGACCCCCACGCCTCGGCCCGGGCCACGCGCACGGTGTACCTCTACAAGGGCCAGATCGTGCCCGAGGTGCCGCGGTAGGTGACGGACCGGCCGGCGCGCAGGCGGACCGCGCGGCAAGGGCGGGCGGCTTCACCGGCTTTTAACGCTGGTCCAGACCTCGTCGTAGAGGCGGCTTGGGGCGCCCAGCGGCCGGATGAATTCCAGCCGCTCCAGCACCGCGGGCGGCGGGTACAGGAGCGGGTTGTCGCGGTCGGCGGGGCGCAGGTGGGGGCGGGCGGCGGCGTTGGGGGTGGCAAAGCGGGTGAAGTTGGCCAGCCGGGCGCCCACCTCGGGGTCGAGGCAGAAGTTGATGAAGTCCTCGGCCAGGTCGTGCTGGGGCGCCCCACGCAAGACCGCCAGGCTGTCCACCCAGATCAGGCTGCCCTCGCGCGGAATGACGTACACCGTCTCCGGGTCTTCGCTCATGCCCCGCACCCCTTCGCCGCTGTACACGATGGCGATGTCGGCCTGGCGGGCCAGGACCTTGTTTTTGGCGCCGACCGTGCCGTCAAAGCCCAGCGCGTGACGCTTGGCCGCCCGCAGCAGGTCCCGCGCGGCGCGCAGGTCGGCGGGGTCGGTGCTGTTGGCGCTGCGGCCGCGGTAGATCAGGGCGGCGCCGATGAGGTCGCGCGCCGAGTCCAGGAGCACCACCTGCCCCCCGGTGCCTTGCGGCTCGAAGGTGGCAGCCCACGAATCGGGCACCGGCCGGCCGGGGGTTTTGCGGACCAACAGGCCCATCGTGCCCCAGAGGTAGGGCACGGTGTGGCGGTTGTCCGGGTCGAAGGGCAGGTTCAGGAAGCGCGGTTCAAGGTGGCGCCGGTTGGGCAGACGCTCCGGCCGCAGCGGCGCCAGCAACCCCAGCCGGATCAGCGCCGGCACGCGCGAGTCCGGCGGCACCACCACATCGTACAGGCCCGCCCCACCGGCCTGCAGCTTGGCCATCATGGCGCCGTCGTCCTCGAACAGGTCCAGCACCACCTCGCACCGGAACCGGCGCTCGAAATCCCGCACCACCGCGGGGTCCAGGTACTCGCTCCAGATGAACACATGCAGCCGCGGCACGGCCGCCCCCAACGGCCCCGCCAGCCACGCCGCCGCCGCCACCCACACCCACGCCCGCCGCCACCACCGCCCGCATCCCGTCGTCTTCATGGCGCGGAATTAACCGCCCCCCGCCGGCGAAGCAAGACCACGCCCACCGTCCCCGCCACCGCCGCCAGCACCAACAGCGTGGACAGGGCGTGAATCTCCGGCGTCAGCCCCCGTTTGACCGACGAGTAAATCAGCACCGGCAAGGTGGTGGTGCCGGGGCCACTGGTGAAGAAGCTCACCACGAAGTCGTCCAGGCTGAGCGTGAAGGCCAGCCACGCCGCCGCGAGCACCCCCGGCAGGATCAGCGGCAGCGTCACCCGCCGGAACGCCCGGCCCGGCGTCGCCCCCAGGTCCCGTGCGGCCTCCTCCAGTGCCGGGTCCAGCCCCGCCAGCCGCGCCCCCACCACCAGCGTCACGTAGGGGATTTGAAACGTCACATGCGCCAGCACCAGCGTGTCCCGGCCGAGCTGCCCCCAGCCGGCCCCCTGCCGCGCCAGCGCGAAAAACAGCAGCAACGCCGCCGCCAGCACGATGTCCGGCACGAACACCGGCACCAGCAACGCCTGTCGCCCGCGCGCCCGCCAGCGGGGCGTCCACCGCCGCAGCCCCCACGCCAGCGCCGTGCCCAGCACGGTCGAAATCACCGTACTGGCCAGCGCCAGCCCCAGCGAGGTGCCGACCGCAGCCCGCGCCGTCGCGTCTTCCCACAACCCCCGGTACCATTGCAGGGTGAACCCCTCCCAGTGCTGGCCGTGACGGGCGGCATTGAAGGAAAACACCACCACCACCGCCAGCGGGGCGTACAGAAACAGATAAAGCGCCGCCGCGACCCCGCCCAGGCCGCCGAGGCTGCGTCCGCACGCCTTCACCCGAATTCCCCCTCCCCGGCGTGTCGGCCGGCCAGCCGGCGCAAGACCCCCATCCCCGCCAGCACCGCCGCCAACCCCACCGTCGCGATCGCCGCCCCGAACGGCCAGTCCAGCCCCGGCCCGAACTGCTGCTGAATCGCGTTGCCCAGCAGCACCGTGCGCGCCCCGCCCAGCAGGTCCGGAATCACAAACTGCCCCGTCGCCGGCAGGAACACCAGCACCGCCCCCGCCGCCAGTCCCGGCTGGATTTGCGGCAGCAGGGCGTGACGAAACACCTGCCAGCGGCGCGCCCCCAGGTCCGCCGCCGCCTCCGCCAGCGTCCAATCCACCTTCTCGACCGAGGCGTACAGCGGCAGAACCAGAAACGGCAGGAAATCGCAGACCATCGCCACCAACACGGCGCCGACGCCGGGGTACAGCGCCGTCCCCGCCGGCACCAGGCCGAGGGCCGCCGCCAGCCGCGCCAGCCAGCCCTCCGGCGCCAACAGCACCTGCCACGCATAGGTCCGCACCAGCAGGTTGGTCCAGAACGGGATCACCACCAGCGTGAGCGCCGCCGTTTTCCAGCGCGGGGGCAGGCGGGCAATGAAAAACGCCAGCGGCAACCCGGCGAGCACACAGCCGAGGGTGCTCACCAGCCCCAGCCCCAGACTGCGCACCAGGATTTGCGGGTAGAGCGGCTCGAAGCCCAGCAGCCCAAAGCCCAGCAGCCGCCGGTAATTCTCCAGCGTGAAGGGCCGGGTGATCTCGCCCAGCTCGCCGCGGCTCAGGAAGCTCACCCCCAGGATCAGCGCCAGCGGCAGATAGAAAAACACCGCCAGCCACAGCAGCCCCGGGCCGGCGGTCAGCACCCCGGCCACGGGGACGCGGACCGCCGCCGGTAAACACCCGTGGGTACGCCTGCCCACCTCAATCCTCCAACATCCGCCAGGCCGCCGCCGGCACCCGCAGCGTCACCGGCACCCCGGCAGTCAACGGGCCGCCCGCCTGGCCGGCGGGCTGATGCACCCGCCACCACCCGCCCGGCGTTTCGATCTGGTACTGCATCTGCGCCCCGGCAAACACCGCCTCGCGCACCTGGCCGCGCAGCCACAAATCTCCGTTTTCTCCCGCCGGGCCGGGGGCGGGCACCAGCTCGATGTTCTCGGGTCGCACCGCCAGCGTGCGCGGCGGTCCCCCTCCCGCGGCCGCCGCCGGGGACCACGCCACCGCCCCATGCGGCGTCTCCAAGGCGGGCGCACCGGCCGGGCCGGATGCCGCGCCGAGGACCGGCACCAGATTGCAAGCACCGAGGAACCCGGCCACGAACCGCGTGCGCGGCTGGTCGTACAGCCGGGCCGGCGGGCCAACCTGTTCCAGCCGACCCGCCCGCAGGATGCCGATGCGATCGCTCACGGCCAGCGCTTCCTCCTGGTCATGGGTGACGAGGATGCAGGTCAGGCCCAGGCGGCGTTGCAGGGCCCGCAGCTCGCCCCGCAACTCGCGGCGCAGGCCGGCGTCCAGCGCGCCCAGCGGCTCGTCCAGCAGCAGGACCTCGGGCTCATTGACCACCGCACGCGCCAGGGCAACGCGTTGTTTCTGCCCGCCGGAAAGCTGCGCCGGCCGGCGGTCGGCCAGCTCCGTGATGCGGGTCAGTTCCATCACCGCCCGGACCCGCCGCGCGCATTCGGCGGCCGGGACTTTCCGGAGCCGCAGCCCGAAGGCGACGTTGTCCCGCACGGAAAGGTGAGGAAACAGGGCGTAGGACTGGAAGACCGTGTTGACCGGACGCTGGTGCGGCGGCAGGTGCGTGGCCGGCCGCCCGCCAATGATCACCGCGCCGGCATCCGGCTGGTCGAGGCCCGCGATCAGGCGCAGCAACGTGGTCTTGCCGCATCCGGACGGCCCGAGCAGGGAGAAAAACTCGCCGCGCCGAACCTCCAGACTGACCTGGTCCAACGCCACCACCGCCCCAAACCGGCGACTCAGAGCGGTGACCGCGACCGCCGCCTCCGCCGGCGGGCCGTCCGCGGCGCGGGCGAGCGTGCCGGGCTGTGCCCCCTCACGCGCGACCATGGGCGCTTGTCCTAGCAAACCCGCGCGCACGGCGACAAGCCCGCGGCACCGGCCGCCCACAACACATGCTGCGGCTCATTCCGCCAGGCGCGCCCGGTAAAAGTGCGCCGGCCGGTCGGCGGGGTTGTCGCGCACCTCGGCGAAACCAGCCGGCAGCATCACCCGCCGCCATTCCTGCCAGCCCCGCAGGTCTTCTGAGGTTTCCACGGCATAGGCGCGGTCCGGCTCGCCCGCCAGGGTGAAGGTGAAGCCCCGGTCCGTTTCGAGCCGCGGCGCGCGCAGGTCCACCTCGCCCACCGGCTCGACGCGGCCGGCCAGGTCTTCGCTAAATACGGGCAGCGGCAGCGACAGCACCGCGCCGTCGCTGGAGCCGGTGGTTTCCGCCACGCGCCGGCCGCTGGCCGGCTCAAACCAGAAGAACCCGTCGCTGTAGGGCAGACTCATCCAGACAACGATCCAGCGGCTGTCCGACTGCTCCCACCGGAAGGCGGTGAGCCGCGAACAAGGCGGGCGCCACCAGCGTAGTCGTCGCCAGCGAAAAGGGAGCTCTCCTGTCGGACGTGCCGGCCGGCCGGCCGATCGGTGAAGCAGTAATCCGCGCGGGAGAAATGAATCAGGTCCCGCTGGCGGACGAAATGCGGGGCCCTAGGGTCAGCGGCGATAACACCGCAGGCCAGCTGGCCGCACGCCAGGTTGTGACAGGCGTGCGTGGGCGGAGTTTTGTGCACGACGCCTGCCCACTCAATCGCTGTCATGTGGGTGTCCTCGACAGCTCGCATTTGCAGGGCATGGAGTTCGAAGTTGAATGCATTGTGTGTGCGGAGTTGCAGTAAAAAAATTACTTAATCAGCTAAATCATAAAATGTGAATTCATACAGAGTGCTTCACCGAAGTACTTGACAGATGGCGAAGCATACCCCACAGTTCCGCCAGTTCCGCCAGTTCCGCCAGTTCCGCCAGTTCCGCCAGTTCCGCCGAAAGAAAAGTGCGCGGGGCGAAACGAAGCGAGATAGATAATGAAAATGGGTAGCAGCCAGGCAAGTCTCCCAGACGTGGCGATCCAGCGCGGCCAGTCCGTTGGCGCTTCCGGGCGGCTTCAGGGAGGTTTCCGGCTGGGGTTTTTGGCCTTACTGCTCATGGGCGCACCAGTCCAAGCTGCAGGGGGCGCGGCTTCTAGGAGGGATGCTTGCGAGGACTTCAAGTCGTACCTGACGTCGCCGCTTCAAGTCCGACTCATCCGTTACCGGATGGATCCAAGTTATTTCCGGCTTAACGGTCGCAACATTTCCTTTCCGGTCGAATTCGAGGCAGCCGTCCAAGACGACACGTTTTACGTCAAAGAATTGACTGACTTGTGGAATCCGACTTCTCCGCCTTCCGCGGCTCGAATCGAGATCAGTGGCGCCTCGCAAACCGATTTCTGGGCCATGCAGGGACTAAACGTGGCCCTCGCCGACAAGAATCTCGCCGTGAGCGGCCGCAACACCGCGCCCGAGATTCAAGCGCAAGGCAAACGCCGGTTTCTGGAGGACATTCTGAACCTCGGCATCGAAGGGCTACAGCGTGAAACATTGGAATGGACCGGCGAGCATGATTTCCGCGCTCTGGGACGGCGCCCCGGGGCGACAATGCAAGGCTACTTGGTTCCTGGAGACGCCGGGCGACCGCAGGGTCTGGTTTATGTGTACAAAGAAGCCCAATCTGCGGGAATCACATGCCGGGTTCACTACGCGTACGTGAGAACCAACCTGCCCCCGTGGATGCCAAGTCGTATCATTCGGCAGATCGAGTTCGGGTCGGGCAATATTCAGCAGGTTACGAATGAGATCCTGGAGTGCGGACTGGGAACGGAGGACCTGCCCGCCGGGGGATACACGCCCGGCCGGTTTGTCACGAACGCCGCCTGGACAAATCTGGCGGTCATGGTGTTTTCGAACAACGTCGGATGGCTCCATCAGGGCGGCAAGCTGACACGAACCGTGCTGCCGTCGGAAGCGTGGCGTGTACATCCATCGAAACACAAGTGGGTGCGGCTGGGATTTTTTGGGCTTGTCGCTGTCGTGGTGCTGTTTTGCAGCCTGGTGTACGCCCGGAGCAGGCTGCGCCATCAAGACCGGACATAACTCAGGAACACCACCCAAACCTCATGAAACGAACATTGCTCGTCATTCTGATCGCGTCCGGTTGGACCACCGCAAACGCGCTGATCTGCTACCACGCCATTAAACCAAGGTGCCCCGACGTGGTCTGTACCGGGTACGATAGCAACGGCAACCCCACAAGCTGCGAGGCGAGCAGCTTCAAGACTTGGAATGATATTGGCGTCAATAGTGGCATCTCGGGCAAACGCTCGTACACAGCATCGGGAAGCATCACCTGTACCTACTCGTGCTATGCGCCCGACGGCGCGGGCGGCCAAATCCTGCTCGAATGCACTGGCGGCACCTATTACCAATTCATGCCCTCGGGAGCGAACTGTACCTCTGACTCCTAGTAATCGGTCGTCGAACTTGCTCGACGCCTCTGGCTGCTGGGCTCTGGACGAAATTGTCCACAAATACCTCGGCAGAGCCGACAGGCCACAGGATCGGCTATCCGTGGAAGCGGCATGGCAGCTACTGTAATTCATGAGGCGTCGAGCATTTTCCAACGTTGACGGCCGTTTGCAGGCGTGCGCATCTGGCTGGGCCAAGCCCTATTTGAGGAGTGCCGGTGTGCTTTTGTTTCTCACCGGATGCGCCAAACTGGTAAGCGTTGGGCCACCCTACGAAACGGTGGTGAGGGAACCCCTTACCCAACTACCCTGGCCAGCTGTGATGGCGATGGCCGGGGTCTGGGAGGTCGCGCTCGCCATCACGACTTGGCGGAGCGTGCATATCCGCCGTAGCTTGGCGCTCTTGGGATTTACAGCTTTTGTGTTCTTACTCTACCGCGCTGCGCTCTGGGTGATGGGGTGATCAGCCATGCGCATGCTTGGGCCGTGCGACGACGTGGGCCCAGTTGCCGCCGCAACCGGTCGATCTCGCGCTGAAGGCTGTGCTCCTGTTCTGGCTGGGCGGTAGCTCAGTCTTTCTGATTCTAAGCAGCGAGGAGCCACGGCGCAGCCCAAGAGTCTGAGGAGAAGCCGTGAGCCCAACCGGGTGCCATGACCGGGGTTTTGCTTGCTCCTGCGTTGCCGTATTCTTGGCGCTGGCCTTGACCCTGCCTGTGGGCAGCGCGTTGCAAATCGGAGGCGATGAGCCCTTCGAGCTGACCAAGGCGTTTCTCTGTTACCTAGGCTACACGCTCTACAATGAAATTTGGAACGACCAACCCCCCGCCCACACGTTGCTGCTGGCGGGGCTGTTTTACCTGACAGGGCCTTCGCCCCTGGCGGCCCGTCTGCTGGCCGTGGGGTTCGGCGCGCTCCTCGTTGGGTTGCTGGCTGGCTGGCTCCGCCGGCAGACCGGGCCCTTGGCCGCGGCCGCCGGGGTCGGTGTTTTTCTGGCATCTCCCATGGCCCTGAACCTGTCGGTTTCCGCCATGCTCGAAGTGCCCGCTTTTGCCGTGGGCTTGGTGGCCGCGTGGCTCCTCGAACGGCGCGACCGGCTGTTTGATCCGGTTTGGCTGATCGCCTCTGCCGCGACCCTGGCGGTGGCGCTACAAATCAAGCTCACTGCCGGGCTGCTGGTTCCCGCAGTGCTGGTGTTGCTACTCTTTCCCACCAGCGGCCACTGCTTCAACGCGTGCGCTTTGTCCGGGCCGCGGGCGGGACCGTGCGGTCGCGCGGACAGTGAAAGCGGATGGTTGGGTCCAGGACGGTTGCGCCTCGCGGAGAGCGGACCCGCCTTGGCGTTGTGGCTGGCGGCGCTGGCCGCGGCATTCGCGATGTTATCCTGGATCCTCGGCACCGGTGGTTATGACCTGCTGTGGGCGGCCCATCACTCACCGGCCATGAATGCGCTTTTGGATGACGCCCAGGAGTATCGGTTCACGCTTGCCGAGTTTGAGGAATTCCCGGAGGGAACGGCGGGAGCTCTGGTCGGCATCGCATTGTCAATGTGGCTGGGTGGCTGGCGCCGAACGGTCTTCCCCACGGTGTGGCTGGCCACCGTGCTCGTGGTTCACGTACAGCATCGTCCGTGGTGGGCGTACTACTTCTTGCACCTTGATGTACCCATGGCGTGGCTCTTTGCGCTGGCCATTCATTCAGCGCAAATGCTGTGGCGTGACGCACCATCTGCGAACCGCCACCGCAGCGTGTGGAGCCAACGTGCCGGCCTGCTGATCCTGGTTCTCCTGCTCTCACTCGGCACTGTCTATGGTGGGGAGCGCTTTATTCGCGAGTTCATGTCCATACAGTCCGGCGAACGGGTGCAGGATAGTTTGTTGGTGCAAGAGCTGCGGCGGCACGCTCCGCGAGCGCGCTGGATGTTCACACGTCATACCATTTACACGTTCCACGCCCAGGTTCCCGTACCTCCGCCTCTGGCGGTGCTGCCGGCCAAACGATTCTGGTCGGGACGTCTGAGCGAAGCTGATCTCCTACGGGAGGTGCAGGCGTGGCGGCCCGAGATTCTGCTGCTGGGCGAGGACGAGTTCAGCGCAGGCTGGGGGCCGTGGCTCGAGAGCTCTTACGCCCTTGTGGCCCAGGCGCAGGACCTGTCCCTCTATGTCCACAAAGACATTGCCGACTTGCGTCAGACACCGACGAGAGCACCGGCAGATTTCGATCCCAAAACGCGCCTGGGACTATAACAACTCCACCGCCCCTTTGTCTCGTACGCCATAGAGCCAAGCCGCGCCACGTATGGCTCTCCCCGTCTTGCAGCCGGCGTCCCGCAGCCGCGCTTCGGTTTACGGAGAAGGGCTTTACCTTGGTGGAAATGCTCGTCGCAATCGCGATCATCGCCCTGTTGCTCAGCCTGCTCCTGCCCACACTGTCCCGGAGCAAGGCGGAGGCCCGCAAGGCTCAGTGCCTTTCCAACCTGCGCCAGATTGCGCTCGCGATCGAAATGTACACGACTGACAATGAGCAACGATTCCCGTCAAACTACGACGGTTTGGCGGGGCGGGAACTCGTGCCCAACCGGTCCTGCGGGAACATGGCCGATAGTGTCGATCGCCGGGATGTCCAGTCATTGACTGACCCCCGGCGCACGCTCATGGCGCCGCACCTCAAGGATCACAGACTTTACAAGTGCCCGGCAGACCGAACGGATGCGGTTCGGAGTGTGGCCTTGAATTGCCGGGTGAACCCGGTGCGCCTGAACAACGAACCGCGCTGGCTGGGGGGCGCCGGCACCCACTATCCGGTCTTCCGGCGCACGCAGGACATGCTCTCGCCGAGCCTGACGTTCACGGTGCTGGACGAGGAGGAAGCCATGATCAACGACGGCTACTTCGCCGCCGATTTGAGCAACACGGGCGATCCCGCGGGCCAAGGAGCCGCTGTCCCGCTCGTGATCATTGACTTCCCGGCGCGGCGCCACACCCTGGGCGCCGTGGTGGCGTTTGGCGACGGCTCACGTTGAGCGGGTGCGCTGGAAAGACGCCTTGATCGAAGCCGTGACACGATTCCCGGGTTTACGGTGAATCCAACCAGCGCGGACGGCAGGTGGCTGCATGAGCATGTGGTCGGGCGCAGCAACACCACCCCGTGATGTCTGGCCCCCAGGGCAATCTCGCCGCCGCAAGCTCATTTCCCTCGGTTCGCAGCGCGGCTGAGTACAAACGACGATGACAGACCGACCGTCCAGCGTGCGCACCCTGGTGGAAGCACCGCCCCTGCGGCAGTTCGTGAAGTACTGCCTGGTCGGCGCGAGTGGCGTCCTGGTGGACATGGCGGTGTTGCACCTGCTGGCGGTCTGGCTGGGGTGGAACGTCATGCCCAGCAAGCGTGCTCACCGGAAGCGGCGATGCTCAGCAACTTTCTCTGGAATGAGGTGTGGACGTTTCGGGTGGCGGGCGGGACGCGGCGCGGCGTCCTGCGCCGGCTAGGGCGGTTTCATCTCATCTGCGGCGCAGGCATTGGCCTGGCCGTGTTCTTTCTGCATCTGTTCCACGCCTGGATGGGCTTGAACTTGTACCTGGCGAATCTCCCGGCGATCGGGCTGGTGACCTTGTGGAACTTCTGGCTGAACGCGCGCTGCAACTGGCGCGTCGGAGCGCGACCGTAACCAGGTTCGGGGATGCCCGGTCAACCTGGCCAAGTACGCTCGGCACCGTTGAAGCTGCCCAAGAAGTCGTTCGTCCTCTCACGGCGTAAGGGTCCTCTGAGGCTTCCCTGCCGGGGGTGACGAGCGAGAACTCGTTCATCCCGGGCTGGCCTGGCCCCGGCCACCCCGCCCACAACCCCGATACGCCCCCGTCAGCGCGTGTCGCGCAGCAGGCGTCGGAGTTGGTCGAGCGCCTGCGTCACCAGGCCGGTCCGGCTGGCGGCGTCCAGTTCGCGCACGGTGAGGCGATGCATAATCGTCCGTTCGCCGACTTTACCAGCCGGCCAGACTTCCTGCGCGCCGGAAACCGCACCTGTCTCACGCGGTCGGCCGGAGCGCGGCCCCGCTGAAACCCAGGTGCTCATCACCGTGGGCTGCGCCACCGTCGATACGATGTGCCCGGTCCTACCCAGTGCCTCCGGTAGGGCGTCGCTGCGCCGGCGCCGTTCAGCACCGCCGCGATTTCCTCGCCGTGGCTGGGCCCACCCCTCCGCCCCGGATGATCAGCAGCGAATTCACCTCAGTCCGCGCGCCCGGTAAAACCGCTGCCCCTGCCCCGCCGCCGTTGGATCCACGAAAAGCGCCTCTCCGGTTCCGCTCGCCCCGCTCGCCAGCCGCTGCCAGTCCCGGCAATCGGGCGAAGTCTCGACGCACCAGCCCTGGCCCGCTTCGCCGACGATGGAGAACTCGAACTCGCCCGCCGCGTTGAAGCGCGGCGCGCGCAGGGCCACCTCGCTCACCGGCTCGACGCGGCCGGCCAGGTCTTCGCTAAATTCGGGCAGCGGCAGCGACAGCACCACGCCGTCGCTGGTACCGGTGGTTTCCGCCACGCGCCGGCCGCTGGCCGGCTCGAACCAGACGGCGCGGTACCGGCCGGCCGCCAGTCCGCGGAGCTTTACCGGTCCGCCGGTCCAGGCATCGAGGACGGCGTTGGTGGCGCCGGCCGGCCAACTGGCGCGGGGGTTCACCACGTAGAGCAGCGCGTGGCGATCGCGGCGCAGGCCCACGGCCACGAGCGAGGGTTGCCAGCCGCCGGCGTAGGCCGCGGGCAGGACGTTCTCCAGGCGCACCCAGTCCAGGTACACCCAGTCGTTGCCCGCGTTGCGCACCTCGATCAGGCGCCGGCCGGTGGGGAGGTCCACGACCAGGTCCTCGTTGTATTCGCCGTTCACCTGCCACTGACTGTCCTTGTTGGGCAGGCTGCGGCGGAACACCTCCTGGCCGTCCACGCGCACAGTCAGCACGGCGCCGCCGGAGACCGAGTTGACGTGCAGGACCAGCCGCGCCCCGCCCGCCAGCCAGGCCTCGAGCTGGAAGGGCCGGCGCAGGTCCGGGTGAGCCGAGCCGTGCACAAAGGCGTTGAGCCGACCGGCGGAGAGACCGGCGGCGTCGGGGTTGGCCACCGCCAGGCGGCCGGGGACCGGCGTGCCCCAGCCGGGGTCCAGCGGCAGGGTGACGTGGAAGGGCGCCGCGCCGGGCCGGGGCTCGCCGAGGCTGGTGGGCGGTTCGCCGGCGGGCGCGAAATCCAGCGGCTGCCAGTCGCCTTCGCCCCAGCCGGCGGGCAGGAGGATGTCGCGCAGCGCGGCAAAGTGGGGATACAGGTTCTCGGCGTGGATGCTTTCCCACCACCAGGACATGGCGGTGCCGACCGAACCGCTCAGGGCCCCGGCCCACAGGCCCTGGCGCCAGCCGCGCAGGTGCGGGTCCTGCTCGCGGCGCCAGCCGCGCCAGTCGGTGCCGAATTCGCCGATCATCACCGGCTTGCCGTAGCGGTCGAGGAAGCGGTGCACGAGGCCGGGCAGGGCCTCGGCCGGCCGCGCCTGGGCGTAGGAGTGGTACATGGCGAAGTCCAGTTGCGGCAACTGCCAGATGTCCGCCCGGTCGCTGCCGCCGGTGAGGCTGGTGGTGACCAGGTGCCCCCAGGGATCGTGGGCCTTGAGCCAGGCGGCCATGTCGGCGTGCCAGGCGGCAACGTCGGCGGGGTTCAGGTAGCGGTACACGTTGTCAATCTCGTTGAAAAACTGCCAGGCCAGCAGGTGGGGACTCCAGCCGTAGCGGGCCACGAGGTAACGCAGCCGCTTCTGGTAGCGGGCGCGCGCCTCGGGCCGGGTGAAGAACTCGTTCTGGGTGGCGCACGGGCCGCCGTTGGCGGCGTTGTAGGGATTGATTTTCCAGTTGTCGTTGCCGCCCCAGAAATCCGGCCGGGTCTCGAACATGCCGTGGTAGTCGAAGCACAGCATCAGGTACACGCCCCGCCGGCCCGCCTCCTCGAAGACCCGGTCCAACTGCCAGGCGCGGTCCAGGCGGTAGTTCAGCCCCGTGTCGGCCTCGGCCTCGATCCCGAAGGCCCACGGCGCCATCCAGAGCCGCGTGTAGTTTTCCCCCGACGCGCTCATGGCCGCCAGCCAGGTGTCGTAGTCGTAGGTGCCGCGGCCGTGGTACCAACAAACGCAGTGGCCGATGAGCGGCAGCGGCCGGCCATCACTGGTCTCGAAAAACCGCCCGTTCGCCGCCCGGCGCACCCAGCCCCGCCGCGCACCGGCGTCCGTGGCCGGCGCCGCCATAAAGGTGAGGACCGCGGGCGCGCCGGCCGGCTGGCCCTGGTGGTGGGCGGTGACCGTGACCCGATGCGTGCCGTTGGTTTGCGGCAGGAACCGCACGCGCCATTCCGGAGGCCCGCTCGGGCTGAGCACCTCCCGCTCCCCCTCCAGGCGGCGCGTGTACTGCCGATACCAGAAACCCGGCACCGAAAACGTCCGGCCATCCGGCGCCTCGAACACCGCGTCCACGCGGAGCTGGTCCGGATCAAAGGGGTTGCCGCCTTCGGGCACCCCCGCCACCCGCAGCTCGAACCGCTCCCAGACCCGGGCCTCGCCCAGCGGCGTCAGCTCCAACGCCACGACACTGACCGTCAACAACAGCCCCGCCACGCACGCCTTCCATCCCACGTTCGACCTTGCAGACATGCGGTTACCCTGCGCCTTTCCTTCCCGCAGGCAAGCCCGAGCTGTCGCTTGGAATACCGGCGCTTCACCCGCAGGTCGAAGGTCGAAGGTCGAAGGTCGAAGGCCAGAATCAGACGCCAGAGGCCGCAGGCCAGAGGCCAGAGGTTTGGGGAGCGCGGCCGCCCCGGCCGCAACCGTCGGCGCCCCGCCGACGGCACCGGGTGGAACGGGCCACCTGCCCTTCCCGCCGGGCTACCCGCCCGGCGGCGTTTCCGGCATTGCGGCAGTTGCCCCCTGACTATTGGGCAGTTTCGTCCTTCGACGGCGGCTGGGCAGCCTCCGGGGCATGCCCGGCTTCGCAAGCTTCCCCGGGTTGTCCCGCATTCCGCCTCCGGTCTGGGCGCAGGCGGTGGCGCAGCCGGATCAACCCCAGAGCGAAGGCCAGTCCCACGGCGGTCATTCCGGTGGTGTTGTCGGGGCGCTGGGCGTTGGTGGCCTCCTGGATCGGGGCCAGCAAAATGAAAAACAAAAGGGCGCCCGTGCAAAGCGCCCAACGGTGCTGCGGCTCCATGCGGGACAAATCTCCCCCGGCCAGGCGGCCGAGTCCGCCCGTAACCGCCCCAACCACCAACACGCCGAGCGCGAGGGTTCCCAACGGTGGCAACGCCGTATGGGGCAGGCCCCAAAAAATCCCAAACCATCCCAGCGTGCCCAGAAACGCCGTCACACCGAAGGCGATGGGCCGGCCCGGCACCTTCGCCGGCGCCCCCGGCGACGGGGCATCACCCTGCCCCATGCCCGCCTTGGTGGGCCGGAGCGAAACGGTGGGGGGCATTCGGGCGGCCAGTCCGACGAGGGCCATCACCAGCATCACGGCCAGTGCGTAACCCACCACGGGCGGGCGATACGGCTTGCGGGCGTCGGGGAACCACAACAGGCCCAATATCACCACGGTCAGGAGCAACCCCAGCAGGACCAGGCGGAAACGCGGTCCCGTCCAGGATGCTCCGCGTTGCGCCGGGAAGGCCAGCTCCACCAGGGCCACTGACACCAGGATACTGAAGACGGTGTGATAGCCGGTCAGAAGGACCGCCCAGACCCAGTTCACCCCCAGCCAGCGTCCGTACGTGCCGAGCACACCCACATCCGGCCAGTGCGGGTCGAAGAAGCTTTTGCAGCACAACCCCTCTGCGACGATGGCATAGGCCACGCCCAGGGTGAGCAGCGTGGGCCAGCCTTTCCGCCACCGGCAGGTGAGTTCGCGGGCCAGCAGAGCCCCGCTGCCGTACAGGGCTACAAGGAGCACGAACGTCACGGGGTTGAAAAACTCGGCCGGCGGCGCCGAGCCGCTGAGCAATTCTCCAATCGCCGGAGCCAGCACCAGCAACACCCATGCGGGTGCCCGTGAGTGCCGGCCCCTGACCCAGCGGCCAACAGAGCTGTGAGAAGGCATCAAGGGGGATACACGGCCAGCGCCTCCCCGGTTACGGGAGCATGAGTCGCGTGGTGAAGGCTGGCCGGGGTTGGCAGGCGGCTGATCGGCCGGCCCGCAATCGGCCAGCGGATTCGTTTGCCATCAACCCGCCGGGGTGTTGACCGGCTCGGGTTCCGGCTCAACCCACTTGCTGTGTTCCTTGATCAGGTCCACCAGCCGGTCCACCGCTTCGGCTTCGGGGATGTTGAACTTCACCGGCGTCTTGCCCACGTAGAGGTTGACCTTGCCCGGCGCACCGCCCACGTAACCGAAATGCGCGTCGGCCATCTCGCCCGGGCCGTTCACGATGCAGCCCATGATGGCGATCTTCACGCCCTTGAGGTGCTGGGTGCGGGCCTTGATGCGGGCGGTGACGGTCTGGAGGTTGAACAGCGTGCGGCCGCAACTCGGGCAGGCCACGTAGTCGGTCTTGAACGACCGCACGCCGGCCGCCTGGAGGATGTTGTAGGCCAGGCGCAGGGACTGGCCGGCGCCGGGCTCGCTGCGCACCAGGATGGCGTCGCCGATGCCGTCGGCCAGCAGGCTGCCCAGCACCACGCTGGACTGGAGCAGGGCCAGGTTGGGCGGCAGGACGGGCTCCTCCGGTCGCAGGCAATCCTTGAGGAGGATCGGGTTGCGGCGGCCCGCCTGGTGAAGCCGCGCGGCCAGCAAACGGAAGGCGGCGATGGCCGGCAGGTCCAGGCCATCGCGCACGGTGACCAGTTGGGTATCGGTGGGGAGACTGGCGGGGGAGAGTTCCTCCCGCGGGTCCAGTTCCACCAGCTCGAGGTCCTCGTACACCGCCTCGGGGCGGACGTCGTCGCGCGGGCGGAGTTTGGGTGCGACCCGCTCGAAGGTGGCGCGGGTAACCACCACCCGCACCGGTTCCTCGCCGCCGCAGGGGACGCCCGGCGCCAGGGCGATGAGCAGCGTGGGCCGGCGCTGGAAACTGAACGGGTCAAACGGCAGCGGCAGTTCCGGAACGGGCTGGTGGTTGGCCAGACGCGGGGCCAGGCGGATCAAGTCCTCGCAGACCGGGATTTCGCGGGGCGAATCCTCGGTGAGGCTCACGCGGATGGTGTCGCCCAGGCCGTCCACCAGCAGGGAGCCGATGCCGATGGCGGACTTGATGCGGCCGTCCTCACCTTCGCCGGCCTCGGTCACGCCCAGGTGCAACGGGTAGTTCCAGTCCGGCCCCAGCTCGGCGAGCCGGGCGGCCAGCAGGCGGTAGCTGTGGATCATCACCTTGGGGTTGCTGGCCTTCATCGAGAAGACCAGGTGGTGGAAGTCGTGCTGCCGGCAGATGCGGGCGAACTCGAGGGCGCTTTCCACCATGCCCAGCGGGGTGTCGCCGTAGCGGTTGAGGATGCGGTCGGAAAGCGAGCCGTGGTTGGTGCCGATGCGCAGGGCGCGGCCCCGTTCCTTGCACTGGAGCACCAGCGGGGTGAAGCGGGCTTCGACGCGCGCCAGCTCGGCGGTGTACTGCTCGTCGGTGTATTCCTTGACGGCGAACTTCTTCGAGTCCGCGTAGTTGCCGGGGTTGACGCGGACCTTTTCGACCCACTTGACGGCCTCGAGGGCGGCCTCGGGCTTGAAGTGGATGTCCGCCACCAGCGGCACGTGGCAGCCGCGCCAGCGCAGTTCGCGGGCGATGTGCTCGAGGTTGGCGGCGTCCCTGACCGTGGGGGCGGTGATGCGCACCACCTGGCAACCCGCCTCGACCAGCGCCAGCGTCTCACGCACACAGGCCGCGGTGTCCAGGGTGTCGCAGGTGATCATGGACTGCTTTACCACCGGGTGGGGACCGCCGATGATGACGCCGCCTCGGGCGGGGTCGCCCACCACGACTTCCCGGGTGGACCGGCGGCGGTGGCGGTAGATCGAGTCGCAGTACTTCATGGGCGGGCGGGCGCCGGCGCGGGCAGGGGCTCGACCGGTGTGGAGGAACCCGGTTCGACCTGCTGCACCTGGGTTTCGCGCGAGAACAGCAGCCGGAACAGGGGCATGCGTTTGAGGTCGAAGAAGGTCACGTAGAGCATGAAGGACAACAGCAGCACGGCGAAACCGGTGGTGGTGTACTCGACCACCCGCCGGCTCAGCGGCCGCCCCCACACCCACTCGAACAGGGCCATGAGGATGTGCCCGCCGTCCAGCACCGGGATGGGCAGCAGGTTGAGGATGGCCAGGTTGAGGTTGAGCAGGACCAGGAAGTTCAGGGCCAGCCGGTAGTCAATGGACACCTGGGCGGCCAGGAAGGCGAAGATGCCCACCGGGCCGGAGAGGTCCTTGGCGCCCACGCCGGTCTCCTTCGAGTGCCACAGCGCGCCCAGGGTGCCGATGGTCCGCTGCCAGACGTCCTGGAAATTCTCCCACGGCGTGGGTCCGGGCCGGCGCACCTGGTACACCACGCGGTCGCTGCCGCCGATTTCCGCGCCGATGAATCCCTTGCCCGTGGCGGGATTCAACCGCGGGGTGATGGTCAGCTTGAGCTCCTGGTCGCCGCGCTTGATCACCAGCTCGGTCTCCCGGCCCGGCCGTTGCTGGATCAGTTTGATGAACTGCTCCCGGCCTGCGATGGGCACGCCGGCAAACGCCACCACCACGTCCCCCGGCTGCAGGCCCACCGCCTCCGCCGCGCTGCCCTCGAGCACGCCGCGCACCACCGGGTGGTCCTCCGGCTCCAGGTTCAGCATCTTCAGGCCCAGGGTCGGGTTGATGCCGGCCGTCAGGGTGACCGTCTGGCGGCGCCCGTCCCGTTCGAGCGTCACGGCGAAGACGTTGGTGCGGGCAAACATCACCGCCTCGGCCACCGCCTCCCACGAGTCCACCGGCTTGTTGTTGATCGCCACGATGCGGTCCCCCGGCCGCACCCCC
The DNA here is from genome assembly GCA_037439785.1 of Verrucomicrobiales bacterium. Classification (GTDB taxonomy): domain Bacteria; phylum Verrucomicrobiota; class Verrucomicrobiia; order Limisphaerales; family J093; genus DSVZ01. Next base: position 26,769 of record JBBIVJ010000002.1, on the reverse strand, counting down.
GCGGCATATTCCGGCGACTCCGCCGCCACCGGGCCGATGATGGCCGGGTTCACCGGCACCGGCAGACCGGTGAAGAAAACCACCGTGGCGACGCCGAAGGCGAAGACCACGTTCATCAGCGGACCGGCGAAGGCCACCAGAATCTTGGACAGCGGCGACGCCGGCGGCAGCGGCCCCCCCCCCTCCTTGCTGCTCCCCTCGATCGTCTCGGCGGTGATCATCTGCGGCAGTCGCACAAACCCCCCGGCCGGAATCCACCGCACCGAGTACTCGATGCCGTCCCGCACCCGGCTCCAGAGGCGCGGCCCGAAGCCAATGGCAAAGGCCTCGACCTTCATGCCCCGGCGGCGGGCGACCCAGAAATGCCCCAGCTCGTGGACAAAGACCGAGGCGCCAAACATCAGCACCACGGCCACGGCCACGTAAATCCACAGGAAGACTTCGTGCATTCGGATGAAGCCGGTTGAACCGGCGCCGCAGTGTAAAACCCGCCTCCGGGAGGCGCAACTTCGCGGGCCAACGCCTTCCCCCGCCGCGCGGGCTTCATCCCCCCACCGCCACCATGGGCCGGCAGGGGGTGTAGCCGTCGCGGAAGAGGTGTCCCTCGGGCTTGTGTGCCACCGCCTGCCGCCACAGGGCGGCCAGTTCGGCCTCGCCGGCCTGGCGCCGCAGGGCCTGGCGCAGGTCCACCTCCCCGTGATTGCCCAGGCAGGGGCGGAGCCGGCCGTCGGCGGTCAGGCGCACGCGGTTGCAGGTCTCGCAGAAATGGCGGTTGGTGAGGGCGCCGATGAAACCCACCACCGCACCGGAGGGCTCCAACCGGTAGTACCGCGCCGGCCCGTGGCCCAGCCGGGAGTCCGGCAGGGGGATCAACCGCTCGCGCTCCGCCAGCCGCGCCATTACCTCGGTCACCGGTACAAAGTGCGCCGCGTTCCACCCGTCCGCCCGGCTCACCGGCATCAGCTCGATGAACCGCAGCGGCAGGCCGTGCTCGGCGGCGAAACGCACCAGCGGCCACCACTCCCCCTCGTTCAGACCGCGCAGCAGCACGGCATTTAGTTTCACCCGCTCGAAACCCGCTGACAGGGCGGCGCGGATGCCGGCCAGCACCGTCGCCACCTCGCCCCCGGTGATGCGCCGGTAAAGCCCCGGCTCCAGGGCGTCCAGGCTGATGTTCACCGTGCGCAGGCCCGCCGCCCGCAACGGCCGGGCCAGCGGGGCCAGGCGCGTCGTACCGTTGGTGGACAGGCCAAGAGCTTGCACGCCGGGGATCGCGGCCATGCCGCGCACCAGCTCGACCACATCCGCCCGCACCAGTGGCTCGCCGCCGGTGAGACGGAACTTGCGGAAGCCCAGGCCCGCCGCGACGCGGACCAGGTGCAGCACCTCCACCGTGGTCAGGTGGTCGGGCCGTTGCGCCCAGCCGCGGTAGCCCGCCGGCATGCAGTACAGGCACCGCTCGTTGCAGCGGTCGGTGATCGAGAGGCGCAGGTAGTCCACGGTGCGGCCGAAGCCGTCCGCGGCGGGCGCTGCGGACCGGAGGGGCGGAGGCAGACAGTGGGTTTCGCTCATGGGGCGGGGGGCGAAGCGGCGGCGGCGGCCGTGACGTGCGGGTCCTCGCCGCGCAAATGCGCCAGCGCCTCGCGCAGGGCCGGCGCCAGCACTTCCAGGCATTCGCGCACCGCGGCGGGTTTGCCGGGCAGGTTCACGATCAGGCAGCGGCCGCGCGTGCCGGCGGTGGCGCGGGACAGGATCGCGGTGGGGCTGCGGCCGAGTGTGCCCAGTCGCATGGCTTCGCCGAAGCCGGGCAGTTCCCGCTCCAACACCGCGCGGGTGGCCTCAGGGGTGACGTCGCGCGGGCCGAGGCCCGTGCCGCCGGTGGTGACGATGAGGTCGCAGCCGGCGTCGGCCCACGCCCGCAGGCGGGCGGCGATGAGTTCCTGCTCATCCGGCACCACGGCCGCCCGGAACCGGAGCTGCGGGCCGAGGAGTTCGCGCAGGACGGCTTCGATTTCCGGCCCGCTGCGGTCTTCGTAAACGCCCGCGCTGGCACGGTCGCTGATGGTCAGGCGGCCGATGATCATTGCTTGGTTTTCCCGACCAGGTGCAGGCCCTCGATCCGCAGGGCACGATCCACGGCCTTGCACATGTCGTAAAGTGTCAGGGCCGCCACGCTCACGCCGGTCAGCGCCTCCATCTCCACGCCGGTCTGTGCGCTGGTCTCGACCGTGCAGGTGATCTGGATGTGGTCGCGCCGAACCTGGAACTCGATCGCGACATGACTCAACGGCAGCGGATGACACAGCGGGATCAGGTCCGCGGTGCGTTTGGCCGCCTGGATGCCGGCGATCTGGGCCACGGTCAGGACGTCCCCCTTGGGCAGGGCCCGGCGGCGCAGGGCGCGCAGGGTGCCCGGCGCGCAAACGATCCGGCCGGTGGCCACGGCGCGGCGGAGCTGGACCGGCTTGGCGCCCACGTTGACCATCCGCGCGCCGCCGGCTTCGTCCAGGTGGGAAAAGGAGCGGGGGGGGTTCATGGCCAGGGGAGGGTGGGCAGGCATTGCACTTCAGCCCCGGCCGCCAGGGGCGCGGCGCCGGCCGGTACCCGCAGCAGGGCGTTGGTCCCGGCCAGGGCGGTCAGGTCGCCCGAGCTTTGCCAGCGCAGGGGCGTCAGGTGGAGGACCGCCCCCTCCCGGTGCATCCGCGCCGGCCAAAACGTCTCCCGGTCGCCCGCGGTCTCCGCCAACGGCGCAGCCAGCCGGCCGGTGACGAAATCCGCAGGCGGCCGGCCCAGCATGACTTCGAGGGCGGCCCGCACATACAGGTGCAGGCAGACGAAATGGGCCAGCGGATTGCCGGGCAAACCGAAGGCCAGCGTTTCCCCCCCCTGCGCCACCAGCAGCGGCCGGCCCGGACGTGCGGCGGTCTTGTGCACGTGCAGGGTGAAGCCGGCGGCCTCGAGGGCGGCGCGGGTGAAGTCATGCCGGCCCACGCTGACGCCGCCTGAAATCAGCACCAGATCGGGTGCCCTCCCGTCGGTGTGCGGCGGCGGGAGTGCCGCCTGCAACGACGCCAGGTCTTCGCCCAGGCGCACCTGCTCCGGCACAAGGCCCCACCCGGCCAGAAACGCCCGCACCAGGGTCGAGTTCGAGTCGCGGATTTGCCCCGGCCCCGGCGGGTGGTCCGGCGGGACGATTTCCCCGCCGGTCACCACGTGCCGTACGCGGGGAAGCCGCGTCACCATCGGCCGGATGCAACCCACGCTGGCCAGCAGGGCCAACGCTCCCGGCGTCAGCACCGTCCCCGCCTCCACCAGCACCTGTCCGGCCGGGGCATCCTCGCCCCTCAAGCGCACGTGCCGCTCCGGGCCGCGAGCGCGCAGGTGGATGCCGCCGGTCTCGACGGCCACCGTTTCAAGCGGGATCACCTGCAGCCCCGGCCCGGGCAGGGCGGCACCGGTGGCGATGCGCACGGCCTCCCCGGGCTGGAGCCGGCGCGGTTTCCAGTCGCCGGCGCGGATTTCGTCCACGACCGCGAAACGCGGGCCCGGGTCGTCCAGCCGCACCGCGTAACCGTCCATCGCGGCGCGGTCGAAAGGGGGCTGGTCCTCGGGGGCGCAGACCGGCTCGCGGAGGACGCGGCCGGCTGCGGCCTCCAGCGGCACGGCTTCCGCGGGCAGGGGCCGTGCCACCCGCCGCACCAACGCCCGCACGGCCCCGGGAGTGGCGTTGGCCACGGTCGCTGGTGAAGGCGCCCCGGCAGGTGGGGGCTCGGCCGCGCCGGCGGCAGGCTCGGTCAGGGGCACGCTGCGGCCTTTCCAGATGGGTACCTCCTGCTTGAGCCGGTCCATGAAGGCGGACACCAACGCCAGCGCCCCGGCCCGGTGCGCCGCCGCCGCCGTGACCTGGATGGCCGCCTCGCCCACCGGCACCACGCCGAGCCGGTGCCGCACGCGCACCCCGTGACAGGCGTGCTCCCGCCCCAGGGCCTCAAGCACCTGCCGGATGACCTTCTCGGCCATGGGCTGGTAAGCCTCGTACTCGAGGGCGGCGATGGGCCGGCCGTTTTCGGTGCCCCGCACCACGCCTTCAAAGGTGACCACCGCCCCCACGTCGCCGGTGGTCAGCTCCGGCATCGCAGCGGGGGGAAGCGGATCGGGGCCGAGGGCGATTTCGATCTGCATGGGTCAACCGCCGGAGACCGGCGGGATGAGGGCCACTTCATCGTCGGGCTCGAACCGGGTGTCCGGCGGGGCGTACTCGGCGTTGCGCGCCAGCCGGACCGAGGAACGGAACCGCTCCAGGCCGGGATGGACGGCGAGAAGCCGTTGCCAGAGCCCTTCGGCATCCAGGGGGCCGGCATCCAGTGGCATTTCCGCACAGCCGGTCACGTTCTTGAGATGGGCGAAGAACAGGATTCGCATGGGGTTTCCCTCATTCGGGCGTCGGCGGAGCGCCGGACCGCCGGGTCCACCAGCCATGCCCCAGCCAGCCCAGGGCCAGGCCGATGAGGTAGCCGTTGGGCAGGCCGACGGCGCACAGGCCGGTGAGCAGCGTCACCCGCCAGCCGGTGGCGTCCAGCCCCGCTGCCGTGACGCGGCGTAACAGGGCCAGACCTTCGAAAAACAGCAGCACGCCCAGGATGGCGCGCGGGAAGCCCTGAATCAGCACCGCGAAGCTGTGGCTGAAAAACAGCCCGACGCCCAGGAACAGCGCGCCGTACAGGAGCACCGAAGTGCCGGTACGCGCGCCAAAGGCGTGATGGCCGGCCAGGCCACCGCTGCCGTGGCAGACCGGCACCCCGCCCAGCCAGGGGGCCACGAGGTTCATCAGCCCGTAGGTCCAGCCCAGCCGGGCGACCGACGGAGCGCGGTCGGGAAACAGGTCGGCAGCCAGCCGGTGCGTGGCCAGGAGCGAGTTGGCCAGGGACAACGGCAGTTGGGGCAGCGCCAGCACCACCAGGCCGGTGGCGACTTCCGCCGGCGTGGGCCAGCGCGGCTGCGGCAGCACCAGCCCCGCCCCCGCGGCCACCGCCCCCCAGTCCAGCCGGAACACGGCCGCATACACCCCCCCCAGCCCCACCACCGCCAGCGCCGCCGGCCAGCGCCGGTGATTCCACAACCCCACCGTCAGCGCGAAGGCCCCGGCGGCCAGCAGCCAGCCGGTGAGGCCGTCCCGCACCACAAAATCGCGCGTCGCCAGCAGGGCCAGTTGTAGACCGAGACCGAACTGGATGCCGCGCACCACCGGCACCGGGATGGCCCGGGCCAACCACCCCAGCATCCCGGTCGCCGTCAACCCCAGCATCACCAGGCCGATGGCCAGACCGGCGCCGTGGAGGACCCCGGCCGGCAGTTGCTGGGTGATGACCAGCGCCGCCACCGCCTTCAGCGGTTGGACCGGCATGGGGAGGCGGTAGCGCCAGGCGGTGAACACCTGCAACAGGCCGAAGGTGATCAAGACCCCCGCGGCATCGAGCCCGGCCGCCAGAATCATGGCCGCCAGCAACGGCAGGTCCGTGCCCAGATCCCCAAAGGCCCCCGCCAGCTCGTGGCGGTTCAAACGCCATACCACCGCCGGCCGGGCCGCCGGCGCAGACGCGGCGGCCACCAGAGGAGCCGGGGATGAATCGGGCGCTTGCATCGCCTTTGAGTGCCCTCATTCGGGCAGGTTGTTCCAACTGCCGCAAGATAACTTCCCGGAGGGCACGGGCGTTGACCTGGGGCAAAGCCGGCGGCTTTTCCGCCACCCTTGTCCTGTCGGCGCACGGCCGGGGACCGAGACCCTCGCCGTTCGGGACCGCCACCCGATCAGCGCCGTGGCCAGGCATCCCAGGCCCCGAATTCCGGACAACAGGAACCGGACACCTGGATGCACTCGGGACAGAGGTGGCGGCCCCCCACCGCCAGCGCGCCCGGCGCCCCGCACAGCTCGCACCCAGCCCCGACTTCGGCCGGTGTGGCGGCCGCGCAAGGGGCGGTATCCCCTGCCCCGCCCTCGGCGGCCGGCTTGTTTTGAGGCTCAAGCATGGCGCCTCCACGAAGCATGGGAATCGTGAGCCGCCCCTGGTTTGGAGTCAAACGCCCCCTTTGAAGTCCGGGCCTCCGGCCTGCAACGCCCGAGCAGCCGGGACGGCCGCACCACACTGAAACTCTGAAATTCTGAAACTCCGAAACTCCGGCCCGTAGCGCCGACCGGGAGTCGGCCGTATTGCGGACTGGCAGCCCGCGGACCGGCCGGCTGGCAGGAGTGCCAGCCGACAATCAGTCAGTCGTTTCGCTGACGGTCCTTGCAGCCTCCCGCTCGCCGGCTGGAAGCCGGCGATACGGCAGGCTCAGAAGCCTGCGCTACGCCGCCGGGCTGGTAGCCCGGCGGGACGGGCAGTTGGCCCGTTCGACCCATGACCGGCTGGAAGCCGGCGCACCTGTGGACTGCCCCGCGTCACCACGGTGGCTACGGCCATCGAGCATCCGCGCCTCCGTTGCCCTTCAGTACAGGGGTTCGACGGTCGTGGCTGCGGCGAAGGCCCGCACCTGGGCGGGGTCCACCTCGCCCGGCAACCACGTGCAGGCGTTGGCGGCCCCGGCGGCCGCGCCCCAGCGGCAGGCCGGGCCCAGTTCTTCGCCGCGGGCCAGCGCCGCCACCAGCGCCGCGGTGAAGGCGTCGCCGGAGCCGATGGGATTGCGGGGCTGCACTGCGGGCGGGGTAATGCGCCAGGCGTAATCGCCCTGCACCGCCAGGAGCGGTTCCCGGCCGGCTGTGACCACCACCCGCTCCGCGCCGCGGGCGAGCAGGGCACGGGCGGCGGCCAGGGTGGCGGTTTCATCCGGCAACTCCCGTCCCACCGTGGCAGCAAGCTCGGCGCGGTTGGGCTTCACCAGGCCGGGCCGGGCCGCCAGGACGGCGAGCAGCGGTGCGCCGCGGGCATCCACCACCGTCAGGCGGCCCTCGGCACGTGCCCGCGCCACGCAGCGCGCGTAAAAATCCACCGGCGCCTCGGGGGTCAGCGTGCCGCTCAGGACCACGGCGCGACACGCGGGCAGGTGCAACAAGACCCGGCTCCACAAGGCCTCGTAGGCGCTGGGCGCCACCCACCGGCTTTCCTCGACCAGCTCGGTCACCGTGCCGCCCGCTTCGTCAATGACGGTGACGCACTCCCGGGTCCGTTCGGGGACATTCACGAAGTCGGCGGCCACGCCGAGGCGGTGGAGCGTGTCCAGGAGGAACGTCCCGCGGTCGCCGCCCGCAAACCCGGTCACCACCACCGTCTCCCCCAACGCACGCAGGACCTTGGCGACGTTGACGGCCTTGCCGGCGGCGGTGTCGAAGGTGAGGCGGGCGCGGTTGACGGCATCCAGGGTCAGGCGGGGGAAGACCATGACCCGCTGGGCGGCCGGGGTGGGGCCCACACAGAGGAACATGGGTTAGAAGTTGGTTTCCACCTGTGGGCGGAAGGTCAGTTCGTGGACCACCACATCGTCGGGCGCGGTCACGCAGGCCACGAGCATCGCCGCTGCGGAACCGGGCCGGAGGTAGTCGGGGCGCGGATTGGGGCGAAAGCGGGTGTTGATGCCACCGGGATAGACCGCGGTGACCTTCACTCCCACGGCGCGGGCTTCCTTGATCAGGCAGCCGGTGAAGCCGTGCAGGGCGTGCTTCATGGCGGTGTAGAGGGCGTAGTTTTCCATCTTCACGTGCACGATGCTGCTGAGCACGTTGACGATGTGCCCGGAGCCGCGCATGGCCATGTCCCGGAGGGCCTCGCGGGCCAGCAGGATGGGGGCGCGCACGTTCACGGCGTAGGAGGCGTCCAGGTCCTCGACGGTGAGGGCGGGGATGGGGTCTTTGGCCCGGTTGAAGCCGGCGTTGTTGATGAGAACATCCACCCGCCCCAGCGCCTGGCGCGCGGCGGCATACAGGCGCGGTGCGGCGTCGGCAGGGGTCAGGTCCAGCGCCAGGCCGGGGCAATCCAGCTCGCGCTGCAAATCGGCCAGGCGGTCCGCGGCGCGGCCGGTCACAAAGACGATAAATCCGGCGGCGTGAAGCTGCCGGGCCACTTCGCGACCGAGGCCGCCGGTCGCGCCGGTGATCAGGGCGGTGCGGTTGATGGGTGGGATTTGGCGGGGCTGCCCGGCGATGTCAACCTTCAACCCCACCCGGAGCGAGCCCAGTCGCTCCGCTGCCGCACCGCGTTTCCCCGCCGGGAGTGTCGGCTGGAAGCGCTCAGTTCAACGGAACACCCAGCACCCCGAAATCTCCCAACGGCAGCCACAGGGCCGATCCCGGGACCACCACCGCCCGGCCCAGGTCCGGCCAGTAGCAGCCCGTCGCCACCGGGCCGCCAATGAGGGACCATGCCCCGGCGGCGTCCGCCCCCAGCACGGTCAATTGGGCGCTGCCCAGGGCCGCCACCACGGCGCCGAGCCCTTTGAGTTGCCGGGCGGGAGCGGCCAACGCCACCTTTCCCTGCTGCACGAAGGTGCCGGCTTCGTTCACCGCCCAGACCTCGACCATGCCTGCCGTTTCGGGCGCGGGCGCCGGACGCGCCAGAAAAATCTGCCCGGCAGCGGCAGTCACCACCTGGGGCCATTCGGCGGCAGGCAACGGCAGGCCGGCCACCCGCGACGCGGAGACCCCGTCGTAGGCGCAGGCGTCCACGTAGGTCCGGCCATCGCTACGGCCGTCTTCGCTCCAGTGCGCGCCCACAGTGAACAACAGCGCCCCCTCGGCCGCCACACCGATCAACTCGCCCGGCAGGTTCACCGGCGGTCGCACGGTGGGATGGGCCGGGTCGGCATGGTCCACCACGTCGAGGTAATGCCGGCTCACCCAAACGCCGTCGGGCGGGGTGACGCTCTGTTTGGTGCCGTCAGGGAGCACGATCTCATAAGGCGCGGCAGGCGGTTGCCCCGGCAGGCGGACGCCCTCGAGGAAAACCGTTCGCTGGTAACTGCGGAAAACCAGCCCACCGGCGGTGAAGCATTCACTGCCGCCCCAGCCGCCGTCCTTCGCACCCAGTTCCAGGTCGGACACCCACCGCGGTGCCGCCGGCTCCGTGAGGTCCAGCGCCAGCAGCCGCGCGCCTCCACCGCCGCCCCACCACACCGGCAGGGCCGGGACATCTCCGGCCCAGAGACCTCCGCCGCCCCAACGCCACCAGCCCCCGCCGCCCCGCCAGGCCAGGACCAGCAGGCCGGGACGCGGTTGCAGGGCCTGCCATTGACCCCAGGCCCCCAGCGGCGCGACCGAGGTTTCCAGGCTGCCCAACGGCTCGAGGGCCGGGAGCGTGCGCCAGTCAAACGTGGTCACCCGGAGGCGGCTCTTCGCCTCCGGCGCGGCCCGGGGATCGGCGTCCAACCACGGGTAAGCCCCCGGCTCCCCCTGCACCACCACGCCGGTGTCGCCCAAGGTCACGGCCTGGAGCACCGGCAAACCCGCGGGCAGCGATCGCAGCGCCAGGACCTGCTCGGGGCGCGTCGCCCGCACCACCCGCAGGACCGGCTGTGGGGCGTCGGTGTCCCAGACTTCGCCATGCTGCGAGACCTCGACGAGGTACTCGCCCGCCGGCAGAACGAAATCCACCGGCCAGGCCAGTTCGAGCCGGGCGGCCACCACCGGATGGTCCCGGTCCCGCGCGTCCACGCTGAGCAGCTCCCGGCCCGAGACCGACAGGATCCGGTCGCGGTGGAGGGTGGCCCGACGCGGTTGGAAAGCGTGTTCGATGACCCCGCGGGGGGTCAGCGAGTCCGCCTCCAGGTCAATGAGCTGCACGCGGGACACGGTCCGGTTGGTCTCCCAGCTTTGGTAGGGCACCAGGATCAACCCCGCCTCGGGCAGCACGGTGAAGGCCTTTTCATCCTGGGTGGCCTCGCTCCAGGAGGGGTTTTCCCCCAGCGGCACGCGGGCCAGCAGCGCCGGCCGGCCAGGGTCGCGGACATCAAACAGCGACACCGCCACCCGCCAGGTGGCGGGGTCCTCGATGCCCACCGTGACCAGGCGGTCGCCCAGGGGGTGGATGTAGGTGGACCAGCCCGGCACCTCGAGTTCACCGGTAACCCGCGGCCGCGTCGGGTCGCTCAGGTCCACCACCCACAACGGGTCAATCCGCAGGAAGGTGACCAGGTAGGCGCGCGTGCCGTCGAAGCGCGTGGCGTACAGGCCCTCGCCGTGGCCCACCTCCAGTTCGCCCAGCTTGCGGGGCCGGTGGGGGTCGGCGAGGGAAAACGTCTCGAGCACGCTGACCTGCCGGCCCTGGGCCGACCAACGGCTGACCTCGGAAATCACGGTGAAGATGTCTCCGGCCAGGTGCAGCTTGAACTTGTCCGCAACCCGTCCGGCCGGCGTGACTTCGCCGACGGCCCGGAGGGTGCCGTCCGGGGCCGAGATGTCCACCAGCCGCACGCGGGATTTCCAACCCTCCTGCGGGTCCTGCACCACCGCGAACAGGTAGCGGTCAGTGGCGTGTACGGTGTTGCCATAACCCGGCAACCAGAGCGGCTCCCGGACCTGGGGATTGTCCGGGTCACCCAGGTCCAGCGCGGCGATCTGCAGGCCGTATTCCCACTGCTCGACCGGTTCACCCGCGTCGGTCTTGGGGGGCACCCGGACCTGCCGGTAGGTCTGACTGGCCACGTACAAGGCCTGCCCCACCAGGCGGCTTTCCTGCACCTGACCGGCCAGCCGCACCCGGGCGGTCACGACCGGCTCCGCTCCCCCGGCCGGCGCGGGGTGGACGATGAGGATTTCGCTGACCGGGTCTCCGTCCCAGCCGCAACCGGGGCGGGTGAGCAACACCACCCGCTCCGTGCCATCCGCGGGTTGGGACACCACGTAGAGCTGCTCACCGGCGGCGCTCACCGGCAGGGTGCCCGCCCGCGTGGGGGCCTCCACCGGTTCCAGCCGGATCACCTGCAGGCCGCGGTATTGGTTGAAGAAGTACAGGGTGTCGCCCACCCGGCGCCAGATGTCCGATTCGACCACTGCCCGCTCCCCACCCCCGACGAAGCTGTCGGACTCGCGGCCGGGGGTGCCGGTCAATACGTCTGCCGGCGGTGTCAACGGCGGCTGCGCCCCGGCCGGTCCGCCAAACTCGCGCTGGCCCCCATAAAAGGCGGCCGGCAGCGGCTCGGTCTCATCGCCGCGCACGCGCAGCAGCTCCTGCACTTCGGTCATGGGGAGGCGGAAGGTCACCACCCCGCCGTTGCCCTCGAGCCGTTCCACCGCCCGCGGCACCCAGGCACCGGCGCCGACGCGCGTGCGGGTCTCCAGCGTCACCTTGCGCAGGCCGGGCGGTACCTGCACGGTCACCTCGATCATCGGCCCGGCGACGCTGACGCGTTGAATGCGGGGCGGCTCGGGTACGGCGGCCTGGACCGCCACTGTCCATCCCCACATCCCGATCACCAGCCAGCTCAGTTTGGAAAACCCGGACTTCATGGGTCTGCTCCTGGAGGCGGCCCGGGGCGGAGGCCGGCGGTGGTTTCCCCGGCGAAGCCTTCCTCCACCGGTCCCCGCCCCTACCCTCGGGAACACCATACGCTTTGCGCCAGAGACGTCAATGCCCGGTTGTCAGGCAGGGAAGCCCGACCCTCCGCCAGGGGCGGCAACAGCCGGCCGCCCTCAGCCCCGGACGGTTCATGGCAGTCGTTGAATAGCCAAGACCCCGGCGCGACCGCCCGGAAAGGCCGGACGCGCCGGGGTTGAAGCAGACGGCCCGCCCGGACAGGACGGCGGGCCGGACACCGCGTTAGCGGCGCGCACGGTAGAACTTGGCGGCGCCGCTGGCCGGAACCGTCAACGGGCTGCTGGCGCCGGAGACGTCGGTGTACGGGCCCTCCACACGGTCGGCCGACTGGAGCACGCCGGTCCAGGTCAGCACCACATTGGCGCCGCTGCGCTGGACCGTGATGGTGGGCGTGACGGGTGTGGCCCGTCGGGCGGCCGGGGCAGGCCAGGGGATGCCGTAGGGCGAGGGCCCGCCCAGGGCGGCCACCTCGTCGTCGGTGAGGGTGCCTTCGCGGAATTGCATGGCCGCGAGATAGGCCTCGCTGCGCTCGTTGTCGTCGCCGTCGCCGAACAAAAACACCTCCGGCGGCAGCGCAAACCGGCTGTCCAGCGCGTTGCCGTCCCCCGTCACGTCCTCCCGGTGCTTGTGCCCGTTGACGTACTTGGCCAGCTTCCGCGGCGTGCTCGCCAGGTCCACCACAAACACCACCCGCGCCCACTCCCCCCGCCGATGATTGTGCCCCGGCTCCTGCGAAATGCCGTCGTAAATCGAACAACACCCCTTGCCATAGGACCCGTCACTGGCCCGCCAGAACAGGTCCCCGTCGGTGGGATTGTCCAGATCGTGGGTCTGGAGGATCGAGCCGAAGCCCGAACCGTTCTCCCCCCAGTACAGGTCCATGATCCACGTGTACTGGTTGAGCTTCTGGCCGCCGCCATTGAGGCCCAGACCGTGGCGCATCCGCAAGCCGAGGCGCTTGAAGATTTGGCCGCGGGCGTCGGCCTCGCTGGTGTCCACGTGCGGGATGTGGAGCACGCGGGCCTCGCGACCGTTGATGCCGGGGATGCCAAACTGGGTGGTGGTGCCGAAGCGGTAGCGCCCGGCCAGGGAGGGGTCAATGAAGCCCAGCGGCCGGCCGAGGGTGGCGCTGAGGTCGCCCCGCTCGAAGTCCCATTGCCCACCGGCAAAGCCGCCGGTCTGCGGCAGCCCGGTGGTGAAGGTGTATTCGCGGGCGGTGCTGCGCCCCGCCGAGTCGCGGTACTCGAGCCGGACGGTCTGAAGGGCGAGACCTTCCAGCGGGTCACCGACCCGGGGGGTGAGCGTGACCTTGTTGCCGCTGCGCGCGACCGCGCCTGCCGCCAAGGTAACGGGCTGACCGTTCAGGAGCAGCCGCAGCGAGGCCAGGTCCACCTGCGTGGCCTCTTCGGTCAGTTCCAACTCGATCCGCGGGGTGATCGAGACGTTGCCATCGCCCGGGGCCGGCCGCGCCCGGCTCAGGTATGGCGGCAGGTTCACGCCGGAGCGGAGCTGCCGGTACACCTTGATGTGGCCGGCGGTGTTGCGGTCGTTGCGCAGCACGCGGCGGCCGGCGGCGTCCTCGGTCCACAGCTCGACGTGCGCGGCTCCGCCGCCCTCGGCCCAAACCAGACTGAAGGGGTACAGCCCCGCCTGGGTGACCACCACGGTACCGCGCACCGTGCCGATGAGCGTGTCGGCCACGATCAGACCGGTCACATCCCGCGGGTGCGGGCCGATGGTCAACCGGGCGTTGTTGTCCGAGACGAGGCCGAAGGTGTACACGCCGGGGGCCAGGTCGAGGTACCCGGTCACCTTCATGGCGATGTTGTCGGTGGTGCCGGTGGTGCCCGGGATGCCGGGGAACTGCTCATCCAGGAAGCCGGTGCTCCAGCTGAAGAACCCGGCCTCGTTGCCGTCCTGCTCGAAGTTGATCAGGTCGCGGTCGAAGGTGCCGTCGGGGTTGGCAAAGCTCAGGTCGGCCACGTTGGGCCCCAGTTCGCCGGCCAGTTGGCTGACGGCGCGCTGGTAGCTGTTGCCCCCGGGCGGGGTGGACTCGAGCTGGTGGATGCGCACCTTGAACCCGCCCCGTGTGGTGTCCACCGCCGTGGCGTCCAGCGCAAAGGCGGCGGGCACGCCGGGCACGTTCATCACCGTGAAACTCCACTGCAAGGTGCGGGTGCCGTAGGTGAGCCGCACCTGATGGGTCGAGCCGGCCGCCAGCAACCCCGGCGGGTCGTAGCTGACGGTGGTGACGCCCCCGCTGGCGCTCACCGTGGGGGTCACGGCAGCGCCGTCAAACTGCAACTGAACCGACGCCCCGCCCAGGTTCTCGATGCGGGCCTCCACCACGGCGTCGGGCCGGACCTGCGTGCCCAGCGGCAGGGCCGAGAGCAGCACCGGCCCGCCGGTGACCGGCGTGGTGGTGATGGCCATGTTGTCGAACCTGTGGTTGGCGCGGAAGGCGGCGGTCAGCTCCGCCGTGCCGGCGCCGACGCCGAACTGGCCGGCGATGGGGGCGTAGGGGATCGAGGCGTTCTCGATCACCTTCACCCCGTTGTAGGTCACGTTGAGGGTGCCGTCCGCGTCCAGGCGGATTTCCACCGGGACGAAGTTGGGCGTCTGGTTGTGGGGGGGCCGGTGCGCAGGCCGGTGAAGCGCTGCGCCAGGACCCGCTGCCCGGCCAGCTTGACGATGATGCCGGGCGCATCCCCGGGCTCGTTCCCCTCGGCCTCGAAGCCGGGCAGGTTGTCCACGGTGTCGAACGAAATCACCAGCCCGGTGGTGTCTCCGCCCCCTTCGCGGAAGGGCGCCGAGCGGGTCGCCAGGTCTTCGGCCAGCACGAAGCTGAACCCCTGGGCGGGAATCTCCGTGCCGCCGTGGATGCTGACGCGGAACGTGGCGGTGAAGGCCGCCACTTTCTGTCCGGGATCAGTTTCCGGGAACACATACGAGCCATGCATGGGCAGGGCGGAAGTGCCGTCGAGGAGTTCCTGCAGGTCCTGCAACTTGAGGATGCCGTCCTCGATCTTGGCCTTGCCCAGCAGCAGCCCGCCGGGGTCGCTGGAAAAGTCGGTGTTCAAGTTGCCCGCCAGGGCGGGCGCCACGGCCAGGAGTCCTGCACGCAGAAACCTCCAGCCGTGCGACCGTTTGGGGGGATGGATGCACGAGGGTTGAGCGGTCATGGTTCGTTTCTTTCGCTTCGCTTTGTCCAGTGGGTTGTTTTGCCCGGCCGGACCGCCATCGGTCACGACGCCGCGCCCTCTTCTGCCCGGCGTCTCGTTTTCCGACCGGCTGAGCCACCCCGGGTCCAACAGGCAGACCGGGCCGCTTCTACAACAGGTGACGTTTTGAGAGTGTGAAGCGGCAAAAATTCAGGCAAGAGCTTTTGCCCCCACCGCCCGGCAAAGCCGGCAGGGACGGCAGAGCTGGCGAGCCTCTCAAGTTCCACAAGGTGGGACCGTGTCAGGTTGGGACCGCATCCCCGCGGTCCCGGCAGTTCTGACAGGTTGCCCGTGCCACCCCCGCACCCCCGCATGCCCGCGGCGGCCGGCGCGGCGGGCACGACGTGTCCTTAACCGGCGACCACCTGCGGCTCCGCCGTTGCCGCCTTCAGCCCGGACAGAGCGGCGCGAATCTTCTCGGCGACCACTTCCGGGGTCAGGCCGTAGGCCCGGCGGAGGTCGTCCACTGTGGTGGCGTGTTCGATGAACTGGTCCGGCCAGCCGATGCGAACCACGGGCGTGGTCAGGCGCCGGTCGGCAAACAACTCGAGCACCGCACTGCCGTAGCCCCCCATCAAGACATGGTCCTCGAAGGTGACGACCACGTCGGCCGCCCGGCCGAAGAACTCGTGGGTGGCGGCGTCCAGCGGCTTGATGAAGCGGGGGTTGATCAGGGCGCCATCCACTCCTTCGGCGCCGAGCAGGGCCAGGGTCTGGCGGGCCAGCCGTCCCATGTTGCCCAGGGCGAAGCAGGCCACTTTGGGGCCGCCGCCGCCGGTGAAGTGCTGGAGCACCTCCGCGCGGCCGATCTCCAGCAGGCGGGGCTCCTCCTTGAGCGGCACCCCTTCCCCGGCACCGCGCGGGTAACGGATGAAGGCCGGGTGCTTCTGGCGCGAGGCCGTGTACATCATGTCCACCAGCTCGTCCTCGTCCTTGGGGGCCATGGCGATCACGTTCGGCACGCAACGCAGGTAGGCAATGTCGAACAGGCCGTGATGGGTGGGGCCGTCGTTGGCCGAAAGGCCGGCGCGGTCCATGCAGAAGATCACCGGCAGGTCCTGCAGGGCGACGTCGTGGATGATGCAATCGTAGGCCCGCTGGAGGAAGGTCGAGTAAATGGCCACCACGGGGCGAAAGCCCATCGTGGCCATGCCGGCGGCGAAGATGACGGCGTGTTCCTCGGCGATGCCGACGTCGTAGTAGCGGGTGGGCAGGGCCTTCTCGAGGTATTTCAAGCCCGTGCCGCTGGGCATGGCAGCGGTAATGCCCACCAGCGAGGTGTCCCGTTCGCACAGCCGCACCAGCGCCTGGCCGAACACGTCCTGGTAGTTGGGCGGGCTGCCCGGCTTGGCGGGGGCCAGCTCGCCGGTGGCGGCATTGTAGGGGCCCACGCCGTGGAATTTTTCCGGGTGTTGCTGGGCCGCCTCGAAGCCCTTGCCCTTTTTGGTGATGACGTGCAGCACCACCGGCATGTCCGCGGTCTTGGCGTATTCGAGCGACTCGACCAGCAGGGGCAGGTTGTGGCCGTCAATGGGGCCGAGGTAGCGCAGGCCCATCTCCTCGAACAACAGCGTGCTGCCAAATCCGCCGCGGCCGTCGGCGTCCGGGCCGCGCTCGGTTGGTTCGAGAGCCGCCTGGGAGACGGCGCCCTTGAGGGCCTCCTCGGCCATGTGGGCCAGCTTGATGGCCTGGTCGCCCCCGCGGAAGCGGCGGAGCAGGCGCTCGAAGTCGCGCTGCAACTTTCCGTAGCGGGGATGGCGGATGAGCTTGTTCAGGTAGGCCGAGATGGCGCCGACGTTCTTGGCGATGGACCACTCGTTGTCGTTGAGGATGCCGATGAACCGCCGGGTGGTGTGGGCAATGTTGTTGAGCGCCTCGTAGGAAATGCCGTTGGTCAGGGCGGCGTCGCCGAAGATGCACACCACGTGCTCGTTGGTACCGCGCTGGTCGCGCGCGGCGCACATGCCCAGGGCAGCGGAGAGGGCGGTGCCGGCGTGGCCGGCGCCGTAACAGTCGTGCTCGCTCTCGCTGCACAGGGCAAAGCCGTTGAGCCCGCCGGTGGTGCGGATGGTGTGGAAGCGGCTCTTGCGGCCGGTCAACAGCTTGTGGACGTAACACTGATGGCTGACGTCCCACACCAGCTTGTCGCGCGGGGTCTCGAAGACCCGGTGCAGGGCCAGGGTCAGCTCGACCACCCCGAGGTTCGGGCCGAGATGGCCGCCATTCCTGGAGAGCACGGTGATGAGTTCGGCGCGGATTTCCTCGGCCAACTGCCCGAGTTGTTCGAGGGTCAGCTTCCGCACGTGCTCGGGGTGGTCCACCATGTCGAGGTAGCGGTTCATGGGCGGGCTCCGGAGGTTTCCGCGGGCGGGACGGTCAGCGGGCGGGTGTGCAGCCGGCCGGCCTCGTCCTGTTCCAATTGCTGGATGCGGAGCTCGGCGGCCGCCAGGCGCGCCTCGCACACCCGGACCAGCTTCATGCCCTCCTCATAGCGGGCCAGCAGGGTCTCCAGCGGCAGGTCCTCGGTCTCCATGGCTTCGACCACGCACTGCAACCGCGTCAGCGCGTCGCTGAAACTCATTTCGCCGGGATCGGTCGTGGTCCCGGTCTTGGCGGTCTTCGACATGGGCCGGCAACATATCCACCCTCCGCGGTCGCGTCCAGCCCGGCCCCTCTCAGGCCGCCGCCCGCCGTAACCGATCCGCCACCGCCGCCCACGCCGGGCCGCCCGGCACGGCCTCGACCACGATAGTCTGCGCCCCCAGTTCGTCGCAGCGGTGCAGCTCCGCGTACAGGGCGCGGGCGTAGGCCTCCGCATCCTGGGGCACCACGCTGACGCCGCCCCAGTCGGCCGGGGCCGGAATGCGATCACAGGCCACCACAAAGGTGCGTGCCGGATCAGCCCCGGCCCGGACCACCTGCCGGCGCAGGCCGGCCTCATCCTGCCAGGACCGCACCAGCAGGCGCGCCCGGGGGGCGTAATGGCGCGGGAACAGGCCCGGACTGCGCCGCGGGCCGGCGCCGGGGTCACCGACGGTTTGCACCGGTCCCACCACGGCCGCCAGGGCCTCCGGGGTAATCATCCCCGGCCGCAACACCCGGGGAGGATGCTCGGTGAGGTCCAGCACGGTGGACTCGACACCCACCGGGCAGGGGCCGCCGTCCACCACCGCCGGGATGAGCCCCCCCAGGCTCTTGAGCACGTGCTCGGCCCGGGTGGGGGACAGGGCGGTCGAGCGGTTGGCGCTGGGCGCGGCCAGCGGGGCGGCGGTTGCGCGGATGAGCGCCTGGGTGAACGGATGCCGCGGCCAGCGGATGCCCACCGTCGGCCCTCCCGCTGTCACCTCGGGGGGAATGACCGGCGCGCGCGGCAACACCAGCGTCAACGGCCCCGGCCAGAAGGACCGCGCCAGCGCCTCCGCCTGCGGGGACCACGCGGCCGCGCAGGCACGGGCCAGGGCCAGGTCGGCCACGTGCACGATGACGGGGTTGCTGGCGGGCCGGCCCTTGACGGCGAAGAGCCGCCGCACCGCCTCGGGCTGGGTGGCCACCGCCGCCAGGCCGTACACGGTCTCCGTGGGCACGGCCACCACCTGGCCTTCGCACAGCAGGGCCCGGGCGCGGGCAAGGGCCTGCGCGAACAGCTCGGGGGTGTGGGTGGGCCAGAGTTCGGTCTGCATTAGCGCCGCCGCAGCCTAACAACCTTCCGGTCGGTTGTCGCGCCCCGGCGGCAGCCCGCCCCCGCTCAGGAGGGTGGCGAGGCGGCCGCGCCGCCCAGGCGGGTCTCGAGGAAGGCCTTGAGGCGGGCAGCGGTGGCCTCGCCGAAGCCGGGCACCGCAGCCAGGTCCTCGATCGTGGCCCGGCGGAGTCGCTGCACGGAGCCAAAGCGTTTGAGCAGGGCCGCCTTGCGGGCTTCACCGATGCCGGGGAACTCGTCCAGCAGGCTTTCACTGATTTTGCGCAGGCGCAGTCGGGCATTGAAGCTGTTGGCCACGCGGTGGGACTCGTCGCGGATGCGCTGGAGCAGCTTCAAGGCGGGGTGGTCCGTCCCCAGCCGCAAGGGCGGTTCGGCCCCCGGCCGGTGGATTTCCTCGAACTCCTTGGCCAGGCCGATGACCGGGACCGCCTGCAACCCCAGCCGGTCCAGCTCGGCGCGGGCGGCGTTGACCTGGCCCTTGCCGCCGTCCACCAGCACCAGGTCCGGCAACCGCGGTCGCGTGGAGGGGCGGGCGGCCGGCAGGGCGGCGGCGTCGGTGTCCCTGCGGGGCGCCTCGCCCCGATGGCGGGCGCCCACATCGTCCACCAGTCGTTGGAGGTCCGGCGGACTGGGTTCGCCGGCCTCCGGCGGTGCGGGGGCTGCCATCCCCGGGTGGACGGCCATTTCGCCCAACAGGCGGGCGTAGCGGCGGTGGACCGCCTCGGCCATGCAGGCAAAGTCGTCCTGGCCGGCGACGGTCTGGATCTTGAAGCGGCGGTAGGCGGCGCGGTCGGGCCGGCCGCGCCAGAAGCTGACCAAGGAGGCGACCTTGAGGGTGCCGCTGATGTTCGAGATGTCGAAACCCTCGATGCGGTCCGGGGGTTGCGGCAGCCCCAGCACGGCAGCCAGCGCGCGCACCTCGGCCTCGGGGTCGAGGGCAACCGGCAGCGAGTAGGGCACGCGGGCGAACTTGCCGGTGCGCTGGGTGGTGCGGCGCAGGTCCTGGAGCAGGTCGCGCAGTTGGGCGGCCTTCTCGAAGTCCAGCGCCGCGGCGGCCTGGCGCATCTGGGCCTCGAGTTCGGCGGCCATTTCCTCGCACCGCCCGGCCAGGAAATCGCAGGCGGCCTCGACCTGGAGGCGGTACTGCTCGGGGGTGACGTTGCCGATGCAGGGGGCGGTGCAGACCCGCAGGTGGGCGTACAGGCAGTGCTTGTAGTCCGCCTCGGTCGGGGTCAGCGCCCGGCAGCCGCGCAGATTGAAGCGCTGCCGCACCAGGCTGAGGGTGCGCCGCAACGCCCCCGAGCTGGCAAACGGGCCGAAGTAGCGCGCCCCCGGCTCGTTCTGGAGGCGGGTCAGGGTGAAGCGCGGGAGGGGGTCGTGCAGGTTGACCTTCAGCAACAGAAACCGCTTGTCGTCGCGGAAGCTGATGTTGTAGCGGGGCCGGAATTCCTTGATCAACCGCCCCTCCAGCAGCACCGCCTCGGGGTCGCTCCGGACCACGTGCCAGTCGAAGTCGCAGATCGCCTCGACCAGCGCCCGGAACTTCAGGTCCCAGCCCCGGCGACGCGAGGGCTGGAAGTACTGGCTGACGCGCCGGCGCAGGTCGCGGGCCTTGCCCACGTAGATCACCGTGCCCAGCCGGTCCTTCATCAGGTACACCCCAGGCCGGTGGGGCACCTGGGCCAGTTTGGTCCGGATGTGCTCGCTGACCGCCATACTTTCCACGGCACCGGCGGCTCGGCCTCAGGCCCCTCCGGCCAGCGGCTGCCGGGCGAAGGCAAACGCCTCGACCACCTCCCCCCGCAGCAGGTGCCGCTGGAGGATTTGCTCCAGCACCGCCGGCGTGCAGGAATGGTACCAAACCCCTTCCGGGTACACGGCGGCGATGGGCCCGTGCCGGCACACGCGCAAGCAGTGGACCCGCGTGCGCAACACCCGCGGCTCCGGTCCCGCCAGGCCCAGTTCCTGGAGCCGCCGCTTGAGAAATTCCCAGGCCGCCGCGCCCGCCTCCTGCGAACAACAACCGTGCTCGGAGGGATCGGCGCACAGGAAGAGGTGGCGTCGGGCGTGGCGCAGGCCCGGGGCCTGCACGGCCGAGGCCAACTCCGGCGCGGCGCCGGGGGCCGGCGCCGGCGGTGGGGCGGGCGGGAGAGTGGGGTCGGTCATGACAGGAACCAGCGCGAGGGTGGTGGCTCAGTGGCGGCGCAAGGGCAGGTGATGTTCCATTCGCCGGGTCTGGTGCGGCTCCAACGGCGGCAGCTCGGTGAGCGTGGGCGAGGTGGTTTCGTGGAGGAGGTCGCGGGCGCGCCCCTGCAGCGCCTGCCAGCGCGGCCAGTCCAGGCCCGGGGCGTGGGCGATCTGCCGCAGCAGGCTGCGCCATTCGATGATGGCCCGGTCAATGTCCCCCGCCCCGAGGTATTCCCCCGCCCAGGCCTGGCGGGTCGAGGGGTCGCGGTGCACGCTGGCCACGATGACCTCGGCGCCCGCGCCGTAGCGGGGCGGCACGCCGTTTTCCAGGTAGCCGGGGATGGTTTGGAAGCCGTACACCTGCCGGCAGGCCACGGCCAGTCGCCCACCCCAGCGGTGTTCCTCGCCGGCGAAGCGGAAGCCGGCGTCAAGGTTGGCCAGGTCGTAGGTCAGTTCCTCGATGGGGTAGGTCGGGTCCTCGAGCGCGGCAGCAATGGCCAGGCCGTCACTTTGAGAAAAGAAACTCACCAGCCGGCCCCGCGGCGTGGGGCGACCGGCGGCATCCACCAGCCCCAGCCGACGCCAAAGCAGCGCGGTGCCGCTGGCGGGAGGGAGCTGGCGACAGGCAGGGGCCAGGGCGCAGGTGGCGCATTCCGGCGGCTGCACTTCGCGCAGCGGCGGCTGCCACAGCGCGACGCCGTGCCGGTCCACCGGCACCTTCAGCCGCCACTGTTCGAGGCTGACGCGGGCCCGCAGGGCGCGGCCGGTGTCGAGCACGGCGATCACCGGCAGGCCGCGGCGGGCCAGGGCCTCCCGCACCCGCGGTTCGAGCCGTGCCTGCCATGTGGCCCGATCCAGGTGCCGTCCGTGCCACTGGGTGAGTCGGCGCAGCCATTTGACCAGGAGCAGGCGCTGCTCCCCGACGCACTCGGCCAGGGTCAGCTCGCGGCCGTACAGCGGCCGGTCGTCCTGCTCGCCCACCACACACAGCTCGCCGGGGCCGGCCTTTTCCAGGGCGCGCGGCTCGCTCAGGGCGGGCCGCAACCGCGGCGGCGGTGGCGCGGCGGCGGCGCTCGTTTCCGGCATCGGCTCCTCGATCAGGTAAACCTCCCTGAGCGGGACCTCGCGCAGCGGGGGCAGGGGTTCCCACTCGCCGCGGCCGTTGAAGATTTCGCGCCGGCGCCGGCGGACGTGGCGGGCACGTTCGGCGTCGGTCTTCAGGCCGCAGGGGGCGTCGGGGTGTTGGAGGCAAAACTCGACGCCCAGGGGAATGGGCCGGCTGGTGAAGAGCCGTTCCTGCACGCGGGTGGCCGCCACGAACGGGTCCTCCCCGCGCTCGGCGGCGCCGGCCATCAACCCCAGCAACGCCCCCCAGTCCACCAGCCCGTTGCGGGTCAGGTGCAGGGGGTGGGCGTCCTGGAGACGGAGGTCGTTGGCACTGACCAGCAGGTAGCCGGTCTCGTCAATGCCCCGGCGGCCGGCGCGGCCGAACATTTGCAGCAATTCGTCCGCCCGCAGCGGCTGCTCGACCAGGTCGCGCCGGTAGGAATCCGCGGCCACGGCCACGGAGCGGAGGGAGAAGTTGATGCCGGCGGCCAGGCCCAGGGTGGCCACCACCACGCGCAATTGGCCGGCCTTGGCCAGGGGTTCAATGACGCCGGCGCGGGCGCCGTAGCTCAGGCCGCTGTGATGGTAGGCCACGCGTGCCTTGAGCAGGCGGGCCAGGTGCTCGCCCACCAGGCGGCGCTGGGGGGCGGACAGGGCGAGCGGTTGCGGGCAGGGCAACTGACGGGCCAGTTCGGCGGCCAGTTCTTCGGCCGCCTGGCGGCGGGGGGCGAAGATCAACAGCGGCCCCAGACCTTCGGCCAGGGCTTTGGCCACCAGCCGCGGCCAGTAGCCGCGGATGTCGGAGGGCACGGCGTGGCTGAGGGAGTCGGCGTGGACCTCCTCCAGTGGCACGGGACGTTCGTCGGTGCGGATAACCACGGCGTCCCGGCCCAGGCGGCGGAGCCAGCGGGCGACGTCCTGGGAGTTGGCCACGCTGCCGCTGAGCAGGAGCAGACGGGTGCGGGCCGGTGCCAGGGCGATGGCCAGCTCGTAGTTCAGGCCGCGGTCGGGGTCGGCAATCATCTGGTATTCGTCCACCACCAGCAAATCGGGACCCTCGCCGTGGAGGAGGCGGTTTTTCTGGGTCTCGAGGGTGGCGACCAGGAGGGGGGCGTCGAGGTTTTCGGCCAGGTCGCCGGTGGCGATGCCGACGTTCCAGCCGCGGGCGCGCCACTCGGCCAGCTTGTCGTTGGCCAGGGCGCGGGTGGGCACGGTGTAAATGGCCTGGCCGCGCGGCCGGCCATCGTGGGCCCAGAGCTCGAAGATGAGCGTCTTGCCCGCACCGGTGGGGGCTTGCACCACCACGTCGCGCCCCGCCCGCAGTGCTGCCACGGCCTCCTGTTGCCAGAGGTCCGGCACCCGGAACTGGGTCAGGCCGGCGGTGGCAGCCAGTTGTTCAGCCACGGACAACATGTTGCCAAAATAGCGCACCGCGGCGTCGGGGAAACGGCAAAAGCCCGCGGCCGACCACGCCCCGAGCTTGCCGGCCGCCGCTCAGCACATGGACAGCGGCTGGCCCGTGACCCCCAGCACGCTGAGCCAGAGCGGGCCGGTGGGGTCCACACGATGCCGCTCCGCAATGGCAGCCGCGATGGGCACGTGTACCAGCCGGTGGTGCCACTGGCCCAGGAGCATCTCGGTCTTGCCGGCCATGCCGGCGTGGACGGCATTGAGGCCGAGCGTGGCGCAGAAGACCGCATCGGCCGGGTTGGCCGGCACGCTGCGGATGAGGTAGCTGGGGTCCATGTACTTGAGGTTCACCTCGCACCGCAGGGCCTGGAAGTGCTCGCGGATGCGCGCGGCCAGAAAAGGTCCGATGTCGCGCAACTTCACGTTGCCGGAGGCGTCGCGCTCAACCGGCTGATCTTCAAACAGGTCCTGCCCGGCCCCCTCCGCCACCACGATGACCGCGTGGCGGCGGCGCAACAGGCGGCGATGCAGCACCGCCAGCAGGCCGTTGGGGCCCTCCAGGCGGAACGGCACCTCGGGGATGAGCACGAAGTTGGCCTCGCCGGAGGCCACGGCCGCCGCGCAGGCAATGAAGCCGGAATGCCGGCCCATGAGCTTGACCAGGCCGATGCCGTTGGGCGCGCCCTTGGACTCGGCATGGGCGCCATCAATCGCCTCGACCGCCTTGCTGAAGGCGGTCTGGAAGCCGAAGCTCTGGTCCAGGAAGCGGAGGTCGTTGTCAATGGTCTTGGGGATGCCCACCACGGCGATCTTCAGCGCGCGGGCGCGGATTTCCGCCGCCAGCGCCAGGGCGCCCCGCATGGTGCCGTCGCCCCCCACCACAAACAGGATGTTCACCCCCAGCTCGACCAGCCGGTCCACCATCCGCGCCGGGTCCTGCGGCCCGCGCGAGGAGGACAAGATGCTGCCCCCCAGCCGGTGGATGTTCGACACCAGCTCCGAGTCCAGCTCCACCCATCCTTCCGGGTCCACCACCCCCGCGTAGCCGTGACGGAACCCGTAAATCTTCTCCGCGTGGTAATGGAACTGGGCGGACATGACCACGCTGCGGATGACGTTGTTCAAGCCCGGACAAAGCCCGCCACAGGTGACCAGGCCGATGCGCACCCGCCCCGGCTCAAAAAACAATTGGCGTCGCGGCCCGGCCAGTTCCAGCGCCACCGGCTCCCCCGCGGCCCCCGCCCGCAAGGCGCCACCGCAACAGGTGTCGTCCACAAGGATGCCCTCCCCCTCCTCGACAAACTCGATGGTCCGGCCCTGGTGGTCATGATACCGCGCCAGGGGCGACGGTACCGTGCAGGGTCCGAGACTGCGCACGCCGAACTCGTTGGCCATGCCCCAGCCTACCGCCTCACCGGCCCGGCCTGCGAGCTGCAAGGTGCCGCGCGGCGACCAGTCAAAGGAAGCGGCAGGGGACTACCGCACTCCAAGACGCTGCCGCGCGGTAGCACCGCCCCGCCACGGGCGCCAGCTTGTGGAGTGCCTGCCTGTGCGGCGCACGCAGACAGGCGCCAGTCCTCTGGCGCTTGGGGAAGCGCCGGCCGCTTCGGATGACGGATTTCGGACTTGGTCCCGCGCCCTCCCTTCTCCGCCCCATTCACCTCTTCACCTTTCACCCATTTAACCTTCGCACCTCTTCAACCCTTCGGCCTTCTCCCCAACACCTCCTCGACGCTCTCCGCCAGCGCGCCGACCATCCGCCGCACCTGCGCCGGCGTCGTGCAGTACGGCGGTATGAGCACCACCACGTTGCCGATCGGGCGGGTCAGCACGCCGCGGCGCGTCAGGGCCTCGCACACACGCATCCCCACCCGCTCGCGCAGGTCAAACGCCGCTCGCGTCCGCCAGTCCCGCACCAGTTCGATCCCGGCCATCAACCCCACCTGCCGGATGTCCCCCACCGCCGGCAACGCCCACAACCGCGCCAGCTCGCGCCCCAGGTGCGCCTCCAACCGCGCCCGCGCCCGCACCGACGCCGCCGTCCCCAGCAGCTCCAGACTGACCCGGGCGACGGCGGCCCCCAGGGGGTTACCGGTGTAACTGTGCCCGTGGAAGAAGGTCTTGAACTCCTCGTACCGTCCGAGAAACGCGTCGAAGATCGCGCGCGTGGTCAGCGTGGCCGCCAGCGGCAGGTAACCGCCGGTCAACCCCTTGGCCAGGCACAGCAAGTCCGGCTGCACCCCCTCATGATGACAGGCAAACAGCCGCGCGCGCAGCGGCGCGGCCCGCCGCGGCGACGCCGCCGCCGGCACGCCCGGGCCCGCACGACCGAAACCGGTCAGGACCTCGTCCGCGATGAGCAGCGCGCCGTGCGCGCGCACCAGTTCGGCCACCCGCCGCAGCCAGCCCGCAGGTTGGGGGATCATGCCGGCGGCCCCCTGGAGGAGCGGCTCAAAAACAAACGCCGCGTACGGCTCGCCGCGACGTCGGCGCTGGGCGGCAAGCCGTTGCTCGACCTGGTCCACGCATTCCCAGCGGCACTGCCGGTACAGGCGCGCGTCCGCCCGCTCGGGCCGGGCGCGGTTGAACGGGCAGCGGTAGCAGTACGGCGCCATGACCGCATCGGACCTGAACAGCAGCCCGGCGTAGGTGGCGTGAAACAGGTCAATGTGCCCCAGGCTCACCGCGCCCACTGTGTCGCCGTGGTAGGCGCCGGCCAGGGAAAGAAAGCGCGGCCGGCGGGCGCGGCCGGTCCGCCGGGTGAATTCGTAGGCCAGCTTGAGCGCCACCTCCAGGGCGGTCGAGCCGTCGTCAGAGTAAAAGACCCGGGCCAGGCGCGGCTGGCGGCGCAGGCCGCGGGGGTTGGCGGCGACGACCAGGTCCGCCGCCAGGCGCGAGGCCGGTTCGTTGGCCAGGCCGAGGTAGGAGGTGTGCGCCACTCGCGCCAACTGCCGGCGCAGGGCGGCGTTGAGGCGCGGGTGGTTGTGGCCGTGCAGATTGGTCCAGATCGAGGCGTTGGCATCGAGGTACTCGCGCCCCTGCACGTCCCGCACCACCGTGCCCCGGCCCGCCACCAACACAATGGGCTCGCGCCGCAGCCAGTCGCGCATCTGCGTGAACGGATGCCAGACAAAACGGTGGTCGAGTCGGGCCAGGGGGTGCATCGGTGAGGAGCGCAGAGTGAGGTCTGAGCATTGAGTCGCGGGGCGTGGGGCGGTCAGGTTTCGGGTTTCGGGTTCCGGCCGTCGGTTTGGGGCGGGCGCGCCCAACGCCCCAGGGCTTCGAGCAGGCGCGCCACGTCCCCGGCGGTGTGGGAGGCCGAAAGACTCACCCGCAGCCGGGCGGCGCCGCGCGGCACGGTCGGATAACGAATCGCGGGCAGGAAAAAACCGGCCTCGCGCAGGCGCGCGGACAGTTCGAGCGCCGCCCGTTCCTCCCCCACGACCAGCGGCACGATCGGCGACGCCTCCGCCGGTAACGCCCAGCCCTGCGCCGTCAGCCCGGCGCGCAGTTCCCGGACCCGCGCCCACAGCGCCGCCCGCCGCGCCTCGCCCTCCGCCCCGGCGGCCAGCTCCACCCCCGCCGTCGCCGCCGCCGCCGCGTGCGGATCGTCCGGCCGTCGGCG
>JBBIVJ010000001.1:0-232131 GCA_037439785.1 Verrucomicrobiales bacterium | reverse complement strand
CGCGCCCCGCGGCGGCATTGGCGGCGGCGTTGGCGGGATTGGCGGCGGCGTTGGCGGGATTGGCGGCGTTGGGGGTGCGGGAGGCGTCACCGGCGTCGGGGTGGTGCAATGAGCGGCCGCAGAGCACGTGATTTCCAAACCATGAAGACCAAGTTCCTCATTGTGGTGGCAGGGGCGGCCCTGGTTGGGTGGGGAGTGACGGCCCGGGCCCAGGTGGTTCAGCAGGCGCCGGTACAGGCGGCCATCCAGCCGGCGACCGTCCCGGTGCCCATCGGCCCGACGCTGGACGTGATTCCGCACGTCTCGGCCGACGGCTACACCATCCATCTCAATCTGCTGCCCACGGTCACGGAGTTTCTGGGCTACGACGATCCCGGCCAGTTCCGGGCGGTGGTGGGTAACCTCTCGGCGCCGGTGCCCCTGCCGCGGTTCCGCATCCGGCAGGTGGTCACCAGTTCGATCGTCTGGGACGGGCAGACCGTGGTGTTGGGCGGACTCATTTCCGAGCGCGTGGCCAAGCGGAAGGACAAGGTGCCGGTGCTGGGCGATCTGCCGGTGCTGGGGCGGCTGTTCCGCAGCGAGGCCAACGCCAGCCAGAAAAAGAACCTGGTGATCTTCGTCACCCCCACCATCATTGACCCCCAGGGTAACCGGGTGCACGACGAGAACAACCTGCCTTTTGACCCCACCAAGCTGCCGCCCCAGACCCCCTTCACGCCCGTGCCGGAGGTCGCCAAATGACGGGGCCGGCGTCCAAACTTGGCTGCAAACTTGCACGTTTTGAATGGACTGAGCGGGCCGCCACTGTGCGCCGCCGCGGAGATGCGTGGCATGCAAAACCGAGCATTTGAACGCCCTCGATCGAAGGCCGGGGTCGGCTCTGGTCTCCGCGCCGGGCCGCCGGTGCTGGCGGGATTGCTGGCGCTGAGCGCCGGCTCGCTCGCCGATGTCGCGCTGGTCCCGCAAGGGGAGGAATACTGGATCAGCCGCGGGTTGATTGGCGACCAATCCCGGCCGGCGTTGAGCCTGTCGCCCACCGGCGGCTACGTCACCTGGCAGGACAACGCGGCGGACGGCGACGGCCTGGGGGTCATGCTGGCCGAACTCAACGCCTCACTCTCGCCGATCCCCACCCGCATCTTCCGGGTAAACCAGACGACCGCCGCCGACCAGGAAAGCCCCGCCGTCGCCTTGCGGGCCGGCGGTGGGGCCGTGGTGGTGTGGCAGGGCGGTCCGGCCGGCCAGCAGGACATCTGGGGGCGGGTGGTGTTGCCGGACGGGCGGTTCGCCGGGGGCGAGTTCCTCGTCAACACCTTCACCAGCGGCCCCCAAACCCAGCCCCGCCTCGCCGCCCTGGCCGATGGCAGCGTGGTGGTGCTCTGGAACAGTTGGGCCGAGGATGGCCACATGCTGGGCGTCTTTGGCCAGCGCCTGTCCGCCGACGGCGAAAAGCTCGGCGGCGAATTCCAGGTCAACCAGTTCACCGCCTACAACCAGCGCGACCCGGCGTGCACCGTCCTCGAGGACGGCACCCTGGTGGTGGCCTGGGTCAGCGAGCAGCAGCGGTTCGAGAACAGCGTGGACATCCTGGCCCGGCGTTTCCGTCCGGACGGCACCCCGCTGGGAGATGAGGTCCGGCTGAACACCAGCACCAACCTGTGCGCCAACCCTGCGCTGGCGCCGGGCTGGAACGGCGGCTTCATGGCCGCCTGGAGCGAACGCAACACCGCCGAGGCCACCAACATGTGGGACGTGGTGATGGGCAGCTGCGAGGCCGACGGTGCGCTGCGCGGCTCGGTGGTGCTGGCCAACCAGCACCGGCCGCATAATCAGTTCGCCCCCCAGATCGCCGCCCTGGGCGGCACCCGCTTGGTGGTCTGGACCAGTTACGCCCAGGACGGTGCCCGCGAGGGCGTGTACGGGCGGCTGGTCGGGCAGTTTGGCCCGTTGGGCGATGAGTACCGGGTCAACACCACCACCGCCAGCCGGCAATTCGAGCCGGCGGTGGCCTCGGATGGCGAGGGCCGATTCTTGGTGGCGTGGGCCGGCTTTGTTGGCGGCAGCGCCAGCACTGAAATTGTGGGGCAGCGCTACGCCGGCGAACTGGCCCTGCCGGCGCCGGGGGCCCCGCTGGTGACGGCACTGGATGCCTACAGCTTGATGGTGAGCTGGGCGCCGCTGGCCGGCTACGGCGAGGCCCTGGCGGCGTACCACCTTTACGTGGATGGTTCGGCCACGCCGCTGGTCTTGACCGAGAATTTCAAGGTGTTCGACGAGTTCAATCCGGCCAGCACGCACACCTTCCGCCTGGCCTATGCCCTCCGGGATGGCCGGGTTTCCCCGCTTTCGGAGCCGGTCAGCGGCACCACTTGGGGCCGGGACCGGAACAACGACGGTCTGCCGGATGACTGGCAGAGCCGGTACTGGGGCGCCAACGTCAACCTGTGGCCTGCTTCTTCGGCAGATAGCGACGGCGACGGGGCGTCCAACCTGGCGGAGTTTCTGGCCGGCACCGACCCCCTCAATGCGACCAGCGTGCTGCGGATGAGCATCCAACCCACGATGGGCGGGCTGCTGCTCCAGTGGAACGCCGTGCCGGGTTCGGTTTACCAGTTGCAGGTCTCCACCGATTTGAAGAGCTGGGCCGAGGCGGCCGGACCGGCCTTTGCCGCCGGGGACCTGGCCTCCTCGGTGGTGCCGACCCACGCGGCCACCGTGTACTACCGTGTCATCCGCCTCCGGTGATCTTATGCGCGCCTGTTTGAAGCGACTCCTGCTTGTGGTGGCATTGCTCTGCGGCCTGCCGCGCGCGCAGGCCTTTGCCCTGCTGGGGGCTTTGGACACCTGGATGACCGAGGAAATCGGCTACAACCTGGCCGACCCCGGCGGGCCGATGAACCTGGGCGAGGAGTATCGCTGGAACCTGCCCATCATCACCTACGGCTTCGACGAGTCCTTCCTGAACTATTTCGGGCAGCGGGGCGTGGAGGAGGTGGAGAAGGCCGTCAAGATTCTCAACGACCTGCCGGCGGTTTCCCAGATGAGCGCGGACCTGTCCGAATTCCCGCTGGACACCCGCCGCTTCAATCACCGGGCCAGTGCCCTGTTTCTGTACGATCTCAAGACGCAGGCGCTGGCGTCCCTTTTGGAAAGTCTCGGCGCGGCGCCGGCGGAGCGGTACGTGTGGACCCTCCGTTCCCGCGTGGTCATCAACAACATCCCGGTGTATGCGGTCATCAAGCGCAATTTCGATCCCGTCACCTTCGAGCCCTCCAGCTACGTCAACGGCGCGCTGTACACGTATCAGATCATTCAGACCTACCTGACGCCGACGTGGGAGGCGGTGGAGTTTGAGGTGGACCCCAGCCGGCCCAGCGTGACCTCGGTGTCCGCCTTCAACATGTGGGGCGGCACGGTGTTGGCGAGCGGCATGTTTGCCACCCTGTCCCCCGGCATGTTCTTCACCGGCCTGACGCGGGACGATGTTGGCATGCTCCGGTACGTGTATCGCCCGGACAATTTCAACGTCGAGCCCCTGGAGACCAACGTGGTGCAGGCACCGCTGGGGACCCGGCGGGGCAACTACATCATCGGGGTGGACTCGCAGGGCAATGTCAACGGCTGGGGTGCCCCGCCGGGATTTACCAATGTCGTCGGGGGAACCAACCTGCCGCCGGTGAACATCGCCCTGAGACCGGGGGTGGGCAAGGTCACCTTCGTGCGGGTCAATTACGATTCGCTGGTGGGCAACTGGGTGGCCATGACCAACGTGTACGAGGACCGGTACATCTCGAACTTCGTGCAGCGTACCCAGCTCCTGCAGCGGACCCTCGCGGCGCCGGACATCCTGTTTGATGCGGCCGATCTGGGCATCGCCGCCGACGGCTCACCTTCTTTTTATGCCAAAGCGATGGCGCTGACCAGCCAGGACGCCCTCAACGGAAGCACGGTCCTGTCGGGTCCCGGCACCATCTCCCCCCCGCATGTCATTACGTTCAGCAAGTTGGGCGAGTACCTGATCAACTCCCCCGGCGGCGGCCAGACGGATGGCTTTCCCGGTGTCCTGTGGGGCGCCTATGACGGCACCACCAACGAGCCGGTGGTGTTCCCGCAGGGCGCCAGCATCCGGGCCTTGGAACGGTTGATCTTCGATGGGAAGGTTCGGGACCGGGTCGAGAATCCCTGGCTGTCCCCGTTCATCATCGTGGGGGCGGGGACGGGGCTGGGAGGACAAACGGGCACCGGCGGTTTTGGCGGGGGCGGCGGGACAACGCCCTGAGCGGGGTTTGTTGACCTGCGGGACCGGCACAACGAATGTGAGAGCAGCTTTATGGAATGGCTTTTCAGAGCGCGTGCGGTCGTGATGTTGCTCCTGAGCGCCGGGGCGACGGCGGCGGGGACCCAGCCGGTGTACGTCAACCAGGGACGGACCAGCTACGCCACGCCGTTCAACCAGGTGGGGCGGTACAACTGGGCGCCCAACCGGATTCTCCCCACACCCCAGGTGGACCCCATTTTCATCAATCCGGGGTCGGTGAGCTTCACCAATCCCCCCCAGATCAACGCCACCGCCTTCCTGAATCTGGGCACCTTTGCCGTGCAGACCCTCCTCCCCTACGACTTCCAGAACACCTTGTACTACACCAACCGGGGGACGATGCTCGGGGCACCCGGATTCCGGTTTGATTACACGGACGACTTCGGCATCCGCCGGCCGGCCGCTCGCTTCGCCAACGAGGCCTCCGGGGGCATTTTCGCCCTCGAGGCCAACCAATACAGCGGCTACAGCAACGTCTTTTTCCAGACCATGCTCGACATCTCGGCGACCAACGTGCTGAGTCCGGGCTACCTCCAGGTGGGCAACAACGGCACCATCCGCATCGAGGGCAGGCAGGTCAACCTCAGCCGGGGCGGGCTCGAGGTGCTGCCCATTGAAGGCTCCCCCTTGGCCAACATCTATTTCGAGGAAACCGGCGACAACATCCTCGACAGCTTTTTGGGTGACAACGCCATCTACGACCTCTACTGGGGGGCGGGCATCCAGCAGATTCCCACCCCCGGCCCGCTCAACACGGCCAATGTGCTGCGCTTCATTGGGACCGACCTGCTGGCCAGCAGCGGGCCCCATGTGGTGCAAAGCGGCCCCAATTGGGTGAATGGGACCGTGAGCTTCAGCACCTTTGTCCCGGCTGAGTATTTCACGGCCTTTGCCAACACCGGCGTGGTGGCGTCCACCTTCCTCACCCTTACCAATCAGGATGGCTCGGTGACCAACATCACGCTGCCGACCAACATCTTCCGGCAGGCCGTGGTGGTGGGAGTGAACGACACCAACTTCACCGTGCAAGCACGTTTCGGTCCCCCCGGCCCGGCCGGACTGGGCTTCGGCCTCGTGGCGGTCGAAATCGCCTCCCAGACCACGAACGTTGCCCAGGGCGCGCCGCAGCGGGACACGCTCTACTTCCTCGACTACCTCGGTTACGACACCAACACCCTCGTCGTTACCAACCTGGGGCCTTGGACCCGCACGGGCCGGCCCCTGGCCTATGAGATTCACCGGACCCTGCCGGGCTTCAACTTTTTGGGCACGCTCGGGAATACCTCGTTGGTGGGCGGTTTTCTGTACAACCCCACTTTCTCCAACGTCTTTGCCACGAACATGTATGCCGGCTACGCGGCCAGCATTGACAGCCTCCAATCCCGGCCCCCGCGGGTCCCGGGTGCGTCGCCCACCAACACGCCCGGCCGGATCGAAATCATTGCGGACACACTGGACCTGAGCCGGACCCGGATTCGGGGCGAGACCCTGGTCCAAATCAAGACCGCCCACCTGCAGAATTCCGAGGGGACCCTGGTGGACGTCGAGAACCTGGTCTATGACCTCAGCTCGACCAACGGACTGCTGACCGTCCGCAACCTGGCCAAGGACAGTTTCCATGCCGTCCGGGGCGAGTTGCGGGCCTGGACCGGCATCTGGTCCAACCAGTTCGCCGTGGTCCTGTCCAACTGGTTCATTGACCCCAACACCAACTACTTCAACCCGGTCACCAACCCGATTGACATCAACCTCTACTGCCTGATCCTGAGCGCCGATTCCCTCACCCGCACCCAGCAGGTCTTCACGCACACCCTCACCCTCAACAGCACCAATGTGGTCGTGGACGACCCGTACCTGGTCACTGACCGCCTGTTCATCAACGCCGAGGGTCTCACGGTCAACGGCCGTATCGCCCTGACCAACGCCATTCCCGATTGGAAAGCGAGCATGACGCCGCGGCTGCGCTTCCTTACCAACAACGGCACCCTCCGACCGTGGCAGGTGGGCTATTTCGGTGCGGATTTCCCGGCGGGCCGGCGGCTCGAGCGTTTGGTCAACACCGGCCGCTTGGAGGCTGAGGCACACGAAATCGCTGTTACCCAATATCAGGACTCCGGGGTGGTCCAGAATACCTACGACCTGCGTCTGACCGCCGAAGAAGCCATCCTGGAAGGCAGCCTCCACGACGTGGGCGGCTCGGCCCACTATGCCGGCGGCAGCTTCAAACTGCGCAATCATCGCCTGGTCACTGGGCGCAGCCTGTTGATCAACGTGACCAACAGCCTGGCCGACGCCGGGCCGGACTCCGGCAACAGCCTCGAGCTGTCGGATGGCTTCCACCTGCTGCGGGCCCCGGCGGCCGGCGACCTGCTCGGCACCCGTGTCCAGACCACCGCCCCGCGGTTTGTCAGCTTGGCCCACACCTGGGCGGCGGCCGACCGCGGGCCTTCACCGGCCGGTTTCTCGAACAACGTCGCCCTTGGACACCTGTTTCTGGACAGCCAGGCATTTGGCGAGTTGCGCCTGGGGCCGCCGGTGGATGGCCTCGGCCAGCCCTTGCCCGGCCAATACGCCCTGTACGTGGATTTCCTGGAGTTCAGCACCAACCGCTACGTCGGTGCGGCCACCACCGTGGCCGAGGACCCGGAGAACTACCTGGTCATCGAGCCCGGGCTGACGGTGTACTTTGCCATGTCCAACCTCGATCCCGACTCGCTGGATGGGCGCTTCAACAACCGGCTCCGCTGGGTCAGGAGCTACGCCGGTCCCAACAGCGGCGCCGATGTGGCCCTCAAGGACGGCCGGGTGCTGCGGGTCAACCTCGGCCTGCTCCAGAGCCTGACCCTGGATTCCGACGGCGACGGCGTGGTCAACGGCCTGGACCTCTCGCCCTTTGACGACCTGCTGATCACCCGGTTCCGCGTCACGAGCGTCAACCCGCCGGAAGTGGAATTGTCCTGGCGGGCGGCCGCGCGGACCGACTACGCCGTCTGGTACACCACCAATCTCCTCAACCCCAACTGGCAGTTGGCCGCCCGCATGTCCAACCCGAACCCGTCGGTGCAAATTCTGACCCTGACCCACCGGCCGACGGGCGGCGTGCCGCTCCAGGATGCGCAGCGTTACTACCGAGTCAGCTATGAGCCGTGAGCCGTTTGCCTCCCGCTCCCCGTCGGCCAAAGCCCCGCGCCCGGGGCAGGGGTCCCGTGCCACCGCCCTGCCCGGCAAGGTCCTCGGGTGGGCAGGGGCCGTAATCCTCGGGTCTGTTGCAGTTCTGGCGCAGTCTGACGCCATTACTTGGGAGGGCCACCCGGTCCATCCCACGCGCATTCTGGCCAAACTGGCCGATCCTTCCCAGGCCGCGGGCCCGGCCCTGGCCTCCGCCACGGGCAGCACCTCGCGCCTCGAGCGGCAATACGCCTTGGTGCCGGGGCTGGTCCTCCTGGATGACCCCGCGCCCCGCGCCCCGGCCAGCATTGCCCGGCCCGATGAGGAAGCGCGCCGGCAACGGCTGTGGAACCGCATCCAGGCGTTGAAGGCCTCCGGCCTCTTCGAGTACGTCGAGCCGGATTACCAGGTCCGCGCCCTGCTCACCCCGCGCGATGCGGCCTTCGTGGACGGGCGGCTGTGGGGTCTCCAGAACCTCGGCCAAAACGGCGGCCTGCCCGGCGTGGACATCTCTGCTCCCCAAGCTTGGGATCTGACCACCGGCTCCACCAACCTCATTGTCGCGGTCATTGACACCGGCATCCGCTACACCCACCGCGACTTGGTGGCCCAGATGTGGGTCAACCCCAACGAAACCCCGGCCAACGGGCTGGACGACGATGGCAACGGTTACGTGGACGACATCCACGGCATTGATGCCACGCAGGACACCGGTGACCCGATGGACAACAACGGACACGGCACCCACGTGGCCGGCACCATCGGTGCGACCGCCAACGACCCGAACGACCACGTGGGGGTGGCGTGGCAAGTGCGCCTGATGGCCGCCAAGTTCTTGGGCGACGACGGCTTCGGCGGGACTTCCGATGCCATCGAGTGCATTGATTACGCGGTCCAGCACGGGGCGCGCATCCTCAACAACAGTTGGGGCGGCGGCCCCTTCTCGATGGCGTTGTTCGACGCCATCAGCCGCGCCCGCGACCAGGGCGTACTGTTCGTGGCCGCCGCCGGCAACGACAGCAACGACAACGACGAAAACCCCGAGTACCCCGCCAGTTACCCGCTGGACAACATCCTTTCCGTCGCGGCCATTGACCGGACCGGACAACTGGCCGTCTTTTCCAACTACGGCGACAACTCCGTGCACCTGGGCGCGCCGGGCGTGGAAATCTTCTCCAGCTTTGCGGGATTCGACACCAGCTATGAATTCCTGGACGGCACCAGCATGGCGGCCCCGCATGTCAGCGGTGTGGCCGCACTGGTCTGGAGCCTGTACCCCGAAGCGGACCTCGAGGAGGTGCGCGACCGCATCCTGGCCGGTACCGTTCCCACCGCCTCGTTGAGCCGGACCACCACCACCGGCGGCCGGCTCAACGCCTACGGCGCGCTGACGGTCACCGGTGAGGGCCTCCTGCAAATCAGCCTGGACCCGCCCTCCGGCTCGGTGCTCCTCAACGGCTCCCAGCAACCGGTGGTGGTGCGGGTGCGGGACCGGTTCGGCGTGCGCGACGCAACGGTGCTCGGTCGGGTGCAGGGGGGGGGCGACCTGGTCTTCCTCAACAACGGTCAACCGCCCGATCAATCGGCCGGCGACGCGCGTTACTCCGCCTTTTTGCCGGTCCCTGCCACGGGGGACGCCCTGGAGATGACCTTGGAAGTTTCCGCCCCGGGCCGGCAGAGCCTGACCAACACCGTGCGCTACGCGCTGGCGCCGCGTCCCCTCAACGACGCCTTTGCCACGCCGACCAAGGTGCCCGCGGCGGGCTCGAAATACCTTTCCAACAACCGCTTTGCCACCATCGAGGCCGGGGAACCCGCTCACGGCGGCTTCACCAACCGCGCTGCCTCGCTGTGGTGGGCCTGGACCGCTTCGGCCAGCACCAATGTCTTGGTGGACGCCACGGGCACGACCTTTGAAAGCGTGCTGGCCGTTTACACTGGCAACGTGTTGACCAACCTCCAGCCCGTCAACACTGCCACCAACGTCTCGGGCCGCCGCGCCTACCTGTTCTTCGAGGCCCAGGCCGGTCGCACCTACGCCACGGTCCTGGCCGGCGTTCGCTCCAACGCCGTGGGCTCAGTCCGCCTGCGCATCGTCCCGGGCGGCCGCCTGCAGACTGAGCCGCCGCAGGTGGTCATCACCAGCCCGCGCAGCGGCCTGCGGGTGACCGACCCGCTTGTGACGGTGTCCGGCACGGCGACCGACACCGGCCCCAACGCCACCGAAGTGACCGAGGTGCTGGTGAGCCTGAACAACGGCATCGCCTCCCCGGCCAATGGTACCGCCACGTGGAGCCGGTCCCTGCGCCTCCAGCCCGGCGCCAACCGCATCCGCGTCCGGGCGGTCAACGCCGCCGGCTTGTTCTCCGAAACGCAGACCCTGGACCTGCACTTCCTGACCGTGCGACCGGCCAACGACGACTTTGCCCAGGCGATCCTGCTCTCGGGCAGCACCGGCTCGGCCGCCGGCACCAACACCCAGGCCACCGTCCAGCCCGGGGAGCCGCTCCATGCCGGCCAGCCCGGCGGCCGTTCACTCTGGTGGAAGTGGCAGGCGCCGGACGACGGCTCGCTCCTGCTCACCACCGAGGGCAGCTCCTTTGACACCCTGCTGGCCCTCTACACCGGCGACCTGGTCAACACCCTCACCCCCGTGGCCGCCAATGACGACGCCTTCGAGTCCTCCGGCTTCAGCAAACTCCAGCACGCGGTCCGCGCCGGTACTGTTTATGCCATCGCCGTGGACGGCTATGCCGGCGCCAACGGCTCGGTTCAACTGGCCTACACCTTCACCCCGGGTCAGGTCTTCAGCCTGAACGTGGACCACACCGAGGGCGGCTCGACCGTGCCCCCGGCCGGGCGGGTGGACGTGCTGGCGCAGTCCGCGGCGCAGCTCCGGGCCGTGCCGCAGCCGGCCTACGAGTTTGCCCGGTGGGAAGGGGACGTGAACACGGTGGAAAACCCCGTCTCGGTGGTGGTGTCACGTGACCTCCAGGTGCGCGCCGTGTTCCGTCCGTTGCCGGTGGCGGATGACTTCGAGACCGGCGACCTCAGCCGCCTGCCGTGGTTGACGGCAGGGGCCGCCGCGTGGTCGGTGACCGACCAGGCGGCCGCGTCCGGCCGCTACAGTGCCCGCTCGGGCGCCCTCGGCCACAGCCAGACTTCCACCCTCCGCCTCACCCATGCCCTGCGCGAGGGCAGGGCCAGCTTTGACTTCAAGGTCAGCTCCGAAGCCGGCTGGGATTACCTCGAGTTCTGGCTGGACGGCCAGTTGGTCCAGAAGTGGTCCGGTGATCAGGATTGGACCCGCCACGAGTTCACCGTGACCGCGGGTACCCACACCCTCGAATGGCGCTACGTCAAGGACGCCGCCAGGAGCACCGATCAGGATGCGGCCTGGTTGGACAATGTGGTCTTGCCGCTGGTGGTGTCGGACGATGGCACGGTTCCGCGCCTGAGCATTGTCCCGGCCCTGGGGGGTGGCGTGCAGGTGAAGCTGCAGGGCCAGACCAACCAGATCTACGTCATCCAGGCGGCGGACGCGTTGCCGCCGCGCTGGCGCGCCGTGCACACCAACGTGGCCACGGGCGGCGAAGTGATCTTCCTGGACCCCGAATCGGTCACGGCCCCGTACCGGTTCTACCGCGGCCTGCGGCCGTGATGATCCGACTGATCCGACTGATCCATCCGATCCACCAGAGCTGACCGGCCAGGGGGTCCCTCATGAAACGCCTCGGCCTCACCGGCGGCATTGGCATGGGCAAGACCGCCGCCGCCGATTACCTCCGGTGCCGCGGCCTGCCGGTGGTGGACACGGACCAACTGGCCCGCGAGCTGGTGGAACCCGGTCAGCCGGCCCTGGCGGAAATCGTGGCTGCTTTCGGTCCGGCTGTCCTGGACGCCCAGGGCGGCCTGCGCCGGCGCGAACTGGCCGGCCTGGTTTTTTCCGACGAGTCCCGGCGCCGCCAGCTCGAGGCCATTCTCCACCCCCGCATCCGGGCTGCCTGGCGGGCACGACTGGAGGCCTGGCAGCGCGCAGGCCGGCCGGCCGCAGTGGTGGTCATCCCCCTGCTGTTTGAAACCGGCGCTGGGGGGGAGTTTGACGCGACCCTTTGCGTGGCCTGCAGCGCGGCCAGCCAGCGCGAGCGGCTGCGGGTCCGCAGCTGGTCCGACGAGGAAATCGCCCGCCGCCTGGCCGCGCAGTGGCCCATCGAGCGCAAGCTCGCGGCGGCCGACTTCGTGATTTGGGCGGAGGGCGGGCTGGAACAAACCGAGGCCCAACTGGACCGCGTGCTGGACTCCCTCGGCCTGGTACCGACAGCCGCCCCGGGCGGGTCCGCTGGCGCATGACCTGCTTTCCTCCACCCCGACCCGTCCCGGCGGTGAATGCCCTTGCGACGGTCCCGGCCCTTAACCTAAAGTTGCTGCCACTGAGTTCGTCATGAAAGCGTTCCCCCGGTTCCTCCTGCTGATTGCCCTCCTGCTCGTGGCGTTGTCGCTGTGGCCACGGCCCCGCAGCCCTCGCGTGGAACCGGAGACGGCCCGCCGACTCCTCCCCGCCGTGAAGCCGGACCCGACGGTGCCGCACGGTCTGCTGTCCTACGCCGTCGCTCAGCGTGACGCGCTGACCGCCTCCCACGCCTGTACCGGCGATGCCTGTCTCCCGGCGGACCCCACGGCCTCCGCCGCGGCGGCCCCGGCCAGCGGCGGAGCGCCGACCGACCAGTTTGCCGCGTGGGTGGAACGGTTTTTCAACCAGGGTTGGAGCGGGGACCAGGCCGTGCTCCTGGCCGAAGGCGAGGCGCTGGCCCGCGCCCGCCGGGAGTACCTGGCCCGCGAAATCGAGGAAAACCCGCGCGCCGCGCTCGAACACGCCGTGCCCTACCGCTGGCGCCAGCTCCTGCCGCCGCAGATCACCCGGCACTTCGAAGAGGTCATCAGCGGCCTGGCCCGGTACGAGGTCTTCATGGCCTCGCCCCTGCCGGGGGCGGATTACACCCGGTTCAAGTGCGCCACCTACCGCTACGCCACCCTCCAGGGCAGCACGTTCCGGGCCTATGTGTACGGCGAGCGGCTCAGCCAAATGACCCACGAGCGCCTGCCCCTGCACGGCATCGCCGTGGACGACGCCCTGGCCGTCCATGAAGAGCCGGCGCGGGTGCTGGACCCGGACGAGAGCGCGGCAAGGCGGGCATCGGGCACGCCGGCGCTGGCCGGAATCTGCGCGGTCTGCGGCCAGGCGTCTCCGCAGGGTCCGCTGGTCGAGGTGGGCGACAACCTGGTGACGGTGTGCAGCGGCTCGGACGCCGCCGTGTTGAACCGCGCCCTCAAAGGCGCCGCCACGCCGCGTTTGGCCGCCGGTCTGCCGGTCTGGACCAACGCCCCGCCCGCCCCGCCCCTGCCCACCTACGGCCCGCGTCGCACCCTTTACATGCGGCTGGTCTTCCGGGACGACACCACCATCCCCAACACCGAGGCCCTGGCGGCGGACGAGATGCAGCAGGTCAACCAGTTCTACATCGAGGCGTCGTACAGCAAAACGGCCATCATTCCGACCATCACCCCGATCCTGACCCTGCCACATCCCAAGGCCTGGTACTCGAAGCAGGGGCCCGGCGCGCTCATGGCCGACGCCCAGGCCGAGGCGGCCAGGGCCGGCTTCGCACCGGAGAACTTCGATCTGGTGCTGGCCCGCTTCACCCCCGTGCCCGGCTACAACTGGGGCGGGCTGGGCGGCGGCAAGCTCGCCTGGCTCCAGTACGATGGCGTGGGCCTGGCCATCCACGAAATCGGCCACTGCTACGGCCTGGGCCACGCCAACTTCTGGGAGACCCGCCGCGCCCCCCTGCCCCAGCCGCCCCCCGACCGCTGGGACACCGACTCGCTCATCGGCCATGACAGCATGATCGGCGCGGGCGACGACATCGAGTACGGCGACCTGTTTGACGTGATGGGCGGTGGCGGCGAGGAATTCCAGGGCGGCCGCGGGCCGGTGACCAACCAGCCCATCAGCCGTTTCGCCGGCCACTTCAACCCGATCGGCAAAAACCTGCTGGGCTGGTTTCCGGATGCGGCCCTGGCGCCCCTGCCCGAGAACCGGACCAACCGGATTTACGCCTTTGACGTCCCGATGCTGGTCGAGAACCGGTCCTATGCGATCAAGCTGCGCAAGGACGAGCAGCGCTCGTACTGGGTCAGCGCCCGGGCCAAGATCACCGGCAACCGCTGGATCACCAACGGGGTGACCCTCCACTGGGGCCCCTGGCCGCAACTGCTCGGCTACAGCACGCTGATTGACACCTCTCCCGGCACGCCGGAAGGCCGCGAAGACGCCCCGCTGGTGGTCGGCCGCACCTTCACCGATCCCGAGGTTAACCTGCACATCACCCCCGTCGCGCGCGGCGGCTCCGGCCTGGACATCTGGTACGATGTGGTGGTCAACCGCGGGCCCTTCGTGGGCAACCAGCCACCGGAGGTCACCCTCCAGGTCAGCACCAACCGCGTGGCGCCCGGCCAGCTGGTCACCTTCACCGTGCAGGCCCAGGACCCCCAAGGAGACACCCTGGCCTACTACTGGGACATCAGCGACGGCTCCTTCGGCCCCAACAGCCCCACCCTCACCCGCTCGTGGGTGGTGCCGGGGGATTATCGCGTGCGGGTCGAGGTCAGCGACATGCGCGGGCAGGTCGTCAGCCGTCACGTGGTGGTGCAGGTGGGCAACCGCACCGGCTTCCGCATCAGCGGGCTGGTCACCGACAACTTCGGCAACCCCGTGGCCGGCGCGCGCGTGGGCAACGGCGCCCTGACCAACACCACCGAACTGGCCCCCAACTACCAGGCCACCTTCACCGACAGCGAGGGCCGCTTCACCCTCATCAACCAGGCGCCCGGTGACTGGACGGTCACCGCCTTCAAGCACGGCTACCGAACCGCTCCGCTGAACTTCAACACCATCGTGACCGTGGCGGACCAGGATGTCAGCGGGCTGGAGTTCCTGGCCGAGGAACAGCCGCGGGTGACGGTGCGCACGGCGGCTCACGGCGAGCTGGTGCGCGGGCTGCCCGGCACCTTCGAGTTCCGGCGCACCGGGGACACCAACACCCAACTGCGGGCGGTGTTCACGCTGGCCGGCACGGCGAGCGAGGGTAACGACTTCACCCGCCTGACCAACACCACCGTCCACACCAACCCCCTGCAGACCCTCCTGGCGCCGGTGAATCTCACGGTGCCCTTCTACGTGGTGGACTTCCCCACCGGGGTCTTCCTGACCAACGTGGTCATCCAGACCGCAACCAACGCCAACGCCAGCGAAGACAAGCTGCTCTCCGCGGCCGTCATGTACGCCCTGCAGAAAGAGGCGGTTTACCAGACCAACCTGGATGACGGCCAGGGCGGCCAGACCAACGGCATGGCCACCAACTACACCCTGCTCACCGGCTGGGAGGTCATCAACTTCAACGGCGAGGACACCTGGTTCCAGACCTACGGCGAGTACATCGTCGGCTCGCCCGGCGAGGCCACCATGCGGTTGCGCGGCGCGCCCGCCACCAACCCCGTGGTCTCCCTGGTGGCGGTGGGGCGGGCCCTGAGCGAAAACAGCGGCGACGCCGGCCTGTTCCTGCTCACCCGCTCCGGCCAGACCAATGTCGAGGTCAGCGTCCGGCTCACCTTCACCGGCACCGCCACCTACGGCGAAGATTACCGGCCGCTGCCGGACCTGATCCGCATCCCCGCCGGCGTGACCGTGGTCCCCTTGCGGCTTTACGCCATCCCCGATCTCTACCTCGAGGGCAACGAAACGGTCATCGTCACCCTCGAGCCCGGCACCGCCT
This sequence comes from Verrucomicrobiales bacterium, assembly GCA_037439785.1. Taxonomy (GTDB): domain Bacteria; phylum Verrucomicrobiota; class Verrucomicrobiia; order Limisphaerales; family J093; genus DSVZ01. The sequence goes on along the minus strand of JBBIVJ010000001.1, from coordinate 216,813 downwards.
ACCGCATCGGCAACCCCCAGGCCCAGTTCACCCTGGCCGACAATGACCTGCCCACGGTCATCGTCACCGCCACCGACCCGGTCGGCTCCGAAACCGGCACCGATCTGGCCACCGTGGTCTTCACCCGCGTGGGCGACCTGACCCGCGACCTGCGCGTCAACTACCTGGCCGGCGGCACCGCTGTCAGTGGCCGGGACTTTCGCCCCCTCCCCGGCGCCATTACCATCCCGGCCGGCCAGCCCTCGGTCTCCCTGGACATCCAGCCGCGCAACAACGGCCTCACCGACGGCGGCAACTCGCTCGAGATCATCCTTTCCGACAGCCCGCTCTACAACGTGGGCATGCCCGGCGTGGCCGCGGTCTTTCTACAGGATGGAGCCTGGCCCACCGTCACCCTCCACGCCGTGACCACCACTGCCGCCGAACCCAACACCCCGGGCGAGTTCCAACTCACCCGGCAGGGCGACCTGCGCAACGAACTGGTGGTCAATCTCAAGGTCGGCGGCACCGCCCGCCCCGTGGCCGATTACGCCCCCATCACCGCCTCCGGCCGCATCCCGGCCAACGCCGCCTCGGTGGTGATCCGCGTCACGCCGGTCAACGACACCATCCGCGAGGACACCGAAACGGTCATCTGCGAAATCCTGCCGGGCACCAACTACAACGTCGGCACCTCCCTCCAGGCCGCCGTGACCATTGACGACGACGACAGCGGCCAGCCCGGCGTGGGCTTCACCTTCCTGGGGTCCACCGTGGTGGAAGGCTCGCGCACCGGTCTGGTGGCCGTCTCCGTCAGCGCCAACCCCAACGAGGATGTGACCGTGGACTGGCGCATCACCGGCGGCACCGCCGTGCCCGGCCTGGACTACCCCGCCACCAACGTCTCCGGCCGCCTGCTCTTCACCAACGTGCCCGATCCGGCCATCAGCAACCGCGTCCAGCTCATCGCCTTCCCCATCCTCGACGACACCAATGCCGAGCCCGACAAGACCATTGTCTTCACCCTGGTCGAGCCCGCGCCGCTGGTCAGCAACGAGGTGGTGACCAATGAAGTCACCCTCACCAACGACCTCGGTGAGCCCATCGGCACCACCAACGTCCTGGTCACCAACACCATCATCACCCCCGTGCCGCTCAACGCCGTACTCGAGGCCTACCGCTCCCACACCCTCACGCTGCTTGATGACGACTCGAGCGTGGTCCGCCTCGAACTGGTCGCCGGCACTGCGATGGAGCAGGGGCGCCAGCGCGGCCAGGTTCGCCTGGTCCGCGAGGGCTCGACCGCCCGGGACCAGGTGGTGCAGTTGACGGTCAGCGGCGGCGCCAGCAACGGCAGCGACTACGAAACCATCCCGCCCGAGGTCGTCATCCTGTCGGGCGAGACGGAACTGCTCCTGCCCATCATCCCCGTGGACGACCCGATCCAGGAATTCATGGAAGAGGTGCGCCTGGGCGTGATCGCCGCTCCCGGCGCCACCCTCACCAATGCCGGCCCGGTGTCCGTGCTCATCGTGGACAACGACGGTACCGTCGAGTTTCGCAGCCCCACCTATGCCGCGTTCGAGAGCGCCGGCCCGGCGGAAATCGTCCTGCGCCGCACCAGCGACACCAACGGCATGGCCACCGTGGCCTGGCAGGCCACTGCCGGCACCGCCACGCCCGCCGACTTCGTGCCCACCAACGGCGTGGTCACCTTCGCCGCCGGCGAGGACTTCAAGTCCTTCTTCGTGGAACTGCTCGACGACCGGGAGGTCGAGCCCGAGAAAACCGTCAACCTCACCCTGCGCAACCTCAGCGACGGCGTGCCGCTGGGCGGCCAGATCGAGGCCGTGCTCACCATCCTCGACGACGACACTGTGGTCGAGCTGCTCACTCCCGCCGTGCAGGCCATCGAAAGCGATGCCTCGGCCGCCTTCACCGTGACCCGCTACGGCGTCATCACCAACCTCCTTCAGGTGGAACTGGCCGCCACCACCAACGGGACGGCCCTGGACGGTCTGGATTTCACCGCCACCAACTACGCCCTGGTCTTCCAGCCCGGCCAGACCGCTGCCGTGGCCCAGGTGACCCTCCTGGACGACGTCGAATTCGACGGCAACAAGACCATCACCGTCACCCTGACCAACCTCGACGCCCGCGCCAGCTACGGCACCATCACCAACGGCAGCCTCACCGTGCTCGATGACGAGTGCGCCATCGAACTGACCGCCACCAACTTCACCGTGCCCGAGTACGCCCGCACCCTCACCGTCCAGGTCCGCCGCACCGGCAGCGCCATCCACCCCGTGCGAGTGGACTTCGAGACCAGCGACGGTACCGCCCGCGTGGGCCAGGACTACGCCAGCGCCCGTGGCACGCTGGACCTGGACGGTGCCGACCTCCTCCGCGCCCCGGATGGTACCGGCGTGGTCATCCTCCAGCCCGGCGAGACCAACCAGACCATCACCCTGCGCATCTTCGACGACGTCCAGGGCGAGGGAAACGAGGACTTCTTAGTCCACCTCACCAACGCCCGCCCGGCCGTGGCCGTGGGGTTGCCGGGCACGGTGATCCTCGGGCCGCAGACCAACGCCAGCATCATCATCGTGGACAACGAGACCCCCGGCAGCGTGGACTTCGAATTCAATCCCGGCGAGGGGGCCAACGACACCGTCCTGGCCCTCACCCTCCAGCCGGATGGCCGCATTCTCCTGGGCGGCCGCTTCACCGAGCTGGACCACGTGACCCTCAACCGCATCGCCCGCCTCCACGACGACGGCTACCTCGACACCTTCCTCAACCCCGGCGAGGGCTTCAACAACACCGTCCGCGCCCTCGCCCTCCAGGCCGACGGCCGCATCGGCACCGGCGGCGAATTCACCCTCTTCGACACCCAGCCGCGCAACCGTCTCGCCCGGCTCAACGCCGACGGCGCGGCGGACCCGCGCTTCGCCGGCGGCGCGGGAGCCGATGCCATGGTCCGGGCCCTGGCCACCGAACCTGGCGGCACCCTGCTGGTGGGCGGCGACTTCAACAGCCTCAACGACACCCCGCGCGCCCGCCTGGCCCGCGTGCTGGACGACGGCACCTTGGACGCCGCCTTCACCCCGCAGCTCAACGGCAACGTGTACGCCCTAACCGTCCAGCCCGATGGCCGCATCCTGGTCGCCGGCGCCTTCACCACTGCCGGCAACCAATCTCGGCCTTACGTGGCCCGCCTCGAGGCGGACGGGCGCCTGGATGCCTCCTTCAACACCGGCGGCGGACCTGACAAGCCGGTCCGCGCCCTGGCCCTCCAGCCGGATGGCCGCATCCTCATCGCCGGCGAATATGGCCGCGTTGCCGGTCAGCCACGCGGCGGCATTGCCCGGCTCCTGGCCGATGGCAGCCTGGATGAAACCTTTGCCCCGCTCACCGGCGCCAACGGGATCGTGCACGCCGTGGGCCTGGCTGCGGATGGCAAGATTCTGATCGGCGGCGCCTTCACCCAGTACGACGGCGTGGACCGCGGCCGCGTGGCGCGGCTCAACCCCGATGGCACGCTCGACCCGACCTTTGACGTCGGCACCGGCGCCAACGACACCGTCTTCGCCCTGGTGGTGCAGCCCAACTCGGCCGTGCTCATCGGTGGCGACTTCACCGAGGTGGACGGCCTGCCGCGCCAGCGCATCGCCCGCCTCCACGGCGACGAGCGCTTCCGCCTGAACCTCCTCCAGTTCAGCGCCGCCTCCTACACCGTGGCCGAGGACGCCCGCGTGGCCACCATTACCGTCGTGCGCGCCGGTGACCTCACCCAGCCCGCACAGGTGGATTACCACACCAGCGACGGCACCGCCCTGGCCGGCCAGGACTACGACTTCGCGCGCGGCACCCTCCAGTTTGCCCCCGGTGAAAGCTCGCAAACCTTCCCGGTGCGCATCCGCGACGATGACCAGGGCGAGGGTGACCTGACCGTGAACCTGCACCTGAGCAACCTGCCGCCCGGCTACTCGCTCACCGCCCGCCTCAACGCCGTCCTGACCATCGTGGACAACGAAAGCGCCGTGGCCTTCGCCCAAAGCGACTGGACCGTGCGTGAGTCCGAAGGCACCGCCACCGTCGCCGTCCGCCGCACCGGGCCGACCAACATCGTGGTGCTGGTGGATTACGCCACCGCCGACGCCACCGCCGTGGCCGGCCGGGATTACCAGGCGGCCGCCGGTACCCTCATCTTTGCCGAAGGGGTGACCGACCAAACCTTCCAGGTGCCCGTGTTCGACAACCGCGACGCCCAGCCGGACCGCTCCCTGCGCCTGCTGCTGACCAACCCCCGGGGCGGCGCCGTCCTGGGCCGCGTCAGCAACGCCACGCTGACCATCCTCGACGACGATCGCGTGGCCAACTACGCCCTGAACATCACCCCGCCGGTGGGCGGCCTGGTGACCCCGCCGGCAGGCCTCTACCCGGCCGGCTCGACCCAGGCGGTGACCGCGCTGCCCGAGCCGGGCTTCTTCTTCGCCGGCTGGGAGGGCTCGGTCCGGTCCACCGCCAACCCCTTGCTGCTGCTGATGGACCGGAACCACTTCCTCACCGCCCGGTTCCGGCCCCTGGCCTACACCTATACCTTCGAGCCCCCCTTCAGCGCCACCAGCCTGCGGCAACCGCCCTGGCAGAGCGGCTCCGTCCAGCCCTGGCAGGTGCAGACCGGCACGGCCGCCGGCGGGCGCTATGCCCTCCGCTCCGGCGCGATCGGGGACGGCCAGGAAAGCGTGCTGAGCCTCACGGTGCAATCTCGCGGCGGCGCGGCCGCCTTCGACCTGCGCGTCAGTTGCGAGGCCAACTGGGACTTCGCCGAGTTCTACGTGGACGGCCTCCGCCTCGAACGCTGGACCGGCGAGCTGCCCTGGCAGACCTACCTGTTCAACCTCGCGCCGGGTACCCACACGCTGACCTGGCGCTACGTCAAGGACAGCAACTTCTCCAGCGGGCTGGACGCCATGTTCCTGGACAACCTCTACCTGCCCGTGACGGCGCCGCCGCCGGGCAGCGAAGCCGCCCAACTCCGGCTGGTGCGCGTGCCCGCCGGCCTCCAGCTCTGGATCACCGGCCGCGCCGGCCTTACCTACGCGGTTGAGCAAAGCGACGACCTGTCAGCCTGGACACAGCGGTCCACTCACCCCAATGCCACGGGCACCATCGTGGTAAATCTGCCGGTCGAGGCGGGCAATCGCTTCTACCGCGTGGTGACCGTGCCGTGAGGTCGTGGGAGGGTCGGCGTCCCCTCCGACCCTCCCGGCTTTCTCAGCAAGCCTGCTCTGCTTCCCTGTCCGCCGGCTCACGCCGGCGGCAAATCGCCCTGGGTATTCGACTTCTGAGGGGGCGGAGAAACTTGGCGCCGCGGGGCGGGGCTGGTGGCTGCCCGACTAGGATTTGAACCTAGACAAACAGATCCAGAGTCTGCTGTGCTACCGTTACACCATCGGGCATGCGGCGCGACGTCACCCTAGGCCAAGGCTCCCCCCAGTCAAGCCTTGGCGGGCGGGTCCGCGCCCCCTACCTTACCCCTCCCGGCCGCCCGGCGGCCGGAACTGCCATGCCGCAAGAACGCCGACTCATCCTCCAGCACCTGGACGCGCCCGGCTACACGCCAGACCTGGACTGTTACCTGCGCCACGGCGGCTACGAGGTGCTGCGTCGGGCCCTGGCCTTGAAGCCGGTGACCACGGCCGACGGCAAGACCTTCAGTCCGCAGGAGCAGTTGCGGCAGGAGGTCATGCTCTCGGGCCTGCGGGGGCGGGGCGGGGCGGGCTTTTCCACGGGGTTGAAGTGGTCGCTGGTGGACCGCAAGAGCGGCAAGCCCATTTACCTGATCTGCAATGCGGATGAGTCCGAGCCGGGCACCTTCAAGGACCGGCAAATCCTGTACAAGGACCCTCACCAGTTGTTGGAGGGCATGATCCTGGCCAGCTACGCCAACGACGTGCACCTGGCCTTCATCTACATCCGGGGCGAGTTCGTCGAGGGGGCCCGCATCCTGAGCCGCGCCCTGGCCGAGGCCCGCGCCGCCGGCTTTCTGGGTCCAAACATCCTCGGCAGCGGCTACGACCTCGACATCCACGTGCACCGCGGCGCCGGGGCCTACATCTGCGGCGAGGAGACCGGCCTGATCGAGTCGCTCGAGGGCAAGCGTCCCTACCCGCGCATCAAGCCGCCGTACTTTCCTGCCGTGCTGGGGTTGTACCTGTGCCCGACCATCGTCAACAACGTCGAGACCCTGTGCGCGGTGAAGCACGTGATTGCCCTGGGCGGTGCCGAGTACGCCAAACTGGGCACGCCCAACAACACCGGCACCCGCATCGTCTGCCTCAGCGGCCACGTCCGCCGGCCGGGGTACTACGAGATCGAAGTCGGCAAGGTCACGCTGCGGGAACTGATCTTCGATCCGGCCTTCGGCGGCGGGCTGCCCGAGGGCCGGCAGTTGCTGGCGGTCATCCCCGGCGGCGTCTCGGCCAAGGTCTTCAAGGCTGGAGAGAAAATCCGGCTCAAGGCGCGGGGACCCGACGGCCGCGAGGTCGAGCAGGAAAAGGACGTGCTCGACCTGCCCTACGATTTCACCACGCTCATCGCTGCCGGGAGCATGTCCGGCTCCGGGGCCATCATCGTACTGGACGACTCGACCGACCTGGTGGCCGCGCTGGCCAACATCAGCGCGTTCTTCGCCCACGAAAGCTGCGGCCAGTGCACCCCCTGCCGGGAAGGCTCGCTCTGGATGGCCAAGGTCCTGGACCGCCTCTGCCACGGCCGGGGCCGGCCCGAGGACGCCGACCTGCTGCGGCACATCGCGGACAACATCCCCGGGGGCCGGACCATCTGCGCCTTTGGCGACGCCTGCGCCTGGCCGGTGCAGAGCTTAGTCGAGAAGTTCCGGGACACGTTTGTGGCGCGGGGGCGGGAGAACCGGACGGCCACCCCCGCCAGTTCCCCGCCCGTCTCTCCCACAGCCGGCGCCCGGTCGGCCGCCGCGGCGCACCCCTGATTCGTTGGAGCACATGAACGCGGTCCCCTTGCTCTCCGCGAAATCTTCCGGATGGCGACCCATCCAGCCGCCGCGGCGCAACGGCGGGCAGGTCTCCCGTGCCGGGTTCGAGCGGCAGGGAGTGAGCGTGCCCACGCCCGGACGCCCCGCGCCCGCCGCCTGCCTCCGCCGGTGGCGAAGTCCCTGACATGACCCCCGCGACCTCCCCCCCTGCCACGGCCTCCCCCGTGGCCGACACCCTCACCGTCACCGTCAACGGCCGCCCGGTCACCGTGCCGCGGCTGACGCCGGACTGGCAGGGCCGGCCCGCGCCCACGACCATGCTCCAGGCCTGCGCGGCGGCGGGTGTGACCGTGCCGCATTACTGCTACCACCCCCGCCTCCCCGTGGCCGGCAACTGCCGCATGTGCCTGGTCGAGTACGGCACCCCGGCGCTGGGTCCGGATCGGCAGCCGCTCAAAACCCCCGACGGCTCGTTCCTCATCAACAAATCCCCCCGCCCGGCCATCGCCTGCGCCACGCCGCTGGCGCCCGGCATGGCCATTTACACCGACACGCCCGGCGTGAAGGCGATGCGCGCGGGGGTGATCGAGTTTCTCCTCATCAACCATCCGCTGGACTGCCCCATCTGCGACCAGGCCGGCGAGTGCAAGCTCCAGGAGTACGCGGTCGAGTACGGCCAGCCGGCCAGCCGCTTTGGCGAGACCAAGGTGCACAAACCCAAACAGGTGGACCTCGGCCCGCGGATCATGCTCGACGACGAGCGGTGCATCCTGTGTACCCGCTGCCTCCGGTTCACCCGCGACATCGTGGGCGACGACGCCCTGGGCATCCTCAACCGCGGCGGCTACAACGTGCTGGCCGCCTATCCCGGCCGCGCTTTCGACAACAACTACACCCTCAACACCGTGGACCTCTGTCCGGTGGGCGCGCTGACCTCGAAGGATTTCCGCTTCCGGATGCGCGTCTGGTTTCTGAAGGAAACCAGGAGCCTGTGCACCAGTTGCGGCACCGGCTGCAACGTGCTCATCGGCTCCCGCGAAAACGTCATTTACCGCTACACCCCCCGCGAAAACGACGCCGTCAACCGCTCCTGGCTCTGCGACTTCGGCCGCCTCAACTACAAATGGATCGGCCGCGCCGACCGCCTCCGCCAGGTGCGCGTGGCCGGTGCGCCCGGCCCCTGGTCGCGCGCCCTCGCTGAGTTGGCCGCCCGCCTCCGCACCACCCGTCCCGGCCACGTGGCCCTCCTCGCCTCGGCCCGCCTCGCCAACGAGGAACTCTACCTCCTGCGCCGCCTCGCCCAGCACCTGGGCGCGGTGACTGACATCGTCCCGCGCACCGGCGAAGGCGACTCCCTCCTCGTACACCCGGACAAAACCCCCAACACCACCGGCGCGCGCCTGCTGGGACTGGCCGCCGACCCCCCGGGCGCCAACCTCCCTCTCCTGGCCGAGCGCCTCCGCGCCGGCGCCTTCACCGCCCTGCTGACCTTCGGCGAAGACCCGCTCAAGCTCGGCCTGGATGCCGAGGCGTTGCGCCGCCTGGACCTGCTGGTGGTGAGCGACATTCTGCCCAATGGCGCGGCCGACCTGGCGCACTTCGTCCTGCCCGGCTGTGCCCATGCCGAGAAGCGCGGCACCTTCACCAACGCCCACGGCCGTGTCCAACGCTTCTTCAAGGCCGTCGAGCCGCCGGGTGACGCCCGCCCGGAAGCCGAGTGGCTCGGCGAGTTGTGGGTACGGCTCACTGGCGAGCGCGCCCCCGCCGGAATCGAGGCCCTCTTCAACCAGATGGCAGCCGACATCCCTGCCTTCCACGGCCTGAGCTGGGCGGCCCTGGGTGACACCGGTTGTCCCGCGGCGCCCTCCGCCGGCTCCGGCTGATTCGTTCGCCCTTCCGTGCGCGTGCCCGGGCGACTAACTTGACGCGCACGTGAAACCCGCTTCCCGACGTCCCTCCACCGGGCAGCCCGGGGCCGCTCCCAAGCCCCCCGCCCCGCGGCCGCCGCCCGCGGGCGACCGCCCTGCGCGCGCGTGGACCTGGGTCGGCGCCGCGCTGGGCGTGGGTCTTCTCGCGGTCGCGGGATACCGGCTCTGGCGCGTGCCGCCCCCGGCGGCCGTCCCCACGCCGCCCCAGTCCGCGGCCCCCGCCACCACGTCCGCCCCGCCGGCGGCCGTGGTGTCCTCCGATCCGCGCGAGGAAGGCATCCAGTGGTTGAACCGGGGTAACGACCTGCTGGCCCGCGGGAAGCTGGCGGAAGCCCTGGCGGCCTACCAGGCCGCGAAGGAGCGGATGCCCGAAGACGAGGACGTGTATTACAACCTCGGCATCGTGCTGTCCCGGCTGGGCCGGACCAACGAGGCGGTGGCGGCCTACGAGACCGCCCTGCGGCTGTTCCCCGACTATGCCGAGGCCCACAACAACCTGGGCAACCTCCTGCTGCGGGCCGGACGCACCGACGACGCCCTGCGGCACTTGCGGGCGGCGGTCGAGGCCCTGCCCGACTACGCCACCGCCCACAACAACCTCGGCAACGCCCTGCGCCTGGCCGGTCGGGACGAGGAGGCCCTGGGGCACTTCGCCCGCGCCGTCGAGTTGAATTCCAACTACTGGGAGGCGCGCTTCAACCTCGCCCACATGTACCGCCAGGCCGGCCGGCTGGAGGACGCCCGGCGCGAGTACCTCGAGGTACTCCGTCTCCGGCCGGAGTTCCGCCCCGCCCGCGAGGCATTGGGCGAACTGGACCCGCTGCCCGGCGGCCCGCTGCGGCCGCAGCAGTAAGGGGGCACGGCCCGCGGCGGGCTTGTGCCAGGCCTGATGGTCGTTCGGGGGGGGCCGACCTTCCGGCGAACACCGCCGACAAAACCCATGTCAGCCGCGTGGCTCCCTCGGGCAGGGGTCCGGCCGGGCGGAGCACCGTTTTTCGGGCTGACAACGTTGGAGCCGGGCGATACACTCGCTCCGAACCGGAGACTGGGGGCGCCCAACGCACCTTGTTCCCTTTGAGGCATGAACGCTAAAACCGACACCAAACGCAAAGGACTCCTCGCCGGGGGCAACTGGATCATTGACCAGGTCAAGCTCATTGACGTGTACCCGCAGCGGGAGCAGCTCGCCAACATCCGCAGCCAGCGCGAGGGCACCGGTGGCGCCCCCTACAATGTACTGGTGGACCTCGCCCTGCTGGGTGCGCCCTTCCCCCTGCTGGCCTCGGGGCTGGTCGGCCGGGACGCCCTGGGCGAGCGCATCTTGGAGGACTGCAAACGCCGGCACATTGACACCAAGCACCTCAAAACCACCGCCGACGCGCCGACCTCGTACACGGATGTCATGACCGAAATCGCCGACGGCCGGCGCACCTTTTTCCACATGCGCGGCGCCAACGCCCTGTGGAAGGGGGCCGACCTGGACTTTTCCCGCATCAAGGCCCGCCTCTTTCATCTGGGTTACCTGCTGCTGCTGGACGAGCTGGACAAACCGGACAAGACCCATGGCACCCGCGCCGCCGCCCTGCTGGCTGCCGCCCAGGCCGCCGGGTTGCGCACCAGTGTGGACGTGGTCAGCGAGGACAGCGACCGCTTCACCCAGATCGTCACCCCCGCCCTCAAGCACGTGGATTACTGCATCCTCAACGAAATCGAGGCCGGCAAGACCACCGGCTTCCGCATCCGCCAGCCGGACGGTTCCCTCAACACCGTCTCCCTGCGGCACGCCGCCGGCGCCCTGCTCCAGATGGGCGTGCGCGAACTGGTGATCATCCATTTCCCCGAGGGCGCCTTTGCCCGCACCCGCAAGGGCAACGACATCTGGCAGTCATCTCTGAACCTGCCGCCCAGGTACATCGCCGGCACCGCCGGTGCGGGCGACGCCTTCTGCGCCGGCGTACTGCTCGGCCTGCACGAGGGCTGGGAACTGCCGCAATGCCTTGAGGCGGGCGTGTGCGCCGCCGCCGCCTCGCTCTCCGACCCCACCTGCACCGCCGGCATGAAGCCGCTCAAGGCCTGCCTCGAGCTCAAGAAGAAGTACAAGCTGCGCCCTTCGCTCGAGCCGGAGGATTAACCCCGGCTGCCGGAGGCCGCGCGCCGGGGCGGGCCGTTCAGAGCGAGTACTGCGGAATCTTCAGCCACTCCCCGCCCTTGAGGGCGGACTGGTGGGCTACAATGCCGGCCACGGTCATGTTCAGGGCCAGCGCCACGTCCACCAGCGGCCGGCGATTTTGCAGCACGGCGGTCACGAACTCGTTCATCAAATACCCGTGCGAGCCGCCGTGGCCGCCGGCCTCGACCCCCGGCGGCAGCGGCGGCCGGCGCACATCCGGCAGGTCCTTCGTCAGCCCTTCGAAACGGCCGTGGAAGCTCCCCCGCTGCCCCCGCACCCGGCCGCGTTCGCCCTCGTCGCCCGGCGTATCCCAGCTCACCGCCATGCGGGCGATGCCGCCCTCGCGGGCGCGGAACAGGGCGATCTCGGTGCCGAAGGGGTTTTGGTAACGGTTGTGGGCCGGCTGGAGATGGGGGATGCGGCTGGGCATACCCAGGCAGGAAACCTCGGTGAAACTGCCGCCGGTGATGCCCAGATGGTAGGCGTTTGAGTGGGTGGGGTACCACTGCGGCGGCAGGCCCACCCGCCAGTCCCGGAAGGAAGGGATGGGCTGTTCCATGTAGTGGTAGTACTCGCCCTCCGCATACACGATCTCGCCCAGCAGGCCGGCACGGTAGAGCGTGCGCATGGCGTGCAGGTCCGCGTGGTAACAGGAGGTCTCGAACATCATGTAGGTGCGGCCGGTCTTTTTCACCGCCGCCAGAAGCTGGTCCGCCTCCTCCAGCGATCCGAATACCGCCGGCACCGCGCAGGCCACGTGCTTGCCGTGCTCGAGCGCCAGGATGCTGTGGCGTGCGTGGCCGGGGGCGTCCGTGGCCACAAACACCGCCTCGATGCGGTCATCCTTCACCAGCTCCTCCAGTGAAGGGTAGGTGCGCGAACAACGACACGCCCGGGCCAGTGCCGTGCAACGTTCCGGAATGAGGTCGCTCACCGCCACGACCTCGACATTCGGATGGTCCTGGAAGCCAAACACTGCGCCGAAGTGGCAGACGCCGTAGCCGACGATGCCCACCCGCAGCCGGCGGTCTGAAACCGGTTGCCAGCCGCGCGAAGCGTCCGGGTCGGTGGGGGCCTTTTCAAAGCCGGCGATGGGAAGCTCCTGACCGCGCAGCCAGGCGGCGCCGGCAGCGGCCGCCCCGGCGGTTTGGAGGAACGCGCGTCGCGAGGTGCCGGCGCGCGGGGGAAGCGAGGGAGTTGTCATGCGTCCTGACTTAGCCCGAGGCCGGACCCTTGTCACGCCGGGACCGTGGCGGTGCCCCGCCGGGATGCGGAGCCTGGCCCCGCCGGCCCGGCCGTTCCCACGCCCGTCCCACCGCCGCGGCCGGGACCAGGGGTTGCACCGGCGGGGCGCGGTGAACAGGCTGGAGTTTAAGGGGGAGGCACCACCCTTGAGGGCTTTGAGGAGTAAGCCTCCCAGTTGGAAGGTGCCGGGTTTGATCAGCGGCAGGAAAACTCGCCCGTGCCGCCGGCCAGATTTGTCCGGTCGGCCACTGCGTGCCAGGCCTTGTCGACAGTCGGCTAGAAGGCGCCGTGGGGATAATCGCTCCCCGCGGCGGCGCGGCGCGTGCCCTGGCGACGGAGGTGGAAGCGGGCTGGGTCCGCTCAGCAGACTACACCTTCCACGGCCCGCGTTTTTCGCGGTCCAGCCAGGTGTTGGCCTCGGCGTCGTCCAGGAATTGCTCCTTCGCGGGGTCCCAGCGCAGTTTGCGGTCGTGCCAGTACGCCAGGTTGCCCAGGTGACAGACGGTCACGGAGCGGGCGCCGATCTCGACGTCGCAGATGGGTTTCTTGCGGCTGCGCACGCAGGTGACGAAGTCCCGGTAGTGGTTGGTGCTGCGGTAAAGTTGCACGGGGAGGGCGTCGAACTTTTCGTTCATGAGGCTCTCGGGCTCGGCCTGGAAGCGGCCGCGGTCCACGCAGACCTTGCCCTTGGTGCCGACGAAAACGACGCCGAAGTTATAGCCCTCCAGGCCACCGTGGTACATGACCACGCCGTTGGCGTAGCGGTAGGTGAGTCGTTTCACGTCGCGGCCGTTGGGGGGGAGGATCTCCACCGGGCCGCTTTCGTCCATGCCCAGCCCCCACTGGGCGATGTCGAAGTGGTGGGCGCCCCAGTCGGTCATCATGCCGCCGGAGTACTCGCGGTAGTTGCGCCAGTTGGGGAAGTGGTCGTGCACGCCGCGCGGGCTCAGGACCGAGTTGTAGGGGCGCAGCGGTGCGGGGCCCAGCCAGAAGTCCCAGTCCAGGCCCGGTTCCATCGGCTCCTCGGGCAGGTCGCACCACTTGCTGGGGCCGCCGACCGAGACGTACACCTCCTTGACCTCGCCGATGGCGCCGTTGCGGACCAGCGTACAGCCCTTCCAGAAGGCGCTGTCCGACCGCTGCATCGAGCCGGTCTGGAAGACCCGCTGGTTTTCGCGCACGGCATTCACCATCGCCCGTGCCTCGTGGATGGTGAGCGAGAGCGGCTTCTCGCAGTAAATGTCCTTGCCCGCCCGGGCGGCGGCGACCACGGGATAGGCGTGCCAGTGGTCGGGCGTGGCGATGACCACCGCGTCAAGGTCCTTGCGGGCGATCAGCTCGCGGAAGTCCTTGTACTCGGTGCAGCCCTTGAAGTCCTTGTCCTGCTTGGTCGCGTAAAACTCCTCGACCAGCTTCTTGTGGTGCAGGCGGCGGGTGGTGTCCACGTCGTTGACCGCGACCACCTGCACATCCGGGTGGGGCAGGAAGCTGTGGAGCAGGAGCCGGCCCTGCTTGCCCACGCCGATGAAGCCCAGCGTCAGCCGGGCGTTGGGCGCGGCATCGCCCGTGGCCGCCCAGACCCGGGCGGGCAGCAGGAAGGGCAGACTGGTAGCGGTAAGCGTGCGGCAGACAAACCGGCGGCGGGAGATCGGGCGGTTTTTGGTCATAGGACGGCGCAGTTCAGACGGCACCGGGTCGGGTCTCATTCAACCGCGGGTCTCCCCGCCCCGCAACGGGCAATCTTTTCCCACCGGCTCCGCGCGGGGCGTTCTGCCGGCGGGCGGTGGTTGCCCGGGGTGGGCTGACTTGGGCGGAGCACGGGGCCCAGCGGGGGAAGCATCCGTCAGGGCTGCGTCGGAGGTGTCCCCCCTTGGCGGCGCGGACCGGGCCGCGTAACCTTCCGTTCCATGAATCGCATCCTCGTGCTTTACGATTCCCACACCGGCAACACCGCCCAGATGGCCCACCTGGTCGCCGAAGGGGCCGCGCGCATCGCCGACACCGAGGTCCGGGTCCGCTCGCTGGACGAGGCCCGACCCGAGGACGTGCACTGGTGCGACGGGCTGGCCGTGGGCAGCCCGACCAACATGGGGTTGCTGTCCTGGAAGATGAAGCGCTTCTGGGATGAAGTCATGGGGGAACACTGGATGAAGCTGGATGGCAAGATCGCCTGCGCCTTCAGTTCGGCCGGCGGCTGGGGCGGCGGCATGGAACTGACCTGCCAATCCCTGCTCACCGTCCTGATGAACTTCGGCTTCCTGGTCTTCGGGGTGACCGATTACGCGACGAAGCTCCACACGCTACATTACGGCGCGGTCACCGCTCGCCAGCCGCGCACCGAGGATGCCCGGGCGGCCTGCCGACTGCTCGGCCAGCGTCTCGCCGAATGGGTGGCGGTGCTGGTGCATGGCCGCACGGCGGAACATCCCTCCCGCAAGATGGCCGAGCGCGGCCTCCCCGGCCAGGAATAGGGTGCGACTGCCTGCCGGTCTTGCGGTCAAGGGGCGGGCGTTTCCACTCGCGGAGCTTGCCGTCCCAGGTGGGGGGAAGGTGGAGGGCCGGCCGCCGCGCGCGGCGGGGCAGAGGCGTTTCAGCGGACCTCGCGTTCTTCCAGCCGACGGAGGATGCGGCCGTGGGCGTCCACCAGGTAGTACTCGGGTACCTGGAGGGTGCGGCCGTCCGGGGTTTTTTCCTCGCGCCAGTGGCAGATCACCCGCTGGGTGGGATTGTACTGGAAAGGCTGGCTGGCCGTGGCGGCGGCCCCTTCGCCCACACCGACGATGGCGCCGGCCACGTTGCCGGCCACGGCGCCCACGCCCGAGCCGATCACGTTGCCCACGGCCGGGCCGGGGGCTTTGGGGTTGGTGACGCGGGCCTCGGGGCTGCGGCAGGCAACCACCAGGCCGGCCAGGAGCGGCCAGGTCCAGGGAGGCGTTTTCATGGCGGTGGAGGTGGCGGCAGGGTCAGAAGCCCACCGCCGGACGGGTGCCTTGTTTGACGATGGTTTTTTCGTCCTCCCAGACGGCGATGCCTTCCGGCGTCTTGGTCAGCGACAGTTGGAAGACATGGGCGGTCTGACGGATATTCCCGGCGCGGGCCCGGTCCTCGATGATCTTGCCGGAAAGGGTGTAGTCCGGGCGCCGGTTGGTGCCGGCGGCGGAGCTGCGCAGCACCTGTTGCTCTTCGGCGGCCAGCGGGTCCTCCGGGCCGCCGAAGGCAATGGTGGTGCTGGTCCAGACCTTGCCGGTGCGCAGCAGGGCGACACGGATTTTCTTCACCAGCAGGTCGGTGTCCAGTTGCTGGCCGGTGTTGTTCTGGATGCGGCTGATGGCCAGCAGGGCCGGCTCGCCGGCTACCCCGGTCTTGAGCTGGCCGGGATTGATGAGGTGGTCAATCAACGAGGCCACCATGGTGTCGGCGGCCTGGGCGAAGTCCTGGATGTTGACCTGGTCCAGGGTGGTGACCAGCCGGGAACTGCCGGGCTCGACGTAGGCGGTCTTCGGGCCCGAGCAGGCGGGCAGGAGTGCGGCCAGGGCGGCCGGCCAGAGGAAGCGGAAACGGGGAGGCATGGCTCAGCGGGTGACGGGTTCGAGGAAGAGGATGCGGAAATCCTTGGCCTGGGGGGTGGGCGCGGTGGCCGTGATGTAGCCGACCTCGCCCCCCTCGAGGGCACGCGGCACAGCCGTGGCGGTGGGCAGGGTGATGAGCATGCCCTGGGCATCAAACCACTGGACGCGGTAGGTGAAGCTCTTGCGACTGCGGGTGGTGTTTTCCACCTCGACCTGCACCTTGAGGTGGCCCTGGGCATCCGTGGCGGTGTTCACGCCGCGCACGCGGACCGCCCGCGCCAGCGAGCCGTCGGTGGTCACCCGCTGGTCGGCGAGCATGTCCCGCCGGGCGGTGGGGACGGCCGGTTCGGTGGTGTTGATGGTGGTGGTCGAGCAGCCCAGGCCCAGGGCGGCGACGGCCAGCGGCCCGGCCCATTTCAGAAAGGTGGAAAGGTTCATCGCAGCCGAAATTGGTGCATCCACAGCGGACCTCCCGCGCGGACCGACCTTACATAAACGACGTTCACCCGCCCGTCAATCAGTCCCACGGTCTGGGGCGGGCGGCCGGGCACGGACAAGGTGAGCGTGCGGTCGGGCGGGGTCTCGATCCGCACCACCTGAAACTCCTTGGGCAGGGTGGTCCAGCCGCGGGTGTCGGCGATGTTCACCGCGGCCTGCACGGCGGCCGTGACCAGCCGGGCCAGCAGCCCCAGCGTCTCGTCCTGGCGGCGCGCGGCGTCGTTCACAGCCCAGCCGGCGGTGGCCTTGGCCGCGGTGGCGATGAGCGTCTTGGTGACGATGGCCGGCAGCTCGTTCTTGAACTCGACCGCCACGATGGCATCCATGCTGGCCACACGCGCGGTGGTGTGCCGCCGGCCGCCGGCCGCGACCGTCAGCGCGCGCTCGAAATCCTCGCGGAAGACCAGTTGGGGAAACGCCGCCCCCACGTAGGAGACATCCGCCACCAGGATGGGAATGTCCAGACGCACCTGCTCGCGGCTGGGGGCGCGGCCGGTCTCGAAAAACACGTAGGTCAGGTCGGGCGTGGCGGCGGGGCGCCCCACGACGCGGGCTTCCGCCAGCGCCAGGTCCGCGCTCACCGCGGGGTGCTGGCCGGCCACCTCGGCCACCCGGCGCAGCGACTTCACGGCGCGTTCCAGGTCGGCCGCATCCGTCCCCGTGTGCAGGAAATACCAGCCATCCAGGTACACGGTGAAGGGATTGACGAAATCGGCGTAGGCGCGGAAGCCCTCCAGGCCGCGGCTCAACCCCGCCACCGCATGCTGGAAGCGGGGGTCGTTCTCGGTGCGGGCGATCACCTCCCGGTGCTCCGATTGTTGCGCCGCCTCCCGCGCCGCTTCGATGCGCCGGCGGTTCTCCGCCACCGCGTCCTGCTGGCGTTGGTAGGCGCGGATCAACTCCGGCCGCGCGCGCTCCGGCTCCTCCAGCGCCAGGTAATTCAACGCCCGGTAAGTGTGCAGGAGAATCTTGTCACTGGCCCGGCCCTCGTAGGGGAGGTTCTGCAGGTTGGTGAACAGCGCCGCCGTCTCGCTGCCCAGGCGGATTTCGGCGCGGGCCTCATAGTTCTCGATGCGGCCGGCGGCCCGCTCGAAGTGCCGGTTGCTCTCCGCAAACTGCCCCGCCCCCCGCGTGGCCGCGCCCGCCTCCAGGTCCCAGATCACCGCGTCCTTCGAGCCGGCCTTCTGCTCGGCCCGGCGGGCGAAGCCACGCGCCGCCGCCGCCGCGTCGCCCGCCGCCCACGCGCCGACCATGTCCCGGGACTGCGTCGAGTAGGTCTGGCAACCGCTGGCCAGCACCGCCCCCAGCACCAACGCCCAAAGCCAGCACGGCGCACGGCGACGCGACCCGGCGCGGCGGGGGTCGAGACGGGGGAAAGGCCGGGGTTGAACCTCGTTCATGGCAGCCCGCGTGTGGGCGGACCGGCCGCGGCGAATCGTGTCCGTGCCCGCCCGCGCCGAGGGTGTCGCGTGGGCGGGGGCCTTCAAGCGCAATGTGCGCGAGGCGCGGAGGCTCGGCGTCCCCGCCGACCCTGCCTGCCTCGCCCCTCAAGCTCTGCGTAGCCGCAACGGTCTCACAGCAGAAGGGGGAGCGGCCGGACCACTCGGCCGGGCTGCCTGTGCCGGTCACCGGTCAGCCGCCAGCCGTTTCAGCCTCAGGTAGCGGGGGTCACGCGCCAGGTCCGGGAGCTCCTGGGCAATCTGATCCAGGCAGGATTTCAGGGCGTCGCCCGGTAAATGCTGCTGCTCGTCCACCACCCGGGCCAGGAAGTCCAACGCCGCCGCCGGGAAACACCCGCACAGCCCGGATTTTTCCAGAGCCAAAGTCACTACGCCCCAGTACTTCAGTGGTTCCAGCCATTCTTTGAACTCGTCCAGGGCTTCCGGGAAGGCCTCGCCCGAGGCCACGAACAGGCGGGACAGGCTTTCGCGGATGTTCGGCGTGAAGTCCTTCCCGGCCTTGGGCCAGATGCTCGACTGCATGTACGGAAGCACCCGGTTGCGGAAATACTCCGCGCGCTGGTTACCGGTGCTTTTCAGGAGCTCCACCAGCCAGCGGACCATCTTCTCGCGCGCCGCCGGCGGCAGGGCATGGGTGGCCCCGGCGAGCTCGCTTTCCTGAAATGCCTGCCTCGCTTCTAGGCTCATCTCGGTCAGCAAACGGGCGTACGATTCGCCCCAGCGACCGAGTTCATGGTAGTGGCGAGCGGTGGCCAGAAACTGCAGCTTGATCTGCCCCGGCAACGGCCGGCTCAGGTCGGAAGTCCGGAGAAAGCCGAGAAAGCCCTGCCACGCGCCGCGGGCCTCCGCCGGCTGGCCGGTCCAATCGAACAACGGCAGCAGGTGCCGGGTGGTCCAGTCCTCATCCAGCCAGAACAGAAAGTTGAGGCGGGAAGCCAGGACGATGCGGGCGGGTTGGAAAGCAGGTTTCCCGGCATCGCAGAGAGGGGTGAAGAAGTCCCGCACCTCGGTCGGCAAGCCCATGCCCGGGGCCGGCGAACGCCCCTTCAGCCACACCAACAGCGCCTCGGCGACCATCCCCAAGGGGTGGTTGATGGCGGGGTTGACGAGGTCCCCCGGCGGCGTCTGCCATTCGAGCCACAAGCTCGGGATGCGTCTGATCAACGTGAAGAACTCGGGCTCGTGGTGTCGGAGGTTCTCAGACACTTTTAGGAGCCAGGAGGCGACCGGATGGGCCAGTTCTTGGAGTTCTTTCTCCGGCATTGCGACCACCGTGGGGGCCAGCCGACGCCACGCCTTCGCAGCCCGGCTTGCATCGGGGTACCAAACCGACAAGGCCTGAGCCCAGCGCTCGGTGGGCCAGACGTTTTCACGGGCCAGGGCGAACAGGGCACAGGCTGTCGTCGGGAAGTGTCGGGCACACCGCTGGGGCCAGTCGTCGTGTTGGGTTCGGTCCCCCCCCGCAAACATGCTGGGATGGGCTTTGAGGAATGCCACCAGCTCACGCCGGCGCCGTGGGCTGGAGATGGTGGGCTCTTCGCCCCCTATTTTCACCGTGGGGGATACTTGAATCAGCCCGCCGGTACGATACTTCCCGGCTTCGCGGACATGGTCGGGATGCTGCTGTTCCAAGCACTCCAGGCGAAGGCGGGCATTTTCGCCCAACGGCACCCCGCTGAAGGCCAGACCGTGCAAGCGCAGGTAAACCAGCCAATCCGGCGTGGCGGCCTTGGCCGGGCCTTGGAGCAGGGTGTCCTCGAGCAGGGCGCGCTCGGCCGGGCTGAAGCAGCGTCCCCGTTCCCGCAACAGGTGGACCACCTCCCGCTCCGTGGCCCGGTCCCAGAGCCAGCGGGCGTCTTCCGCCAGCAGCCACTCCAGGGCCAGGGGGGCTGGGACGAGAAAACCCTCCCCGTCGCGGTGGGCGGCGGCAAAAAGGCTCAGGCGCTTGAAGACCGGGAACGGCTCCTGCCACCACACCCGGGCGGCCGCAAGGGCCTTCGCGCGGTCGCGGTCCTCCAGCGCCAGCCAGGCGTCGCGGGTCAGGTCAATCAAGAGGGTCCAGGACTCGCTGTAATCAACCGGCGTATCCAGGAGAGAAGGCCGGTAACTATGGGACCGGTCGGCCGGCTCCTGCCAGAGTTCGGCCAGCAACTCGACGGCCTCGCGCAGCAGCCGGTTGAAGTCGAGGAACAACTCCGGCAGGGCCTGTTGCCATGCCGGCTGAACCGACAGCTCGGCGAACACTTCCGTCCCCTCGCCGCAGCACAAGGTGACTTCCGCCACAAGGGGCAGATCGGGGAGGGTCAAGCCAAATTCCACCTCGAAGTCATAAGCCTTCCGAAGTTCGATCCTTGGCCGAAGCAAGTCGAACAATCGCAACCGCAGACCCGACGTCAGGCCCGCCTGCTCGAATGAATTTTTCCAGTGATAGATTTTCATGCTCGCCCAGCTTCCACGGCTGGCCGACCCTGTGATCCTCCCGGCCAGCATCAAATGCCAGAACCAGCGCAGGCGGGGGCTTGGGATGGCGTCTGGCGCTCCTTCCTTCAGGCGGTCCAGCTCCGTCTGCTGGCCGGCCTTTTCCCACGCAGCGATTTGATCGAGGCGGTTTTGGATTCTCCGGCTGAACTCCGGGTGCAACTGGCCGCCCCGCTCCGCCAGCCACACCAGCAGTTGCGGGTTGTTCAGGTGGCGGAGGAGCCAGTCGGCCAGATGCCCCATGACCGGGTCCCACTGGACGTGGGCGTGACTGTCGTGGACCAGGGCCATCCAGGGGGCCTTGGAGGAAGGAGTGGGACGCCGCAGCAGGGTGAACCTCAGCTCCCGGTTCTGCTCTTCCCCGTTGTTCTGTTTCCGGGGCGGACTGTCCCAGGAAGGGTCACTGACACCGAACCGGGGCAGGTCATCCTTCGAGAAGGGTGCGGCGTCCAGCGGGTCGAAGACCTCCAGCCACTCGAGCGGGGGAATAGGGTTGAGAACGGCAAAGTGCCGTGCCGGATCGCCCGAGCGATCCGAGACGGCCCAACAAACGCGACAGGCCTCCGGAGAATTGATGCGGGGTGGAGTGGTGGCTTCACGCGTGATGATTGCGGTTTTACCGGTTATGCCATCCCGGTATTGCTCTGCCCACTCCCGAAGAGTGTCATGGAGGACCGAATGATCCGGGTCTCGGACCTCGTAGACCAGGGGGGAGATACCCAAGCCTTTCCACTTCTCCTGTTCTTGCCTCTTTCCACTTGGCTTGCAGCCCGCAAACGCGAAGACCTCCGGCAGGTTTTCCCCCCGTTGCCGGTCGGCCGCCAGGGCGTCGGTCATGTAACGCAGGATGGGGTCGTTGAGGCTGTAACCGACGAAGCAGACGACGTAGCGGCGGAACAGCTCGGACACGAACCGGGCGGCCCAGCCTTCGATGAGGTAGGCCAGGCCGAAATCGCCGCTGGAAAGCACCAGCCGGTCCAGGGCGCTTTCTTGGCGGGTCTCTGGCTCGGCCGGGTCCGGCAACCGACCGTGGAGGTACACCAGTCCATTCCAGTGTGCCTTGGGCAGGGGAATGGTGGGGGCGTGGAAACGTTCCACCTCCCCGTCCAGACCCTTGTCCCGGATGACGACCTCGAACAGCCGGTCGAAGTTGGTGGTGACCAGGCGGGTCTGGCCCGTGCGCGTGCGCGCCAGGGTCAGCAGGGCTTGGTGGGTGGTCGTGGCCCGGGGGCGCTTCAGGTCGGGCTGGAGCAGTTCCGCCAGCTTGCGGCGGACCTTCAAGCGGCCCCCCACGTAATCCCCTTCCAGCAAGTTGATGGCCTGGTCGAAGCGCTTTTCCCGGATGGCGCTGGCCTGGGCCGGGGTGGGGAGCACGCCCAGGCGGCGGAAAAGTTGGCAGGTCAGCCGATGGAAATCCCCCAGACCGGCCGGGCGCGAGATGCCGGCGCCGCAGAAGAAGACCACCTGCCCTTCCTCGTGCGCGGCGAGGAGGGGCTCGGGTAGGTCCGGGCCGCGAGGGACAAATTGCATGGTCTTCAGGGCGTTGCGGGCCTCTCCGGCCCGCACGAAACGGCGACCAGCCGATGCGGGGAGAATGTCCGCCGAAAGCCCCCGGGAGCAAGAGCGCGGTCGGAGTTTTGGGGAAGAAGGGGGCGGCCCTGGCGCGCGCCCGCCTGGCCGCCGCGGGCAGCCTGTCCGCGGGCTGCCAGCCCGCGTCACAGCCGACTGCCCCCAAAAAGCAGGCCAGGGGCCTGCACTCCAAGGGGGATTGTGGTGCAGCCGTCCCGGCTGCGGGGTAGCAGGCGAGACGCCCGCACCACAACACCGGCAGGCGAGACGCCTGCACCACAACACCGGCAGGCGAGACGCCCGCACCACAACACCGGCAGGCGAGACGCCTGCACCACAACAGAGGGTCGAAGGTCGGAGTCGGAGGCCGGTTGCCGGATGCGGGGGAGCGCGACCGTCCCGGTCGCAGCCGTCGGCGTCTCGCCAGCGGCTACCAAACCGGCCAGCGGCTTCAGACCGGCACGTTCATGCCCAGGCGGGCCGCCACCTGGGCGACATCTTTGTCCCCCCGGCCGGAGAGGTTCACCAACAGCAGGGCATCCCGCGGCCATTGCGGGGCGCGCTTGATCGCCTCGGCCAGGGCATGGGCGGATTCGAGGGCGGGGATGATGCCCTCCAGGCGGGCCAGGCGGGTGAAGGCCTCGAGCGCCTCGGTGTCGGTGGCGTAGGTGTACTCGACCCGTCCCTGGTCATGGAGCCAGGCGTGTTCGGGGCCCACCGCGGCGTAGTCCAGGCCGGCGCTGACGCTGTGGGTGAGTTGAATCTGGCCGTGGGGGTCCTGGAGGATGTAGCTGCGGGTGCCCTGGAGGACGCCCAGCGAGCCGCCGTGGAAGCGGGCGGCGTGTTTTTCGGGCTGGATGCCTTCGCCTCCCGCCTCGACGCCGATCATCCGCACGGCGGGGTCGTCCAGGAAGGGGTAGAACAGCCCGATGGCATTGGAGCCGCCGCCCACGCAGGCGATGAGCAGGTCCGGCAGGCGGCCCTCCTTCTCACGAATCTGGCGGCGGGTTTCGTCGCCGATGATGCGCTGGAAATTGCGGACCATGACCGGGTAGGGGTGGGCGCCGTAGGCGGTGCCGAGGATGTAGTGGGTGTGGCGGACGTGGGTGACCCAGTCGCGCATTGCCTCGTTGACCGCCTCCTTGAGGGTTTTCTGGCCGGCGTGGACCGGCACCACTTCCGCGCCGAGCATCTGCATGCGGTAGACGTTGAGGGCCTGCCGCTCGCAGTCCACCGCGCCCATGTAAATGACGCAGCGCAGGCCGAACATGGCGGCCACGGTGGCCGTGGCCACGCCGTGCTGGCCGGCGCCGGTTTCGGCGATGATGCGGGTCTTGCCCATGCGGCGGGCTAGCAGCACCTGGCCGAGGGCGTTGTTGATTTTGTGGGCGCCGGTGTGCAGCAGGTCTTCGCGCTTGAGGTAGATGCGGGCGCCGCCCAGCTCGCGGGTGAGCCGCTCGGCGAAGTACAAGGGGGTGGGCCGGCCGCAAAACTCGCGCAGGTAGTAATCGAGTTCCCGCTGGAAGGCGGGGTCCTGCTGGGCCCGGAAGTACTCGGCCTCCAGTTCCAGCAGGGGATGCATGAGGGTTTCGGGCACGTAACGGCCGCCGTAGGGGCCGAAGTGGCCGCCGGCGTCGGGCAGCGGCGGGGCGGGCGCGGGCGCGGTCATGGGCGGCAAGCTAGCGGGGGCCGCGCGGGGCGTCGAGGCGGAGGGGCGCGGGCCGGGTGGGGCGCGCCGGTCCGCGGCCTCACGACGCGGCGGGCGCGGCGGCCCGCCGGGCCAGGATGGCCTCGATGATCTTCTGGGCCAGCTCCGGTTTTTCCAGGAGGGTCCGCTGGGCGGCATCGCGTCCCTGGCCGATGAGTTCGCCGCCGAACTGGAGCCAGGCGCCCTTTTTCTCGACCACGCCGTGTTCGAGGCCGACGTCGAGGATGTTGCCCTCGCGGTTGATGCCGTGGTTGAAGAGGATGTCGAACTCGGCCTCGGCGAAGGGCGGGGCGACCTTGTTTTTCACGATCTTGGTGCGGACGTGGTTGCCAATGACGTTGCCGGCGGGGTCTTTGAGGACGTCCTTGCGGCGGATATCAATGCGGACGCTGGCGTAGAACTTGAGGGCCTTGCCGCCGGGGGTGGTCTCGGGGTTGCCGAACATGACGCCGACCTTTTCGCGAATCTGGTTGGTGAAGATGCAGGCGGTTTTGGCCTTGGCGAGGATGGCGGTGAGTTTGCGCAGGGCCTGGCTCATGAGGCGGGCCTGCATGCCCATGGTGGCCATGCCCATCTCGCCCTCCAGCTCGGCCTTGGGCACCAGCGCGGCCACCGAGTCAATGACGATCACGTCCAGGGCGTTCGAGCGGGCCAGGGTTTCGCAGATGGTCAGCGCCTCCTCGCCGCTGTCGGGTTGGGAGACCAGCAGGTCGTCGAGGTTGACCCCCAGTTTCTTGGCGTAACCCGGGTCCAGGGCGTGCTCGGCGTCAATAAACGCCGCCAGGCCGCCGGCCTTCTGGGCGTTGGCGATGACGTGGAGCATGAGGGTGGTCTTGCCGGAGGACTCGGGGCCGAAGATTTCGACGATGCGGCCGCGGGGGATGCCGCCCACACCCAGGGCCAGGTCCAGGCCGAGGGCGCCGGTGGGGATGACCTCGATTTTGAGCCGGGCGCGTTCGTCGCCCAGGCGCATGATGCTGCCCTCGCCGTAGGTCTTGGTGATGGTCGAGATGGCGGCGTCGAGGTCGCGCTGGCGGGCGGCGGTGGCGCGCGAGGTTTCGGTGGCGGGCTTGTCCGTGGCGGACTTGTCGGTCGGGCCGGTTTTTTCGGAGGTCCTGGGTGGCATGGCTTGGGCCTGTGTTGCGGGCCTTGTTACCCGGCCCGCGGGGCGGCGTCAACGCCCCGGCCCGGGCGGGGCAACGCACAGACCGGGGACCAGTTCTGGCACGGGAATGGCTGGCTCGAGGCAGGCCCCGGCCGGCCCGGTCCGGGATTTGAAAAGGACGGGACTTCGGGTAGGCTGAAACCAAACCAACCGGAGCACACACATGAAGGCAAGGCACCTCGGGGGCGGGATCGCCGCCACGGTCGCGGCGCTGGCCGTGGGGTCGGTGCGCGCCCAGGAGCCGGTCACGATCACCGGCTCGGACTTCTTCAACCAGCCCGGGCAGTACTACCGCGCTTACGCCAACGCTCCCCAGAGCCCGGTGGACGTTTCGGGGCTGCTGGGGGAGGCCGGCAGCCAGCCCCAGGCGTGGAATTTCCTGGTCGGCCCCCGCGACGTGATCTACCGCTACGATTACCTCCCGGCGGCCGAGGCGCCGGAAAACAGCCGCTTCCCCGGCGCGACCCTGGCCGAGCGCAAGAGCGACGAGGCCGGCCTGCTGAGCACGGCCTGGCTGTTTTTCACCCAGGACCCCGCCCGCGGCCGGGTGGTGCAGGGGTTCTGGGACCCGGGCCTGGAATCGGTGGACCTGCTGGGCTTCAAGTTCCGGCTCGACCCCCCCGCCGGCATCTTCGCGCCGCCGCTGCGCGATTTCCCGTCCACCATACGGTTCGGCGACGAGTGGTCGGCCACCACGGTGTACACCAACACCCTCACCTTCGATGACGGTAACGGCGGGGGGGAGGAAGAGCCCGGCGGCGCGTTTGAACTGCTCCAGCAAACCACGTACACCGCCGACGCGCGCGTGGATGCCTTCGGCGTGGTGAACTGCCCGGGCATCGGCTTCGGCCCCTGCCTGCGCATCAATGAACTGGTCCAGTACAACCTGGCGGTGGACCTGGGCAACGGTTTCGAGCCCTTCGGCACCGCCTACATCCGCAACTACTACTGGGTGCGGCCGGGCCGCGGCATCGTGGTCCAAATCACCTCCGAACAATCCCAGTCCGGTCCCCCGTCCGAGAACTTCCCCACCGCGGCCATTGTGCTGCGGATGTTCGAGACCAACCACCCCGACCCCGAGCCGCCGCCCCCGCCCCGCATCACCGGCCTGACCCTGACCCTCGGCGCGGGCGGCGCGCTGCTGACCTGGGACAAGTTTTCCGGCGTGACCCGCTACCAGGTCGAGTACACCTCCCAGCCGGCCGTGGCCAGCAGCTGGCAGGCCCTGGGCGCGCCCACCACCGCCAACTTCCTCATTGACGCCGCGGCCAACACCCCGGGCGCGCCCACCCGCTTCTACCGCGTGGTCGGCCTGCCTTGACCCGCGCATGACGTCCCGCCCCGCCCCGCACCCCACCGGCCGGTGGCCCCGGCCATCCGGTCACCGGCCCGGCCCGCGTGCGCGCAGCGGCTTCACCCTGATCGAGCTGCTGGTGGTCATCGCCATCCTCGTGCTGCTGGTGGGGCTGCTGCTCCCGGCCCTGACCGCCGCCCGCGAAGCCGGCCGCACCGCCCGCTGCCTGGCCAACGTGAAACAAATCAGCCTCGGCCTGGCCCTGTACGTGGACGACCACCGCGCCTACCCTATCTACACCTTCGATCAGGACGGTTTCCTTGTCCCCATCAGCTTCTGGCCGGACGTCCTCCGCCCCTACACGCAGCAGGACTGGACCAACGCCCTCTACCGTTGCCCCTCCTACCGGGGCCTGACCCTGGCCCGCACCGAGATCGGCGACCCCCTGGGCAGCTACGGCTACAACGCCAACGGCACCCGCTTCGCCTTCAGCCCTCTGGGCCTGGGCGGCTACCTCACCGAGCCGGACAACT
The DNA here is from genome assembly GCA_037439785.1 of Verrucomicrobiales bacterium. Taxonomy (GTDB): domain Bacteria; phylum Verrucomicrobiota; class Verrucomicrobiia; order Limisphaerales; family J093; genus DSVZ01. The sequence goes on along the minus strand of JBBIVJ010000001.1, from coordinate 190,199 downwards.
GGGACGCCGTCGAACCCATCCGCGAAGCCCGCGTCCTCCAGCCCGCCAACATGATCGCCCTGGGCGACGCCAACCTCATGTGGCTGATCGGCCCCGTGCTCAAGGCCTACTACGGCATTGACGGGCCGACCACCTACACCGGCTTTTCGCGGCTGGACATCAACTCCTGGCTGCGCACCACCGCGCCCGGCTTCGGCGGCCGTGAGGGCATCCTCCAGGCCACCGAACGACGCCACCGCGGCCGCTTCGAAATCGCCTTTTGCGACGGCCACGTCGAAAGCATCCCCCACGCCCGGCTCTTCGAGAAAAGTGACGCCGCGCTGCGCCGCTGGAACAACGACCACGAGCCGCACCGCGACCAACTGGTGAAGTGACCGCCGTCCGCGGCGCCGCAGAGGTGGCTACCGGCGTCCGGGTTCCGGCCCGTGCTGAAACCCGGAACGGTCCCCAGGGGGTGAAAGGTTAAAGGGGCTGAAAAGTGAATGGGCCAAGCAGACGCCCAGACACAACCGCTCCGTGCTCCCCAGTGCCCTTCCTGAGTTCCCAATTCCCCCCTTCGACCTTCGGACTTCGGATTTCGGATTTTGTCTGGCCGGCTGACAGCCCGCGGGCCGGCTCCGGCGCATGCACCTTTCGCCGATTGGCAATCGGCGATGCAGCAGGCTGGCAGCCTGTGCTACATCGCCGGGCTTGCAGCCGTCGGCATGAGCCGGCGGAGGACAACGTCCGCTGCGTCACCGCGGCGGCTGCCGTCTTCTGGTATCCGGCGTCTCGTTTTCGGCTGCCGCGCCTTGCCCGCTCAGGGGACGCGCCTAACCTTGCGCATTCATGTTGCGGTACCCGCTGTTGCCGGTGCTGGCCTGCTACGTCCTGGGGGTGTTGGGCGCGGCGTGGTGGCCGGTTCCGGGGTGGTGGGGATTCGGGCTGGGAGCGGCGGCGGCGATGGGAGCGGTGTGCTGGCCCGGCGGGCGGCCGTGGTTGCTGGGGGTGCTCGCGGCGCTGGCCGGCGCGCTGAATCTGTGGGTGCGCACCGCCGAGCTTTCCCCCCACGACCTGCGGGGGGTGGCGGGGCCGGAACCGGTGCTGGCCACGGTGCGGGGCGTGCTCGAGTCGGCGCCGGAGCTGCGGGTCAGCGGCTGGGAAGCGGACGACTCGGTGCGCACGCTGGCGGTGCTTCGCGTCCGGGCGATCAGCCGCGACGGCCGTTGGCAGCCGGCCACGGGCCGCGTGGCCGCGAGCACGGCGGGGGAGCTGGGGCCGGAGTTTTTCGCCGGGCGCGAGGTCGAGGTGTTCGGGGTGCTGCGAGAGCCCCGGCCGCCGCGCGCGCCGGGGTTGTTCGATGCACGGCGGTACTGCTTCGCCCAGGGTTTGGTGCGGCTGCTGGAGACGCGGGACCCGGGGGACTGGCGGCTGACGGCTGGTCCGCAGCCGGCGCGGCCGCCGTTGCCGGACCGTTTCCGGGCATGGGCGCAGCGCACACTGGCCCGCGGGTTGCCGGCGGTGGACGAGTCGGTGCGGTTGTTGTGGGCGATGGTGCTGGGCTGGCGGACGGCGCTCACCGAGGAGGTGGCCGAACCGTTCATGCGTTCCGGCACGATGCACCTGTTTGCCATCAGCGGGCTGCACATTGCGCTGGTGGCCGGGGCGCTGGTGCAGGGCTTGCGGGTGGCGCGGGTGCCGCGGGGGGCCACGGGGCTGGTGGCCGTGCCGCTGGTGTGGTTTTACACCGCGGCCACGGGCTGGCAGCCCTCGGCCATGCGGGCGGCGATCATGATGAGCGTGGTGATCGCGGGCTGGGCGCTGCAGCGGCCGGGCAACCTGCTCAATTCACTGGCCGCGGCGGCGTGGCTCATTTTGCTGGCGGAACCGCGCCAGCTCTTCCAGGCCGGGTTCCAGCTCTCGTTCGGGGTGGTGCTGAGCCTGGCGCTGCTGCTGCCGCCGCTGGTGCGGTGGCGGGACCGCTGGCTGCGGCACGACCCGCTGCTGCCCGCGGAATTGTTGCCGCGCTGGCGCCGGTGGCTGGACCCGCCGGTGCGGGCGTTGATGCTGAGTCTGGCGGTGTCGCTGGCGGCCTGGCTGGGTTCGCTGCCGCTGATTGCCCATTACTTCCACCTGGTTACACCGGTGAACCTGCTGGCCAACGTGCTGGTGGTGCCGCTGGGCAGCCTGGCCCTGATGGCGGCCCTGGGCGCGCTGGCGTGCGGGGACTGGTTGCCGGCGGTGGGGGGGCTGTTCAGCCACAGCGCGTGGTTTTGGATGAGCGCGATGTCGCAGGTCAGCCTGTTCATGGCCGGGCTGCCCGGGGCTTACGCCCATGTACCCGCGCCGGGGCCGTGGGTCTTGCCGCTGTGGTACGCGGCGCTGGCGGCGGCGGCCGCCGGGTGGGCGTGGCGGCCGGGGCGACGGCTTGTTGCGGCCGGCCTGGGTGTGGTGCTGGTCGCTGTCTGGAATGCGGAGGCCTGGCGGCAGCGCGGGGAAACGCGGTTGACGGTGCTGCCACTCAACGGCGGCGCCGCGGTGTGGGTGGATGCGCCGGGCCGGGCCGGGGACCTGTTGGTGGACACGGGCAACGCGCTCCTGGCCGAGACGGTGGTGCGGCCGTTCCTGCGGGCGCAGGGGGTGAACCGGCTGCGGCATCTGGTGCTCACGCATGGTGACGTGCGGCACGTGGGCGGCGCCGGCACGGTGGAGACGAACTTCCGCCCCGCGGCCGTCTGGACCAGCCCCGCCGTCTTCCGGTCGCCCAGTTACCGCGCCTTTGTGCAGGCCCTGGAGGCGACCCCCGGCCGCTGGCGGGCGGTGGCGCAGGGGGCGGACCTGGCAGGCTGGACGGTGTGGCATCCGGTCGCGGGCGACCGCTTCGCGCGGGCGGATGATGCCGCGCTGGTGCTGGCCCGCGCGATCGCCGGCTGGCGGGTGGTGCTGCTGTCGGACCTGGGCGAGGCCGGGCAGGCGGCGCTGCGGTCGCGCGCGCCGGACCTGCGGGCGGATATCGTCCTGGCGGGCCTGCCCACACAGGGCGAGCCGCTGGGGCCGGATTTCCTCGCCGTTCTGCAACCGCGCCTGATCGTGGTGGCCGATGACCAGCTCCCCGTCCAGGCCCGCGCCGGGCCGGCGTTGCGCGCGCGGCTGACCGGGGCGGCGCCGGCGGTGTTGTTCACGGCGGAGACCGGCCCGCTGACGCTGCGGTTGTCGTCGGCGGGCTGGCGCGTCGAGGACGTGGAGGGTCGCTGCCTGGCGCGGGCTGGGATTGGGCGTTGAACCAGGCCGCGTCGCGGCGCCGACCTGTTGCACGCCGCGGGGGGGCCGGCCCACCGTCTCCCCTGCGCGCTCGTCTTCGGCGAGCCAGGGGCGACGCAAAACCTTGCTGCGGGCGGGCGCCTTTCCTGCTTTAACCGGGTGCGATGTTCGAGTTGTTGAAGACCGACCCGACCTCGAAGGCGCGCCTGGGGCGGCTGGCCACGACGCGGGGGGTGATTGAGACGCCGGCCTACATGCCGGTGGGCACCCAGGCCACGGTCAAGGCCCTGGACCCGCGCGAGCTGGTCGAGATGGGCGCCCAGATCATCCTGGGCAACACCTACCACCTGTACCTCCGGCCCGGCCTGGACATTCTGCGCGCGGCGGGGGGGCTGCATCGCTTCATGGCCTGGCCGCATCCCATCCTCACCGACAGCGGCGGTTTTCAGGTCTTTAGTCTGGCCAAGATTCGCAAGGTGCGGGCCCACGGGGTCGAGTTCCGGTCCCATGTGGACGGGACGCCCTTGTTTCTGGGGCCGAAGGAGGCGATGGAAATCCAGCGCGTGCTCGGTTCGGACATTGCCATGGTCTTTGATGAATGCCCGCCGCACGATGCTCCGCCGCGGGAGCTGCACCTGGCGGTCGAGCGCACCCTCCGCTGGGCGCGGGAATGTCGCGAGCAACCCCGCGCCCCCGGCCAGCAGCTCTTCGGCATTGTGCAGGGCGGCGGTGACCCCGCCCTGCGGGTGCACTGCGCCCGGGCCCTCACCGCGCTGGACTTCGACGGCTACGCCATCGGCGGGGTGAGCGTGGGCGAGCCGGAGCCGGAGATGATGCGGGCGGTCGAAATCACCGAGCCGTACCTGCCCGCCACCAAGGCCCGCTATGCCATGGGCCTGGGTACGCCGGCGCAGATGGTCGAGCTGGTGGCGCGGGGGGTGGACCTGTTTGACTGCGTGCTGCCCACGCGTGTGGCGCGCAACGGCACGGCCTTCACCCGGCGCGGCACCTTCGCCATCAAGGGCGGGGCGGTGAAGGCGGAATTCCGGCCCATCGAGGAGGGCTGTGAATGCTTCGCCTGCCGGCATTTCACCCGCGCCTACATCCGGCATCTGCTCAACGTGAACGAAATCCTCGGCCTGCGGCTGGTGAGCCTCCACAACACGCATTTCTACCTCCGGGTCATGCGCGAGGTGCGCGCCGCGCTGGCGGCGGGCACCTTTGCCGAGTACCGGCGCCAGTTTGCCGCCACCTACGTCCCCACCCGCCGCGTCCTCGCCGCGCGGGCCCTGGCGGCGGCATAGGCCCCGCCGGCCGCCGCCAGGGCAGAAGCCGCTTGCCGCCCCCGCGGCCGCTTCGGCACCTTCCCCCGCGTGCGATTTGAAAAAGTGGCCCTCCTGGGTGTGGGGTTGCTGGGCGGTTCCCTCGGCCTGGCCCTGCGCCAACGGCGCCTGGCCGGCCGGGTGCACGGCTACGTGCGCCGCGCCGCCGCGGCGGCGGAATGCCTGGCCGCAGGGGCGGTGGACACCGCGGGTCAGGACCTGGCCGCGGCCGTCGAGGGGGCGGACCTGGTGGTCTTGTGCACACCCTTGGGCCAGATGGCGGCGCTGGCGGCGCTGGCGGCCCCGGCCCTGCGCCCCGGTGTCCTGGTGACGGATGTGGGCAGCGTGAAGGCCTCGGTCCAGCGCGAGGTGGCGCCGGTGGTGACGGCGGCCGGCGCGCGCTTTGTGGGCAGCCACCCCATGGCCGGCTCCGAGCGCACGGGCGTGGCGGCCGCCCGGGCGGACCTGTTCGTCGGCGCGGTGTGCGTGGTCACCCCGGCGCCGGAGAGTGACCCCGCGGCCGTGGCCGCCGTGTGCCGGCTGTGGGAGGCGGTGGGGGCGCGGGTCCTGACCCTGTGCCCGGAAGCCCACGATGCGCGGGTGGCCCGCACCAGCCATCTACCCCAGGCGCTGGCCGCCACGCTGGCAGACCTGGTGCTGGACCCGGCCGCGCCGGACGGCCAGGGGCAGCTCTGTGCGGGGGGCTTCCGCGACAGCACCCGCATTGCCTCCGGTTCTCCCGAGATGTGGCGGGACATTTTCCTGGCCAATCGCGCGGCGGTCTCGGAAGCGCTGGAGGAGTTCCGCCGTCGGCTCGACGCCGTCCGGCAGGCCGTGGCCGCGGGGGATGCGGCGGCGTTGGAACAGGTTTTGGCGCGGGCCCGCGAGCGGCGCGAGCGCTGGCTCCAGACCGGGGCCGCCCGCTGCAACGGGTGAAGTCGCCCCTTGCTGCCATGCCGTTGCCCGAATGGATCGAAATCGTGCCGCCCGTCTCGGCGCCCGAGGCCGAGATCACCGTGCCCGGCTCGAAAAGCCTGACCAACCGGGCGCTGGTGCTGGCGGCGTTGGCGGAGGGAGAGACGCGGCTGCGGGGTGCGCTCTGGAGTGAGGACACCGAGATCATGGTGGGCTGCCTGCAGGAACTGGGGTTTCTGGTGACGGTGGCCCCCGAGCCAGCCGAGCCGGCCAACCGCACGATCACCGTGTACGGGCAGGGGGGGCGGGTGCCGCGCGGCGGCACGCCGGAGCAGCCGCTGGATTTGTTTGTGGGCAACGCCGGCACGGCCGCGCGGTTCCTGGCGGCGCTGGTCTGCCCGGGCGCCGGCGCCTACCGTCTGCACGGCACGCCGCGGATGCACGAGCGCCCGCAGGCCGGTCTGTTTGCCGCCCTGCGCGCGCTGGGCTACCGCATCGAGGCCCCCCACGACCGTCTGCCGGCCGTGATTTACGGCGCGGGCCCCCGGCCCGGCCCCTGCACCGTGAGCGTGGTGGAGAGTTCCCAGTTTGCCTCGGCCCTGCTGCTGGCGGGGGGAGTCGGCGGCTGGACCGTGACCGTGATCGGGGACAATGCCGAGGAACAACCCTATGTGGACATGACCCGGCAATTGATCCGGGCCTTCCCGACCCTGGGCGGGCAGGTGGACATCGAGCCGGATGCCTCCAGTGCCAGCTATTTCTGGGCGGCGGACTGGTTGTGGGGCGGCCGGGGCCGGGTGCGCGTGGCTCGCTGGCCGGCGTCCGGGGCCCAGGTGGACGCCCGGTTCCCGCGCCACCTGCCACTGCCCCCCGTGCTGTCCCGGGCGCGGGACCTGGGCGACAGCATCCTCACCGCGATGGTGCTGGCGCCGTGGGCGGCGCACCCGGTGCGGTTCACGGACCTGGGCCGGTTGCGGCTCCAGGAATGCGAGCGGGTGGCGGCCATGCGCGAGGGTCTGAGCCGGTGTGGTGTGCGGGTCGAGGAGGTGGGCGACACGCTGACCGTGTACCCGGCGGCGGAGCCGCTGCACGGCGCGGCCATCGAGACGTACGGGGATCACCGCATCGCCATGTGCTTTGCGATTCTGGGGTTGAAGGTGCCGGGCCTCCAAATCCACAATCCCGCCTGCGTGCGGAAGACCTTTCCCAACTTCTTCACCAAACTCGCCGCGCCCCCTCCCGCCGGCCTGGGCGTGGAACTGCGGGAAGCGCCCACCGGCCGACGCCTGTCCGCCACGGACCTCGAGGCCGCCTGACCCCGCTGCCATGCCCCCCGCCTCCGCCGCCAGCCCGTCTCCCGCCCGCGCGGGCCGCGCCCGTGCCACGCCCGCGGGCACCCCGCCCATCATCGTCGCCATTGACGGCCCCAGCGCCAGCGGCAAGAGCACCAACGCCCGCCTGGTGGCCCGGGCCCTGAACTTCGCCTACGTGGACACCGGCGCCATGTACCGCACCCTGGCCTGGTACTGCCTCCAACACGGGGTGGACATCCACAACCCCCGCGCGGTGGCCGCCGTCCTGCGCCGCTGGAAAACCCGGCTCGAATGTGTCGAGGGCCACGTCCGCCTCCTGGTGGACGGCTATTACCCGGAAAAGGAAATCCGCACCGCCGAGGCCAGCGCCGCCGTCCCGCACGTCGCCGCCATCCCCAAGGTCCGCGCATGGATGGTCCGCAAGCAGCGGGAGTGCGTCCAGTTCGGCAACCTGGTCATGGAAGGCCGCGACATCGGCACCCAGGTCTTCCCCGAAACCGAGTTCAAGTTCTACCTCGATGCCTCGCTGGCCGAACGCACCCGCCGCCGCCAGGCCGAGGGCGTGCGGGAAGACCTCGCCCACCGCGACCACCGCGACAGCCAGCGCAAGACCGCCCCTCTCATGGTCGCGCTGGGGGCGGTGGTGGTGAACAGCTCCGGCCTGACCCCCGCCGAAACCAGCGCCTTCATCCTCGCCGAAATCCGCAAACGCCTGGCTGCCCGGGCCGCCGCCCCCCCGCCGCCGCCGCCGCCCTCTTGAAGCCCGGGGCCGGCCGGGAACGCCGGCGGCCCCTGTTCGGGACGGGGACGCATGAACCTGAGCTACTTCCTCGGCTGGTGCGCCGCGCGGGTCGTCTTCCGCGGCCTGTTCCGTGCCCGCTACTACGGTGTCGAACACGTCCCCCGCACCGGACCGGTCATCCTGGCCGCCAACCATGCCAGCTACCTGGACCCCCCGCTTATCGGCGCGGGCGTCCCGCGGCTGGTCCACTTCCTGGCCCGCAACACCCTCTTCGACCAGCGCCTGCTCGGCGCGATCTTGCGGTCCTGGCACGTCGTGCCCGTGGACCGCGAGGGCGCCGGAGCCGCCGGCCTCAAGGCCATCCTGAACCGGCTGCGGGCCGGAGGAGCCATCCTGCTCTTTCCCGAGGGCACCCGCTCCCCCGACGGCCACCTGCTCCCCGCCCGGCCGGGCATCGGCCTGGTCATCGCCCAATCCACCTGCCCGGTCGTGCCCGTGCGGGTCTTCGGCACGCACGAAGCCTGGGGCCGACACCAACGCCGGCCGCGGCTGCGGCGGCTGACGGTCAGCTACGGCGCCCCCCTGGACTTCGCCGCCGCCCGGGCCGAAACACGCACGGCCGACAAGACCCGACTCAAGGCGTTGTACCAGGAAATGGCCGGGGCGCTGATGGCTCGCATCGCCGCCCTCCCCCCGTACCACGAAGTCCGAACCTTCCCTCCTGAATGAGCGCTGTCGCAAGCGACTTGGAAAGCGCAGCCTGCCAGCGGTGGGGCAGAAGTCCGAAATCCGAAGTCCGAAGTCCGAACGCAGAAGGTGGGGAATTGGGAACTCTGGAAGGCAGGAACCGGGGATGTCGCCGCCGCGGTGACATGGCGGTGCGGGGGGAACGGGCCACTTGCCCGGCAGCGCACGGCAGGCTTCCCAGCCTGCCGTGTCGCCGGCTTCCAGCCGGGGAGCGGGGAGAAGGCCGGAGGTTGTAGGATGAGAATTGGGAACCCAGGAAAGCAGGAACCAGGGTGGAGGTGTGTGGGGGCACCTGCTTACCCCATGCACTTTTCACTCGCTTTAACTTCTCACCCCCACGGCCGTGCTGCCCCTGGCATCCGGCCGGTCCGCAGGCTGACAGCCCGCGATACAGCCGACTGCCAGTCGGCGCTACGGGGCCGGGGCCGGAGTTTCGGTGTGGTGCAGCCGTCCCGGCTGCGGGGCTTCGAGTTGCAGGCGAGACGCCTGCACCACAACAGCAGGCCAGAGGCCCGCACCACAATGCCGGCAGGGCAGTTGCCTGCCCCGAACCGCTATCCGCCGGCATCCCACCGCCGCTGGAGGCTCGCTCCCCGGGCTCCGGCACCTGAGCCGGGGCCGCCGCTCATTCCTTCCGCACCGCCTTGAGTTCGAGGTGCAGTTCCTTGAGCTGCCGGGGTTCGATCACGCCTGGGGATTCGGTCATCAGGCAGGTGCCCTTGGCCGTCTTGGGGAAGGCGATGACGTCCCGGATGCTGGGGGTGCCGCAGAGCAGGGCAACGAGGCGGTCAAAGCCCAGCGCGATGCCGCCGTGCGGCGGCGCCCCGTACCGGAAGGCCTCCAGCAGGTAGCCGAAGCGCGCTTGCGCGAGGTCCGGCGGGATTTGCAGCACGTCCTCGAAGATCGTTTTCTGCACGTCCGGCTGGTGGATGCGGATCGAGCCGCCGCCCAGCTCGACGCCGTTGACCACCACGTCGTAATGCTGGCCGCGCACGCGCCGGGGGTCGGTCTTGAGCAGCGGGATGTCCTCGGCCACCGGCGCGGTGAAGGGGTGGTGGCTGGAGTACCAGCGGTTTTGCTCGCGGTCGAAGCTCAGCAGGGGGAAGTCCACCACCCAGAGGAAGTCGAAGCGGTCGGGCGGGAGGCTGAGCCCGCCCTGTTGCTTGAGCACCTCGGCGGCGTAGAGGCGGATTTTGCCGAGAATTTCGCACGAGGTCCGCCATTCGCCGGCGGCGAACAACACCAGGTCGCCCTCCTCGATGCCCAGCTGGTGCGTGAGGGCGGCCTTTTCGGCGTCGCTGAAGAATTTCACGATGGGCGATTTCCACTCCCCGCCCTCGACCTTGATGAAGGCCAGGCCCCTGGCGCCGAAGCCGTAGGCGATGTCGGTCATGGTCTGTATCTGGCCCTGGGTGGCGCCGGCCAGGCCCTTGGCGTTGAGCGCCTTGACCACGCCGCCGGTGGCGACCGCGCCGCTGAAGACCTTGAAGGGGCTGGCGCGAAATTCCCCGCTGAAATCGGCCAGTTCCAGGCCGAAGCGCGTGTCCGGTTTGTCGCTGCCATAGCGGTTGAGGGCCTCTTCGTAGCGCAGGCGGGGGAAGGGCGTGGGGATGTCCCGCCCCAGCCCCACCTGCCAGATGTGCTTCAGCAGGCCCTCAATCACAGCGTAGATGTCCTCCCGCTCGATGAACGACATCTCGACGTCAATCTGAGTGAACTCGAGCTGGCGGTCGGCCCGCTGGTCCTCGTCGCGGAAGCAGCGGGCCAGTTGGTAATAGCGCTCGACGCCGGCGACCATGAGGATTTGCTTGAACTGCTGGGGGGACTGCGGCAGCGCGTAGGCCGTGCCCGGCTCGCGGCGGTTGGGCACCAGAAACTCCCGCGCCCCCTCGGGCGTGGACTTGAAGAGGATGGGGGTCTCGACCTCAAGGAACCCCAGCCCGTCAAAATACTGGCGTGTGGCCGCGGCCACTTTGCTGCGCAGGCGCAGGTTCCGCAGCATCTCCGGCCGGCGGAGGTCCAGGTAACGGTACTTGAGCCGGACCTCCTCGCTCACCCGCGCGGCGGCCTCGGGCTCGTCAATCTGGAAGGGCAGCGGCTCGGCCAGGTTCAACACCTCCAGCTCCCGCACCAGCACCTCGATCTGGCCGGTGGCCAGGCGCGGGTTGTCCGTGCCCTCCGGGCGGCGACGCACCGGGCCGGTGACGCGGACCACGCTTTCGGGCCGGAGCAACTCGGCGCGATGAAAGACTTCGGCCGGGAGGTCGGAGGGGTCGAAGACCACCTGGGTGCGGCCTTCGCGGTCGCGCACATCCACGAAGATCACCCCGCCCAGGTCACGGCGGGAATGGACCCAGCCGCAGAGGGTGACGGTCTGCCCGGCGTGGTCCGGGCGCAGTTCGTTGCAATGGTGCGTGCGTTTCATGCCCAAGCGGCTCCGCACCGGCGCCGGCCCGGAAGAGGACCCGCCGGCACGAAGCGAGCGCGGATGTTGGCCGCCGCCGGCCGGCTTTTCCAAGGGGAATTTCCAACACCGCGGCGTGCCAACGCCCCGAAAAGCACCCCTCCCAAGTGGTTCGCCACGCGGCTGGTAACCGCCCGACGACGACGACCGTCCAGACTTCTGTCCTGCGCATGAGTACCGGGCGGAACGGAGGCGGCGAGGGAGGAAAGCCCGGAGGATCGGATTTGGCGAGGGGGCGTGGGCGTGCTGGTTGGTGTGTTGGCTTGGTGTTCACCTGCCGGGGAGGACCTCTACGGCAACCTGCGACCGCCCGCGCCCTCCTCGCCGTTGGAGCGCCCGACCTTGCCGACCCGGCCTTCACCCCCGCCGGCGCAACCCCCAAACCGGCTGGTACTGAACTCGGCGGCGAGACCCTTTCCCTCCGTGGCCGCCGTGGTCACGCGGCGATGGGGGTGGAATGGGCAACCTGCCCGTCCCGCCGGGCTACCAGTCCGGCGGCGTAGCGCCGGCTTCCAGCCGGCCCGGCGGTGGGTGAAGGGGCTGTCCGCCGTTTCGCCGACCGGCTCTCGGCTGACGGTCCCTGGCTGCCGCCTGGTCCGCGGGCTGACAGCTCGCGAGACAGCCGATTGCCAGTCGGCACTCCAGGGCCGGGGTCGGAGTTTCGGAGTTTCGGAGTTTCAGAATTTTGGAGGGGTGCAGCCGTCCCGGCTGCCGGGTTTGCTGGCGGGACGTCAGCGCCACCCACAGGCCAGAGGCCTGCAAGCACAAAAGAACGTCGAGGGTCGAAAATCGAAGTTCGAAGTGACTGAGGCGGCCTCGTCGCGCCCGAGGGCTGGCGCCTGCCGAAAGGTGGCGCTCTCGCAGGCACGTAGAAGGGCGCTCACCGCAGGGGGGAGCTGCCGTTCAGGCAGCGGCTTGGCGGGGCCGGCCGGCACGGATGATCTCGCCGGCCAGTGCGGCAATGCCGCGGTTCGCGATCTGGATGGCCCCGGAACCGGCGTAGAGGTTCGAGACCCGGTGGTCCAACTGGGTCGAGCCCCACAGCACCACGCAGTGTGCCCAGGCCAGGTCGGCGCGGGCCTCCTTGTCGGTGCGGGCGCGGGTGCCGTCCACCAAACGCAGTTGGAGCCGCCCCGCCACCAGTGCCTGCAGTTCGACCCGCGAGGCCGGCGAGCCCCCCACCACGCAGAGCCGCGTCCAGCCCCGCCCCTGGCAGGCCGCGACCAGGTCGTTGACCGCCTTCTGGTTTGGTGAGCCGCCGCAGACGTCGCAAGCGCCGGGCTTCGCTGCCGGCACCAGTTGTCGCCCTTCCCGCTGTGCCGATGCCTCCGCCTCCCTGCGGCACGCCGGGCGGGTGCAGACCTTCAGGAAACGCTGGCGCAGCAGCCCGGCCACGGCCTCTTTTTTCGAGGCGGCGATGTTGATCCGGTCGGGGCGACTCAGCTTGGCCTCTTCGAGCACGGTTTCGTAGCGCTGGAGGTCGCCCCCGTAGCCCAACGCGTGAAACAGTTCCGCCTTGGGAAGGTCTGCCGGTGACGGACCCTTTCGATTGGCAGGGACTTTCATGGTGGGCGCGGTCACCTTGCCACGGCGCGGGGTTCAGGTAAAGCGGGCGGCTGGCCGGCTGGAAGCCGGCGATACGGCAGGCTGGGAAAGCCTGCGCTACGCCGCCGGGCGGTTGCGCCGGGGTTGGCAAGGGGCGGCGGCTGGGGAATGCTGCGCGCATGAGCGTCGAACGCGAGCAGGCCCCGGCCGGGCTGGCGGCCCTGCGGGAGGAAATTGATGCCCTGGACACGCAGATCGTGGACCTGCTGGCCCGCCGGGCGGCGGTGGTGCAGGAGGTGGTCCGCCTCAAGAAGGCCGCGGGGCTGCCGGTGTACCATCCGGCCCGCGAGGAGGACCTGATCTCGCGGCGGCGGGAACAGGCGGCGCGGGTGGGGTTGGACCCGGACCACGTCGAGGAGTTGTACCGGGGGATCATCCGCCAGTCGCGGGTGCGGCAGACGGCGCATGTGGCCCAGAGCGGGGTGCGGCCGGGGGCCACGGTGCTGGTGGTGGGCGGGGCCGGCCGGATGGGGGCGTATTTCGTCCGCTGGTTTGAACAGTCCGGGTACCGGGTGCGGGTGCTCGAGGCGGGGGACTGGCCGAGGGCGGCCGCGTTGTGCCAGGGGGTGGACCTGGCGCTGGTGAGCGTGCCCATTGCCGGCACGGTGGAGGTGATCCGGCGCCTGGGGCCGCTGCTGCCCGCGGGGTGTGTCCTGGCGGACCTGACGAGCGTGAAGGCGGCGCCGCTGGCGGCCATGCTCGCGGCGCATGGCGGGCCGGTGGTGGGGTTGCATCCGCTGTTCGGGCCGAGCACGGCCTCGATGGACCAGCAGGTGGTGGTGGCCACGCCGGGGCGGGACCCCGCGGCGTGCCGCTGGGTGCTGGACCAGTTGGCGGCCTGGGGCAACATCGTTCTCACCCTGGGGGCCGCGGCGCACGATGAGTTGATGGACCTGGTGCAGGGGGTGCGCCACTTCGCCACCTTCGCCTTCGGTCGGTTTCTGGCGGAGCGGGGGGTGGACCTGCCGCGCACGCTCGAGTTTTCCAGCCCGATTTACCGGCTGGAACTGGGCATGATCGGTCGCTTGTTTGCGCAGGACGCGGCGATGTACGGCCAGATCATCTGCGCCTCGCCGCAACGGCTGGCGTTGCTACGGGAATATGTCGAGTCGCTCCGCCGCAGTTGCGCGTTGCTCGAGCGGGAAGGGCCGGCGGCGTTCGAGCGCGAGTTCGCGCGGGTGGCGGAGTGGTTCGGTCCCTTCTGCGACCAGGCCCTGCGCGAAAGCACCTTTCTGATCGAGAAACTGGTCGAGCGGTTCTGACGTCCCCCGGCCGGGCCGGGCGGTCTTAGCGCCGGCGGACGTAGCCGTGGGCGCGGAACCACTCGACGGCGTCGGCCAGGGCCTGGCGGGGCGGGGTTTGGGGCAGGCCCAGCTCCCGGATGGCCCGGGCGGGGTTGAAGAACATTTTGTAGCGGGCCATCCGCACGCCGGCCCGGGAGGCGCGGGGGGGGCGGCCGGTCAGGCGGGCGCGCGCTTCGTCCACTTCCGCTGCCAGGCGGGCGATCCACCAGGGCAGGCGCCAGCGCGGGGCGGGCAGGCCGGTGAGTTCGGCCAGGACGAGCAGGACCTCGCGCAACGTCCAGTTCCCCTCCGCGTGGCCGAGGATGTAGCGTTCGCCCACGCGACCCCGTTCCGCGGCGCGGAGGTGGCCCACGGCCACATCGCGCACGTGTACCCAGTTCAGGCCGGTGTCGAGGTAGGCCGGCATCGCCCGGTTCAGGAAATCCACGATGACCTGGCCGGTGGGGGTGGGTTTGTGGTCGCGGGGGCCGACCGGGGCGGTGGGGTTGACGATGACCACCGGCAGGCCGCGGGCGGCGAAGTCGCGGGCGATGCATTCGGCCAGCCATTTCGAGTGCTTGTAGGGATTGGTCATCTCGGCTTCGGTGGCCAGGGCCGACTCGTCCACCGGCTCGGGGGCCGGGGTCCCGGCGGGGGGCGGGCGCAGCACGCCCACGGTGCTGCTGTACACGATGCGCCGGCAGCCCGCTTCGCCGGCGGCTTCCAGCACGGTGCGGGTGCCGTCCACGTTGGCGGCGTAAAGCGGCGCGTAATCCGGCAGCCACAGGTGGTAGCTGGCGGCCACGTGGAAGCACCAATCGCAGCCCCGCAGGGCGCGGACCAGGGCGGGGCGGTCCCGCAGGTCGGCCTCCACCGGCTCGTAGTCGGCGCCCTCCAGGCCGCGGCGGTCGCTTCCCGGGCGCACCAGGGCATGGACGGCATGGCCGGCGGCGTTGAGGACGTGGACAAGGTTGGCGCCAATGAAGCCGGTGGCGCCGGTGACGAAGCACTTCACGGGCGGCTTTATGCGGTGGAGCGTCGGGGCGGTTCAACCGCAAACGGGCAGCCCGCCCCGGCGAGAGACCTTCAGGGCTGGGGCGTTCCCTTGGCCGCGCGCGGGCGGGGGAGGCGGCCGCTCCACATGCCGCCGCGCAGGTGGCGCCATTCCAGGCCCGGGATGGCGGGCGCGGCGGCGGGGTCGGCCCGCACCAGGAGTCGGTCGGGGGGACGCATTTTTTCCACCCAGGGCTGGTAGGCGGCGGCGGCGCCGTAGTTCCACAAAATGCGGTACAACACCTGGAAATCCTCCGCCGGCATGAGGGTCATTTCGAAGCCCAGCACGTAGCGCCAGGGGGCCCGGGGATTTTGGAAAAACGTCTCGTAGAAGAAGGCGGGGTCGGCGGCGTACAGGATGCCGCCCGGTTCGGGCAGCCAGCCGGCCAGCTCGGGGTCCCCGGCCGGTAGAAACTGGCGGGTCAGCCCGCGGGTCCATCGGCTGTCCACATCGCTGGTGGTCACGCACAAGAGCGCGGCGGCCAGCCCGAAACTCAGGGCCAGGCGGCGCGGGGAGGCGGCCGGCTGGGCCCGCGCCAGGTAACGGTCGAGGTCCAGGACCGCCAGCACCATGAGGGCGGGCAGGCCCCAGTCATCCCAGAACCGGCGGTTGAGAAAACCCAGCGTCCAACCCAGGCCGGCCACCCAAAAGGCGGGCTGTCGGGTTAGCGCCGGGGCATCCAGCCGTGCGAGCTGGCGGAAAGCCAGCAGGGCTCCCAGTACCAGAAACAGCAGCAGCCCGCTCGAGGCGGGTTGCAGTTCCGAGACGCGGGTGCGGGCGGTGGGATGCAGGTGCATGGCCCGCCAGGCCGTGCGCACCGCCTCGGTCAGGTAATCCACCGGTTGGCCGGTGCCCAACGCCGCCAGGGCCGTGCCCGCCAGCCAGGCCGCGGCCAGCCCCCAGCCCACCCGGTACCGGCCGCTGAGGAAACACGCGGCCACCGGCAGCGCCCACAGGTACCACACCCCGTGCACGAAGACCGCCGCCGCCAGCAACGCCGTCATGGCCACGGCACGTCCGCGGCTCCAGCGCGTGCCTTCGGCGTCGCGCGACAGCGCCAGCAACAGCACGGTCAAAGCCGCCACGCTCAGCAACAGCGGCCGGCCGTTCATCCAGCGGCCGGCCAGCGGCGGCCAGGCGGTGAAAAACAGGATGAGGATGCCGAGCCAGGCCTCGGGCCGGCGCAGCAGCGGGAGTGCGGCGCCGGCGGCCACCACGAACAAGGCGAGCACCGAGAAGTCCACCAGCCGTTCCGCCTCCCAGCCGGTGAACCGGTGCAGGCCGCGCAGCAGGGCTTCCCAGCCGAAGTTGTGATCCACCGTGTAATGGGGTCCCAGGACGAGGATGTCCGACCACGGTCTGCCGCTGACCGCCCTGGCGGCGTGGCGCAGGGCGTCATCCGCCGGCAGGTAGCCGGTGGTCAGGATGCCGGCCGGGATGGCCAGCACGGTCAAAAGCGCCAGCCACAGGACCCCGCGCGACACGGGGGCCTCCGGGGCCGGTGCGGCCCCGGCCGCGGAAGAATCGGGTACGGGCATGAGAACGCGGCGGCGTTGTGCCACGAAATGGCCGCGCCGCGAAGCGCAAAGCAGGGCGCGTGGCCGTTGGCGCGGGAGAGGGAGTGGCCGCGCTCAGACCGTCCGGGCCGGGACGGCCTTGGGAGGGGCGGCGGCGGCCGGTTGCGGGGCGGTCTCGCGCAGGCTGGCCCAATGGCGGGCGGGCAGGGAGCCCAGACCGATGAGCGCGAGCTGGCTGGCCACGAAGAGCATCAGCCAGAAAAAGGCCGCGTCCATGAAGCCATACGAGTGCAGGCCCACGCCGAGCATGTTCACGCCGAACCAGGAGAAGCTGGTGATCACGTTGCCGAAGATGGCCAGGTTCATGAGGCCGCGTTCCCCGACCAGGCCGCCCCAGCGGGCGTGCAGAATCATGGCATTCCACAACACGATCATCAGCGCCCCGTTTTCCTTCGGGTCCCAGCCCCAGAACCGGCCCCAGGACTGGTCGGCCCAGATGCCGCCCAGCACGGTGCCGGCGAAGCTGAAGAGCGTGGCAAAGCACAGGATGCCATAGACCATGCGGGTGAGCGTGGACCGGCTGGGCGCGGTCAGGCCGCGGGTGAACACCCCGCGGAGCACGAACATGATCGCCAGGAAGCCGGCGGCAAAGTTGGCCGAGTAGCCGAGGGTGATGGTGATGACGTGGGTGGCGAGCCAGAAGTTGCTGTCCAGCACCGCGCGCATCATCTCCATGGTGTCGCCGCCCAGGGCGAGGTTGTGGGCGATGATGAGGGTGATGCAGCCGACGGTGGCAGCCATGACCAGGCCCACGCTGTCGCGGTGGATGCGTTCGAGGATCACGCCCAGGGCGACCGTCCCCCAACCCACAAAGACCGCGGAGGAGTAGAGGTTGGTGACCGGCGGGCGGCCTTCCAGGGCCATGCGGAACAGGATGCCCGCGGTGTGCACCGCCAGACCGAGCGCCAGCAGGCCGTAGCCGCCGCGGTTCCAGACGCCGCCACGGTCGGGGGACAGCCAGGAGAAGCATCCCAGCAGGAAGGCGACCACGTAGAGGGTGGTGCCCAGGTAAAACGGCCGCCAGTAGTTGTAGAGGAATTCCCACCGGCCCTTGGCGATTTCCCGGTCCAGCCCCTTGGCGGCCAGCCATTGCTGGTGGCGGGCAAGGGCCTGGTTGAACGCCTCGGCCTGGCCGCGGGCGTAGGCGTCCGCCATTTCGGCGTAGGCCAGGACGGCGGGGTGAATCTGCCGGGTGACCAGCGTTTCCATGAGGCTGGCGCCGACGTTGGCCCAGGCGTCGCGGTCGGTCTCGGGGTGGATGGGGGGCACGACCAGCGGCAGGGCGGTCTGGCTGAGGGCCTCGAAGCGGCGGGCAAAGCGCACCAGGGCGTCCAGCGCGGCGGTGTCATGGGGCTGGCCGGCCTCGTGTTGGGTGACGGCGGCCAGGCCGGGTTCGAGGGCGGCCTGGTAGGCCCGGAGTTCGGCCAGGAAGTTGGTGGTGCCTTCGGGCTGGAGGGTGCTCTTGAGCCGCTGGTAGAGCACCAGGTTCTGGAAGAGCTTGAACACGGCCTTCTGGAAGGTGTTGCGCTGGGCCGGGTCCTGCGCCCCGGCCTGCCGGGCCTGTTTTTCGATCTCCTCGAAATGAGGGCGCAGTTCGGCCTGGGCGTGGTAAAACGGTCCCTCGGGCGGCAACCCCAGCAAGGTGCGCAGCTCGGGGTGATCAATGCGGAAGACCTTGCGCTGGTCGGCCTGTTCGGGGCGGGTCATCAGCTCCAGCAGCCAGGCCGTGGCGCTCAGGCGGGTGTATTGGGCCGCCGGGTTCCACCAGGGAGCATCCGGGCGGGTGACCTCGGCGAAGGCCTGGCGGGCGCGAATCTGGAGCAGGGAGTTGCGGGCCACCGAATCGAAGGGCTGAACCCGGCCGTTGAGCACCACCGGCAGCCGGCCGAACTCCGTTTCCTGAAAGGCCCCAACCGGGCGGGGCGGACGCAGGGCGGCGAGGACCCAGAGGGCAAAGAACGCGCTCAGCAGCCAGGGCAGGTGCTTCTTCATCGGTCAGGCGGTTTGCGGTTGAGGGGAGGGGGTGGCGGCGGCCGCAGCGGCGCGGCGGCGGCGCTCGCGCAGGAAACCCAGCAGGTGGCCGGAGAACTGCCAGAGCAGGCCCACGCTGATCAAGGTGCTGGCGACGTAGGGCATGAGCCAGCCGGGATTTTGCACCACCTGGAAGGTCGAGCTGGGTCGCTGGCCGCGCAGGCGCACGGCCTCGTCGGCGGCCATCTGGTACTGGTAAAAGGTGAAGCCGCCGTAGCGGAGGGGGTTGTTCATGTAGATGAGCACCTCGCGGTCCTCACCGCTGGCCGGATGGCGCACGCGCACGCGGCTGGAGAAGTTGCGGGGGATTTCGGTGCCCTTGTACTTGTCGTGGCGGGCCTCGAACAGGGTGAGGGAAAAGGGCTTGTAGTAGCGGGCCAGGCGCAGGGCCAGGAGGTGGCGGCGGCCCTGGACTTCCACCGCCTGGGGCTCGAGCAGCCAGTCGCTCACCAGCCAGGTGCCCAGGGAGGTGGCCGGCGAGCTGGTCGTCAGCAGTTCGATGATCGCGGAGGGGACGTTGCGCTCGTCGGTGGTGGTCACCGGCGGCCGCGGCACAAACCGGGCCTTCAGGCCGGTGCCCTCGGTCACCTGGGGGGTCGCGTTGGTGTCGCCACGCACGGGTGCGGAGTTGGGCCAGAACTGGTGCACGCGGATGGTGAAGGGCAGTTGGGGATGCGCCAGTACGGCGCCGGGCCGCAGGTGGTCGTCCGGGAAGGCCACCACGCGGTCCACGGCGGGGTCGCCGGGGTCAATCACTGCCAGCTCGCTCCGGCGCAGGGATTCCGAGTAGCTCTTGGTCTCGCCTTCGGTCAGGCGCATGACGCTCTCGCGCTGGGCCAGGTCGGTCCACAACTGCCCCAGCAGCAGCGCCGCCAGCCCGAAATGGATGAGCAGCAGCCCCACATGCGGGCGGTGCCGGCGCAGGCGGGTGAAGTAGGCCACGAAGAGGTTGATCAACAACACCCCGCCCAGGAGGTAGCCGCCGGGGAAGACCGGAATCCGCACCGCCGTGCCGGGCACCTGCCAGTACACGAAAAAGCTCTGGAAGTAGCGTGCCTGGACCTCGTACAGGCCCAGCTTCACCTGGGCGAGGGTGCCGACAAAGACCAGCACCACCGCCAGGGCCAGACACACCACCGTGAGCTTGAGGGAGCTGAAGAAACGGACCAGACGTTCAACGGGCATAGGCGGCACTTTCGACGAATTGCAGGAACACCGGTTTCTCGCGCTCGACCACCGCGGCCTCCCCGGTCAGCTTGTAGAACCAGGTGTGGTCCCCCTGCTGGACGGCGGCCGCAATCATGCGGCGACCCGACTCGGGGGCGTCCAGTTCGACCCAGTAGGCCGGCTGGCCGCCGAAGGTGGCCTTGTGCAGGGTGGCGGCCATCTCCGCTTCCGCCAGAGGGGCCAGCCCCAATTGCCGGCGCCAGCGGTTCACGTTGGCCAGGGGACCGCCGCCGTCCCCCGGCAGCAGCGCCACGCTGATGTCCGCCCGGTCGGGGGCGTCCTGAGGCACAAAGCGTGCGGCCTGCATGGAGCCGGGCGTCCGGCTCTGCCAATGCGCGGGCACCTGGAAGCGCGGCAACCCCGCCGCCGCCGCCCCGGCTCCGGCCGGCTCCGCTCCCGCAGGCGGGGTCGCGGTATGGGCCGGCCGTGGTGCCGCGGGCATCTCGAGCCGCAGCGTACGCAGAAATTCCACCAGCGCCCCTTTCTGGTCGCCCACCAGGGCCGCCGGGCCGGTCATTTTGAAGAACCACGAGGTGCCCTCGCGCCGCAGGATGGCCGCCAGGGTGCGCTGGTCTTTCGCCTCGTAACTGTCACCGACCAGGTCGTACAACTGGCCTTCCCCGCCCGCGATGGAGACGGTTTGCGTGATGCGGGGCAATTCCTCCGCCGTGATCGCCGCCAAACCCACCTGCGCCCGCCAGCGGTTGACGTTGTCCAGGTCGCTTCCGCCGGTTCCGGCCAGCGGGATGATGGTCAGTTCGGCCTGCTGGTCCTGGGGCCCCGGAATTACAAAGTAGCCGACGCGCATGGCGCTGGCCGGGCGTTCCTGCCAGCCGGCGGGCAGTTGCCAGCTCAGGCGGGGCCGGTTCAATGCGGCGTGCGGGTCCTCCAACTCCACGCCCCCGGCCGCGGCC
Organism: Verrucomicrobiales bacterium; assembly: GCA_037439785.1. Classification (GTDB taxonomy): domain Bacteria; phylum Verrucomicrobiota; class Verrucomicrobiia; order Limisphaerales; family J093; genus DSVZ01. The sequence continues at coordinate 169,765 of JBBIVJ010000001.1, read as the reverse complement.
ATGGCCGAGGCACCCGGCGCGGCGGGGGAGTCCTTCGGCGCCTCGTACACGCGGACCTCCTCGTGCCCGCAACCCGCGGCGGCCAGCCCCCAGACGGCCACCCACGCCAGCCCGCCGGCGCGCCCCCGGTCGCGCGCGCGCGGCCCGCTCTTCCCCGCTCCCGATGACTCGTGAACACGCACGCGAAATTGTTACGGCATGGCACAACCTTTGGCAAATAGAGCCGGCACGGTATTCCCCGCCTCGTCGGGACAACCACGAAAGAAGCGGGGCGGCGACAGGAGACGCTCGGCCCGCCGCGGGGACGGCGAAGGAGGCGCAGCAGCCGGCTGGCCGGGCTGGAGCGCGGCGTTGACACCCCGAACCAAGGGACTTAGGTTGCCCGCGTTCGAGCTTTAGCAGTCAAGACGTTGACACCATGCTTCCGCGCATCAGCCTGATCATCGCCATCGTGGCCGGCGTCGCCACCTTCGTCATCAGCCACTTCCAAGTTGGCGGCCGCATTCAGGGCCTGGAGACCGACCTGGCCAGCACCCAGGCGCAACTGGCCGCCTCCCAGGAGGCGGAGGCCAAGGCCCAGGCCGAGGCGCGTCAGGAAAAAAGCCGCGCCGACAGCCTGGATCGCGAACTGGCCGACACCCGGGAAAAGCTGAATCTCCAGACCGCCCGCGCCAACACTCAGCAGGCCCGCGCCGACCGCAACGAGGCGGAGCTGGAAAAGACCCGCACCGAACTGACCGAGGCCAACCGCAATCTCGCCGCCTGGCGGGCCCTGGGCATCCCCGTCGAACAGGTGCGCGAGCGGCTCGACCAGTTGGTGCGCGCCCGCGAGGAGATCAAGACCCTCACCGCCGAAAACCGCGTCCTGTTCACCAGGCTCACCCAGACCGAAAACCGCTTGCGGGTCTATGAGGGCGACAAGGACACCCCGCCGGAAATGCAGTTGACCCGCAACGGCCGGGTGTTGGCGGTGGACCCGCGTTGGGACTTCGTGGTGCTGGACCTGGGGCGGAACGAGGGCGCGGTCGAGCGGGGCGAGTTGCTGGTCAACCGCGACGGCAAACTGGTGGCCAAGGTGCGCATCACCAAGGTCGAGGACAACCGCAGCGTCGCGAACATCCTGCCCGACTGGAAACAGGCCGACGTCCAGGTGGGCGACCAGGTACTGCGCTGACATGACGACCGCGCTTCGACAAGGCTGGCTGCGCCTGGGCGTGCTGCTCGCCGCGGTCCTGCTCGCGTGGGGCACCAGCGGCTGCGCCTCCAGCCGGGATGCCGAAAACCTCTCTGAACGCCCCTGGAACGCGCCGCGCAGTTGGGAGCACGGCCTGCCCTCGGGCATGTTCGAGGGCCGTTAAAACGCAGCCGCTAGGGGCCTGCGAGACCTTCCCGCCAGCGCCCGCCACGCGGGAGCGAATGGTGGCCCAATCCGACAGCCTCCGGCGTGGGTGACCAATTTGGTCTTGTTGCGGAAGCCCTTGTTCCCCAGACTCCCGCCGCCATGCAGACTTTGTTGCCGCAGGGACAGAATCGTCTCCGAACCCGGCGCTTCGGCCTCCCCGCCGGCTGGCCGGTACTGACCAGCCTCGGGCTGCCGGGAACGCTGCTGGGAGCCGCCCCGCCGCCGCAAGAGCCCGAAGCGCTGCCGCCCATCACCGTCACCGGCTACGCCGGCCACACCCCTCAGGCTGAGACCGTGGCGCAAAGCGTCCTGCCGGTCGGCACCTTTGCCCCGGGGGGCATCACCGACACGCGTGCGCTGCTGGCACACACGCCCAACACCGCCCTGTTCGACGGCAACAACACCCGCTCGCCCCGCTTCTCGGTGCGGGGATTTCGGGACAACAACTTCCTGGCCGGCGAACCTGCCGTGGCGGTGTACGTGGACGACGTGCCGTACCTGGACCTGGCCTCGCGCGGGCTGGCGTTGTTCGAGGTGCAAAGCCTCGAGCTGCTGCGCGGCCCCCAGGGGACGCTGCTGGGGGCTGCCGGTCCGGGCGGGGTGCTGCAATTGACCACCCGCGGCCCGCAGTCATTCTGGAACGGCCACGGTCAGGTGTCCTACGGCGCCTACGATGCCGTGTCGGTCCAGGCCGGCGGGGGCGGCCCGGCGGTCCGCGACCGGGTGGCGTTCAACCTTTCCGGGTTGTGGGATTTCCGGAACGGCTACGTCCACAACCAGACCCGCGACACCCACCCGGACGACCGGGAGAGCCTGGCCGGCAGGGCCCAGGTGCGCTGGACCCCTTCCGAGGCCTGGGAAATCACGGCGGCCCTCGAGGCCGCCCGGTACCGGGACGGTTTTGTGCCCACCTACCTGCCCGGGCGGGACCCGGACTGGTTCACGGTGCGCCGCAATGAAGATGGCCGCGTGCACACCGACCAGTTCGGCCAGTCCGTGCGCGTGCGCTACCAGACGCCGGAGCTGCGTATCACGTCGGTCACGGCGCACCGCCGCTGGGACCAGGACCTGGTGCAGGACTTCGATTTCAGCGAGGCCGACTACTTGCTGGGGTTCCTCCGCCCCGAGCTCGAGCAATGGAGTCAGGAGCTGCGCGCCGAATCGGCGGATGCCGGCGCGCGCCTGCGCTGGGTCACGGGGGTGTTCTGGACCCACCGCCAGCTCGACACCGAATCGGGCAGCACGCAGATGCCCGCCCGGACGATCCAACTGCCGGGGTCACCGCCGCTGACGGTGGAACGCAGCACCCTCCTGACCGACGCCCGCCACACGGCCCGGACCTGGGCGCTGTACGGTCAGGCCACCTATGAGCTGTTCGAGCGGCTGGACGTGGTGGGCGGCTTGCGCGTCACGTTCGACACGCGTCGCCTTCGCCGCGCCGGCCAGTTCTCCAGCCCCGCGGCCAGCGTGGGGGGATTTCCGGTCGGGCCGGTCGCGTTCCCCACCGCGGCGTACACGGTCGAGGAAGACTTCAGTGATCTCCAGCCGAAGGTGGGGTTGAGTTACCGCTGGAGCGACGCGACCAGCACGTACTTCAGCTTCAGCACCGGCTACCAGAGTGGCGGCTTCAACGCCTCGAGCGACACGCCGGACGGCGCGGCCTTCGGGCCGGCCCGCTCACGCCACTACGAACTGGGCCTCAAGTCCACCTGCTGGGAGACCCGCCTGGCCGGCAACCTGGCCCTGTTCTGGGTGGACACCGACCAGTACCAGGTCCACCGCCTGGACCGTGCAAACCCCACCCAGGCCTACGTCCAAAACGCCGAGGCGGCGCGGACACTCGGGGTCGAGGTCGAGGCGTTCTACCGGCCGGCGTCCGGCTGGGAACTCAGCGCCGCGCTGGGCTATGCCCATGCCGAGTACCGGCGGTACATGGACCCGGTGAATCAAGAGCGGCTGGACGGCCGGCGGATCAGCTTCGTGCCCGAATTCACCGCCACCGCCGGCGTGGCGTACCGCTTCACCTGTGGTTTTTACGCCCAGCTTGAGGCCCAGGGCGTGGGAGCCAATCCACTGACGGAGGACAATTCCCGCGAACAGGAGGCCTTTGCCCTGCTGCACGCACGCGTGGGCTATGAGCGGGGTGCCTGGGGGGTGCACCTGTTCGGCCGCAACCTGCTTGACCAGGACTACGCCAGCAACGCCCTGGACTTGCGCAGCGCGGCGACGCCCGACCTGCTGGTTTATCAGCCGGGCGACCCGCTGACCTGGGGGTTGGTGCTGACCGCGAAATTCTGAAGCGCCCCTCCGCGCGGGAGTGGCACACCACCCCTCCCTTGCTGACACAACGGCCCGGCCGCTTGCCGGTCACGTTGGGATGAGGGCTTTCTTTCCTCTTCCCCGCGACCCGACGCGGGGCGTCGCGTCGGATTCCGGGAGGCTTTGGGCGACCGCCGTGGGGGCGGTCAGTAATTCGGCCGTTCCCGGCGGGGCGGCCGGTCTCCGCGCGGTTCCCGCAGAGGACGCTCCTCGCGGGGGCGGGCGATGTTGACGGTGAGGGCCCGGCCCTGGAGCTCCTTGCCGTGGAACATCTCCACCGCCTTTGCGGCCTCCTCGGGGGTGGCGTACTCGACAAAGGCGAAGCCCCGTGATTTCCCGGTGAACTTGTCGAGCATCAGGCTGCAGGAGGTCACCACGCCGGCCTGGGAGAACAAATCCTGCAGGTCGGATTCGAGGGTGCGGTAGGAGATGTTGCCGACAAACAATCTGCAATCACTCATGGGAGGGTTGGGGGTTGCTCGAATGGCTCAGAAGGGAGTGGCTGCACCCGCAGCCCTGACGAAGCCGGCGAAGACAGAACACTGCTGCAAACACGGACCTCGGTCACTGCGACACCTGCTGGTCTTCAAGCAGCAGCAGGCTGGCAGAAGCGCCCCCGGCCGTCCAGCACTTTTCCGCCTCCGCCCCTGCCCAGGCCCAACGTCCCGTGCCCGTCGGTCTCACGGTGCGGTACGGGCGCGGTAGAACTGCCGGGGCTTGTCGGCCGGCGCGGGGTCGGTGCGCCCGCCACGGCCGGTGTCATCCAAGGCCACGGCGAACGCCGGTTCCCAGTGCGCGAGGTCGCCTGAACGTTCCACCACGTAATCCAGACCGGGGGAGCCCTGGACCTCAATCTGTGCGCCGGCCAGCGGAGCAACTTCCCGCAGCCTCAAGTGAGCCCGCGCGGGCTTCCACGCCGGTGGGCGGGCGGTGATCAGCGGCAGGCTTTCCGAACGCACCAGCAGCCAGTCCACCTCGAACACTCCCGCACCGCCCACCAGCCCGACCAGTGCCGGCGACTGCGGGCGGTCAGGGTCAAAATCCCGCCACGCCGTCCACAGCACCGGTTCGGGTGTTTCCCCATCCGCCGGCCAGAAACGCACCCACACATCCGGGTAGCCGGCCAGGGAACGGGGGTCGAGCCGGACGCGCAGCCAGGACCAGCGGTTGGTTTCCCACGGCGCGGCCTGAAAAACCGCGGTGTCCTTCCCAAGTGTCACCAATCCCAGTTGCGGCGCCCCGCCCGGCTCGCGACGCAGGACCACGACCCAGCCCTCGCCCCGCTCCGGTTCCACGGCCACCGCCACGCCCCCCAGCCAGTGCGGGGTGGGGTCGGGTGAGACCGGCCGCAGGCGGGCCAGGATTTCCAGCGGCGGCGTGGCGGCGGCCACCGCCCCGGCCAGCACCAGGGCCGGTGCCTCTGCCGGGCTGAGCGTCAGCAGGCCGTTGGCCACGCGGAAACTTCCCGGCGCGCCCCGGACGAACCAGCTCCGATCCGGCGGCTGCTCAAAATCCCACTGCCAGCCGCGCACTTCTGCCCCGGCCTCGGTCGGCATGCCCGGCCGGGTTACGGTCACCTCCCGCAGGTGCAACGGGTCGCCCAGCGAGGCGAGGCGGAAGTCCGCCCCGCCGTTCTGGGCATTGCCAAAGCGCGCCCCGGTCAGCCGGAAGGTGGCGGTCTTCCACTGGCGCGAATCGGCGAGGGGCACGCGGGTCTTCGAGGCGGTGTAGGCACCGTTGAAGGGGGCGTTCGGGTCCGGGCCATCGTACTCGAGATGAAAGCTGTCGCGGCCCTGGTCGAAGTACTCCACGGCCACGTCCACGAGCATCTCATCCGCCCACTTGAAGGAGTCGTGGATTTGGAAATAGACGTAGCGGCCGCCGTGCTCGGTGGGCACCACCACCCGGCAGCTCCGGCCGGCGGCCTCGGCGGGGGCGGTCTTGCCGTCGGCAAACTCGAACTGCGTCAGGCCGCGCGCGTCGTTGGTGGGGCCCAGGGTCACGCGGACCGAGCGGGCATCCGAGTACGGCCCGCGCGGGCGCGGCGGCCGGAGGCCCGCCTTGAACATGTCCACGAACTTCCGGGTCAGCTCGATGTACTGGCGGCCATACTCGCGCGAGGCCGCGATGTCGGTGCCTTCGTGGTACTCGTTCCACGTCTCGAGGTGGACCAGGCGCGACGGCGCGCGCAGGAAACGAAACCACTGCCGCTCGTAGAAGGCGCCGTCCTCGCGTGGCACGATCAACGGCTCACGGCCCGGCACGGCCGAGTGGTCGTAGCCCGGCCCCAGCGACGCCACGCCCGGGTTTTTGAGTCCCAGGGCACCCCCCCAGGCATAGGTCTGGTCGGCGCGGACGTTCCAGGAAATCTCCTTCACCAGGTAGGGCAGCACGCCGCTGAAATCGCGGGCAAACTCCTGCCGCAGGTAATCCACGCAGCTCTGGTCGTGCGCCGCGGCAAAGGCCGCCGAGTACAGGAACACGATCGGCCGGCCCTCGATGGTGGCCCAGTGCCGTGCGGGCACGAGCGAGAAAAAGTCGCGGATGCTTTCGTAGAACCAGCGGCGGCCGAAGTCGGTGGTCAGGTCAATCTTCCGCCCGGCGGCGTTCCACTCGAGGGTCGAGGTGTCGTAGAACATCCCGATGGCCGGCGGTTTGTGGCCGGCCTCGAGCAGGGCCTGGCGTGCTTCCACCAGCCGCACCAGCCCGGCGTAGCTCCAGGGCTGTTCAAGGGCGGGTTTGCCGGGGAGGCGCTGCGAGGGCTCGCCCCAGTACACGGGCAGGAGCACGTCAATGCCCGCGGCCATCATGTCCTCGAGCTGCTCCCGATGCCAGGCGGCCAGCTTGTAGGAAAAGCCGGTCAGCGTGGGCGGGTGATCGGTCAGGGCGTCAGAGCCGTCCGGGTCGGTGATGTGCGCGCCACTGAACACGTCGTACCAGTAAAAGTAGGTGGTGAGCACCACCGGGTCGTTGGTCCCGAACCGCGCGGCCCGGGCCAGCTCGGCGGGGCTGGGATTGAGGTGCGGGCCCAGCGGCGGGTTGATCGGGTCGGCGCCGGCGGCGTGGGCGAGGGTGCACAGGCCGCACCCCAGCGCCGCGAGGGCTCGCCGCGCCGGTCCTCGTCCTCCGGGGCGGAGAAAAGGGGGAAGGCGTCGCATGGTGGCAGTGTACCACATTTTCGGCGCCGGGGCAGGGACCTTTTCAGCGGGGATGCCGGACCTGCCGACATCGCGCACGGATTTCTTTTTGACTGGGAAAGCGGGCGGCGTGTACCTTGGCAGCGTACCTCAGAGCCATGAAAATCTCCCGTGCCTGTCTGTCTGCCTTGTTCGCGTGCGGCGCGGTCCTGTTGAGCCGCGCGCAAACCGGCCCGTTCGATCCCGAACAGTGGCCGCCCACGATCAACCCCAACCTGCCGGTGCACTACGTGGTCACCGACGGCGGCCTGGAACCTCCCGGTGCCGAATGGGACCACACTGCCCTGAGCATCCTCAGCGGCGGCGACCAGGTTACCGAGGACATCACCATCGGTGGCCACACGGGCAAAAAGGTGACCGGCAATTTCCTCAACATCGCCGATTCCCAGTTCCAGACCTGGGCGGACCACGACACGATTGACATCCTGGTGCAGGCTTACGGGGATGCCGCCCTGTTCAATGCCCAGGGCAACCCGCGCAACTTCGTCTTCCTCACCGGCACGTTGCCCGAGCTGAACTTTCCGGTGGGCGGGCAGGTGCCGGTGGAGGCCAAAAACAAGCGCTGGAACTGGATTCTGTTCCGCATCGCCAACGGCACACGGGCCTCGGACGGCACCCGGTTCGTCGGCTCGATCCCGGCCAATGCCCAGGGCGCCTTCCAGAACGGCGGGGTCAACGGCGGCACCATCCGCTTCGAGGGCGTGCCGAACCTGATCGTACGGGTGGTGGCCTTCGGACCACGGGGAGCCTTTGGCGAGCCGGAGGCCATCAACCAGTTCCTCCCGCCCGAGACGTGCGATCCGGAGCCCAACACCAACCTCGCCAGCCTGGACGTGGCCGCCGGCACCGCCGACCACCTCGAGGTCCTCAACCGCGGCGACCAGACGGTCGAATTCCTCGATGCCGTCGGCCCCACAGGCGACAAGCGCCGCGCCGTGCGCCCGCTGGGCACCTTCCTCAACTTCGGCATCACCGACCACTACCTCGGCCTGCCCTGCAACGACCCGCGCACGGTCAAGGTCTGCGTGGACTTTTACGACGACCCGGACTTTGCCGGCCTGAACGTGCGTTTCGGCCCGGAAGCGTATGCCACCGATGCCCAGGGCGGCATCGCCTTTTACCCGCCGGAGAAACGGCACGTGCTCCAGGGCACCGGCCAGTGGATTCGCCGCTCCTGGACCGTGCCGGCGGTCAACCTCTTTGGCGTCAACGCCACGCCCACCCACACCGCCGGACCGCGGTTCGTCTCCGAAAACGGCCAGGTGGCGGTCTCACGTGTTCAACTCGCCGTCCTGCGCGTGGGCGACCATCCTTTGGCCGGCCAGGACCCGCTGGCCGACTGCTTCGAGGACCCGAACGTCTGCACCGACCTCTACGGCAACTTCGCCGAACTGGACCTGGCCCGGGACATCCGTGACGGCCTGGACGTGGGCACCAGCGGCGGCGACCAGAACATGATCGTCGAGGAAGCCGGCCCGCCCGGCGACCGTCGCCTGGCCGTGCGCCCGGCGCACGATGACGGCTCCCCCGGCTTCGCCCACCAGTTTCTCAATTTCGCCATCACCGGTGAGAAGCTCGGCCCCAGTTCCCAGCCGCCCGCGCTCCTGGCCATCTGTATCACCTACTACGACGACCCGGCCCTGGCCGGCACGGCCATCAAGCCCGAGGTGTACAAGACCGAGGTCGACGGCGTGGAGACCTTCGGGTTCACGCCCGACAGCTACTTCGTCACCCTCGAAGGCTCGGGCGAATGGAAGACGGCGTACTGGGAAATCCAGAACGTCAAGTTCACCGGCGTGAACCAGGGTCCCCAGGCGGCAACGCGTTTCACTACCCGCAACGCGGGCGAGGTGCGCGCCAAGATCGCCGTCACCCGCATCCGTTACGGCGTCATCCGCCCCTGCGGCCCACTGGCCGGCGTCAACCCGCTGGCGGACTGCAAACCGGTGACCGACGTGACCCTGGCCATCGAGCGGGTGGGAGACCAAATCCGCCTGAGCTGGCCCGCGGCGGCGACCGGCTTTGTCATCCAGTCCACCCCCACCCTGGTGCCGGCGGCCTGGAGCGTGGTGGAAGCCGCGATCGAGGTCCAAGGTGACCGGCAGGTGGCCACGCTGCCCATCGGTACCGAGACGCGGTTCTTCCGGCTGGCCAAATAACCGGCACAACTTTCGGGAGCGGGCGGCGCGCCGCCGGCTGCCCGCGCCCGAAGCGCTTTCCCATGAAACCGGGCTGGCATCAGAGGCTCGACCGCCCACCAGCGGCCTTTTCTCTCATCGAGCTGCTGGTGGTGATTGCCATCATCGCGATCCTGGCGGGGATGCTTCTGCCCCTGCTGGGCCGGGCCAAGGAAAACGCCCGGCGGATGCATTGCACGAACAATCTGCGCCAGATAGGCCTGGGCATCATGATGTACCGGCAGGACCACCTGGACCGCCCGCCGTTGTACCTGGTCAACCCCACCCACAAGACCTTCGGCTACCCCGGCGGCAACCGGCCTTACCTGGAGCAGGGCTACGTCGAGAACACCAACAGCTTCATCTGCCTGGCGGACCGCACCCGCGGGCGCATCCCGATTGATCTGGGCTGGGAATACTTCGGCGAGTTCACCACCAGTTACGCCTACCACCTGGGGCCCTGGCAGCAAACCACGCCCGAGGGCAAAAGGTGGCTCGAAGACCAGCTCGCCCGCTGGAGCAACCGCTTCATCGTGGCGGCCTGCCCCTGGCATCGGCATCTGTTCAGCGGCTGGACCGAAGGGCGCTACGACCCGCAAAAAAGCTTCAGCAAGAAGACCAACATCAAGGACCTCTGTCTCCGCCATGATGGCGCGGTCAACAGCTTCCTCTGGCCCGCCACCAACTGGGAAGAAGAGCCGTACATCCGCACACGCTGAAGCCCGCCCCCTCAGGCCGCCTTGCGGTAGCCGGCGTGGAGGGTGGCCCGGCCCTGGGCGCGAAACTCCTCCTCGAAATCGGTCGGCACCGCCAGCAGCTCCGGCGGCGGAGACAGCGGCGCGAACCTGGCCGCCGCCCCGAACACCTCGAGCATCTGCGCGAAGTAGTCTGCATCGTCCGTCCGCAGCCACACGGCACCCCCCGGCTCGAGCACCCGCGCCAGGTCCGACACAAAACCGGGCTGGATGAGCCGGCGGGCGCGGTGTTTCTTCTTGGGCCAGGGGTCGGGATAGTAAATGTGCGCGGCGGCCACCGACGCCGGCGGCAGGAGGTGCCGCACCAGGTAGGGGATGTCCACCCGCAGCGCGCGCAGGTTCGTCAGGCCCAGCCGCGGCGCCTTGCGGTCCAGTTTGCGGATGCGCCCCATCAGCCGCTCGACGCCCAGGAAGTTCCGCTCCGGATGCCGCGGAGCGTAGCGGAGCAAAAAGCCGCCGTCGCCGCAGCCCAGGTCCACCTCCAGCGGTGCCGGCCGGCCGAACCACCCGGCCAGGTCCGGCGGTTCGAGCACCGAGGTCAGCCGGCCCAGCACCGGCCCCAGCGGGAGCACCGGCGAGCTGCCGGCCGGGCGGAGTGGGGGGGCCGCCGCCGGCGCCTCCGCCGCGGGAGCGTGGCCGGAAATGCGGGTCACGCCTCCTCGCTCGCCGGCAGGAACAGGGCCAGGGAGGCCGTGTAGCCGTGCAGGAAGTTGCGGTTGCCCACCGGGCCGATCTCGCCGTTACAGAAAAAGCCGGTCATCGCCAGCGGCCCCAGGTACTGCTGCACCAGGCGGGCATCATGGTCCGGGGTGCCAAAAAGCCGGCGGCCCCGGCCGTTGCACACGCACAGGCAGGCCCCGTAAATCTCGCGCCCGGCCACCTGTTTGCGGGCACGGCGCAGCAGCGCGGCCATGTCCTCGGTGGCGGCGGCGGCATCGCGGCACTGGAACTGGAGGGCCTGACCGGGCCGCGGCCGGGCCCCCACCGCCAGCACGCCGGAATCGGGGTCGCCGCCCAGCAGATTGCGGATGAGGAAATCACCTCGGTGGTATTCCTCCTGGTATTCGTTGACCACGAAGCCGACCAGGATGTTGCCCTGGGCGCGGCGCTGTTCCTCTTCCGGCAGGCGGCTGAAGGTCTCGACCAACACCTGGTAGGCGGGCTGGTTGCCAATTTGCAGGATGAGATTGCCGTCGGCCTTGGTGATGGTCCACGGCTCGCCGATGGGGGTGCAGCCCTGCGAGACGAGTGTGGCCAGCTCGACACCGCCCCCGAACGCCACGGCCACCGCCCCTTCCTCGTGCACCGCGCCGTTGAGGAAAACCTGCGTGCGCGACTCGCGCGGCGGGCCGCTGGCCAGGCCCCCGGCCAGGGCCACGCCCGGATAGGCCTCGTTCCACTGCTCGACCCACTGCTCGCAATCCAGGTGAAACGGGTCGGCGAAGGCCAGCCACCCGCGGCAGTCGCCGGGGGCGACGCCGGTTTGATGATGCCAGTAGGCGGGGCCGTTGGCCTCCTCGACCTCCGCCTGAGTGAGGTGGACCGCTTGCAGCCGGGCGCCGGGCAGATGGTAGAGGCCGAGGACCAGGCCGCGTTGGCGCTCCCATTCCCGCCCGCCGCTGATGACGCTGGGGCTTGAACAGCCCACCACCGTCCCCACCTGGGCGTGGACCTGGATGATCTCCTGAATCTCGCTCGCGTGGGCGACCAACGCCGGGCTCAGAAACAACAGCGCCAGGCTGGGACGCCCCGGTCGCCACGCGGCGCGCAGGCCCTCGACCCAGGCGCGGAAGCGCGCCTCGTCGCAGGGTGCTTCCCAGTAACCACACACGGCGTGTGGGGTGGCGATGTCACTCACGCTGCCAAACTAGGGATTGAACGCCCAAAAGCAAACCGAACCACCGGCCCCGCTCCACCCGCCCGCTGGTGGGCTCGGCTCGAAGGCCGAAGGCCGAAGGTCGAAGGTCGAGGGGCGGACAATCGGAAACTCAGGAAGACAGGAACAGAAGGGCGAGGGGAGGTTGTGTCGGGACGCCTGTTGACCCCATTCACTGTTCACCCCCTTTAACTTTTCACCGCCCGAGCCGTGCCGGGTTGCCGCCCGGGCCGGATGCCCAATGGCCGCGGCCGCCGCGGTGACGCCAGCGGTACCGGCACCACCCTCTTGTGGTGCAGCCGTCCCGGCTGCCGGGCTGCAGGCCAGAGGCCTGCACCCCAAGCCGGAGGTCGAAGGCCAGAGGACTGGCGCACTCCACACGCAGGCGCAGCCGGTTGACGGCCTTTACGCGCGAGCGCGGCATGGAGCATTGCCGCCCTGACCGCAGCCCCGGCGTAGCGCAGGCTTCCAGCCTGCTGTATCGCCGACTGCCAGTCGCACTCCGCCGTAGCCGCCGCCGCACCGCGGCGAGACGGCTGTCCGCCCTGCCTTGCTGCGGTCGTGGGACCGGGCTTAACTGGGGCGTGCAAACCGGTTCCGCCCCCCCTTCACCCTCGCGTCCGCGGCTGCGGCTTTGGCCGGCCGGCCTCATCGTCGCTGTGCTGGGCGCGACCCTGCTGGTCATCCGCCAGTTGGATCATTTGCCCTACCAGAGCCGCAACCTGGCCTCGATGATGGCCCTGCTGGTGGCCGGGGTGCTGCTCTGGGTGTGGTGGGTGGCGGGATCGCGGGCGCCGGCACGGTGGCGGTTGTTCCTCGGCGGTGGCGTGCTGGTGGTGCTGGGGTTGGGCGCGGCCCTGTTTCGGATAGGCGGGGTCAGCGGCGATCTGATGCCCATCCTCGAACCGCGCTGGCGCCGGGCCCCCGCCCGGGAGGAACCGCCCGTACCCCGCGGCGCGCTTCCGCCTTCACCGGCGGCGACCGCCACGTCTGCGGCCGGCGAGCCCGCCGCGGCACTTCCGCCGGCGGGAAGGGATTTTCCCCAGTTTCTGGGGCCGGAGCGCAACGGCGTTCTCCCCGGTCTGTACCTGGAGCCGGACTGGGCGGCGCATCCGCCCGAGGTCGTGTGGCGTCGGCCGGTTGGGGCGGCGTGGTCCGGCTTCGCGGTGGTGGGGGCGCGCGCCTTCACCCAGGAACAGGAGGGGGAGGAGGAGGCGGTGACCTGTTACGAGCTGGCCACCGGCCGGTTGCTGTGGCGGCAGGCCGCGCGGGCGCGGTATTTCACCACCCTGGCCGGGGAGGGCCCGCGTTGTACGCCCACGGTGGTGAGCAACCGCGTCCTGGCGCTGGGCGCCACCGGCCTGCTCCACTGCCTGGACCCGGCCGATGGCCGGCTTCTGTGGACCCGCCAGATCACCGCCGACGCGGGCAGCGAGGTGCCCGAGTGGGGCTTTGCCGGTTCGCCGCTGGTGATCGGGGACAAGGTGGTGGTCAGTGCCGGCGGGCGGGAGGACCGTTCCCTCTTGGCCTACCAGCTTGAGACCGGGGAGCTGGTCTGGCACGCGGGGACGCGGGCGGCCAATTACAGTACGCCCACGCTGCTGACCCTGGGGGGGCGGCCGCAGGTGGTGATGTTCAACAGCCGGTTCATCACGGCCCATGACCCGGAGAGCGGGCAGGTGCTCTGGGAATACCCGTGGGGGGTGGGACATCCCAACGTGGCCGTGCCGGTGCCGGTGGGGCCGGACCGGGTGGTGTTTTCCAGCGGCTACGGCGTGGGGGCGGAGTTGCTGGAGGTGACGGCCGACCCCGCCGGCACCTGGGGCGTGCGCCGGGTGTGGAAGTCGCCGCGGTTGAAGTCCAAGTTCGCCAACTTCATGGCCCGCGACGACCACCTCTACGGCCTGGATGACGGGGTGTTGGTGTGCGTGGCGGTGGCCGACGGTACGCAACGCTGGAAAGAAGGCCGCTACGGTCACGGCCAACTGCTGTGGGTGGGCGAGCACCTGCTGGTCACGGCGGAAAACGGGGAGCTGGTCCTGCTCCGGCCCCGGCCGGACGGACCGAACGAACTGCACCGGCGGCGGGTGTTTGCTGCCAAGACCTGGAATCCGCCCGCCCTGGCCGGGGACCGGCTGCTGATGCGCAACGACCGCGAGGCGGCCTGTCTGCGACTGGTGCTGCGAGCCGTGCCGTGAGGGGCGGTGGGTGGTTCAGGCGTCCAGGAGCCGGCGCACGGTCTGGAGCAGGACCGCGGCCGTGAAGGGTTTGGACAGGAACTGCTGGTCGTCCTGCAGGTCCAGTTCGCGGCCGGCGACCTCCGCGCTGTAGCCGGAGAAGTACAGCACCTTCAGGCCGGGCTTGTCCTCCCGGAACCGCCGGGCCAGGTCGCGCCCGCTCCACCCCCCGGGTATGACCAGGTCCGTCAGCAACAGGTCCACGCTCTCCCGGTGGTTTTGCCACAAGGCCAGGGCCGTCCAACCGTCCGCGGCGCTCAGGACCCGGTAGCCGGACTGGGCGAGCAGGGCCTGGGTCAGTTCCCGCACGTTCGGATCGTCTTCGACCAGGAGGATGGTCTCCGAGCCGCGCGGCGGCGGCGTGGCAGCGGGGGCGGGCGCGGCCCCCGGGACCTCCTCCGGGGCGGCGGCCGGCAGGTGGATGGTGAAGGTGGCGCCTTCGCCCGGGGTGCTGTGGACTTCGATCCAGCCGTGGTGTTGCTGGACGATGCTGTAAACCGTGGCCAGCCCCAGGCCGGTGCCCTTGCCGACTTCCTTGGTGGTGAAAAAGGGCTCGAAGATGTGGGGCAGGACTTCCGGGACGATGCCCCGGCCGGTGTCGCGCACCCGCATCCAGACGTAACGCCCCGGTGCGCGCCCCAGTTGCGGGCAGGCCTGGTCGGCCTCCAGGATGGCCTCGCCCGTCTCGATCAACAGCCGGCCGCCGCGGGGCATGGCGTCGCGGGCGTTGACCGCCAGGTTGAGCAGCACCTGGTCCACCATGCTGGGGTCGGCCCGCACGTACAGCGGTCGGTCCGCCAGCAGCAGCTCCAGCGCGATGTCCTCACCAATGACCCGCCGCAGCATCCGCGCCAGGGAGGTGAGGGCCTGGTTGAGGTTCAGCACGCGCGGTTGCAGCACCTGGCGGCGGCCGAACAAGAGCAACTGGCGGGTGAGGCTGGCGGCACGCTCGGTGGCGGCGCGGATCTGGCCCAGCCCTTCCTGCACCCGTGGCGGCAGGTTCGGCAGAGCGGCGGTCAGCTCGGCCTGGAGTTGGACCACGGCAAGAATGTTGTTGAAGTCGTGCGCCACGCCGCCGGCCAGCAGGCCGATGGCCTCCATCTTCTGGGACTGGCGCAACTGTTCCTCGAGTTGGCGCCGCTCGGTGACGTCCCGCGCCACGCCCACCAGCCGCACAATCTGGCCCTCCGGCGTCCGCACGGGGAAGGCCCGGTCGCGAATCCACCGCACCTGGCCGTCGGGGCGGAGGATGCGGTACTCCTGGTCATAGTCGCCCCCGCGTTCCAGTTGCTCGAGGGCGGCGCGCACGGCCGGGCGGTCCTCGGGATGGACCGCGTCCAGGCTGTGGGCCACCCCGGCGTAGAGGTCGGCAGGGGGCCGGCCCCAGATGCGCTCGAAGGCCGGGCTCAGGTACAGAAGGCGGTTGGTGGCGACCTCGCGAATCCAGAAGACGTCCTCGATGGTCTCCGCCAGTTCGCGGAACAGTTCCCGGCTGGCGTGCAGGGCGGTTTCGGCCTCGCGCCGCTGGCGTTCGCGTTCACAACTGTCCAGGGCAAACCCCAGGTCCACCGCCAGCTCGTGCAGCAGCTTCAGCTCCTCCGCATCGAAGAAGCCGGGCTCGGCCGCGTAGAGGTTGAACACCCCCACGGTGTGTCCGGCCCGGCGCAAGGGGAGGGAAATCAGGGCGCGGTAGCCCCGCTCCAGCGCCAGCGCGCGCCACGGCTCGGCCTCCGGGTCGCGGGCCACATCGTTGCAGATGGCCGGCTGTCCGCCGGCCAGCGCCCGGGCGGTGAAGGTGCAGCCCAGGTCCGGCGCGCGGCAGAGGGTTTCGAGGATGGCCAGGGTGTCCGGCGTGGCGCCGGCGTGGGCGGTGATGCGAAGCGGCCCGGTGGGACCCTCCGCCCAGCCCACCCAGGCCAGGCGGAAGCCGCCGGTGGTGGTGGCGACCCGGCAGGCGCCCTCGAGGATTGCCGTCGGATCGAGGCTGCGGACGATCAACTGGTTGATGTCGCTGAGGACCGCGTAGGTGCGGTTGAGGCGGGCCAGGCGACGCTCCGCGTCGTAGCGGTCGGTGATGTCGCGCGCGGTGCCGAGCACGGCGGGGTGGGTCCGGTAGCGGGTGACGCAGCCCTGGGTTTCCACCAGGCGCCGTTCCCCGTCCGGGCGTTGAATCCAGAACTGCTGGCGGACGGCGTGGACCTCCCCGCGGAAGCGGCGGGCAAGGTTTTCCGCCACGCGAGGTCGGTCCTCGGGCTCGACACAATCCAGCGCGGAGGGGGCGGCGAGCAGCTCCTCCCGCGAGCGCCCCAGCATGGCCGCGGTGGCGGGATTCACGTACACGAAGCGGCCCCCTTGAATGAGGTACACCCCCTCCAGCGACTCCTCGGTCAAGGTGCGGAACAGCGCTTCACTCTGGTGCACGGCGCCCTGGGCCCGGAAGACCAGACCCAGCAACGCTCCGAGGACCAGGGACAACGCCCCGCCGGTCAGGAACACCGGCGAGGTCCACATCCGGCCCCTCGGCCAGCCGCCCCGGGGCTCCGCGCCCAGTTGCCAGGTGCCCGCCGGCAACGGCACCTCGACCACCACCGGCAGCCGGGCAAACACCTGGGGCGAGCCGTGGAAGACCGGCCCCCCCGCCCCCAGACCATCGCGACCGCGCAGGGCCACCTCGAATTCCGCTTCCAGCTCGGCCAGTGGCGTGTGCGCCAGCAGCCGGTCCAGTTCCACCACCGTCGAGACCAGCCCCCAGTACACGGTGTCGGTCCCGTCCCCCGACCGCACGTAAATGGGCCGCCGGCCAATCACCCCCATACCGCCCTGGACCAGCTTCAGCGGGCCGGCCACCACCAGTTGGCGCGTGGCCATCATGCGCTCGACCCCCGGCCACTGCTCCGGGCTGCGGGCGTAGTCCAGGCCCAGGACCGACTCGTTGCCGGCGGGAGGGTGGACCAGCCGCACCACGTTGCCGGGCGCCAGCGCCACATTCCGCACCAGCTCGTTGCGGCGCATCAGTTCCGCCGCCAGGGCGTGGAACTTGTCCGCCCGGATGTCCCCCTCGACGGCGACCTCGCTGGCAATGCCTTCGGTGAGGTAAAAGGCGGCGAACATTTCCCGGGCCAGCGCCCCCCGGACCGGCTCCAGCCTCAGCCGCAGATGGTCCCGCATTTGCTTGAGCGTGACCTCGTGGTGGAGGAGCGCCGCGTACGCGGCCAGGGTCAGGCCGCCGGCGATCACGATCAATGGCCAGAAAAACCAGGGAGCCACTCCCCGGGTCTTCCCCGCGGAGATGGGGGCGGCGGCGGCCACGACCTCGGGCTGGGACGGGGCGTCAGGCATGTTCCATCACGGAGCAACCGGCGTGCGCAGCAACGCCACGCCGGGGGTGAATCCCGGAGCACTCAGGCCCCCGGCCCACAAACCCTCCGCGGGGGGAGCAATCGAGCGGCAAACGGCCCCCGCCCTGGGGCGGCGTGCGGCGGGGCGCTCGCCGGGGCGGGAAGGTGGGGGTTGCATGAGTAGTGAATTAGTTGGCGCAAGTCATCCGTTTTGGCAAGCGCCCAGACGCCGCAAAGCCGGCGCGGGCACCCTGGAGCACCGGCTTCCAGCCGGTCCAGGGTGGGACAGCCACCTGCCGGCGGGGAAAGTCCGAAGTCCGAAATCCGAGGTCCGAAGGTTGGAGAATTTGGAACTCCGGAAATCAGGAACTGAGGGGCGAGAGGAGATTGTGTCCGGGTGCCTGCTCACCCCATTCAACTTTCCACCCGCTTTAACTTTTCAGTGCCCCGGGAGCGTTCTGGATTACAGCCCGGGCCGGATGCCCGCTGCCGGTAGCCGCCGCGGCGACGCGGCGAACCTCCCCTCCGCTGGCTCACGCCGGCGGTTACCAGGTCGGCGGCGTTGCCGGTTGACGGTCGGGGGGTTGGCCCCCTGCTTCGGACCGGTCGGCAGAGCAGAAGTCTGCGCCGCCGTGAGGCGTCGCGCCGGGACCTCAAAAGAAAAGCGCCGGCCGCAGCCGGCGCTGGGGGGATGAACTGTTACCGTGGCGACGTCACGCGGTGCGGGGCCTCAGGGCGGCGCCAGTTGGCCACGGATTTCGCCCCCGCCGTGCACGGTGGAGTGGATGTTGAAGTAGGCCTGGCCCTGCCGGATGGCATCAATGACCGTCTGGCCGACCTCGGCGGTGCCGGTGATGACGCCGCTGGTGGCGCCGGGGGTGGGGTTCAGGTTCACGAGCACGCCGGCGCTGCTGTTGGCATCAGCCGGCCCGTGGATGTGGGCCATGGTCAGCGGCCCCTTCAGGTCCTGGTAGGTGATCCACCAGGTCAGCCGGTTCCCTTCCAACGTCGCCCACCCGGCGCCGCGGGCGGGGGTGTCCACCGGGGTGGGGCGTTCGGCCGCGCCGGTCAGGGTCGCGGCGAACAGGCTCACCGTCTTGGTGGTGGCGTCCTGGATGCGATAGAAGGTGGCCGGCGCGGCCAGGGGCAGGCGGGCGCTGCGGCTGGAGGTGGTCAGCAGGTCCTGGAAGTTGCCGGGCAGGGCCAGCGAGCCCTGGACCAAGAAGGGTGCGGTGCCGCCGCTCCAGGTCAGCTCCACCGCATTGCCCGAGCGGGCGATGCCTTCGAAGCGGATGGGGGTGGTTTCCACACCCGCCGTGATGCGGATGTGGTCAATGCCCACAATTTCGTTCCACCAGGTGGTGGCGGCGCGGATTTCGATGACCAGCGTGGTGGCGCCGGCGGGCACGGGGTAGGTCACGTCCTGGAACTGGAGGCCGAGCCGGTTCACGTTGCCGTGGTCCACGTCCACCATGAACTTGTCGTTGCCGCTGGGTGCGCTGAACCGGGCCAGGCGCACCTCCGGGCCGCCCACGCCCTGCGGGTAGGCGATGATGTCCAGGAAGTCGCTGGTCTCGAAGTCCAGGAACGTGGCGGCCAGGGCCACGGTCACCTTCACGTTGGTCTTGCCCGCGACGTTGACGGGGCGGAGTTGAACCGAGCGGTACCCGCCCAGGCTGCCGATGTCTTCCACCAGCCACTTGTTCAGGCCCGAGCCGGCAAAGAAGCCGGTGCCCTCGAAGCCGGAGAAGGGGCCGCCGCCGAAGACCGAGCCGGGCGGGGTGTCGGTGGGCCCGTTGAGCAGCACCAACAAGGGCACGGTGACCTCCTCATCCGGGCCGGTGGGCACGTACGCGTCCACCGCGATGGTCGGGAAGAGGGCGGAGCCGCCGAGGCTGACCGCACCGGTGGTCAGGCCCAGCAGTTCCCAAGTGCCGCTGTTGATGGGGCTGGTGTCGCCGCCGCCGGCCCGGGTCGAGACGGACATTTCAATGTCGCCCGCCCCGCCCGAGTTGAAGACCAGCACCTCGAAGTCGTACTGGCCTGCGGTGGCAAACGTCACGTCGCCGTACCGTGCGCGGTGCCCGCCGGCGGCGTCTTCCACGATGACATTGTCCTCGGGGCCCAGGCCGTTGCGGTTGGCATCAATGCGCAGCCGCGCGCCGTCATCCATGCCCAGGGCGAAACTGTAGCGGTCGGGCGCGGAGACATTGAGCGCGCCTCTGGCCACCAGGCCCCACAAACCGGTGGCGCCGCCCGGGAGGGGGTTGTCCACAAACCAGTCACCCGGCGAGCCATCCGAGAAGTCCAGTTCCGTCACCGTGGCCGAGGTTTTGTCAGCCTGCTTGGTGCCGGCCGCCATCGCCTCGACGTCGGCCAGGCTGGCCACGGTGGGGGGGATGCGGCGGACGAAGTTGGCAATGGTGATGGCGTTCCCCGGGAGGATGCTGCCCATCAGGTTCCAGGTGTAGGGCATGTCCGCCACGGGGAAGGTGGCCGGCACTCCGGCGGCCACCGGAGGGGCAGGAGTGACGATCGTACCGTTACCGGGCAGGAAACTGGCAGTGGTGCCGATGCTCGCGGTGAGCATGTCGTCGTGGTCCAGCGCCGAGAAGACCAGCACCCCTTGCGGCGCGCGGGCAAAGCGCGAGGGGCTGCCGCCAGGCCCCTTGATGATGACATCGGCCGGGTAGGCGGTGTCGGAGGTCACCCCGTCATCGTCGCTCACCACGTAGCCGCGCAGGGTCAGGTAATCGGCCAGCCCCTGCGCGGCGGCGGCGTTGGGCGTGAACACCACGCTGGCGCCGGCCTTGTCCCTGGCCAGCCACTTGATGGTGTTCTCGACCAGCCTGAACAACTCGGGCGAGCCGCCGAGTGTGTCCGCCGAGCCCGGGGTGATCGCGCCGTCCCAGGCCAGCAACGCCCGCCGCCCGGAGGTGAGGGCGGGCACGCCCACGAAGGAGACCTCGACGTTGCGAGCCCAGTACACGGGACCGATCTGGTCCGCACCCACCAGGGAAGGGTCGTGCGGGGGCTCGGATTTGAAGCCGCCGGTGACGGTGTAGCGGGGGTTGGGTCCCACCGAGCCGTCGGTGTTGAAGTCCTCGACGTAGAGGACCTCCGCGGTGTGGCTCGTAAGGGCGGCGCAGACCAACCCAAGCGACAACACGGCGCGGGTTCCGAATCGGGTAGGATTTGAGTCGGTGCGGTGCATGGTTCAGTTGGGGTTCAGGTTTTTCACGCGGAGCGTCTCCCACCGGCCACACGCGACCGGCCGGCGGACTCCATCACTCATGGGTTCATGCAAGAAATTAACAGGCCCGCCCGAAGAGTCAAGCGCGGACGCGGCCCCGGCCCAACCCCGCAACGGTACGGAGCACGCCGTCCTCGTCCCTCAATCCGCCGGCCCGGCCAGCGGCTCGGGCGTGTCGCGCCGCTCCGGCAACAGCAGCGCCACCCCGGCGGCGGGCAGAAACAGGCAGCCGGCCAGCAGCAGCGACAGCCGGTAGTCCCCCACCTGGCCGAACAGGCCGAAGCACACCACCGCCACTGCCGAGACCCTCCGGCCGATGTTGTAGCCAAAGCCCGCCCCGGTGGTGCGCAGCAGGGTGGGAAACAGCGGCGGCAGGTACATGGTGTACAGGGCAAACAGACCTTGGAAAAACCCCGGCGCCGCCTGACGGAGTGACGTTTCTGCCCAATCAATCGGACTATCCGGCGGGGGGCGCGCCGGGCGAAAACTGGCCAGGGGAATCAGCAATGATCTGGCATCTGTGGCTCAACCAGTGCCTGTGCATCCGCAATGACGGTCAATTTGCACCGGCGTATTTCAGCAACGGCGTTGATTGCGAACCAGAGGAGGGAATTTGATGGGCTGCTGCGGAAAAATTCGAGACGGTGCGATCGGGATAACAAAGGCCCTATTTCACATCGCCAACGCATCACCCGACGTGATCGCGCGCAGACGGGACGTTTGCCGCGCTTGCCCACACGCGATGCGGAATCCCGACCCGAAGTTCGCAGCCAATTGCGGGCTGACGACCTTGAGCCGGTGCGAACAATGTGGCTGTTTTATCGCCGCGAAGACGCGCGTGGCTTCCGAGCGAGGCCCGGATGACCCGCCGTGATGGACGGCGGCACCCCCTCTGCACACGGGCGGCAGCGCGGCTGCGGTCCCCACCTTTTGACCCTTTTGGGCCGGTCGTTTCAAACATTGATTT
The DNA here is from genome assembly GCA_037439785.1 of Verrucomicrobiales bacterium. GTDB lineage: Bacteria > Verrucomicrobiota > Verrucomicrobiia > Limisphaerales > J093 > DSVZ01. The sequence goes on along the minus strand of JBBIVJ010000001.1, from coordinate 148,244 downwards.
GCCCCTTTTCAATCATTTCTAGCCGTTACAACCTGCCCGAAAACGGGGCGCGGTTCCCCTGAGGACGCCTGCTGCTTTAGAACAGCCGGAAGGGCTGGATTTGAACCCGCGTGAGGCCAAACTCTTTGGCCCATTCCAGAGCCTCGGCATATTCGGCGCGCGTGAGCCGTCGGCTGATCTCGGGATACTGACGGGCCTTGTAAGCAGGCGTGTATTGCGACATGAGGTTCACGTACGTGTCCTTGGGGAGATTTTCTGCAATCCACTTCAGCACCTCCCGCGTGCCAGCGACGCGATTGGGCATCACCAGGTGGCGGATCATCAGCCCCCGATGCACCAGTCCGTCCGCCGCCGGCCATGCTATGCCAACCTGCCGTTGCATTTCCAACAGTGCCTGCTGGGTAATGGTCGGATAGTCGGCCAATCCCGAATACTTCACCCCCATTGCCGCCTCGCCCCACTTGTAGTCGGGCAGATAAATATCCACGATGCCGTCCAGCAGCTTCACCACGTCAAGCCGTTCCCAGCCGCAGGTGTTATAGACCAGCGGCAGCCGCAGGCCGCGTCCCGCAGCCAGGTCCAATGCCCGCAGGATGTGTGCGACGCGATGGGTTGGCGTAACCACGTTTATGTTGGCACACCCGTTTCGTTGCAAGTCCAACATCATGTTGGCCAAGGCGTCCACGGAAACGACTTGGCCTTCGCCTGCCTGGCTAATTGGCCAGTTGATGCAGAACACGCAGCGCGAGTTGCAGAAACTGAAGAAGATCGTTCCAGAACCCCCGCGCCCCACCAGTTCGCGCTCCTCGCCAAAGTGCGGGTGATGGGAACTGATTACCAACTCAGCCGTCGAGCGGCACAGGCCGGGGTCGCCGCCGAGGCGATTGACGCGGCACTGACGAGGACGCAAGTCGCACCGTTCCATCCGCGCCCACAGTGTGTCCGCCCGGCGCTTGAGTTCGCCGCTGCGGTGCAGACCCAGGTAGGCTGGGTCGGGCGGCTTGGCCTCGGCATTCGCCGTCGGTGGCGGTGGCTGTGGCGTTGGTGCGGTCGTGGATTGCCGCCCGCAACCTGGGCTAACCAATGCACTCCCACATGTCAGCAGCAAACAATCCCTGACGAATTCCCGTCGTGTTTGTGTGTTATAGCACATCATTTCGTCACTGCCCGTGTCTCGAACTCGGATCTCTGTGCCGCTGACAGATCAAGGGTCGGAGTCATGGGATGGTTATTGAGCAGGTTCGGGTGGTGCTGCAAACTGTCACTGTCACGGTCCAAGTGCCCGCAGCCGCGGGCGAGAAAGTTTGCCGGTGTCGGTGCGCCACCCTTGTGATTGGGGCAGCAGGAGGAGGCGGCGTAATTGTGACGGTAGCGGGGGCGGGTACTCAAGCGGGTTACCAGAGTCATGCACTCCTCCACCGGCCACGACTTTCCGCACCCCATCTACGCTTCCCCCCACGATGCCACACCAAGGCACATTGGTGCAAGCGGGGGGCGGCGGGCAACAAATGGTCTGCCCTGTCAACTCGACGACGTTGCTCTGACCTGCCTGAACCGGGATTGAAAGGCCCACCAATTGCAGCGAGTGCAGTTCGACCTCAACATAAACGTCGAAGAAACACTCGCCCGCCATGACGTTGGTCAGGGTGAAACTCCCGTCAGGCCCGAGCGTGCTTCGGTTGTCCGTGCCACGGACTCCAACCGTTGCGCCCGGGAGCGGGTGGCCGTTGGTGTCTGTCCATGTGCCGGTGATCGTGCCGGTGCCGGGGTGAAGCCCTTGGCGGACGCGATAGAAGTCGTGCTTGGCGCCGGTAAGCCAGTTGGTCCAAGGGCTTGCTGCGTCGCTGATGTCCACCCACGGGCCACTCACCCGGTCCGCACGCTGCAAAAAGCCGCCGCCAGGCCACCAAAGCACTATCTCATCGCCAGCAGTTTGCTCAATACTTAGCTCAATCAAATCTTCCAACACCAGCATCTGGCCGCTGTCGGGGCTGAGGATTGCGGCGTGCAATTCAAGGGCTGGGACGCCCAAGACATTGCCGCAGAACTCGACGCCATCTGGCCCCTTGAGCGAAGAAATCAGTTCAAACCCGTCGCCTCGCACAAAAGAATGTAGGAACAGGGAGAAGCGCCACATCGTCTCCATTGGTGGCCAGCCCGGTTCGGTTCGAAATACATTCGTCAGGCCGCCAACGGAAACTAAGATCGCCCCCTCCCCGGCGGCAGCCCCACCGTAGCAGATCATTTTCTTTCCCCGATCAGGAAATGCTTCACCCACTTTGTCGCCTCCTTTGGTCCCCCCACGAGCTCCAAATTTCTATCTGCGGGGCGGTCGAACTAACGCTCACCGTCGCAACCCCATCCCCCGGAACATTCGCGCCAAAAAAATCAACACGGGAGCCTCCGCATTCACATCTACCGGCACAGGGTGTGTTTCCGTAGCCCGTGAACGGCGTGACTTGCTCGACGCTCACGCTCTGCCTGGACCTGATATGGAGATCATCAACTGGTTCCTGTGTCCAGTTGACGAATTCAATTGTCCGCTGGGCAGCCGTGCCGCTCGACAGGCCGCCACAGAAGAGCGCGGCCGAACACCACAGCGCCAGCGTGCTGTTGGCCGCCAACTTTGGTCGCCAAGGATCAGCGGGCCTTCGGCGACTGGAGTTGTGGGCCGACGGGCGTTGAGTTAGAGCTGAGCCGGCTGCGGACGCGACAGGATTGACGGTAGAATGTTTCGGCATGGAATTCCTCTCGTTTGGACTGGTTGGTTTGGGCGGGAGACACGGAACAACAATAATTCCTCCTCCTCCTCCGCGCTTGTACTCTGAAGCGCCTCAAGGTTGCACTGGCGGCTGCCGATATCGCGGCTCTGACAACGTGAAATCGGCAGGCCGGAAGCGCGAAATGGACTTCCCCATTTCACGGCTAAGTCGGAGGTTAAATTCCGTCAGGCCGCGTGTCAAGGGACTTTGGGAAAGGCTGGGGACATCGTGACCCCCTTGTGGTGAAGATTAAAGTGATGAGCACCGGCCGCAAGGACCAGTTGCTCCGGCTCCTCCGGAGGAGCCGGAGCAACGGCGCGAAGAATCTGCCATCCTCGGCCGGTGCACAGCACCTACTTTGAACCTGTATCGTATGCGCACCGACCGCCATTGGCTCCGTCAGAAGCTCGTCGCCTTCGCGCGCGACCACGGCCTGAAGGCCGCCGCCCGCGCCCTGGGCTCGGACCACCGCTACATCCCGCCCAAGCGTTACACTTGGCAGAGCGACGTCGAAACCGTCCACCGCCTAGTCGAAGACGAATTCTTCGACCGCGAAACCTTCACCGGCCCGGCCGACTTCTGGCGCAAAGTGACCACCTACTGGCATTACTTCAACCTGGTGCGCCCCAATCGGGGCAAGGAATGGCAAAGCCCCCTGCAAATCCTGGAGGCCACCGCCCCGGCTCTGGCCGGGGCCGTCCTCAACTGGGTCCCGCTGAACCTGAGCAGACGCCACCACTTCTACTTGCCCCTCCCTACCACCGGGGTCACGATGTCCCCTGATTACCCTAAGTCACAGGACCCAACAGCCCGGGCAGCGCTGCTCCAGCCCAGGCAACCGAATCCACATCGGCCGGGCCGAACTCCGGATTCCAAAGGTGGCAATCCGAGACCGATCCAGAATCCCAGGCCCGAGAACTCGACACTCCAGGCGCCTCCGGCCCGCGGCGCATCTGCAGTCCACTGCCCGCCGCACGGCCCGATAGGCCGAAGCTTGGACTACGAACGGCTGGCGGCGCGCAGCGGAGTGCGTGCCCTACCAGCAAGGGCAGACAGGCTAAAGCCTGCACTATGAGCGGCCGCTGGTGTTGCGGTTCGGATTTCGGGCTTCGGGCTTCGGCCTTCGCCTTGGCCTGTCTTACGCCGGGTCTGGAGCAGCCTGCGCCCCGGCCGGGCTGCGGATTTGGCGGTTGCCCGGCGGCGGTGGCGGCGATAAGAAGGCGCAGGGCGCCGCACGAGCCGGAAGGCGGTTGGTCCGGCTGGGCCGCAGCCGAATCATGCCGAGCCTCGATTCAGGATGGCTCGTCTTGAAACTGGCCATTGCGGTCAACGGTCTGCTGGCGGCCGTCGGGATTGTCACCGGTCTGGTTGGCCACTCCTATGCACTGGTGTCCGACGGCATCGAGTCGGCCGCGGATGTGTTCAGCTCGTTCGTGGTCTGGGGCGCGTTGCGGTGGGCGGCCAGGCCGGCCGACACCAACCATCCCTTCGGCCACGGCAAGGCCGAGTCCATTGCCGCTGGCGTGGTGGCGCTGGCGTTGGTGGTGGTCCTGAAGGAAACGCTTTACCGGCGGGCGCTGTGGGTGGCCCGCTCGCTCACCAGCACCACCCTGCAAAGCGATGCCTGGCATCATCGCTCCGACGCCCTCACCTCGGCCGCGGCTTTTGTCGGCATCACCATCGCCCTGCTGGGCGGTCCGGGCTTTGAGAGCGCTGACGATTGGGCGGCCCTGGCAGCCTGCGGGGTGATCGCGTGGAACGGCCTGCGGCTTTTCCGGGTCTCATTCGACGAAATCATGGATGCCTCGGTCGGCCCCGGAACTGGTCGCTCAGGTGCGGCGCCTGGCGGGGGAGGTCCAGGGGGTCCGGGGCATCGAGAAGTGCCGCATCCGCAAGAGCGGCCGCGGACTGGTGCTGGACATCCACGTGCTGGTGCCCGGCGAGATGAGCGTGCGCGACAGCCACCGCATCGCACATCGGGTCTAGGATTGCCTGTTGGCTTCGGCCCACCGCATCAACGACGTGACCGTGCACCTCGAGCCGCTGGAAGGCTGAGCGGCAAGACAAGACAGCAGCCAAGGCGGCCGGGCGACACGAATTGACCGGCACGCGCGCCGGGCCGCAAGGCGTTCCGATTGCCCAGCGCGGGTCTCCCTGCCGCTTCCGCCCCAGAATCGGGCGAGGCTGCTGGCCGCAGCCAGCCGGCCTGACGGGGGGACGAGCCGTTTTAGACCAGGCCCTGGTCCAGCATCGCGTCGGCGACCTTGACAAACCCGGCGATGTTGGCTCCGACGACGAGGTTGCCGGGATGCCCGTACTCGGCGGCGGTGTCGAAGGCGTTCTTGTGGATGGTCACCATGATGTGGTGCAGGCGCTTGTCCACCTCCTCCCGGGTCCATGGCAGGCGCATCGAGTTCTGGCACATCTCCAGCCCGGAGGTGGCCACGCCGCCCGCGTTGGCGGCTTTGCCGGGGCCGTAAAGGATTTTCCTGGCCAGGAACAGATCCACGGCGGCGGGTTCGGACGGCATGTTGGCGGCTTCGCAGACCAGATAACAGCCGTTGTCCAGCAGGGTCTTGGCGTCTTCGCCGCTGATCTCGTTCTGGGTGGCGCTCGGAAAGGCACAGTCACACTCGATCCCCCAGGGACGCTGTCCCTCGAAATACTGCACTCCGAATTTCTCGGCGTATTCCTTGATCCGGCCCCGCCGGACGTTCTTCAGGTCCATCACCCTGGCCAGCTTCTCCTGGTTGATGCCGTTTTTGTCGTAGATGAACCCGTTGGAGTCGGACATGGTGACCGGCTTGGCGCCGACCTGGTTGAGTTTCTCGACGGTGTATTGGGCGGCGTTGCCCGAGCCTGAGACGGTGCAGACCTTGCCTTGGAGCGACTCGCCGCGGGTCTTGAGCATTTCCTGGGCGAAATAGACGCAGCCGTAGCCGGTGGCCTCGGGCCGGATGAGCGAGCCGCCCCAGTTCAGCCCCTTGCCGGTGAGCACGCCGGTAAACTCGTTGGCCAGGCGCTTGTACTGCCCGAACATGTAGCCGATCTCCCGGCCCCCAACGCCGATGTCGCCGGCCGGCACGTCGGTGTCCGGCCCCACGTGCCGGAACAGCTCGGTCATGAAGCTCTGGCAGAAGCGCATGACTTCGTGGTCGCTCTTGCCCTTGGGGTCGAAGTCCGCCCCGCCCTTGCCCCCGCCCATCGGCAGGGGGGTCAGCGAGTTCTTGAAGACCTGCTCGAAGGCGAGGAACTTCAGGATGCTGGCGCAGACGGTGGGATGAAACCGCAGGCCGCCCTTGTAGGGGCCGATGGCGCTGTTGAACTGGATGCGAAAGCCGCGGTTGACCTGGAAGTTGCCCCGGTCGTCCTGCCAGGGCACGCGGAACTGGATGAGCCGCTCCGGCTCGACCAGCCGCTGCAACAGGGCGGCTTCGCGGTACTTCTTGTGCCGCTGGATGGCCGGCTCGATGGATTCGAGCACCCGGGTCACCGCCTGGAGGAATTCAGGCTCGTTGGGATTGCGTTGGCGAACGATTTCCAGGGTCTCTTGGATGACAGACATCGGTCGGGAACTGGCTTGAGTGGTTACGGTTGCTGTGCTTCAGGTGCGATCGCCGCCACACCCCTGCCGGGCCGGCAGACGCCCCGGCCGCGGCCGGAGCGCAAGAGGCTCCGATCCGAATCAGCTCGGAAGGGTGGCTGTGTCGCCTGCATTTGCAGGGCCGCTTTTGTAGGCGGTGGCGGCCGCGGAGTTCAAGCGCGCAGCGTGGCTGTCCCCGCAATCCGACCCCAAGGCGGCGACGCTGTCACGTCCGGAGCCGGGGCAAGGAACAGTGGGCAGGAGTCAGGAGCCGGAAGGCAGCAGTCAGAAGGAGCAGACGGAGGGGTTCCGGGTCCTGCGTTCCCTGCGCCGAGTTCCGAGACTGGGAAAGCCGGATCAGCCTGCTGTCAGGTCATTCCGATCCGCAATCGGCGTTCCGCATTCGGGTCGGGGCTGGAACGGGTGACCTGCCTCTTCCAGCCGGGACCGCGAGGACGCGGCCCCTCCCAGGCACGAGCCTCGCTCCGTGAAATCGTCGGAGGGGCGGCGTCCCCGCCGACCCGGCCTGCTTCCCCGGCAGATGCTGCGGCGACGTGGCGGACCTGCTCTCCGCCGGCAGCCGCCGGCGGCTACCTGCCCGGTGGCGCAGCGCGGCCCTCCATTGGGCCTTGGGACGTCGGATCGGAGCCGCCGTGCCGGAGAGCCGCATCCTCATCGCTCCATTCTCGCTTCACCATTCTCGATTCTTTCCGCCTTCCGTAGGGGGCAGGCTGGCCCGGGCGGCCGCCCGGCAACCCCCCATCGGCAATCTGCAATCGTCCATCCCACACGAGGATGGTGGGGATCGCGGTTTTGTCACCGGCATTTGGCTTGCCGGCGTCGGCGCGTCAGATTAATTTGCCGCAGTCTCAGCTAGCGGGTCATGAACTCACCCAAGGGGGGGAAGCTCGTGTCTGGGGCTTGACGGCAAGTCCCACGGTCGGGGGCACCCTTCCAAGGGTGAGGGCCGGCATCGCAGCGGCCGTGGGAGGCGAGAGGGTTGGCCTGCGTTTTGCTGATTTTCAACCACCCAAGCCATGAAACGCTCAACGCTCCCTCCGCGACTGTGCGGTTTGTTGGCAGTCCTGCTGGCGGCCTCGCCCGGGCTCCGGGCTCAAGCCCCGCCCCGCATCGTCGAGCCGCCCCAGGACCAGTACGTGCCGGCCGGCACGGAAGTGGTCTTGCGGGTGGTGGCGGAAGGGGATGAGCCGCTGAGCTACCAGTGGCTCAGGCAGAACGAGGAAACCTCCGTGGACGAGCCCGTGCCGGGTGCCCCCGGGCCGAATGGCGCTGGGTGGTGAACGATGCCACGCAGATGGGGCGTTACCGGGTGCGGGTGAGCAACCCGGCGGGCGAAGTGGTCAGCGCCCGCGCGCTGGTGCACCTGGTGCCGCTGGTGGGTTGGGGCGACAGCAAGGAAGGGCAGCTCGCCGTGCCGCCCGGCTTGACCCACGTGGTGGCCGTGGCCCTGGGACGGGCTCACGCCCTGGCCCTGACCGCCGAAGGGCGGGTGATCGCCTGGGGCAACAATTTGTACGGCCAGACCAACGTGCCGCCCGATCTGACCCACGTGGTGGCCATCGCGGCCGGGGCCGGGCACAACCTGGCCCTGACGTCCGAGGGGCGGGTGGTGGCTTGGGGTTTTAACCACCAGGGACAGGCCCGGGTGCCGGAGGGCTTGGACAAGGTGGCGGCGGCGGAGAATTACAACCTGGTGCTCACCGGCTTCCCTCCGGGCCAGGCGCCCCCGCAGATTCTGGCGCCGCACTGGGTCGTGGGTACGGAGGGACTCCCCTTGCGGGTGCCCCTGGCCGTGGCCAACGGCGCGGACCAGCTTGAGGCGGTGGGTTTGCCCGCCGGACTCGTTCTCGAACCGGCCCGACGGGTGATCACCGGCGTACCCGCCGAGCGGGGCTTTTACGAAGTCACCCTCCGGGCCTCGAACGCCCGGGGCACGCAGCAGCGCACCCTCCACTTCCAAATCACACCCGCCGGAATTCCGGCCGCGGTGGCCTGGGGTGATACCTCGGTCGGGGGGTGGGGAGAGAGACCGCGATACGATTACGGCCAGAGCCGGCCGCTGGGGTTGAGTGATGTCGTGGCCGTGGTTGCGGGAAGTGGGGCCTACGGTCTGGCCTTGACCGGAGAGGGGCGAGTCATGAGCTGGGGCTACAACCGGGACGGACGGGCCACCATCCCGGCGGGGTTGAGCAAGGAGCAACGTGGTGGCCATAGCCGCCGGCGATTACTTCAGCCTGGCGATCACGGCCCGGGATGAGGTTCGAGCCTGGGGGACATACTTCCGAGATTTGGAGAGGGGAGGGTATGGATTCCCCACCGCGGTGACGCCCGGACCGGCCGATCAACCCCTGGCCCTCGCCGGCGCACGCAGCCATACGGTGGTGTTGCAGGCCGACAGGACCGTGCGCGTCTGGGGCATCCCCTCCCCGGCGCTGGATGATCTGCCGCCGGATTTGTCGCAAGTGGTGGCCGTGGCGGCGGGAGACATACCGGCCTGGCACTGCGGTCGGATGGCCGGGTGGTCGGCTGGGGCCGCACCCGCCAGGGTCGGGTGCCAGAAACGGAGACGCTGTCCCATGCGGTGGCCGTTGCCGCTTACGGCGAGCTCTGCCTGGCCGCAGTGAGCGAACCGCCGGAAAAGGCGCCGCCCCTGATCACGGGGCCGAAGCTGATCGTGGGCACGGCGGATGTGCCGCTGCGGACGCGCATCCTGGCCAGCCCCGGCAGCGGGAACTTCGAAGCCGAGGGTCTGCCCGCCGGGTTGTCGCTGGACCCCCAGACGGGGTGGTTGACCGGCACCGCCGACCGGCCGGGCGTTTATCCGGTCGTCATTCGCGCGGCGAACACCCGGGGCCTGGCAGAGATGCCGGCCACGTTGTTGATCAACGCCCCCCTGCCGGGCCTGGAGCTCACCAAGCCGGTGCTGTCCCTGGCGCTGGGGCAGGCGGTCGAACACCCCTTGAAAGTGATCAATCCCCCCTTGCTGGACCTGACGGCCAGCGGGCTGCCCCCCGACCTGTACCTGGACCGTGAGGCAGCGGTCATCCGCGGCCGCGCTGTCCAGCCCGGAGATTTCCCGGTCACGCTGAGCCTGAGCAACCGCTTCGGAAGCGCCAGCACCAGGTTGACCATGGAAGTCAAGTCACTGCTGGCAGGGGGGTCAGGGGCTGACGAGCAGACCAAGGTCCCCCAGTTGACCAATGTGGTGGCGCTCTCCGGCAGTTTGGGCAGGTATGGCCTGGCACTGCTCGACCACGGCCGGGTCATCGGCTGGGGTTCCACCAATGATGGGCGACGAAATATTCCCGCGCACGCCACCAATCAGATCGCCGTCTCCGCCGGTGAACGGCACGGTCTGGGGGTGACCGAGAGCGGGTACGTCCTGACATGGGGGAACAACTCCATGGGCCAAAGCCGTCCTCCGGCCGGTCTGAGCAATGTGGTGGCGGTGGCCGCCGGGCGAGACCACAGCCTGGCCCTGACGGCAGAAGGTCGCGTGGTCGGCTGGGGCAACAACATGTCTGGCGAGAGCACACCGCCAGACGGGCTGAGCAATGTGGTGGCCATCGCCGCCGGTTATTTCCACAACCTCGCCCTAACCCCCGATGGCCGGGTGGTGGGCTGGGGGTTGGATGACCGCGGTCAGGCCACGCCCCCGGCCGGCCTGGAATCGGTCAGGACCGTGGCGGCGGGAGGGTATCACAGCCTGGCGCTGACCGCGTCCGGGCAGGTGGTGGCCTGGGGGGACAATGAGTGGGGGCAGTCCCAGGTGCCGGAGGGCCTGAGCCGCGTGGTGGCCATTGCCGCGGGGGAGGCGGTCAGCCTGGCCTGGACCGAAGAGGGCCGGCTGGTGGTCTGGGGCCGGGATGCCGGGCAATTTACCGGCAGGGTGCCGGAGCGGCCCGACCTGGTGGTTTGGCCGGTGGCCCACGCCGAACACGTCGTGGCCGGCGTCGTGCCGGCGGCGGCCTTTGTGGCGTCGCGGTTGTGGGTACGGTTCGAGGAGGACCGGGTGCTGGTGAACTGGCTGGGCGGCCGCGGCCCCTTCCGGCTCTGGCAGTCCTGGGATTTGAGGCCGGGTCATTGGACGCCCTGGGGCGGATGGCGCGCGGAGTCCTGGGCGGCCTTCCCGGCCGAACCGGACCAGCAGTTTCTCCGGCTCGAAAGCCGCTGAACGCCGCGGGGACCGGGCGGCGGGCTAGATGTACAACACGGCCTGGAGGTCGCGCACGACCACGCTCATGAAGGGGTAGCGGCGGGCCGGCTCGGCCTCGAGGCATTTGAGCACGATCCGTTCGAGAGCGGGGGGGATGGCCTCGTTGAGCGCCCGCGGGGGCAGGAAGTCGGCGGTGCGGTCCAGTTGCCGGGCGAGGATTTCCGCCGGGCTGTCGCCCGGAAACGGCTTGCGGAAGGTGAGCAGCTCGTAGGCGGTGACGCCGAAGGCAAAGATGTCCACCCGGTGGTCCACCGGCTCGCGCTGGAGCTGCTCGGGGGCCATGTAGGCCGGGGTGCCGGGGTTGTCCGACAGCTTTTCCGGGAATTCGGGCCGGCGCCGGGCGAGGTCGAAGTCCACCAGCCGGACGCTGCCGTTGCGGGTGACCATGAGGTTCTCCGGCTTGAAATCCAGGTGCATGTAGCTGCGGTCGTGGACGTGTTCGAGGGCGCGGGCCGAATCAATGAGGATGTGCCCGGCGAATTCCTCGAGCTGGGGGTCGCTGTGGGCCATGAGGACCTTGAGATTGGTCCCCTCGACGTACTCGAGGGCCACGTACCACGTGCCGTCAATCTTGCCGTGTTCGAGGTAGCCGATGATGTGTTCGTGGTCCTGGACCGCCGCCAGCACCTCGCAGCCGCGCTGGAACCGCCGGCGGGCGGAGAAGGTGTACCCGGCCCCGGCGCGCAGGCAGCGGATGGCGCAGGTCATGTGGTGCTCGTCAGTGGCCAGCCACAGGTCGGCCATGCCGCCGCTGTTGATCAGCTCCCGCAGGTAAAAACGCCCGAAAGGTCCGGGCAAACGCCGGCCCTCGGGGTCCACCTGCCTCGCCCTGGTTCCAAAGCCCAACATCGTCGTCTGCGATTCCTTACCACCGGTGGGGTGCCCTGCCAAGACAACGGCCCGCCGCGCGGCCCGGTTGTTTCGCCGCACAGGCCGGACTCTGGGGGTCTCACAGAAACTGCCCGGGCTCTCCACCCGCCATCCGAGTCCAACGCCCTGCGGCGGTGCAGGGGACGGGCAGACATCGGGGATTAACCGCCAGCGTGTTTTGGTGCGTAGGGTTTCAAATTGGATTGTACTCCATTGCCGAGTTAGTAGCCGATTTGACACCCCCGGCATTTTCGGGCAGCCTCGCGGCCACTTTTTTATGAATCGTCTTCCGCATGTGGCCATCGTCGGGGCGACCGGCGCGGTTGGTCTCGAGATGATCCGGACCCTCGAACGCCGCCAGTTTCCGGTGGGGGAATTGACCCTGCTGGCCTCGGCGCGTTCCGCGGGCAAGACCCTGCCTTTTCGGGGGCAGGCGGTGCCGGTGCGGGAGCTGACCGGGGAGGCGTTTCGGGGGGTGGACCTGGCGTTGTTCAGTGCCGGGGGCGGCATCTCGCGGGAGTTTGCCCCTCAGGCGGTCCGGGCGGGCTGCGTGGTGGTGGACAACTCGAGCGCCTTCCGCATGGAGCCCGAGGTGCCGCTGGTGGTCCCCGAGATCAACGCGGGGGATTTGCGCCGCCACCGGGGCATTATTGCCAATCCCAACTGCACCACCGCGATCACCCTCATGGCCCTGTACCCCTTGCACGTGGCTTTTGGGTGCACCCGCATCTTTGCCTCCAGCTACCAGGCGGTCTCGGGCACCGGGGCCCGGGCCATCGCCGAGCTGGAGCGGCAGGTGCGGCAGATCGTGGCCGGAGAGCCGGTAACGCGGGAGGTGTACCCGCACCAGATCGCCTTCAACGTGTTGCCGCACGTGGACGCCTTTCTGCCCGGCGGCTACACCCGCGAGGAGATGAAGCTGGAAAACGAAGGCCGTAAGATCATGCACCACCCCACCTTCCGGGCCAGCGTGACCTGTGTGCGGGTGCCGGTGTACCGGGCCCACTCGGTGGCGCTCAGCGCCGAATTCGAACGCCCCGTCAGCGTCGAGACCGCGCGCGAGGTGCTCCAGAGGGCACCGGGTTTGGAGGTTGTTGACGACCCGGCCCGGTGTGCCTACCCCCTGCCCTTGTACCAGGCCGGCAAGGACGCCTGCGCGGTCGGTCGCCTGCGGAAAGACTGTGCCCTAGACAACGGCCTTTGCTTCTGGGTCTCCGGCGATCAGCTCCTGAAGGGCGCGGCGCTCAACGCCGTGCAGATTGCCGAGGAACTGCTCAAACTCTGAGCCCGGCCCAAGCCCCTGCCGGCGCGGCCGCATCGGCGGCCGCTTCCAGGCCGTGGCGGACTCCCCCCCGCCGGCGGCGGAACCGACCCCGAAAGAACGAAGGCCGGACTTTTGGTCCGGCCTGTTCCGAGAACAAATCCGATGCGGCGCCGCAGCCTTACGCCCTGCTCACACACGGTTCACTGCGCTTTTGCATCCCAACAACGGCACCAGCTTACTTGCCTTCCCCGTTCTCACCAGTCACCAAAACTGGTGACAAGACCGTCCTTACTCGGGTGAGCTGGCTGCCTTCGCCGCGGCGCGCCTTCAAATACCCGCCGGCGGATCCCCGGGGGCCGGCGGCGGCGCGGGCGGGGTGGGCGGGGGGGTTCCCGTCGGCGGGGTGGCCGGGGGCGTTGCGGGGCCGGTGGCGGATGTGGGGGGCGGATTCTGGATCAGCGCCAGCGCCTGTTGGACGATCAGCCGCCCCATCTCGCCGCCCCGCTGGTTGAGCGAGGACAACACGTGCAGCGTGGTCATGGCCGGGCCGGAGAACTCCCAGCGGCAGTCATCAAAGCGGCAGCCTTCGAACTGGAGGGGTGAATAGCCGCAGTACACGAGCCGGCAGTGCCGGAAGGTGCAGCCCTGGAAGAAGTGGAAATCCATCAGCACCGGCTCGTTCTCGAAGGTGTAGTTCTTGATCTGCATGAGGCGGGCAGCCTAACGCGGACCGCCGGGCCCGGGCAAGGCGACCTTGCCGCCGCCCCGCGTACCGCCGCGGCGCTCACGGCGGCGCCACCACCCGCAGGGCTTGCGGGAGCACGGTGAATACGGCGGGCAAAAAGCCCACGTTGTCGCCGTCCGTCTCCACGGGCAGGGGTTCGGCGGCGGTCACTTCAAAGCGTTCGCCCTGCAGGTAGGTCGTGCCCGGCGCGGAAAGGTCGCGGCCGCTCAGCCAGGCCCGGGCAAAGCGGGCGAGGGTCCCGAGCGTGACCCGCTCGAACAGGCGGGCGTCCAGCCGGCCATCATCCGGGCGCGCGGCGGGGAACATCCGCACGCGTCCGCCGTAGAGCCGGCCGTTACCCAGCACCACCAGCGTGCCCCGCCACGTGCGGCCGGCGGCGTGCAGTTCCAGCACCGGTTGCGGGCCGCGCAGGGCCTGGAGGCCCGCCCAGCCGTAGGCGAGCGGACCGACGCGCTGTTTCCAACGCCCGCTCACCCGGGCGATGGCGCGGGCATCCAGCCCCGCTCCGGCCATTTGGGCGAAGTGGCGCACCTGGCGGCCGGCGCCGATGGTGCCTTCCACCCGCCCCAGGTCCACCCGGCGTTCCCGGCCGGCCCGAATCGTCTCCGCGGCGGCGCGGGGATGAAGCGGCAGCCCCAGTTCGCGGGCAAAGACGTTCATGGTCCCCAGCGGCAACACCGCCAGGCGCGAGGCCTCGAGGCCGCCGGGGGTGCGGGCCAGGCCTTCCACCACTTCGCCCACCGTGCCGTCACCGCCCACGGCGATCACGGTGTCGAAGCCTTCCCGCGCGGCGTGGGCGGCCAGGTCGGTGGCATGTCCGGGGGCGGCGGTGGGGCGCCATTCGCAGGGCAGGCCCAGGTCGTGGAGCGCCCGGCGATGGGCCCGCAGGCGGGCGGGGCCGGCGGCGGGGTTGTAGATGGCGCAGGCGCGCATGGCTCACGCCGCCGGGCGCCGGTGGATTTTGTGCATCGAGGCCTGGTTGGTGGGCTTGAGGAGCAGTTCGTCCACGCAGACGTGGGGCGGGCGGCTGGCCACCCAGACCAGGGCCTCGGCCACGTCCTCGGCCGTGAGCGGGGTCATGCCCTGATAGACCCTGGCGGCGCGGGCGCGGTCGCCCTTGAAGCGGACCAGGGAAAATTCGGTTTCCGCCAGGCCGGGGTCCACGGTGGCCACGCGCAGGCCGGTGCCCAGCAGTTCCAGGCGCAGGGCGCGGGTGATCTGCAGCACGCCGGCCTTGGCGGCGCAGTAGGCCGCTCCGCCCTCGTAGGCTTCCCGGCCGGCAATCGAGCCCACGTTGATGAGGATGCCGCCGGGGTGGGACTTCATCAGCGGCAGGATGGCGCGGCTCATGCGCAGGGTGCCCAGCACGTTGGTCTGGAACATCGTCTCCCAGTCGCTGTCACTGCCTTGCTCCACCGGGTCCAGGCCGTGCGCGCCGCCGGCGTTGTTCACCAGCACGTCCACCCGCCCGGCCATGGCCCGTACCCAGTCGGCGTAGGCCGAGACACTCGCGGTCTGTGTCACGTCCAGCTCGCGGTACAACACCTGGGGTGAGCCGGCCTCGCGCGCCCGGGCGGCGACCGCGCTCAACCGCTCCAGCCGCCGCGCCCCCAGCAGCAACCGGGCCCCCCCCGCCCCGAAGGCCCGCGCCGCGGCCGCGCCAAAGCCGGCCGACGCACCGGTGATGAGGACCCATTTATCTGCGAGGAGAGACGTCATGGCGTGGTGGGGGAAATGGTGCGCGATAGAGGACTCGAACCTCTGACCCCTTCCGTGTCAAGGAAGTGCTCTACCACTGAGCTAACCGCGCCCCGGCCGCGTCGGGTGACGCCGACGCTCGACAGGGTAGGAGCCGGCCGTCGCGGCGGCAATACCATTTGCGCGGCTGCGCGGCCCGCCTGGTCCCGCCGTCTGCCCTGGCCGGCAGCCGCTGGCCCGGCGGCCCGCTTTTGGGCATCATGACGGCGTGATGTGCCCTCCACTCATCCTTGCCTCGGCCTCGCCGCGTCGCCGGGAGTTGTTGCGCCAGTGCGGGGTGGATTTCAAGGTGGTGCCGGCGGAAGTGCCCGAGGTCCACGACCCCGCCCTGACCGCGCGCGAGTTGTGCCTGATCAACGCCCACCGCAAGGCACGCGTCGTGGCCAAACGCCACCCCGATCGCCTGGTGCTCGGCGCAGACACGCTGGTGACGCTGGACAGCCGCGTCCTGGGCAAACCGGCCGACCTGGCCGAGGCGTTCGAGATGCTCGAGGCGTTGCAGGACCGCACGCACCGGGTGGTCACCGGCGTGTGCCTGCTGCACCTGCGTCCCCACCGCGAGGTCCTGTTTGCCGAGAGCACCGAGGTGACCTTCCGGCCGTTGGACGAGGCGGCCATCCGGCAGTACCTCAGCCGCATTCAGCCCCTGGACAAGGCCGGCGCCTACGCCATCCAGGAACACGGCGACCTCCTCGTGGCGGAGATCAACGGCTCCTACTCGAACGTCGTCGGCCTGCCGGTCGAGCGGGTTCTGGAGCACCTGCGGAACTGGTAGCCGCCGGCGGGTCGTCACGCCCGCCCGCGGCGGCAGGAAGCGCGGCCCTTGCCGGGCCGGCGCCCCCCGCCGGAGCTCAACGCCCCGGCGACACCACGGCCTCGCGCTGCACCGTGAACTCCCGCGGACCGATCCGCACCTCCGGCTCGCCCCAGCCGTGAAAAACCCGCACCCGCGACGAGCGGGTCAAAGGCCGGTCATCCAGGCTCCGCAGCGTGAACAGCACCGGGGCTGTGTAGCGTCGCCCACCCCAGCTCAGCGCATGGAACGCGACGAACCGGGGCGACTCGACCAGGAACCCGAAGCGCGGCAGCTCCACCGTGCCGCCCCCGGCCGATTCCACGCGGTGCAGGCCGTCGCCGGCGTTGACGGTCACCGTGACCGCGTCCCGGCCCTCCCCGAAGACCGAGCGCTGCACCCGGCGGTCGGCGCTGAGGAACTGGTGGGCGGTGAGCGGGCTCTGCGCGGTCAACCCATGCAGCGGCGCGAGCACCTCGTGGGTGTTTTTCACGAACCGGTCCAGCGGATGCAGCCCGTCGGTCCAGCCCCCGTCGCCGCGGACGAAGACAGCGGGGTCGCCGTCGGGCCGCGCGGCCGGGGAGGCCGGCTCCAGCCGCACGCCCTCCGCGCTGCAGACCAGCCGACCCACCACGTACCGCAGCTCGCCGTCGTCGCGCAGCGGCAGGCGGGCGCGCCGGCCGCTGGCCGGCTCGTAGAGGCCCATGCGGATGTCGAACACGCCCCGCACCCCGGCCGGCACTTCGCGGCCGAAGCTGCCGAACTCCATCACCCCCCGGTTCCACTGGGAGGCGGGCGTGGCCGGGTCGTGGTCATCCTGGAAGGCAATCTGACCGTCCGGAGTGGTGAAGTGGACAAACACGCGCCAGTCGCGCTCCGGCACGCGGCGGACCTGCCACCGGTAGCTGATCCAGAAGCGGCGCGGGCCGGCCGGTTCAAATTCCCCGATCATCGGCACGAGGTCCTCCTCCCCCTCCCCGGCCGCGCGCCAGTACAGGTGCGGCGGCACCTGGTGGTAATGCAGCGGCCGGCCGATCACCAGGTGGTCCAGCACGTAGCCGGCGGCCTGGTGGATGTCGTAGCCGTACTTGCCGTAGGCGGCGATGCAGTCGCGATAAACCAGCTCGAACAGCGGCACGCTCACCGCGCCCAGGCGCTCCTCGAGCTCGGCGTGGTGCAAGTGCCGGCCGCTGACGCCGGTCAGGCCCTCGAAGAAGTCGCTGTGCGGCAGGGCCCATTCCCGACCGCACTCGCTGCCAAACACGCCGAAGAGCGAGCGGGCGTAGTCCGAGAGGGCCTGCTTCCAGTACAGGTCCCCGTGCCGGGTCAGGGGATGGCGCGGGTCGAAGCACTCCAGCAGCCCGCTGGCGTAGGTGGTGTCAATGAAGTACGCCAGGTCTCCCACCCACTGGTGCACGGCCGGCAGGTTTTGGGGGCGCCGCGCCAGGCCGAGGGCCGCCTGCGAGCAGGTCAACCAGGCCTGGCCGCCGGCCCAGCGCCCGCCGCGCACGGGGGAGCCGTCCGGGTGTTTGAGCAGCAGGGTCTCATCCCAGGAGGGGGAATCGCGATAGAGGTCCTGGTAATTGTCATGGAGGCCGGGCAGGTAGCCGGCAGCCCGGATGCGGCGCACGCAATCGGCCAGGCCCTCATTGCCGCCGCATTCGGGCGCGGCGGGCAGGATGTCCGGGTGCTGGTTGTCGTAGCCGCGGTGAATCCAGCCGCCCATCAGGAACAGCACCCGGTCCAGGTCCAGGTCGCGCCGCAGGTGTTCGGCCACCTGCGCGGCCTCGTCGAAGGTCCAGTTCACCGTCACCCGTTCCTCGCGGGTGCTCTCGGCGTTCATGCGGCGGTCCAGCAGGCTCCAGAGCTTGAAATTCGAGGCGCCCAGCAGGGCCGCCCGCTCCGGTCGTTCGGCCAGTTTCACCGACCACGGCACCCACCAGCCCTCCCGGCGCGCCACCTGCCGGTAGGCCCGGCCCACGGCCACGTGATCGCCCCGGCCCAGCAGCGCCACCGCCAGCCGCCGGGCGCTGCCCTGAAGCACCACCACCGGCGTCAGCCGCTGGACCGGTCCCCGGCCCGGCAGCTCGGTGAGCACGCTCTCCAGCTCGACCTGCACGTACGGGTCGCGCCAGGTCAGGAGCGCGGCCGCACCGTGCTTGAGCACCCCCAGCATGGCCAGGTGGCAACCCTCGTAGGCGTAGGTGTCGAACACGTGCCGGAAGCTCCGGCCGCTGTCCGCCGGGATGAGCAGCCCCCGCCGCAACGGCACCAGCACCGCCCCGGCCTCGTCGCCCCGCACCGCGAACACCTGGTCCAGCAGGCGGACCCGCACCGCACCCAGTGCCGGCGCCGCCTCGAGGGTGAACTCGATCGTGTTGGCCTCCGCGCCCGGGCGCGCCTCCACGCGCAGCGAGCCCTCCGGCTGCTCCGGCGGCAGGGGGAAGGTCCATTCCAGGCCGCCGGCGGTACGGCGCACCGCGCCCTGCCGGAGTTCCACTGCGAAGCGCCGGCCGCCGGCCGACCACTCGGCCAGCCCCAGCCGCGGGGATTCCTCCGCCGTCCGCCAGACCACGCCCGAGGCGCGGTCAGTCAACAGGCAGGCCCCGGTCTGTGGGGATGCGGTCAGTTCGGCCGACCCCGCGCGCAGGGTCAGAGTTTGCGCGTGGGCGGAGGTTGCGGCCAGCACACTGCAAACCAGCAGGCCGGCCAGCCGTTCACGGCGGGGCAGGGTCAGGGGAGGGCGGGAAACTTTGTGCATGATGACGCGCCCGCGGGGCGTGACCCTGCTTGTGCCCCTTTTGGACGGCCCGCACAAGTCCAATGCCCACCGGCGGGGCCCTTGCGGTGGGCGGTTTCTGCCGCCGGTTCAGGAGCGGGCAGTGCGCCGCCGGGCCAGCAGCCACCCCATCCCGCCCAGAGCCAGCAAGGCTGCCGGGGTCGGCTCGGGCACCGGTGCGAAGTCCACGCCCCGGAAAAGGGTGTTCGCCCCCGCCGTGGCCAGGGTGGTGGCGGTCGAGGCGGCTCCGGTGTCGGCGATGCGGATGAGGCGGTTGGCGGTGGTTTCCTCGGTGATGGCATACAGGACCGGGTCCGGGGCCGACCAGTCCACCGTCAGGCCCCGCGCGCCCACGCCGGCGGTGCCGGTGCCCAGGGTGTAGCTCAGCGTCCAGGTGCCCCCCACCAGGTCCCAGCGTTGAATGCCCTCGCCGGCGTCGTCGGCCACGTAGATCAGGTTGCCGTCCGGGCTGACGGCGAAGTCGTAAGGCGAGGAGCTGCCGCCGGTGGCCAGGACCTGGGTGGCGGTGGCGCCGGGGATGGTGGGCCGGCCGCCGTCCACCACGTGCACGCCGCGGGTGGTGGTGCCCGAGCTGGTGGAGAAGTATAGGCTGCCGCTGGCCAGCACGGGCACGCGGAGGTTGCCGATGGTCGTGTACACCTGGGTGTCCGTGTCGCCGGCCAGATACCAGAGCCCGCCGGTGCCGCCCGAGCCGGCGCCGGTTACCCAGAACTCCGAGCCGTCCACGGTCACCGCCCCACGAACGTTGTTGGCACTGAATCCCTGGTCGGTGCGGGCCGCCAGGCTGTAGGCGCCGGCGTAATCCACCAGGCCCACGGCGCGGTGGACCAGGTTCGCGGCCGTGCTGGCCACGCTGGCCGTGCCGGTATCGGTCGCGTAGCCGGCAAAGGTCAGAAAACGGCCGTCGGCCGAGAGGTTGAGCGCTCCTCGGAGGTGGCCGTGCCGCTGAGGGTCAGGGCCGAAGCGCCCGAGCCCGGAATGCCCAGGACGGAGGCGGCCGGCGTCCCGGTGAGGGGGTTGTATTCCTGGAGGAACAGGGGGTGGGCTGCGTTGTTCAAGGGGGCCGCGCCGTCACCTACCCGCAGCACGACCAGGTGGCCGGGCGTCCACTGGGCGTGCAGGGCACTGGTCAACAGCGTCAGGGCAGTCCATCCGGTCAGGGAGCGGGGTTTCATGGTACACGTCCGCTTGACAACGCACATGATAATCCTCCCCGCCGGGGTCGTCCAGTGACAAAACCATGACCGCGCCCCCCGCCCGGGCCGCCGCCACCGCGCTGGTTTACGGACGCGGCATCTGCTACCTTGGGTCGGCCATGAAACCGGCCCGTCCACCCAGCCCGGCTCTGCCGGGGCCCGGTGGCTGCCCGCGCGGGCAGCCAGGGGGGGCATGGCGGGCGTTCACCCTCATCGAGGTGCTGGTAGTGGTGGCCATCCTCGTGCTGCTGCTGGGCCTGTTGTTGCCGGCGCTGTCCCAGGCCCGGGAACGGGCGCGGCGGCTGACCTGCCTGAGCAATCTGCGGCAATTGAACCTCGCCTGGGCCCTGTACCCTTCCGACCACCGGGAGGCCCTTGCCTTGAATGGCTACGGCACCCCCAACCTCCTGGGCGGCGAGAAGCTCTGGGTCTCGGGGCAGGAACACCTCCATCCGGAAGCCTTCACCAACCGCGGCTACCTGACCGATCCGGGGCTGGCCGCCTTCGCGCCTTACCTCCCCTCGGCCGGACTTTACAAGTGCCCCTCGGACCGCGGCCGGGTTGAACTGGAGGGACGCCTTTTCCCGCACGTTCGCAGCTACGCCCTCAACGCCTACCTCGGCTGGCTGGAAGGGCTGGGTTCGTTCAACAGCGGCACCCACGTGACCTTCCGCACCAGCGCCGACCTGGCCCGGGCGCGGCCCGCCGAGCTGCTCAGCTTCATGGACACGGCCCCCGGCCATGTCTGCATGCCCGCCTACCTGGTGGGCGTGGGGGTGTGGGAGGGCTGCTTCATGCACCTGCCCGCGGCCTCACATCTGGGCCAAGGCGGAGTGGCCTTTGCCGATGGCCATGTCGAGAGCCACCGCTGGGTCGAGGAGGAAACGGTGGCCCTGGCCCGCACCAACTGGCTGCCCAATCACCTCACCCTCTGGCTGTACGCCAACCGCGACCGGCGCTGGATCGCCGAACGCGCCAGCGTGCCGGTGGTCCCGCCCCCCTTGCCGGCCCTTCAGCGGTAAAGCAGATGCGGGGCACGGCGGCGCTCGAATTCGGCCAGCGCCGGCACCCAGGCACGCCTGATGGCCTCAAGCGACCGGCCTGCGCGGAGGGCCTCCAGGGTGGCGGCGTCGGTCAGCAGCGGCCGCATTTTTTCGAGGGCGAACTGCCCCGGATACAGCCGCTGCAGGGTCAGGGCCAGGGTCAGCCCCAGGTCCACCGGCCGCAGGGCCCGGCGGTCGGTGACCAGCAGGTGCACCCCGCCGCAGGGCTGGTCCTTGAAGGTGCTGGCGCGGGGGGTGAAGCGGATGGGCACAAAGCCCACCCCCGGCAGGCCGGCCCGGCGCAGTTCGGCGGCGAACCGCACGTCCTCCACATACGGCGCGCCGACCACCTCGAAGGGTGTGTCGGTGCCGCGGCCCACGGAGACCGCACTTTCCAGCAGTCCCACCCCCGGGTAGAGCGTGGCGGCGGTCAGGCTGCGCATGTTGGGGGAGGGGTGGGTCCAGGGCAGGCCGGTTTCATCCGCCCACTGGCGGCGCGACCACCCCTCCAGCGGGATGACCGTGAGGTCACAGTTCCAGCCGCGTTCCGCGTTGAACAGCCGCGCCAGCTCGCCCACCGTCATGCCGTGCCGCAACGGCAGGGCGTGGAAGGCGACAAACGTCGAGGCCCCTGCGTGCACCGGTCCTTCCACCACCGCGCCGGTGATGGGGTTGATCCGGTCCAGCACAAAGAACTTCTTGCCGGCCCGGGCGGCGGCCTCCATCGCCAGGCCCATCGTCGAGATGTACGTGTAAAACCGGCAGCCGATGTCCTGGATGTCAAACACCAGCGCGTCCAGCCCGGCCAGGTGCTCGGGCCGGGGGGCGCGCGTCTCGCCGTACAAGCTGTACACCGGCAGGCCGGTGCGCTCGTCCACGCTGTCCCCCACCTTTTCGTCCGCCGTGCCGCGCAGGCCGTGCTCGGGACTGAACACCGCCACCAGGGTCACCTCCGGCGCCGCGTGCAGCAGGTCCAGAGTGGAGCGCCGTTCCCGGTCCTGGCCGGTGTGGTTGGTGATCAACCCCACCCGCAGGCCGCGCAACGGCGCGAACTGCTGGCGGACCAGCACGTCAATGCCGTTGAGCACCGTTGTCCCCGCCGCCGAACCGCGGCGAGCGGGCCCCGCGGCGGGGGTGGAGACAGCGGACGCGCCCGGCTCAGCCGCGGGCGCCAGGGCGCCGGGCACGTAGCTGAAGTTGAAATCCCGCACCGCCTGGGCGGCCAGGGTGCCGAGCTGGCGGCGCAGCGCGCTGACGCTGCCCCGCTCGTCCGGATGGTTTCGGTTGGAGAGGAAGATGACGAAGGTGCGTGAAAACGGGTCAATCCACAGCGAGGTGCCCGTCCAGCCAGTGTGGCCGTACGACCCCTGCGGAAACACCTCGCCCCGCGGGCCGGCGTAGGCCGAGTCAATGTCCCAGCCCAGGCCGCGGCGCGGCAGCCCCGGCGGGGTCTGGACCGAGGTCATGAGCTGCACCGTTTCGGGCCGGAAGAGGCGCACCCCGTCGAGCGTTCCGCCGTGGAGCATCATCCGCGCAAACCGCGCCAGGTCCGCCGCCGTGGAGAACAGCCCCGCGTGGCCCGCCACGCCGCCCAGGCGGCGCGCGCGCGGGTCGTGCACCACCCCGCGCAGCGGCACGCCGTTCTCGACCTCGGTGGGGGCGATGCGGCCCCGCAGGGCGGGCGGAGGATTGAAGCCGGTGTCCTTCATCCCCAGGGGGCGGAAAATCTCGGAGGTGACCAGTTCATCCAAGCGCCGGCCCGTCACCCGCCGCACCACCTCCCCCAGCAGGATCGGGCCGGTGTCGCTGTAAATAAACCGCTCCCCCGGACGCGCCGTGAGCCGCTCGACCAGACACAACCGCAAGCCCGCTTCGTAGCCTGACCAGTCCGTTTTCAGGCTGATGTCCGGCCGCAACCCGGAGGTGTGGGTGAGCAGATGCCGCACCGTCACGGCTTCCCGGCCTTCGCCCGTGAACTCGGGCAGGTAACGGCACACCGGATCGTCCAGCCCCAACCGGCCCCGCTCAACCAGCCACATTACCGCCGGTGTGCAGGCCACCACCTTGGTCAGCGAGGCCAGATCGAAAATCGTATCTCCGGTCATCGGCTCGGGAGCGGGGAGCACCGCCCGGCGGCCGTAAGCCCGGTGGTACACCGCGCCTTCACGCTCCAGCCACAACACCCCGCCGGGGAGCCGGCCTTCGGCTATGGCCTGTTGGATGGCGGTATCCATTTCCGCCAGCTTCGTCGGGTGGAACGCCTTCACGCCCGGGGTTGCCACCGGGGCCGGACCGGCGGTGCGACAGCCCACGAACACCAACACGGAGGCCGCCAAGCCCGCCAGCAGCCAGAGCCAGGGATGTTTCACGCGCGCAGGCTAGCGGCCCCGCCCGGCCACTGCAAACCACGCCCACCCCGCCCGCGGCGCCCTCCACCCGGCCGCTGCTGGACCGCCGGCAAACCGTGGACCGACCTTGGTCACTGCCGGTTGCAATGCAGCAGGCCGATTTTTCGCTTGCAATCAAGATGCGAATGGTCTCCCCTCACTACTTAGTGTTCTGGCATTCCTAAACAACCCGACCAGGCCATGAAGCGCGCGTTCCACCCGGCGGGGAGGGTCTGTGTGGCCCTCCTGGGCACGTTAGCAGGGTGGGCCCACACCGAGTTGGTGCAGTCGGTCACGGTGACCAACTACACGGGCTACCTGATTGCCTCGGACGCGAACGCCGGTCTGGGGCCGGAGTACAACCGGGAGAACATCGCCGCCCGGGCGCAAATCCGGTTCACCGCCGCCAGCGCCACCACGCAGACCTATTACTACCGCATCCTGTTCCGCCTGGAGGATGCGGCGGGGAATGTCGTGCCGGTCCTGGACGAGAACGGGCTCAGCAACACCGTGTACCGGGTCAGCACTTCGATCACCCTGCCTTTTACGATCTTCGGCATCACGATCAACACGACCCTGGGCACCTACGACGCTCCCTTGGTGCCGGTGAACCGGCTCAGCCCCTTCACCCAGTACCGGGTGGGGGTGACCATGCAGAAGGCCAGCACCGCCGGCGGGCGGTACTCCTCCATCGCCGCCACCGGCCAGGACAGCCTGCGCACCTACTACCACTTCCCCAGCACCGACAGCGCGGACGCCGCCCGCAATGTCCTTGCCGTGCTGGACAGCGGCACCTACCAGCGCACCTACCTGGTCAACACCATCCCCGGCCGGGACACCCTTCAGGTGCGGGCGGACTTCACCCTGCGCCGCTACGACGGCTTCGCGGCGGCGCCGGTCAACACCTCCATCCCGTTGCGGTTCACGGCCACGCTCGTTGACGCCACCACCGGCCTGCCGGTGCCGCTGGTGCAAAGCAACTTCACCGCCTCGCGCACCGTGGCCTCGCACGGGATCGCGCTGTTGGGGAACCCCATTCCGCCCACAGTGGTCACGGGCAATGAGGTGTTGAATCTCAAGCCCGCCGGCCAGCTCGACTCTCCCGGGCGGCTGTACCGGGTGCAGGTCCAGCTTGCTCACGAGGAAACGCCGTTGCTGCCGTTCGTCGCGGCCAACCAGGTCACACTGGCCAACCAGCGGATGCTGCACTTCAACGGCCGGCTGTTCTTCGGCGACATCGCCACGCAGGTCGCCGCCATCAACAACAACCCCGCCGCCGGCGCGGTCACCGCCACCAGCGTGGCCAGCACCCTGGCGGTGGCGGCAGGGGGCGGGTTCATCGAGGGCGGCCCGGCACACACCTACGGCACCGGCGCGGCGCTGTCGGTGCTGCTGCGCAACAACGGCAACGCCGAGTACACCGGTGCTGCGAACGTGGCGGTCAGCGGCCCTGCGCCGGACACGAACTCCGTGGCCAACGTGCGCTTCCAGCGCTCGGGCATGGTGCTGAACACCGGCGGGGGCTTCGCCAACTTCAAGGTCTGGCTGCCGGCGGGCTTTGGCATCCGGCCGGCGCCCAACTCCCGCATGACCACCGGGTTCATCGAGTTCAGCAACATCAGGCTGGCGCAGAATCTACGGCCCGCCTCGGCGAGCCTGGTTTTCACCACGCCCACGGGTCTCTGGGGCGCCGAGGAGACCAAGCCGGTCTGGATCGAGGGGCAGGAGCTGGGCTGGACCGTCGCCAACGGACGGTTTGCGCTCAAACCCACCGGCCGCTGCGAGTATGTCCGCAGCAATGAATGGGCCCGCCTGGCCGCGGCTCCGGTGCCGGCCGCGCAGCGGTCCAAGCGGTCAAACGAGCGGCTCTTCCAGGCTGTCCGCGCCGTCACCTCGAGCACCGTGGAAATCCGCACGCACACCGACGGCTCGGCCCGGCTGTTCGCGGAGTTTGACCTCGGGCCCGGCGGGTTCGCGACACATTTCCCCTACGACTCCGGGGTGCGCCACGGCGGCGGGGTGCTGTCGGTCAAGGACGATCTGGTGGACAGTGCGGTCAGCCGGGTCAACGGAGCGCAGCCACTGACCCTCCAATATGCCCGTGACTGCGCCGAGCCGCTGTGCAGCGGCGGTGCCGGGCCAGCCACGCTCGAATTCAAGCCTGACGGCGATATTCTCCACATCACGCGCGACGCCGGTCTGACCCGCCCGGGCACGCTCACCACCGCCGCGCCGTTGACCTGGGGTTGGATCGGCCTGCCCGCCATCCAGAAGTACGCCCATCGCACGGAGCCTTTCACGGCCACGACCTACGCCATGGCCGGTTCGTTCCTGCGCGGCGATGACACCACCCTCAACGCACTGCTGCGTCCCGGGGTGCTGCTCTTCACCGGCGTCAGACCGGATGACCCGGGGCAGGTGGAGCGTCCCGGCCAGCCGGCCTACCAGGTGGGTCTGGGGGATTATCCCGGCCTGAATTTCCGCGTGGGCACCGATGGCGCGAAGAACGGCGAGAGCGTGCTGGGCGGCAAGCCCACCGGCACCTACCCACTAAGGGGCCGGGCCAAGTACTACGTGCGCAAGGCCGGCGTCAGCGGCATCCACGAGGCGGTCTTCGGCGCCTTCCCGCCCACGGCGCAGATTTACGGCTACGACTTCCAGTTCTCGAACTTCGGCCTGTCGTTCCTGGACAGCCGCAACGTGGACAGCCGCACCCAGGGCTCGGTGAAGATCAAGCCTCCCTCGGACTTCACCCTGGCCTTCGAGGAGCTCAGGTTCACCTGCCTGGGCGCGCTGGACGACGCCAAGGTCGTCCCCGGCCAGGAGAACAAGGTGCTGGCCTTCTGGCAGGCGGACTTCACGCCGCTGACGATGAAGTTCGATCGCAAGGCCGCCGCCGCCTGCAACCCGGGCGAGGGCTTTCTCACCGTGGGCGTGATGGCCTGGGCGCAGCACGTGGACGCCCCGCTGTTTGGCACACTGGGCTGGCATCCCAACGGCAACCTCATCACCCGCGAGGACAACGCGCTGGACCCGCCGTTTGACTCGCGGCTCAAGCTGCCCAACAGCTTCAAGCTGAAAGGCCCGGGCAGCGAGCAGTACACCTTCACCCCGGTCAACGACGCCTACTACAACAACTGGGATTTCTACAAGACCGCCCCCGGCTTCATCAACATCGCCGGCAAACTGGACGTGCCCTTCTTCGAGGACCTCAAGGTCCACCTGCACACCAGCGCGGACAAGGACGGCACCGGCGCGCCCATTTATCTGATGGGCGGCTGGCCCGGCAAAGGCTTCGAAATCGGCGGCCAGAACTTCTTCAACGCCAACCCGGCCGACCCGGACAACCGCGGCTTCCCCACTGACACCACCGTGGCCGGCTACCGGCAGGGCAACACCGACGGCAACCTGAAGTATCTCGTGCGCGCCCAGCGGAACTGGCTGGGAGTCGTGGACTTTGACTACCCGCTGAAGTGGAGCACCACCACCCGCGCCTTCACCATCTTCAAGCCGGTGGAGAACAAGCTGCTGGTGGTCACCGTCGAGCACCAGGCCAAGTACCTCAGCGCGAAAAACGCCGAATTGAAGTTCGGCATCGAGTACGAGGGCCTGCCCAAGATCAACTTGGCCAACATGGTCTTCAACGAGCTGGGCGGCGTGCAGGACGCCTTCACCGGCGCGGTGCTGGCCCCGGCGCGGGACGCCCTCGATGCCGGCATGGAGCGGTTCAACGAGATGCTGCAGGACCAGATGCATGTCTTCTACGACCAGGCCTTCGACACCCTGCTCGACCCGGTCTTCGACGCGCTCTATGAGCAGCTCAAGGCGATCTATCAGGCCAACGGCAACAGCTTCCCGGCCGGCGAACCCGGCACCACCATCGCGGCCTTCCTCACCGGCGGCGGCAACTCGGTGGTCAACCGCCTGAACAACCTGGTGGACGGCGCGGGCGCGGGCCAGTTCGACATCGTCAAGCAGCTCGACACGAGCCTGGCCCAGGTCGAGGACGCGCTGCAGAAACTGGACCAGATACTCGCCAAGGCGCCGGACGGCTCCCGCCAGATCGTGGCCCAGCTCATCAAAAATCTGGTCGGCGAGCTGGCCGCTCAGTTCATCGGCGCCTTTGTGGACAGCAAGCTCAACGAGTTCCTGGCCACGCTCGACCCCACCCTCAGCCAGATCGAGGCCGCGCTGGCCGAACTGCGCGGTGTGGTGGGCAACATCCGCGAGGCCCTGGCCCTGCCGGGCGATTTCCGCCAGCAACTCAAGGCCCAGCTCAACGCCCTCAACGCCCAGGTCATCGGCGTGGCCAACCAGCTCCGCAACGACATCAACGCCCGCTTCAACCAGATGCTCAGCCTCGGCGACCACCCCTTCGTGCACTACTCGAAGGCCGAGTTGCGCGCCTACATGCGGCAGAAGCTCGAGGACCGCTTCTTCGCCTCGGTGGTCGCCAAGACCTTCCAGGAAACCATCAAGCACCGGCTCTACGACGTCGAGGCTGCCATCCGCGAGGGGGTGGACTCGCTCTTCCAGCAGGTCAACCAGGTCATCCGTGACATCATCTCCGAATCACTCGCCGAGGTGGACAACACGATCAACGGCCTGGCCGACGACGTGAACAGCGTGCTGGGCGCCGGGCGCATCAACGGCTACGCCCACATCAACGGCGACGCCCTCAAGCTCCTGCGCCTGGACCTTTACGCCCAGCTCAAGGTGCCGTCGGAGATGGAGTTCAACGCCTTCTTCCAGATCAAGGAACTGGACTCGGACGGCACGCCCGCCGCCTGCCTGCCGACCAGCGGCCGCGCCACCGAGGTCACCATGGGCGCGACCGACGTGGAGGTGAAATGGATCAGCGATGGCGTGCGCGCCAACGTGGGCGCCAAGTTCACCTTTGACCCGGCGTTCTCCCCGCCGCGACTGATCAACCTGGGCGGCGGCATCGAGCTGACCGGAGAAATCAACTTCGAAGCCTTCAAGATCAAGTACCTCGGTGCCTCGATGGGCTTCGGCCAGCTCGAGAACTTCTTCTCCTGCGCCGCCCGCGTGGCCATCAACAAGTACGAGGGCATGGGCGGCCTGTTCTTTGGCAAGACCTGCACGCTGGACCCGTTCTTCTGGGACCCGGACGTCCAGGGCATCCTCGGCAACCCGCCCTTCACCGGGGCCTACGTGTACGTCGAGGTGTGGATTCCGGTCTCCGAGGCCCTGCTGGGCATCCCGGCCACCTGCTTTTTCCAGGTCTCCGCCGGCGCCGGGGCGGGCGTGGGCTACTTCGTCGAGGGCCCGACCTTTGTGGGCAAGATGCTGCTCGGGGCCAACGGCGATGTGCTCTGCCTGGTCAGCGTGGGCGGCGAGATCAAGCTGGTGGGCGTGAAAAACGCCGACGGCCTGCGCCTCAAGGGCTCGGGCAAGCTCTACGGCGAGATCGGCTGGTGCCCGTTCTGCATCTCGTTCTCGAAGAGCGTGGGCCTCGAATATCACAACAACTCCTGGGAGGTGGACTTCTAGCCATGTGCCGGAGCCGATTCAGTCGGGTTGGGATGCGCGGAGCGGTGCTCGCCGCGCTGCTGCTGTCGGGTGCCGGCGCCGGCCGCGGCCTGGCCCAACCGGCCCTGTTGCCCGACACCATCTTCACCGTCGGCACCACCACCACCGACGCCGCCGGCCGCCACTGGGCCTACCTGCTCTGGGTCGGCTCGGACAACCATTTGGTCCTGGGCCGCAGCTTCGCCGTCTATGCCAAGGCCGGGGCGGCCGACTCGACCCAGCCCTTCGAGCGCCGCGCCATCACCAGCCTGCAGACCGAGCCGCCGGTCATCCGCGCCCTCCTCAACCGCGCGGTCTCGATCGGCGAGGACCTCCCCCGGCTCGAAGTGCGGGTCAACAACCTCTTCGCCGCCCTCCAGCCGCCGGCCGGCCCGCTGGAGGTGAAACTCTCCGCCGCCATCCGCGGCAGTCTCGAGGACCCGGCCCGGCTCAACAACCTGGTCCTGCTGGGTCGGCTGCATCCGGGCGTGAACTTCTGCCTCGGCTACGCCCACGCCGAGGTCATCCCCGCCGGCCAGACCACCTTCGAGATTCGCGAGTACGACAAGGCCAACGACCGCGACCTGGGCGTGGTCGGCCGCGTCACCGTCACCGCCGGCGTCCCCGTGGCCCTGCCCCGTCCCGGCCCGGTGGTCCAGGTGCCCGAGACCGACCCGCGCGGCGACCTCAACGTCAAGCTCCGCTGGGCCGCGCCGGACGCCCTGCGCCGGCTCACCTTGCTCAACCACGGCTTCAACGTCTATCGCGTGACCAAGGCCCACGCCGAGGCCCAGGGCTGGCACACCACCCCGCCATCGGCCGACGTGCTGCGGCAGGCCGCTCAGTCCCACCCCGCCGTCAAGCGCATCAACGAACTGCCCGTGCTCAAGACCCGGGACTTCTCCGCCGCGGATGTCGCCAACTTTGCGCTCGACCCCAGGACCGCCTTTCTGGCCGACGACAACGGCCGCTACCAGCCCGGGGGCGTCCCCTTCGAGAACGGCGCGCAGTTCTACTACTTCGTCACCTCCCGGGACGTGCTCGGCCGCGACTGGAGCCCTTCCCCCGGCCTGCTGGTGACCGTGTGCGACCGCCTGCCGCCGGACGCCCCCCTCGCCGTGCGGGTCGAAAACGACTACACCTATACCGGCGGCGCGGCGAAGCAGAAGCTCAAGGTGCTCTGGCGCCCCAACACCAACACCACCGACACCGTCACCGGCTATTACGTGTACCGCTGGGCCGCGCCGGACGACGTCCAGGCCGCCGGCGGCAACCCCCTGCTCAACCGCATCGCCGGCCCCTTCCCTCACGTGCCGGGCCAAACGCTGTACAGCTACCTCGACGACGGCGCCGGCTCGCCCACCGCGCCGGCCGACTACTCGAAGACCTTCTGGTACACCATCCGCTCGGTGGACAACGGTGCCTGCGGCGGCGGCAACTTTTCCCCCCACAGCCGGCCGGTCTATGGCGTGTTGCGCGACCGCACCGGGCCGGACGGTCCCGGCGGGCGCATTGATGTGATGTGCTGCGCCTACGCCGTGGTGCCGCGCGACCCGGTGGATTTCAACGACCCGGATGGCCGCAACCAGGACCCGGCCCTGGCCTACTACGAATTCGAGGTGCGCCGCGAGCGGCCGGAGGTCCGCTGGGCCGAGTTCTACTTCCGCGACCTGACGGAATCGAACTTCCTGGGCCGCGTTTATTTCCCGCCCCAGGAGCCGTTGCTGGTGTGGCGCTGGACCGTCCCGCGCGTCCAGGTCCAGGAGGGGGAAATCCTGTTCTGGTGCCGGGCTGGGGACGACCAGGGCCAGACTTCCGACTTTGTCTTCGTTACCACCATCCGCGACCCCAAGACCACCACCATCCGCCGCGTGCCCTTCGCCGTGCGCGTGGATTGCCGCAAAATCCCGCGCCGGAGCGCCGCCACCGGCCAGTTCGGCCCCTGCCGCGGCGCCCACAACCCGCAGCCCAACGGTCCGGACGGCGGCGTGGTCGGCCCGGACATTGTCATCACCCTCACCCCCGGCACCAAGGAGTACCGCCTTTACCGCCGCGTGGACAACGGCCCGCTCACCCTCATCAAGCAGGGGCCGGCGAACTTCGACGACGTGTCCCAGATCACCGTGCAGGACCCGGACATGCCGGCCAACGCCGCGGTCATCTGCTACTTTGCCCAGCTCTTCGACGAGCACGGCAACGCCAGCCCGCTGGTGCAGATTGACGAGTGCATCGAAATCCAGATGCCGATGGCCGTGCCCCTGCTGGCGCCCCTGGAGCCGGTCGGGGACGAGTCCAGCCCGAAGATGAAGGTGCGCTGGTTCTGCCCGCCCTACGGCGTGAGCCGCTTCGAGGTCTCCATCGCCAACGCCCTCGGCTTCATGCCGCCCAATCCCTCGCCGGACCTCGGCACCCTGATCACCAATCGGGTCAAGCAGTACCTCGTCGGCAACGAACCGCGCACCAACGTCTTCTTCCTGTACCGCACCCCGCCGGTCGGCCCGGCCTTCGGCAACGGCGCGCAGTTCGAGGTCACCGTCAACATCGCCCTTGGCCAGGAATACACCGTGATGGTGGCCGCCGTCGGCCCCGATGGCGTGCCCGGGCCGGACAGCAACGCCGAGTCCCTGAGCTGGCACGTGCCGCCGCTGGTCGGTCCGGAGGTGCCCTGGCCGGCGCGCCCGCTGCCGGACCTGAACTTCTTCCATCCCTCGCTCCAGGCCGCGCGGATGCCGGACAACATTTTCCCCGGTCTGGCCATCCGCATTGGCGAGGTGCCGCGCCGCGACCTGGTCAACGTGCCCAAGGAACGGCCCGAGGTGAACCTGCCCAGCCTGCGCCTGCATCGCGACCCGATGTTCCACCTGTACACCAACAAGTTCGGTGAAAAGCTCTTCCCGGCGGTGGTCTATCGCGTCCAGGCCGTTTCGCCGGAGTACCCGCAGGTTGGTTACGACCTGATCCAGGTCACGCCGCTGATGGAGGAGATCGCCCATGCGTTTGCCAACGACCCGCAGCGCGGACCGGTGACCGTGATCCATGATCCGTTCATCCGGGTGACTGATGGAGTCATTGTTGGCGGCGGAGAACTGCCCGGGGCCCTATGGCTCGTGGACACTCAGCCTGTGGTCACCGGCGCGCGGTATGTCTATCTCATCGTCCGGCTCGGGCCGGATGGCGAGATCAAGGAGGTCATCCCCACCAACGTCGTGGAGGCCACGCCATGAGAACGCTGCGTTTCCTGTCCACGGTGATGATCGCCGCCGTGCTGGCGTCGCCGGCGCTGCTCGCGCAACCCGCTTACCCGGTTCTCTCCGCCGGTTCCGCCTACTTGAGCGCCGACTTCAACGGCGACGGCCGGCCCGACGCCGCCGTGGTGGACCTCGAATCCGGCGCCTACCTCATCGGCTACGGCCAGGCGGGCGGCGGCCATCAATGGACCGCTTCCCGACCGGGGGGCGTCACCGGTGTCACCGGCGTCAGTGCCGGCCGGGTGCTGGACACCGCGCGCGACGCGCTGGTGCTGGCCGGTCCGGACGCCAACCGCGTGCTGGTCATCCCCTGCGACGATCCGCTGGTCAACGGCGTGCCGCGCGAGGTGTACATGGGCGGCATCGGCCCGGCCCACGTCGCGGCCCTGGACATCGGCGGCGCCGGCAACACCGCCCACCACGACCTCTACATCCTCACCGCCCTGAACAACCCGCCCGCCCCGCGCCGCCGCGCCCTGGTGCGCTCGACCGGCGCGGCCTTTTCCATCCTGGGCGAGGCCGCCGAGGCCGCCGAAGTCCTGCGCGCCCAGCCCGCGCAGCTCATGACCGGCGTGGCCGACGTGCTCGGCCTCCTGGTCGCCACGGCCGGCGCGGGCGATGAGTTCCGCCTGGTCAGCCTCGCCACCGGAGCACCGGTCAACGTCGCCACCATCGCCGGGGTGCCCGATGTCGCGCAGGTGCTGAATCACCGCTTCTCCGCCTCGGCCCTTTTCGACTTCGTCTTTCACACGGCGGGGTCCGCCAGCATCCACCATCGCCGTGTTGCCGAGCCCACCCCGGGCTCCTTCAATCTGAGCGGCGGCTCGACCTTCCCGCTGGGCTTCAACGCCGAGGCGCTGTTCGTGATCCCCACCGCCAGCGGCGGGCGGCTGCTGGCCCTGCGCCACGGCGGCGCCACGGCGGTGATCCTGAACTTCGACGGCGCGAGCGCGCCCACGCTCTTCCAGGCCCTGGCCGCGCCGGCGGGCGAACGCTTCGGCGGCGCCGTGGCCACGGCGGACGGCTTCGTGGCCTTCTCCGGTCCGGAGGGGCGCCCGGCGCGTTTCCACCGGTACACCAGCGCGGGCAGCGGACCGTACACCCTGGCCGAGAGCGGCGCGCTGGACACGCTCAACCGCCATGCCGGCGGGGCGAACGTCTTCCTGTTCCAGTTCGAGCCGTTTGTCGCGCCCGCGCCGAATCTGGTGCAGCGGCTGGCGGCGGGGGATTGGACCTCCCAGCCGCAGATCAGCGGGGCGCCGCCGCAAATCTCTGTGCGGGTGGAGACCTTCCAGGGCACCACCCAGGGCCTGCGCAATCCCACCCCCCGCACCGTGGCCCGCGTCACCCCGCCGGCGGCCTTCGGTCTGGCCAACCAGTACCACGAGGCCATCTCGGTCTTCAGCTTCCTGCCCCCCAGCGGCGATGAAGTGGCCGACGTAACCATCAGCCCGCCACCCGGCCCGCAACCCGCCGCGGTCCAGATCACCCTCACCGCCTCGCTCGCCGGGGCCACGATCTTTTACCGCACCAACCCCGTGGCCGCCTGGTCCACCTACACCGCGCCCTTCCCGGTCTATTTCGACACCACCGTCAGCTACTTCGCCCAGCAGGGTGGCGGCAGCACCCGCAAGTCTCCCGTCCGCCACGCCACCTACACCTTCCCGGCCGACCAATGGACACTGGACTCGGACCACGACGGCGTGCCGGACTTCGTCGAGGTGGGTCTGGACGCCAACAACAACGGCACACCCGACTACCTCGAGCTGGGGGCCGGACTCGACCCGGTCAGCAGCGGCAAGGACGCCGACGGCGACGGTTTCAATGACCTCGAGGAACTGGTGGCCGGCTCCAACCCCTACGCCGCCGCCAGCCACCCGGCCGGCCCGCGCCTGGACGATGGCTCGGGCTTCGACCTGTACGTTACCCCGCGCCCGCTGGACGGTACCGTGCCCGGCCCGGCCCTGGCCCGCACCGGGGTGACCGTGCGCGCCTTCAACCTGGCCGGCGACCTCCTCGGCTCCGCCCTCACCGCCAACCTGGGCGTGCCCGGCGTGCTCAACCCCGCCGCCCGCCTTCGCAACCTCGGCGTGGACGACCGCCAGCGCCTGCTGGCCCTGGCCACCGATCCCCACTTCCCCATCCAGACCGCGGCGGCGGACCAGAACCTCGGCCGCGAACTGCTCGCCCTTGAGCCCATCCCCTCGCAGGACGCCGGACTGGAGGTGAACTTCACGCCCGGCCCGGGCACGCCCGCCTCCCAGGCCGCCGCCTGGCGGGCCGCCTCCCAGGCCGCCGCCGCCGCCCGCCCGCGCACCCGCGTCATCACCGCCCCCGGCCCGTTGGACACGCTGGTGGCCCTGCTCACCGAGCGGAAGTTCGAGCTGCTGCTGCAGGCGCGCGGCCTGCCGCCCACCAACCAGCTTACCCTGTTCCCCGCCCGACCGGGCGATGTGGACCGGCACTTCCCCGGCAGTGCGGCCCTGCTCGCCCTCGAGCGGGAGCAGGCCGGCCAGCCGGCCCACCGCCTGGTCGCGGTGCATCAGGGCCTGCTGGCCGCGGTGGGTGGCGCTGGCGCCAACGTCGCCGCCTTGCGCGCCCTTGCCGATGACGTGTACCGCATCAGCAGCCTCTCGAACAACGCCGCGCCCGGCCAGTACCCCCTGCCGGTGGAAGTGCTCCGCCATTTCCTGTTCGCCGGCACCCTGCACTCGAATTACCTGGCCGCCACCACGCTCACCCCCGCGCAGCGCCTCGCCGCCGCGAACGCCGTCGCCGAGTTGATGGCTCTCGATTTCAGCCGGCCCAAGGTGACGCTCCACCTGACCGTCCTGCCCGATCCCATGCCCGAGGGCTGCACGGTGCTCAGCGATGGTACCCAGACCTGGAGCCTCTGGTTCGCCGAGGGGGGCAACTACCTCTTCCCCGACTTCGAGCTGGTGCCGGGCACGACGATCCAGGTCGTGGGCTACGCCGATGGGGACGCCGGCGACTGCGCCGACCGCGGCCTTGAAGTCCTCTCCGCCATTGTGCTCGCCATCCCCGCCCTCCCGGTCGTGGACGCGGACGGCGACCTGCTGCCCGACAACTTCGAGTGCGCCTTCTTCGGCGGCCTGGCCGAGGGCGCCCACGGCGACAAGGACGGGGACGGCTACTCGAACCTGCAGGAGTTCCTCGACGGCACCGATCCCAATGACAAAGCCATCAAGGGCACCGGGCCCGTGGTGGTGCTGCAGCCGCCGGCGCTCGAGCTGGTGCTCAAACCGGCCGGCAAGCTGGGCGTGAAGTGGAAGTTCCCCGCCGCCTACGCCGGCCACTTCCAGTTCGTGGTGGAGGCGGCGGACACCCTGAGCAGCGGCTTTGCCCCCACCGGCATCGGCCCCACCCCGCTGGGCAACGACGAGTTCGAGGTCGAACTGCCACGGCCCGCGGGCGCCACCCGGTTCTACCGCTTCTGGATGCGCCTGCGCTGAGCGCCCCGCCGGCGGCGCGTCGGACGCGGCCGCTCAATCCAGGTCGTACAGGGAGTTGTCCGCCGACAGGAAACCGGTCCCGTCCGCCACGCGGTCGGCGCCGTCCTGATTCTCCGCGAAGCGCGCGCGCCAGGCCGCGGCGTGGCCGTCGCAGAACGCCACGTTGCTTCGTCCCCCGTGCCGGTACCCTTGCGTCCCGGCCCAGCGGCCGCGGAAGCCGGCGTCGCCGGGGTTGGGCCAGGGGGCGCGCATGAATTTGTTCGCGCCGCTGGCGTACTCACCGTCGCCGAACAGGGCGGTGGCGGCGGGTTGCTTGACGTCGGAGAGGCGCGCCGGTTCGGGGATGCTCTCGAGCTGGCCGTGGCCGAGGTAGCTGGTGTTGTAGTTGTAGCCGGTGTGCGGATCGGCCAGCCAGTTGGCCGGACCGCGATAGGCCGGGCATTGCTGGATTTGCTGCGGCGGCAGGCCTTCCCAGAGCAGACCGGCGGTGACCTGCGGCGTCGGTCCCGGCCGGGTGGTGAAATCCCAGGCCCGCAGCACCGTGACGCCGTCCTCGACCGCCTGGGCGTAGGCCGGCGGGAAGAACTGCCGGTGGGCATCCGTGTACATCTGCGCCGCCAGGGCCATCTGGCGGAGGTGATTCAGGCAGGCGACGCTGCGGGCGGAGGTTTTCGAGCGGGCCAGCGCCGGCAGCAGCAGGCCCACCAGCACCGCCAGCACCGCCACCACCACCAGCAACTCGACCAGCGTGAAGCCCCGGCTTCGCCACCCCCAACATGCCCGGTGCGCGCGGGTCTTCGCGTTCATGGCCGCTCGATTCGCAACCGATAAAAGGCCCCCGCCGCCGGCGGCGCCGAATCGCTCAAGCGGACCGGCGCGGCCTCCGACGGCGTCATCTCGGCCACGGACCGCCAGGTGCGCAGGTCTTCGCTGCGTTCCAGCACATGTCGCCAGCCCGGCCAGGGCGTAAAGCGCACGCCCGGGCCGTCGCCCGAGACAGAC
The DNA here is from genome assembly GCA_037439785.1 of Verrucomicrobiales bacterium. Classification (GTDB taxonomy): domain Bacteria; phylum Verrucomicrobiota; class Verrucomicrobiia; order Limisphaerales; family J093; genus DSVZ01. Next base: position 111,551 of record JBBIVJ010000001.1, on the reverse strand, counting down.
GGTTCCAGTGCCGGCGGCCGCACCTGCACCAACACCAGGTCCGTCAACGCGGTGAGGCCACGCAGCAGCACCGCGTGTTGGCCGGGGTCATGGGCAAACGGCGCCGGCGCCCAGCCCTCGCTGGTCCGCTGCCACAGACCCAAATTCCCGCCATCACCGGCGTCGTCCGCGGGGAGGAACAACGTCAGGTCGGCCGCGAAAGAAGCCGGCGCTTCCGCGAAAAGGGGTTGAGCGTCCAGGGCCAGGGCCTGAAGCACCGTGCCGGGCAGGCCGGGGGGGAGTTCGTTCGCGGGCAGCGGTCGGGTGACAACCCGCAATGCCGCGTCCACCGCGTGACACGTCACCTTCAAGGCCGGCGCCGTTGAGGGCTCGATCCCCAGAAACACCTGCTCGAACGGCCCGTTCTGCACGTTCTCCGGCACGAGCGTAAGGCTGTCGCCCACACGCAGTGGTCGGACCGCCGCCACCGCGTCCACCTCGCCGCCGCTGAAGCCCGGACGGCCGGTGATTTTCACGTAGCGAACCGCCGCGAACCCGGACTTGCGCAGGTCAAAGCCCGTACCGCCGCCGGCGCCATCGTAAAGCGCGATGGCCTCGGCCGCGGTCAATGCCCGCCTCGCACCCGGCGCAAACCATGCCACCAGCGCGGGGTTCGCCGGCTTGGTGAAGTCCATGAGCCGGTCGGTCCAGGCCGCACGGTCGGCGTCCCACGCGTGGGCCTGGGTGGGGAAGGGCGTGTCGGCGAACGGCCCGGTTTCGTAGCGGTACCAGGCCCAGGTTTCCCAGCGGTCCGGGTCTTCGCCCGGCCGGCCGGTGTAGCCGGGGCTGACCGAGACCTGGAGCGGCTCGTAAAAACCGCCGCCGCTCAGGCGCAGCGTGTTGAGATCGGTCGCGTCCGTCACCATGCCGGCGGCGGTGAAGGCGGCGTTGCCGAACACCAGCAGGTCCACGCCGAAGGGATGCGCCGGCTCGTCGCGGACCTCCCGGTCCAGCCGCACCACCACTTCCGCGCCCTCCTCCAAGGTGAGCAGGAGCGGGTGGGTCCGGGTGGGGTCCAAATGGTAGGCCGGCTCGACCAGTTTCACGCGCCGAACCGGTGAGCCCCCGGACCATGCGCCCAGCGGGTCGAAAAACTCCGTTGCCGGCGGGCCCAGCACGGCGGCGGGGTCGTCATACGGCGCCGGCCCGAACGGACCTTGGGCGGCGACGAGTTCCGCGGCAAACGCGGCGCCGGCCGGCGGCGTCGTTTGGGCCGCCGCGCGCCCCGCGACCAGCGCACCCAGCAACAGTGCACCGCCCGCGACCGGGCCGGACCGGGAGAACCGGCGCCGGACCGGCCGCGAGCGGGCGCGGAGGACGATTCGGGTAAGTCGGCTGAACGTCCCCCGGATCATGAAACGCCAGAAGTATCGCGGCGGCTTGACGCTTTCCAGTGCCGGGCCAGCGCCAGAGCGCCCAGGGCCAGCAAGGCCAGGGTGCCCGGCTCGGGCACGGCCGCCGGCATCGGTTCGCCCGGCGCCGCGCTGACGAAGCCGGCGGCGAAGCTGTAGCCGTCCCACGCGCCGTCACTCAGGACGCGGTCGGCAGCGCCGGTCATGGCCGACTCCCAGGCCTCGCCGCTGGAGCCCTTCAGGTAGTAGGCCCAGAAGCCGGTGTTCCAGCCCTCGCGCCAGTGGTCGCCGTCATCCACCGCCGCGCGGGCATCATCGGGATTGGTGTCCACGGCCAGCCCGCCGCTGTCGAAGGCCAGGGGCGGGGCCACGGCAAACACGCCGTTGGCGTTCAAGTCGTAGCCAAGGCCGAAGACGGCCGTGCCCCAGCCGAACTGGCCCAGGTGGCCGAAGAGGCGGGGGTCGGCCTGGATCACTGCGGTGAGCATGTCCAGGCCGGTGGCGGTGCCGTCCCAACGAAAGCCCCAGAGCAGGGATGGCGGGGCCTGCGCGTCCTGCCAGTCAATCACCAGGGCGGCGCGGTGGGCGCCGGTGCCGGCCCAGAACGCGATGTCGTCGAAGGAGGCGGCGGACTGGGAGGGGACAAGGGCGACCACCGCACCCGCGGCGGTCAGGGAACGAACGAGGTATGTGGCAGCGTTCATGTCTGATCTCGGCGTGGCGGGGCGCGCAGGAGCACCCCGCCGGGTTGGAGTGTGCGGCGAGACCAGACCGGGGCCGGCGTAGGCGGGGACGGCCGTCCCGTAAACGCCAACGCCTTCCTCCGGCAAATCACGAAGGAAGGCGTTCCCGTGAAATTCCACCGAGCCGGCAGGGCCGGCCCGGCGAACTGGCCTCATCCTTCTCTTTGCGGAGAAGCGATGCCACCCCACCCGGGGCGGCATCCGACGAGCACGCCCCGGCCGGTATCCTGACTCGCGGGCTTCAAACCTCGCTCCCGCCTTCCCGCTGTCGCAGTGGCCTGGGGAGCTTGTAGCCCGTCACAGTGGCGCAACCGTCCCCGATTCACACGGGGTTCCCGGACGCCGGAGCGTGTTCCGCCGGTCACTCGACCGGCGCGTGTCAAAGAGCGCCCTCACGGTAGGCCGCTGCTGTGACGAAGGCAATCCCGAAATGCCGGGCGCGACGTCTCCGGGGACCACACCGCTGGCGAGAGTGCGGCGTCGGAACACCCCCTCACCGCAGCAGACATACAGCCAGACCCGGTCCGGTCCGGCCAGGGCGCAACTGACCGGCGTGCCGGCCCCTGCCGGTGACCGGATCAGGCCGCTGAACCGGCCCCGGGCATCAAACACGTGGATGCCCGCCCTCGAGGTCACGTACACCCGGCCCGCGGTGGCCGGGGTTGAGGAACACCCCCACCGTCACGGGCATTTCGCCGCGGGCGATGAGGTTGTCGAACACGATCGGCACGCGCATCTGGCCGTTGGTCGAGACGTGGGCGTGGCCATCCTGAAAGACCATCAGGGCCGCCGGCTCCCCGGCCCGGTACTGTGCCGGGATGTACACCCAGCCGTCGCGGCCGGTCTCGGGGAAGATGCGCGAGCTGTTGAAGTGGAAGGCCTCGATCCGGCCGGCCGGCACGCCGGGCGCCCGCGCCAGCGAATCCGGCCCCAACTCGTAATCCGCCTCGACAACCGCGGCCCCGGACAGGAGGGCAGCCCCGAGGAGAAAGCACCGGAGGTGTATGGACGGGAGTCTTGGCGGCGTGCCGGCTCCGGCCAAGCCCAAAGCCCGCGCGTGGCGGCAGGCCGGTCGAAGTCCGAAGGTCGAAGGTCGAGGGAGGATAATTGGGAACTCAGGAACGGAGGAAGCGCCGGAGGCCGGAGAGTGGTGGTGGAGCCGTCCCGGATGCATGACGTTCAGGCCGGAGGCCTGCAGCACAAACAGAAGGTCGAAGGGCAAAGTCAGGTCAGAAGCCAGAAGTCAGAAGCCAGAAGGTCGCGGGCACGGGCTTCCCTCCCCGTGCTCCGGCGGACACGTCAATCGTCAATCCTCCCGCGTCAATCGTCCCCCCGTGGGCAGGACAAAGGGCCGGGTCGGGCGAGGAGGCCCGGCTTACTCGGCGGGGGGCGCGGCGAGGTTGGCTGCCGCCAGCGCTGCTTCAAACACCTGCTTCACCGGCACGCCCGCCTGCTCGGCCACCTGGCGGCACGACTCGAACTCGGGCGCGCGCTGGACCACCCGCCCGTCCAGCCACCCGCGCTTCACCTGCACCGGCCCGAAAGGCGTGGGGACCGTCACGACGTCGCGCCGCAACTTGCGTCGCTCGGCCCGGCTGCGGCGCACCCCGAAGGCGCTGGTCTCGGTGAGCAGCAGGCCGGTCAGCCGGTCGGCCTCCGCCTCCGGGCAGAGCACGGTAAACAGCGTGCCGGGTCGGCCTTTTTTCATCTGCGCCGGCACGTGAAAGACGTCCAGCGCCCCCGCCGCGAGGGCCCGCGCGGCGGCGTGGGCGAGCAGTTCGGGGGTGACGTCATCCAGGTTGGTTTCCAGCACCGCCACGGTGTCGGTTTCCCAATCGTGGGGGGCGGCGGTGGTCGCGGCGGTCTCGCCCCACAAGGCCCGCAACACGTTGGGTCGGCTCGACAGCTCGCGGGTGCCCAGCCCGTAGCCGACACGTTCGAGGCGGAACTCGTGCAGGGGGCCGAACGACTCGACCAGCTCGGCCAGCAGGGCGGCGCCGGTGGGCGTTACCAGCTCGTGCGGCTCGGCGCATTGGCTGACGGTCACGCCGCGTGCGGCCAGGATGGCCACCGTGGCCGGCGTGGGCACAGGAAACCGGCCGTGGGCGCAGCGCACCCACCCGGTGCCGTCCACGACCGCCGAGGCCAGCACGCGGGGCCGGCCCAGTTGTTCGAGCGCCAGGCAGGCGCCCACGATATCCACGATCGAATCCACCGCGCCGACCTCGTGGAAATGCACGCGCTCCGGCGGTTGCTGGTGGATTTGCCCCTCGGCCTCGGCGATGCGGCGAAACACGGCGTGGGCCGTGGTCTTGACCCAGGGGGAGAGCCCGCTGCCGGCCAGCAGGTCCCGGATGGTGGCGAAGTCCCGGCCGTGGGCGTGGGCCGGGGGTTCGGCGTGCGCGTGCCCGGCGGGGGCAGGATGCGCCGGGTGGCCGGCCCCGGCCGGGTCATGAGGGTGGGAAGAGTCGTGGCCGGGCGGCGTCGCGTGGGCCGCGGCCGGCCCGGCTTCGAGGTGCACCTCGAACCGGGTGCCGCTGATGCCGGCCCTGGGCCGGCGCGTGGCGTGGAGGTGGTAGCCGCCGATGTCCAGCCCGGCCAGGTCGCGTTCCAGCCGGGCGAGGTCCGCGCCCAGGTCCAGCAGGGCGCCCACCAGCATGTCGCCACTGATGCCGCTGAACAGGTCGAGGTAAAGCGTCTTCATCGGACGCGGCGGCGGAGGCGGGCCGGGCGGGAGGTGGAGGAAGGGCTTGCCGGCTGCGCAGGCGCAGTTTCTGTGGGTGCGGGCGCGGACTGCCGGCCGGCGGCGGTTTCGGCAGCCAGGGCGTTGATCTGGCTGGCGGCGTAGCCGGCGCCGAAGCCGTTGTCAATGTTCACCACCGTCACCCCGCTGCCGCAACTGTTGAGCATCCCCAGCAGCGCCGCCAGGCCGCCGAAGCTGGCGCCATAACCAATGCTGGTGGGCACGGCGATGACCGGCCGCGACACCAGCCCGGCCACCACGCTGGGCAGGGCGCCTTCCATGCCGGCCACCACCACCAGCACCTGCGCGCCCTGGACCAGTTCCAGCCGTCCCAGCAACCGGTGCAGGCCCGCCACACCCACGTCAAAGAGCCGCTCGACGCGGTTGCCCATGAACTCGGCCGTTACCGCCGCCTCCTCGGCCACGGGCAGGTCGCTGGTGCCGGCACAGAGCACGGCCAGGTAGCCGGGCCGCGGCGGCAGGGGGGTCTCGGCCAGCGTGATGCAGCGCGCCACCTCATGATGCCGGGCGGCGCGGAACCGGCGGCGCAGGGCGCGGGCGTGCTCGGGCGTGGCGCGGGTGACCAGCACGCGGCCATGCTGTTGAAACAGGCGCTCAGCGATGCCCACCACCTGGGCGGCGGTTTTGCCGGCGCCGAAAATGACCTCGGGGAAGCCCTGCCGCAGCGCGCGGTGGGTGTCCACGTTCGCAAAGCCCAGGTCAGCAAACGGCGCGGCCTGGAGGGCGCGCACTACCGCCTCCAGCGAAGTCTCGCCCCGGCGGAGGCGCTCGAGCAGGGCGCGGGTTTCGGTCAGTGTCATGGGCGCGAGTCTGACAAACGCTGCCGGAGGCGGGAAGCCGGAACCGCCGGGCGGGATGGGGGCGCATTCCCATTGATTGCTGGGGCCGTGGCGCGGGGTTCCACCCCGGCCACGGCAAGAAACGGAGAGGCGCCCGCCTGATTACCGGCCTGTCAGGCTCCCCCCGCTGGCGGCGGCCGGGGGGGCGCGCAAATGCAGGCCGGAGGCCCGCACCACACTGTCGCGAGCAGGCAAGCCGGAGGCCTATGTCCCACTGCCGCGGTCCAGTGCGCTGGCGGCGGCGGTGTCGGTGAACAGCCAGGCGTCGGGATGGATTTGCAACCAGGCGGCGGGGCAGCGGCCGTCGCGCGGCCCGCGCACCATGGCGGCGACGGCGGCGGCCTTGGCGGGACCGCAGGCCAGCACCAGGACGCGGCGTGCGGCCAGGAGGGTGGCGAGGCCGAGGGTGGCGCCGCGGGCCGGCGCGAATTTGCCGCCGAACCAGCGGCGGTTGGCTTCGACGGACTCCGGTTCGAGCCCGAGCACGCGTGCGGAGGCATCGGGCGGGGTGCCGGGTTCGTTGAAGCCAAGGTGGCCGTTGGTGCCCAACCCCAACACGGCCAGGTCCGCGCCGCCCGCGGCGGCGAGGGCCTGTTCGTGGGCGCGCACCGCGTCGGCCGCCCGTGCGGGGTCGGGGTCCAGCGCGAAGAACCGGTCCGGCGACATCCCCCAGGCTTCGGCGGCGGTGCGGCGGAGGAGGTTCGAGCAGGTGCGGGGGTCCCCGGCCGGCACACCCACGTACTCATCCAGCACGAACAGCCGGAGGTGGCGCAGGGGGAGGCGGCGGGCGGCGACCGCGGCGTACACCGGCAGGGGGGTGTTGCCGCCGGCCAGCACCACGTTGCGCGTGTCCGGGGCGGTGAGCGTGCCGGCCAGAAGGTCGGCGGCGGCCTGGTGGACGGCGGCGGGGGTGGGGAAGGTCAGCACGTGCATGGGGGTGGGGATCAGGCGCGGGGGTTGTCGTGGGCGGCCGCCAGGTGCCGGAGGTAGTCGAAGGGGTAAATGCCGGCGTCGTGGCCGTCTTCCCAGACCGGCTGGAGGGCGTAGTGGCCGACGCGGCCGAGGTGGCGGAGGCGGAAGGAGGCGGCGATCAGGACCGGCGGCGGGCCGCGGTGGAGGTGGCCGAGCCCGTCCGGTTCGCCGCGGCAACCGGCGCAGGGGCAGGCGCGGCGGAGGGCCTCGAGGCGGAGGTAGCTTTCGGTGCCGTCGGGCCATTTGAGGGCGAGTTCCTCGCCAATGATCTGCACATCCAGCGGTTGCATGGAGGGGAAGGATAGTGGGTGGCCGGGGCCGAACCAGTGACAAGTGAGGGGCGGCGGGCCCCGGGTTTTCCCTTGTGGGGCGGGGGGGCTTTTCCCAACCTTCCGGTCGTGGCCGAGCGGTTGATTTCGGGAGCCCTCAGCAAGCCCGACGTGGCGTTGGACGTGACGCTGCGGCCGTCGCTGTTTGCGGAGTTCACCGGCCAGGGGCGGGTCAAGGAGCGGCTGGAGATCGCGGTGCAGGCGGCCCGGCAGCGGGGCGAGCCGCTGGATCACCTGCTGTTGAGCGGGCCGCCGGGGCTGGGCAAGACCACGCTGGCGCACATCCTGGCCAGGGCAATGGGCGCCAACCTGAAGGCGACCAGCGGACCGAGCATCGAGAAGGCGGGCGATCTGGCGGGACTGCTGACCAACCTCGAGGCGGGGGATGTGCTGTTCATTGATGAAATCCACCGCCTGCAGAAGACCATCGAGGAGTACCTCTACCCGGCGATGGAGGACTTCAAGCTGGACATCATCATTGACCAGGGGCCCAACGCGCGCAGCGTGCGGCTGAACCTGCCGCGGTTCACCCTCATCGGCGCCACCACCCGCAGCGGCCTGCTGTCCGCGCCGTTGCTGACGCGCTTTGCCATGCGCGAGCGGCTGGACTACTACGCGGCGGCGGACCTCCAGCGCATCGTGCTCCGCTCGGCGCGGCTGCTGGGAGTGACGATGGACGAGGCGGGGGCGTTCGAGATCGCCCGGCGCAGCCGCGGCACTCCGCGCATCGCCAACAACCTCCTGCGCCGGGTGCGGGACTTCGCCCAGGTGCGCGGGGACGGCCGGGTGGATGCCGCCCTGGCCGACCGCGCGCTGGCGCTGCTGGAGATTGACCGGGACGGGCTGGATGACATGGACAAACGCATCCTCGAGACGCTGCTGGTGAAGTTCGGCGGCGGGCCGGTGGGGATCGGCTCGCTGGCGGTGGCGGTGGGTGAGGAGCCCGACACCCTCGAGGAGGTGTATGAGCCGTACCTGATCATGGAGGGATACCTCAAACGCACACCCCAGGGCCGCGTGGCCACCGAGCTCAGTTACCGGAAGCTGGGCCTGCTCCCCGCCGGCAGCCAGGGCCGCCTGTTGTGAGCGCCGCCGATCCAGACCCGGGCGCCGCCGGCGCCTCCCCCGCCCGCCGCCTGCCCCGTTCCTTCAAGGACCTGACCCCCAGCCGGACCTTCGATCCCCGTAGCTTTTTCCGCGAGGTCGTCTGGAAATCGCTGCGCACGCGGCGGCGGGGCGAACCGCGGCTGTTTGTGCCGCCGCAGTTGCGCCCCGGGCAGGTGGCGGTGACCTGGATCGGCCACGCGTCGTTTCTGATCCAGTTCAGCGACCTGAACCTGCTGATTGACCCGAACTTTGCCAACTGGCTGTTTCTGCTCAAGCGGCTGCGGCGCGCCGGCCTGCACCTGAAGGACCTGCCGGCGGCGGAGGTGGTGCTCATCTCCCACGCCCATTTCGATCACCTGCACAAGCCCTCGCTGCGCCGGCTGCCCGGCCCCCGCATCGGGGTGGCGCCGTGGGGCGTGGCCGAGCTGACCCGCGGCCTGGGCTTTGACCGGGTGCTGGAGCTGGAGTGGTGGGAGACCTTCAGCCGGCGCGGGCTCCAGGTGACCCTGACCCCCTCGAAGCACTGGGGGGCACGCACCCTGGGCGACCACCACCGCGGCTACGGCGGCTTCCTCATCGAACATCAGGGCCGCCGCTTGTATCACGCCGGGGACAGTGCCTACTTCGACGGCTTCCAGGAAATCGGCCGGCGCGGGCGGCCGGAGATTGCGCTGCTGCCCATTGGCGCCTACCACCCGGAAGGGTTGCGGCAGGTGCACATGGGGCCGGAGGACGCGCTGAAGGCCTTCCGCGAGCTGGGGGCGCAGTGGCTGGTGCCCATGCACTATGGCACGTTCCGGCTCTCCTTCGAGGACCTCGAGGAGCCGCCGCGGCGCCTGCGCGAGCTGGCCCGCCGGGTCGGTCAGGCCTCGCACCTGTGCATCCTCGAAGAGGGCATGTCGCGGGTGTTTTGAGTGGCGGAGCGGCGCGGGCCGCCACGCGCGGGCGTGACGGCGGCGGGGGGCCGCCCTGGCGGGTGCACACCCGGGCTCAGAGCCCCGCCACTTCCCAGCCCTGGCGGTAGGTGCGGCGGACGTGGGCGTTGGCGGCGGGGAGGTTGGTGAATTTCAGCGCCCGCGCGTCCCATTCCAGGGTGGTCCTGGGGAAGCGCGTGGCCACGCTGCCCAGCAGCACCGCCTCGGTGAGCGGGCCGGCGTAGTCGAAGTTCGCCGCGGGTGTGCCCTGGCCCAGGCAGGCGTCCACCCACTGAAGCCAGTGGTTTTCGCCCTGGACCTTGGGCAGGGGGTAGTGCTCGAACTTCGCCTCGGGCAGCAGCACCGGCGGGCCGATGTGCGGCAGCAGCATCACGCCGTCGGTGCCGATGAAGATCGTGCCCTGGTCGGGGACGGGAGTTTCACCCAGAAGGTCCAGCACGGAGCGGGGCGGGCGGGCGTCGCCGTCGTACCAGGTCACGTTCACGGTCGGGCCGGCGGTATAGGGGGTGCCGGGGAAGACGTAGGGGATGACGGCGTCCACGGCCCAACTGTGTTCGTTGGGGGCGGGGCCTTCGGAGCGCACGCTCCGGGGGGCGGTCAGGGCCAGGGCCTTGAAGACCGGGTCGTAGATGTGGCAACCCATGTCGCCGAAGGTGCCGGTGCCGAAGTCGAGGCGCCGGCGCCAGTTGCCCGGGTGGTACCAGCCCTCGCCAATGAAGGGCCGCTCGGCGCAGACGCCCAGCCAGCCGTTCCAATCCAGCCCTTCGGGCACGGGGTCGGTGCGTTGCGGCATGGGGCCGGGGTCGCCCCACTTTTTGCCGCTCCAGGTGTGGACCTCGCGGACCTTGCCGATGGCCAGGTCCCGGATGAGCCGTACGGCCAGCCGGTATTCGCGGGCGCTGTGAATCTGGATGCCCATCTGGGTGACGCGGCGTTTCTCGCGGGCCACCTCGGTCAGGCGACGGGACTCGTAGAGGTCGTGGGTGAGCGGTTTCTGGCCGTGCACGTGCAGACCGCGCTGGAGGGCGCTCATGGCGATGGGGGCGTGCATGTGGTCGGGCGTCGAGACGTTCACGGTGTCCAGGTCCTTTTCCTGCGCGAGCAGCTCGCGCCAGTCCTGGTACACGCGGGCCTGGGGGAACTTTTTCCGGAACTCGGCGGTGCGGGTGAGGTCCACATCCGCCACGGCCACGACTTCGACCCGGGGGTGGCGCGCAATTTCGTTCACGTCCGCCCAGGCCATGCCGCCGGCGCCGAAGCTGGCGTGGCGGAGTTTGCCGTTGGGAGAGGCGGCGCGCAGACCGTGGGTGACCCAGGGAGCGGCGAGGGAGGCCGCGGTCAGGCGGCGGAGGAAGGCGCGGCGGGAGACGATGGAGGACATTTGCATGGGGCACTGGTAACCAGCGGCCGGCGCCGTGGCAAACCGGAAACACATCGGCCCAGTGGTCGGAGCGTGGCCACCACGCGGGAGGCGGGAGTCACCCACGCCGGGGCTTTGCGGGTTGGCGTGTCAGGGTGAGACCTGCAGGCGCGGCGGGAGAAGCGGCGTGCGCGCGGGGCGCGGGCAGAAACCGTTTGACTTGCCCCCCTTCCGCCGAATAATCGCCCGACAGTTACCTGCGTCCATGGCCAAGCTTGTTGTCCTGACAGAAGGGTTTACCGGCACCGTCCACGAACTGAGTCGTGAACGGACCACGGTGGGGCGCCTGGAGGACAACAATTTTCAAATCGCCGAGCCCTCGGTTTCCAGCCATCACTGCGAGATCATCCTCAAGGGGGAGGAGGTGCTGGTCAAAGACCTCAACTCGACCAACGGCACCTACATCAACGACCAGCCCATCGCCGAGGCCCCGCTCAAACCGGGCCAGATTCTGCGCCTGGGCAAGGTGGAACTGCGCCTGGAAGACGGTCGCCAACCTCCGCCCGGCGCCCCGCCGGCGGCCCGCAAGCCGGCGCAGCAGACCATGCCGATCGGCGGAGTGAAACTGGGGGAGCTGGACAAGACCGGCAAACCGGTGGTCGGCCCCGGCTTCGCCAGGAAAAGCGACAGCGCCAACAAGCTCTTTCTCTACGGCGGGCTGGCGCTGGGGCTGATCATCATCGCCCTGATCGTGTACTCGATCATGAACGTGCAGAACTGAGGCCCGCCGCTGCCTCCTCGCGCAGCCAGCGCGCCACGTCCACCGCCGCGTACGTGATCAGGATGTCCGCCCCCGCCCGGCGCAGGGCCAGGAGGCTCTCCAGGAGCACGGCCCGCTCGTCCAGCCAGCCCTGCGCCGCCGCCGCCTTGATCATCGCGTACTCCCCGCTCACCGCATAGGCCGCGGTGGGGTACCCGAAGGCCGCCTTCACCCGGTACAGGATGTCCAGGTACGCTAGGGCGGGCTTGACCATGACAATGTCCGCCCCCTCGGCCAGGTCCAGGGCCACCTCGCGCAGCGCCTCCTCGGCGTTGGGGGGCGCCATTTGATAACTGCGGCGGTCGCCGAACCGCGGCGCGGACTCAGCCGCCTCGCGGAACGGCCCGTAAAAGGCCGAGGCAAATTTCGCCGCATACGCCATGATGGGCGTTTCGGCAAAGCCCGCCGCGTCCAGCGCCGTCCGCAGGGCCGCCACCCGGCCGTCCATCATGTCGCTGGGCGCGACCAGGTCCGCCCCCGCCTCGGCGTGGCTGACCGCGGTCCGGGCCAGCAGCTTCAACGTCGCGTCATTGACGATGCGGGCCCCGCGGGGGCCGTGCTCAACCAGCCCGCAATGCCCGTGACTCATGTACTCGCACAGGCAGACATCGGTGATCACCAGCAACTCCGGCAGCTCGCGTTTGAGCCGGCGCACGGTCTGCTGGACAATGCCCCGGCGGGCGTAGGCCCCGCTGGCCCGCTCGTCCTTCCGGTCCGGGATGCCAAACAGCAGCACCGCCGGCACCCCGGCCTCCCACGCCCGCCGCGCCTCCCCGACCAGTTCATCCGGGGAAAGTTGGTGGACGCCGGGCATGGACGCCACCGGCCGCCGCAGCTTGCGGCCGGGGCGCACAAACAACGGCAGCACCAGTTGTTCGGCGCTCAGCCGGGTTTCGGCCACCAGCCGCCGCAACGTAGCAGACTGGCGCAGCCGGCGGGGACGGTAAAAGGGAAAGCGGCTCAATGCGGCGTTCATGCGGGCACTCTAAGCGCCCGCCCGCCCGGCCGAAAGCTCGCGGTGGGGGCGGTGCGGTGCGGCGCACCCGCCCGGCCCGCCCGGGGCTCCGGCCACCCCCACCGGCCAGCCGGCGCCGGCGCTGTGTGGGCCGGGCGCGGAAAAGTGCCGCCGCGCAGACGGCTCAGCCTTGACCGGTGGCCGGTCCCCCCATTCCAATGTGGCCATGCACACTTCCATTGCACGCTGGTTGCTGCCCGCGTTGGGGCTGCTGGCCGTCCATGTAACCCTGGCCCAGAATCCGGTGCCCAATCCCTCCTTCGAGCAGGCCGAAGGCCGCGAAGGCCGAAGGCCGCGCGGCTGGCGGACAGAGACCTGGGGCGGGGAGGGGACCTTCACCCACGCGCGGCAGGGTCGTACCGGCGAGCGCAGCGTCGAGCTGGCCTCGCAGTCCGGCGCGGACATCGGCTGGGCAGCCAACGTTCCCGTCGAGCCCTACGCCCGCTACCGCCTCTCCGGCTGGATCAAGACCGAGAACGTCACCCCCCAGGGCGGGGGGCGCGGCGCGCTGTTCAACCTGCACAACCTCCAGGGCGTGGCCACGCCGGCGGTCACCGGCACACGTGACTGGACGCGGGTCGAGACCGAATTCGAGACCGAAGACCAGACCAGCGTGCAGTTGAACTGTCTGCTGGGCGGCTGGGGCCGCGCCACGGGGCGGGCCTGGTTTGACGATGTCAGCCTCGAGAAACTCTCCCAGCGCGAGCCGCCCGCGCCGCGGATCACGGTGGACGCCGCGCGGGTGGGCGAGCCGCTTTCCGCCTACGTGTACAGCCAGTTCATCGAACACCTAGGCCGCTGCATCTACGGCGGCATCTGGGCGGAGATGCTGGAGGACCGCAAGTTCTACCACCCCATCACGCCGGAATACCGGCCGTACACCTCGCTGCGCGACACCCCCTTTCCAGTGGTGGGCCGCTCGCCGTGGCAGATCACCGGCGACGCGGCCGGCGTCACCATGAGCACGAACAAGCCGTTCGTGGGCCGCCACTCCCCGCGGGTGCAGGCCGACAGCGGGCTGCGGCAAAACGACCTTGGTCTCAGCGAAGGCAAATCCTACACCGGCTACGTCTGGCTGAAGGCCGACCCCGCCGCCGGCCCCGATGCCCGGGTGACCTTGAGCTGGGGCGACGAACGTGGGTTGGGCGATTCCATGACCGTGGCCGGCCTGGACGGCGAGTACCGGCGTTACCCCTTCGACTTCACCGCCACCCGCACCTCGGACAAGGGCTGGGTGGAGTTGAAGGTGGACCAGGGGGCAGTGTTCATCGGCACCGCCTCGCTCATGCCGGGGGACAACGTGGAGGGAATGCGCGCCGACACCCTGGCGTTGCTGCGCGAGCTCAAGGCCCCCATCTACCGCTGGCCGGGCGGCAACTTCGTCAGCGGCTACGACTGGCGCGACGGCATCGGGGAGCGCGACCGCCGGCCGCCGCGCACCAACCCCGCCTGGACCGGCGTCGAGCACAACGACTTCGGCATGCATGAGTTCATCCGCTTCTGCCAACTGGTCGGCGCCGAGCCGTGGATCACGGTCAACACCGGCTTCGGCGATGCCTACTCCGCCGCCGCGCAACTCGAGTACTGCAACGGCGGCCCCGACACCTACTGGGGCGCGCGCCGCGTGAAAAACGGCGCGCCCCGGCCCTTTGGCATCCGCTTCTGGGGCATCGGCAACGAAATGTGGGGCAACTGGCAGCTCGGCTACATGTCCTTGGACCACTACATCCTCAAACAGAACTGGGTGGTGGACAAGATGCGCGAGGTGGACCCGCACATCATCTGCATCTCCTCCGGCAACGCCGGCCCGTGGAGCGAGGGCCTGTTGCGCCGCTGCGCCGACCACATGGAGGCCATCGCCGAGCACTTCTACTGTCAGGAGCGGCCCGGCCTCATGGCCCACGTGCGGCAGATTCCCGACAACATCCGGGCCAAGGCCGAATTCCACCGCCGGATGCGGGCCGAACTGCCCTCCCTCAAGGGCAAGGACATCCGCATCGCCATGACCGAGTGGAACTACTGGTACGGCCCGCACGTCTTCGGCGAACTGGGCACCCGGTACTTCCTCAAGGACGCCCTGGGCATCGCCGCCGGCGTGCACGAGTACGCCCGCCAGAGCGACCTCATCCACTCGGCCTTCTACGCGCAGACCGTCAACGTCATCGGCGCCATCAAAACCAGCCGGCGCAACGCCGCGTTCGAGACCACCGGCCTGGTCCTCAAGCTCTACCGTCACCACTTCGGCGAACTGCCGGCGGCCACCCGCACCGAGGGCCTCATTGACGCCCAGGCCGCCTGGAGCAGGGACCGCAAGACACTCACGCTGGGTGTGGTCAATGCCAGCCTCCAGCCCCAGACCATCCCGCTGACGCTCAGCGGCGCCAAACTCAAGGGCCCCGGCCGGCGCTGGCAGATCGCCGGCACCGATCCCCGGGCCTACAACGATCCCGACCAGCCGCCGAAGGTGGTCATCGAGGAAGGCCCCGTCACGGCGGGCTCCACCTTGAGCGTGGCCCCGTGCAGCGTGACCGTGTTTGCCTTCGAGGCCGAGTAACCGCGCGACCGCACGCCGCCCTACGCAGGACGGCAGCGGGGACGCCGCAATCACCCCGACCGGGCAAGCGGGCGACTGCCGGCCGGCCAGCGCCGGAATCGGCTCGCCAAACCGCCCCCGGCCGCTAGCCTCAGTCGGCCATGAGCCTGGCGGAACAGATCCTCCAGGCCGGCGTGGTTGGCGCCGGCGGGGGCGGGTTCCCCACGCACGTCAAGCTCGCGGCCCGGGCGGAGATCGTCATCGCCAACGGCGCCGAATGCGAACCGCTCCTGCACAAGGACGCCGCGGTAATGGAGCGCCAGGCACGGGAGCTGGTCCACGGCCTGAGGCTGGCGATGGAGGCCGTAGGCGCGCGGGCGGGCATCATCGGCATCAAGGCCAAGAACCGCCACGCGGTCGAGGCGGTCGAGGCCGCGTGTCAGGGCACGCCCATTCGGGTGCACTGGCTGGGCGATTACTACCCGGCGGGCGACGAGTATGACCTGGTGTACACCACCACCGGGCGGTTGATCCCGCCGGCCGGCCTGCCGCTGCACGTGGGCGTGGTGGTCTGCAACGTGGAAACCCTGGTCAACGTGGCCGCCGCCGCCGAGGGCCGCCCGGTCACCCACAAGACCCTCACCCTGGCCGGGGCGGTCAAGCAGCCCACCACCCTCACGGTCCCGGTGGGCACGACTTTTCGTGACGCGATCGCGGCCGCGGGCGGGGGGGCCACCGAGCAACCCGTGCTGTGCGTGGGCGGCCTCATGATGGGCGAGACCACCGAGGACCTGGACACCCCCGTCACCAAAACCACCACCGGCGTGGTGGTGCTGCCGCGCGACCACCCCGTGATTGCGCGCAAACTCAAACCCGCCGCCGCTCAGAACGCCATCGGCAAATCTGCCTGCGACCAGTGTCGGTACTGCACCGAATACTGCCCGCGCTACCTGCTGGGCTACGCGGTCGAGCCGCACCAGGTCATGCGCAGCCTGGCCTTCACCGCCACCGGCGCGGAGCACTGGAATCAGTGGGCGGCGCTCTGCTGCGCGTGCGGCTTGTGCACGCTTTACGCCTGCCCGGAAGAGCTCTTCCCCAAAGAAGCCTGCGACCGCTCCAGGGCGGAAATGCGCCGGGCCGGCCTCAAGTGGACCGGCCCGGCCACGGTCCGCCCGCACCCCATGCGCGACGGCCGTCGCGTGCCCATCAAAAGCCTGATGCGCCGACTCCACCTCCAGCCGTACGACCACCCCGCACCCTGGGAACCCGTGACCCTCGAACCCCGGCGGGTGGTCCTGCCCCTCAAGCAACATGCCGGCGCGGCCTGCCTCCCGCTCGTCCAGCCCGGCGATCTCGTGCGCGCCGGCCAGGCCCTGGGCCGGGTCCCGGACGGCGCGCTGGGCGCGCCGATTCACGCCCCGGTGGACGCGCGGGTCGTGGACGTCACCGACCGCATTGTCCTGGAGCGAATCCCATGAGCGAAAAATCCATTGGCCTGATTGAACTGTCGAGCGTGGCCGCCGGCTTCGAGGTGGCGGACACCATGCTCAAGGCCGGCAACGTGCGCCTGCTGTTGTCACGCTCGATCTGCTCGGGCAAGTACATGGTCCTGATCGGCGGCGACGCCGCGGCCGTGCAGAGCGCCGTCCAGGCCGGGGCGGAGGTGGCTCACGGCTGCCTGATTGACTCGTTCGTGATTCCCAACGTCCATCCGGACGTCTTCACCGCCCTGGGCCGCACCCAGACCCCCGAGCCCGACGGCGCGCTGGGCATCCTCGAGTCCTTCAACGTGGCCACCCTGATCCAGGCCGCCGACACCGCGGCCAAGGCCGCCCCGGTGCAACTGCTCGAGGTGCGCCTGGCGATGGCGCTGGGCGGAAAAGCCTTCTGCACCATGACCGGTGACGTGGGGGCCGTGCAAAGCGCCGTGGCCGCCGGCCGGCGGGTCATTGCCGAGGCCGGCGTCCTGGTCAACGCCGTGGTGATCTCGCGCCCCCACCCGGATGTGTACCGGGAGGTGGTGTGAGGGGGAGGGGCGCACCGTTGACCGGGGAGGTGGAGGGTGTAGGCTGACAGCATGCCGACCGTGGTCTCGATCAGCAAAGACTGCGAGCGCCAGCTCTGGACGGCGGAGGAGTTCCTGGAGTGGCTCCAGCCGGGCGTCCACGCCGACCTCATAGACGGGGAGAAGTTTATGCACTCACCGGTGAACCTGCGTCACGCACGGCTGGTCAACTTTTTGGACCGTTTGCTGGCCGGCTACCTTGAACGCCGCAAGCTGGGAGAGTTGTTTCGGGAGGTGGTGGCGGTGCGGCTGAGTTCGCGCAACGTGTTTTTGCCGGACCTGGCCTACTTCACGCCCGAGCAGGTGGCGCGGTTGCTGCCCACGCACGCGCCGTTTGCGCCGACGCTGGTGGTGGAGGCGCTCTCGCCGTGGTCGGAGGAGCGGGACGTGGGGCCGAAGTTTGCGGCGTACGAGGAGCACGGGGTGCAGGAGTACTGGGTGCTGGACCCGGAAACGCTGGCGCACCGGTTTTACCGGCGGGAGGGGGAGTTGCTGGTGGAATTTGCGGCGGGGGAGCCGGAGATCCGGGCGCAGA
The DNA here is from genome assembly GCA_037439785.1 of Verrucomicrobiales bacterium. GTDB lineage: Bacteria > Verrucomicrobiota > Verrucomicrobiia > Limisphaerales > J093 > DSVZ01. The sequence goes on along the minus strand of JBBIVJ010000001.1, from coordinate 94,143 downwards.
GCGTGCCGGGGTTCTTCTGGGTACGGCGGGCGTGGCTCAATCCGGAGGCGCTGCCGGATGTGGCCGGCTGCCTGGAGGCCATCCTGGCCACGCCCGCGACCGCGGCCGGTGCCTGAGACGGTCCGGCATTCCGGCAGCCCGGTCCACCCCCACACTTGCGCGCGGCGCCGGCTTGCCCGTGTTCCTCTCCCGCTGCTGAGCGTTGGTCACGCTACCGTGCAGGAGCAGGACGGCGAGCCAGCCCTCCCCGTTCCTTTCACCGCTGGAGTGGTCCACGGTCGGAGGTCCGCCCACATGCCGCCCGGAAAACTGCGCGTTGCTTTCCCGCCCGTCCGCGCCAGACTCGCCGCTTGATTTGGAACCGATCATGAATCCGACCCGCATCTTGCCCGACCTGCAGGCGTCGCTCTTGTGCGAAGACGTCCGCCAGGAGGTCACGGGCAGCTTCATCCTGGTGGGCATCCTCGGCTACGTGCGCGTGCCGCAACTGCCCATCAAGGCGTTCAAGCTCTGCGTCTTCAACCGCTGGACCGCCGGGGTGGGCCAGTTCACCGAGACGGTCCGCTTCACCGCGCCGGACAGCACCACCGTGCTGCGCCAGAGCAACGTCCGCTTTGCGCTGCAGGACGCCACCCAGCACGCCATCAACGTGACCCTCTTCACCGGCGTCGAGTTCACCCAGGCCGGCACGTACTACGTCGAGGTGCTGGTGGATGACGTGATGAAAATCCGTTACCCGGTGCCGCTCTTGGTTCAACCGCCTCCCGGCCCGGCCGCGCCGCCCCCGCCCCCGCCGGCGGTACCGCCGGCCTGATCGGCCGCCCCATGCAAGGTTCCTCCGCGGGTCTCCCCCCGCCGGCGGCCCGGCAACCATTCACCTGGCGGGGGCTGGCTGCGCTGGCCAGCCGACCGGCGGGATGGTTTTTCGCCTGGTGTCTGATCACTGTGGCCGTGGGGGGCAGCGCCGCAGGGCGTTTTTTTGCCACGGCCTGGCAGCCGGCGCTGGATGCGGCGGTGCGTCAATTGCCGGCCTCCGGCGAGATTCACGACGGTCGCCTGGTCTGGCCCACGCCGGCGGTGACCGAGCTGGCACGCACACGGCATCTGGCCCTGCGCGTCAACCCCCACGCCGCCCCCGTGCCGGGGCAGTCGGCGGATGTGGAAATCGAGTTCCTCAGCGGCGACTTCAGCGCCCAGTCGCTGCTGGGATACTGGGTGGTCGGGTATCCGCGGGGGTGGGTGATTGCGTTGAACCGGCCGGAGATCGAGCCGCTCTGGCTGGCCTGGCGGCCCCACCTGCCGGTGTTGGTGGGCGTCGGCGCGGGGCTCGGCGCCTGGGGCCTCTGGCTGCTGGCCGGGCTGGTGGCCGCGCCGCTGCTGCGGCTGGAAGCCGCGGTGCTGCGCCGCAACATCACCCTGCGGGGCTGCTGGCGCCTGGGCGTGGCGGCGTGCCTGCCGGCCGGCTGGATCGCGGCCGGCGGCCTGCTCCTTTATGCCCAACAAGGCTTCCGCCTCCTGGACTGGCTCATCGCCCTGGCCCTGGGGCTGGGGGTGGGGCTGCTGTTGATGCTCGGCGCGGTGGGCTTTCTGCCGCGACGGCCGCCGCGGACGGTTTTTGCGCCCGCGACGAACGCAACGCCGCCCTCGCCTTCGCCCTTTGCCAGGCCTCCGCCGGCGGCGCCCCCGGCCATTCCTTTCGCTGCCCCGCCGGGGCCGGACTCACCGGCATCGTCCCCCGCGCCGAAAGCGTTGTCAGACGCGGACCGGCTGCGGCCGCCTCCGCCATCCGAGCCACCCGAGTCGCCGCTGAATCCTTCGTGACTCCGCCGTGGGTCAGAAAGGGAAGCGGGCGAGGACCCGGGCCAGCTCCGCGGCCACGACGCGCGAGCCGCGCGCGTTGAGGTGGGTGTCGAAGAGGGTATTGAAAAGCGGTTTGCCGTGTTGCCGGGTGTCTGCCACCAGCGCCGGGGTCAGGTCCACAAATCCGATGTCGTGCCGGGCACACAAATCGGCGAGAGCCACGGGCAGATCGGTGGGCTTCCAATGCACTGTGGCTGGATCGGCCTCGGCGGTGAATTCCAGCCGCCCGTGCCAGACCCGCTGTTTGACGGGCATGAAGACCAGCCAGGGCTGCGCCTTTCGTTCGCGGGCCAGCGCGGCGAAGCGGGTGAGGAAGTCTTCCAGCGCGGCGCGTGTTTCCGGGTCCACCTCGGCCCAGACCGGCGGCGGCGGGCTCAGGGTGACCGCCACCCGGCCGGTGGCGCCGAGGAAGTACGCCTCCACGGGAATCCGCGGCGGCGGGGGCGGCGGTGCCGCGAAGCGCGCCCGCCACGCTTCGCCCCAGGCACGGAGCAGGGAGGTTTGCGGCACCGGTTTGCGGTGCGGTCGCTGGCCGGTGGTCTGAATGCGGCGCTCGGCGGCGCGTTCGATCCACAGGTCCGCCAGGTCGTTGCCTTCATAAAACACCACCACCCAATGGCGCGTGGCGGGGGAGTGCCCGAACTGGGCGAGGTAGGTCAGGTGGCTCAGCGGGCCGGTGTTGGAAACGCCCAGGTTGCGGACCTGCCACCCCAGCCGCCGGCCCAGCAGGGTGGTGAAGAGGTCCTCCTCCGGCAGATGGCCCAGCTCGGTGAACGAGTCGCCCGCCACGGCCATTTCCCAGGCCCGCAGGTTGGGCGGGTTGCGAAACCCCTGGGCGTCGTAGCGCACCTCGATCACCGGTTCATCGGCGTAGGCCGCGGCGTCCAACCCTTGCGCCCGCAGGGCCGCGCGCACCGGTTGACCGGTCCAGGACATCGGCCCCGGCCGGCGGAAAAAGACCGTGCCGCAGGGTACGTCCGGCCGGAGATAAAACGGCGGCAGTTGACGCAGCCGGGCGGTTTGTCGGCGGAAGTCGTGGCCGAGGGCGCGGAAGAACAGTTCGAGTGCCCCCACCGCCAGGATGACAGTGATCCCCACCACGCAGGCGCGGCGGCTTAACCGGCTGAGCGCGGCTTGGGGAGGCCAGGCTCCGAGCAGGGCCAGCGTGGCGGCGAGCGCCAACAGCGGCTTTTGCCACCGCCACCAGTGGACGGCCAGTTCGGGGCGGTTGCCCAGCATCCCGGCCGCGACGCCCAACAGGGCGGCCGTCACCAGATGCAGGGTGAGGTGGAGGGGGCGGCTGACACGGGACGCGGACCGGCCACGATCCAGGTGGACCGGCGTCGGGGAAGGAGGCGGCTGCCGATCTTGCATCCGGCGGCCGGGAGCGTTTCAGCGCGGCACCAGCCGGCGTAGCCGTAGGAAGCCGCGGGCCACGCGCCACAAGGGAGCCGCCAGGGCCGACCAGCGCGCCAGCCGCGGCAGGCGTTTGCCCAGAAAGAGGCCGGCCAGCGGCAATCCCACCAGCACCAGCGGCCGGTAGCGCGCGTAAAGGGAGGGCACCGTCCCCAACCACCTCAGGTGGCGGGCCACTTCCGCCGCCGCCGCCGTCACGCGCTCGCGGTCCCCCGCGCAGTCCACCGCCAGGCGGCGACTGCGTTCGGCCAGGCGGTTCAGGTCTTGTTCCCAAAACATGCGCGGTCCTTGCGGAGTTCCTCGAGCGTGCCGGCAAAGGGCTTCGGCCCGGCGTGCAGGCGGCGTCGGATGCTGGCCAGCAGCGCCGCGGTGCCCAGGCCGTAGAGCACGGTGACCCCCGCCAGGACCAGCACCGGAGAGGTGTGCCAAAGGGCGACCACGACCGTGGCGGTGCCGGCCACCAGGGTCAGCACTCCCAGCACCACCAAGGCGGCGGCGCGCACCAGCACGTCCAGGGCCCGGACCTTCTCGACCTGGAGTTCGACGGTGAACAGCTCCAGCCGATGCTCGGCCGCGGCCACCATGGCGTCGGCGAGCCGGCGGATGACGTCGAACAGGCCCCCTCCCGGCGCGGAACCGGATGCGGAGTCGGCCATGCGGTCAGCGGCGGTTGATCAGCACGCCCAGCAGCACGCCCACGCCGAAGGCCACGCCCATGCTTTCGTAGGGGTGGTCGCGGATGACGCGGTCGGCCGCCCTGGCGCCCGCGGCGGCGCGGTCTTCGAGGCGGCGACAGGTCTCCTTGGCCTTGGCGAGGGATTCCTGTAGGCGGGCGCGCAGCTCGGCGGCCTTTTCGCCGGCCTCTTCGGCGCCCGACTTCAGGAGTTGTTCGGCGTCGTGGATCAACACGCGCAGGTCTTCCACCAGTTTTTCGCGGGGAAGTCCGGAGGCTTCAGGTGTCATGTTGTGGTAATGCTCTTCCATAGCGTCTGGTCGGCAAGGTGCCCGAATCGTGGGGCGGTGTCAAAGCCTCGCTGGATGGTGAACTTTCCGGCAAGCCGGCTGCGGGGCCTGGACGGCAACCCGACCCGGATCTCGTGCGAGGAGGGACGGCTGGGCACTTGACGCGGGGATGGCGGCCAAGTATTTGGAAACCAATGTAAAAACAACCCAGGGAAGGTGTCCATGAAGCCGAAGGCGATCGAGTTGTTCCTCATCTTGGGGCTGGCGGTGGGGGGGAGTACCAACGGGACCTGTCAGGATCCCCCCTCTTTTGGAGGCGGTCCTGTGGGGCTGCCGTCGGAAGGCAGTTTTCCCGCGGCCGCTTGGGCGGACATCAATGGGGATGGGTGGGTGGACCTCTTTGTCGTCGGCTCCATTGCGAGCGGAAGAGAGTCACGCTGGTCTGCCTTTTTTATCAACCAGCGCGACGGAACGTTCGTTTGGTGGCCGTGGTTGCCCGAAGACCCGGCGGGCTGGAGCGGCTGCAGTTGGGGGGACTATGACAACGACGGGGACGTGGACCTTTTCCTGGCGAGAAATAACGGTGGTCCCGGGCGGCTTTTCCGGAACCTGGGCGACGGAACTCTCCGCATGGTCACGATGTTGGTAGATTTTGGAGAAGGGTGGATCGAAGAAAGGCCATGGGGCATTTGGGGAGCCGCTGTCGGCGCCGCGTGGGGGGATTTTGACGGAGACGGCTACCTGGACCTGTTCCTGGCGAATCCCGGGGGTCCCGGCACATTGTGGCGAAACAGCAGGGATGGGTTCTTGGTGCCGGTAAGCGACAGCGAAGTGGGGCAAATCACAGGAAGCCAGGGCTGTGCCTGGGGGGATTACGACAACGACGGGGATCCGGACCTCTTTGTTGCCGTCGCTGACCATCGCAACAATGCCCTGTTCCGTAATGACCGGGGGACCTTGGTCCGCATCACCTCCGGCGAGGTGGTCAACGACGGCGGCTACTCCATGAGCGGCACCTGGGGGGACTACAACGGCGATGGGAACCTGGATTTGTACGTGGCCAATCGCTTCGGTCCCAATTTCCTGTACCGCAACAATGGCGACGGCTCCTTCACGCGGGTGACCAGCGGCCCCCAGGTCGAGGACGAAGCGGATTCCAGCGGCTGCTCTTGGGCGGATTACGACAATGACGGGAATCTGGACCTGTTTGTGGCCAATTTCTCGCGCTCCTTCGAAGGCCAGGACCCGCTGGTGCTTATCTATCGCAACCGGGGCGACGGCACCTTTGAGCGGCGTATTGAAAATACCGGACTTACCGAACCAGGGTTGACATTGGCCTTGGTCATGGACGACTACGACCAGAACGGGTTTCTGGACTTCTTCGTCACTCAACAAAGTTATTCTCTGACCGGGAGCGGGCTCTATCGCAACCTGGGCAACTCCAACCACTGGCTGCGCGTCCGATTGCAGCCGGCTCCCGGCCGTACCCATCTCGGGGCACGGGTCCGGGTGCTGACGGTGGTCGAGGGGGTGCCGCGCTGGCAAATGCGCGAGGTGGTGGCCTACGACGGCTGGGGCGGCTCCAGCGATATCGCCCATTTCGGCCTCGGCCCCGCAAACGAGGGGGCGGAACTGCAGGTCCGGTGGCCTTCCGGGGCGATCACCACCTACCCGCGCGTGGCCGCAAACCAGGTGCTCACCGTGCGCGAAGCCGGACCACCGCTGCAGATCAGCCCCGACCGCAACTTCTTCACGGGCACCCTGCAGGTCACCCTCACCAACCTGCGTCCGGACAGCGAAGTGCGGTACACGGTGGATGGTACCGAACCCACGGCCGACTCCCTGCTCTATTCGGGACCCATCACGCTGACGCGGTCCACCCTGGTGCGGGCGCTGCTGGTCAGGGGCGGGCAGGCAGTGTCGGAGGAGGTGAAGGCGCTGTTCCTGGAGGACCGCTGGAACGACAGCATACCCGGCTCCTGGAGGGAGGCGCATTTTGGCCCTGCCTGGTTCGAGCGGGACGATGCCGCCGCCCTCGCAGATGCGGATGAAGACGGGGCCAACACCCTGCAGGAATGGCTGGCCGACACCGACCCGACAGACCCCGACTCGCTCCCGGCCGAGCCTGCCCCGTTGCTGGTGCTGGACCCGCCCGGCGGCGAGTTCGTGCTGGAGGTGAGTATCCGCGCCGAATCACCGGTGGTCGGCGCCGCCATCCGCTACACCGTGGATGGCTCCGAGCCCGGCGCCGGCGCCCCGCTCCTCAGCGAGGGGCTTACCGCGCTGACCGAATCGGCCACACTGAAGGCCCGGGCTTTCTACGCGGGCAACCCGGTGTCGCCGGTGGTCGAGGGGACCTACACCATCCTGCCCGCGGCCCCGCGCATTGTGCGGCAGCCGCTTGGTCAGGCCGTCCTGGCCGGGCAGCCGGTCGAGCTGAATGTCGAGGCCGTGGGCACGTCACCGCTGGCCTACCAATGGTGGTTCAATAACACCGAGCTGCCCGGGGCCACCGGGCCGGTGCTCCGGCTGCCGGAGGTTCAGCCCGAACAGGCCGGCATCTACCGCGTGCGGGTGAGCAACGCCCTGGGGGCGGTGACCAGCGATCCGGCCCTGTTGGTGGTGAACGTGCCGCCGCAGATTCTGAGTCCCCCGCAACCGGTCAGCGTCCCCGAGGGGGCGCCGGCCACCTTTACCGTGGAAGTCGCGGGCACCCCGCCGTTGACCTTCGAGTGGTATCACAACAACGTCCGCCTGCCTGACGCCCCCAACGCGCCCCGCTTCACCCTGGCCGCGGTGACGCCGGAACACGCCGGCGATTACCACGTGCGCGTGCTCAGTCCTTATGGGGAGGCCAGCAGCCCCCCGGTGCCGCTCACCGTGACCGCCCCCCCGCCGCTTCCCGAAATTCTCGCCCATCCGAGCGGGGTCGAACAACGGGTGGGAGAAACCGCGGCATTGGCCGTCACCGCCATTGGCGCCGGGCCGTTGACCTTCCAGTGGTACCGCAACGGTCAGCCCCTCCCGGCGGCCACCACTGCCCGGCTGGAATGGCCCGCGTTGCAACTGGATAACGCCGGGACCTACTGGGTCGAGGTGCGCAACGCCGCCGGCAGCGCGGTCTCCCAACCCGTCGTGGTGCGCGTGCTCCCGCTCGAGCCGGGCGGCACGGTCCACTTCAACAACCGCGTCGCCCTGGCCGGCGTGGATGCCCCGATATTCGAGGCAGACGGGACCACCCCCCTGGCGGGACCGGCCTATCTGGCCCAGTTGTTTGCCGGCCTCACCCCCGACCCCCTCGAGCCGGTGGGCGCGGCGGTTCCCTTCCGCACCGGCGCGGCGGCCGGTTACATTGTGGGGGGAGTGGTGGCTATCCCCGGGGTGGCGCCCGGCGCCCTGGCTCATGTGCAGATGCGGGTGTGGGAATCGGCCCGTGGGCCGGATTACGTCTCGGCCCTGCGGGCGGGGAGCAAGACCGGCGTTTCCGGCGTGCTGTCGCTGGTCACCGGCGGGGCCGGCGCACCCCCTTCTTTTCCGGCGGACCTGGTCGGGCTGGAGAGTTTCCAGATCGGACTGGAAACCGAACCGCCCGTGCTGACGCTGACTTCGCCCGCCGCGGGTCTGACCGACGATGACCGGTTTGTGCTGGCGGGCACGGTCGTGGACAATGTTGCCGTGGCCTCCGTCACCTGGTACTGGAACGGCCGGGAGATGGGGGAACTGACGTTGGTGGAGGGCCATTTCCAGCGCCCCGGCTTGCGGTGGGTGCGCGGCGAAAACCGGCTGCGGGTCATCGCGCGCGACCCGGCCGGCAACACGGCCGAGGCCGAGGTGCGGGTGACGTATGAACCCGCCCGCCTGCTCACCCCGGGCCAGCCGGCCGCGGTGCGGGAAGGGCGTCGGCTGGCCAGCGACCTGGTCTTCCGCAGCTCCGGGGGCGTGGGCGGCCTGACCTTGTGGCTCCAGTACGATCCCGAGCGTTTCCGCGATCCGGTCTGGACCTGGTCCGAGGCCCCGGCGTTGAGTGCGGCGCTGACGGAAGTGAACGTGCAGGAAGCCGGCGTCGTCCGCGCCACGCTCTCGCTGCCGGGAAGTGAACTGCCCGCCGGCACGATTCCGCTGGCCACCCTCTCCTTGCGCGCCCGCAGCGTCCCCCAATCCCTGACCACCGAGCTGGTCCCCGTCCTCGCCGACGTGGCTGACCGCTCAGGCGCGCTGCTTGACTTTGGCAACGGCGCCGACCCCGGCAGCGTCGAAATCCGCCGCCGCCACCTGCCCGGCGACAACAACGGCAACGACGCGCTGGACGTCGGCGACGCCGCCTTGATCCAGCGCCTGATCGCGCTCCTGGACCCTGTCCGCCCATGGGATGTCACCGGCAACGACCTCAACGCCAGCCAGAGCCTCGATGCGGGCGATGTGATCAAGGTCCTGCGCGTGGTCGTGGGCCTCGACCCGGCGCCGGCCCCGCTCGATCCGGGCCGGGCATCGAGGGTGGTGCGGGGCCGACCCACCCTCGCCGCTCCCCGCCCGGCGGCGGCGCCGGTTACGACACTGATCGTCGAGGCCGACCGCCTTGCGCTCTGGCCGGGAGAACGCGTGACGGTCCGCGTGCGTCTGGTCCACCCCCCTGAGGGCCTTTCCGGGCTGAGCTTCCAACTGCAGTACCCCGCCCACGCCCTCCAACCTGCGACGCCAGACCCGCCCCCGCCCGGCCCTGCAGTTCCCGCCAGTGCCACCACGTTGCTCAGCACCGACGCCACTTCCGGCGCGGTGCACTTCGCCGCTGCCGGCCCGGCCGCCTGGACCGCACTCGATGCCCCGGTGCTGGAATTGACCTTCCTGGCCCTGCCCGCCAGCGGGACGGCCCCGCTCGAACTGGAGGTCGTGGCGGGTCAGGTCGCCTGGGACCACGGCTATGAAGTCGCCGCCCTGGCCCGCGCCACGCTGGTGCTGCACCCCCACATGCCGCGGCTGGAGTCGGTCACCCTCAACCCGGACGACGGCGTCGTGCTCGAATTGACGAGCGTGCCCGGTCTGATCTACCGGCTCGAAGTCTCCGAGGACCTGCGCACGTGGGAACCGTTGGCTACCCGCGTCAGCACCGGGCCGACGTTGCGCTGGACCGATCCCGCGACCGGCCGGCCGGCGCGGTTCTACCGCCTGGTGGTGGTGCCCTGAGGGCCGGGCCTTCCCTCCACTTCGCCCGGCTTCCTGCCCGGGGAATGTACTTCCCGCAGCGGGAGCCGGACACGGCCGGGGCGGCGGTGTCAGCTCCTCCAGGGCCGGGTGCGCTGGAGGTGGGCGAGGATTTCGCGGGTCAGGCGCACGTCCTCCTCGATCTGCCAGTCAAACATGCCCACCAGGATGAAGTCGGCGCCATTTTCAAACGCGTGTCGGAAGCCGCGCGCCGGGGCGATGGCCCCCGCCGCGAGGACCTTGAAGGCAATCCAGGGCTGGCGCACCCGGAACATGACTTCGGCCACCTCCTCGGGGTCCTTGCACCAGGAGTTGTCGTAACGGCCCAGGTCGCCGGTCTCGTCCGGCCGCGGGGCGGTGAAGTAATCGTGGGTGTGGAAAGTTTTGAGGTAGATGTCGGGTTGGATGCCGGCCTTTTCACAGGCCACGATGGTGCCCAGGCCGTGCGCCGCAATCCCGGCCAGACAGCCGCGGGCGCGGATGACCTCGAGGCTGCGGGCCAGGGTGTCCAGCTCGCCCCGTTGCACCAGTGCGTCGGCGGTATCGCCGGTCGCATGGATGGCCACCGCGCCGAGGTCGGCGGCCTGCTTGAACTGGTCGAAGCCACCCCGCTCGTCCAGGCGGGCCTGGGCGATCCATTGCATCTTGCCGCCGCGTTTCCAGTGGCGCTGGAAGTGGTGCGCACCGTCGCGCACCCAACTGTTGACCGCGTTGATGCCGTGGGTCTCGGCCAGCTCGAGGGTCTCGGCGATCTTGGCGTCGGTGTTGTAACGCAGCATCAGGTGCGAGACGTACTGGAGGTCGCGGGCGTGGGCGTAGCCGCCGATCAGGTTCCCGCCCAGCATCAGCCGGCTGAAGGTGCGCGGGCCGATGCGGCCGGTGGGGAGCTGCCCCTGCGGCGGGGGCAGGGGATGGGTGGGCAGGCCGGGGACGGGCTCCGCCGGCAAACCCACCGGGAGGGCGGCCGCCGTGACGGCCGCGGTTTGAAGGAAGTGACGGCGGTTCAGGGGTGGATTCATGGCTGGCCAGATGTTGAGTGATCCCAATCGAACCGGACGGAAAGGTGAAGCAAAGGCATATCCAGGGCAACCGTTTTCGCGGGCTGCCCCGAGCTGAGCGTGGGGCGGCACGGCGCCCACCTGCCCGGCCCGCCCCTGCCGGGTGACCGGCCGAATCATCCCGCCTCGACGCCGGCTTCGGGACTGCGCGCTCCCCATTCCCCGTAAAACGCCGAATCCAGCATTTTTCGCTTGAGTCCTTTTGTCTTGCATGGTCTCTGGGGGGCGCAGACCAGCGTTTCTTATGACTGAACGCGCCGAACCCACCCCGCACGGTCTCTCCGCTTCCACCTCCCGCCGCCGCTGGTTGACGTGCCTGCGCTGGGGGCTTTGGGCCGGCCCGCTGGTCGGCCTGATCGCCTGCGGCACGTTGAGCCGGACGGTGGTGGCGCCGCCGACCATCCCCGGCGCCAGTTTTGTCGGCACCGCCGCCTGTGCGGACTGCCACGAGGAGCTGGTGCGGGAGTTCCGGACCGCGGTGCATGCGAACCTCCAGGCGCGGGGGCCGAACGCCCTTGATGTGGGCTGCGAGTCCTGCCACGGGCCGGGCAGCCTCCACAGCGAGTCGGGCGGCGAACCGGGTACCATTCTGAATCCGCGCCAGGACCCCCAGACCTGTTACCAGTGCCATCTGGCCACGCGGGCCGCGTTCAACCTGCCCCACCATCATCCGGTACCGGAGGGACGGATGACCTGTCAGGAGTGCCACGATCCCCATCGCGGCCCGGCGGTGAAGGGTGTCGGCACCTCGCTGGTATCGGCTTCGGAGGGGTGCACCGAATGCCATGACACCCAGCGGGGCCCGCATGTCTTCGAGCACGAAGCCATGCGCGAAGGCTGCACCACCTGCCACCAGCCGCACGGCTCGGTGAACGCCAAACTGCTCACCCAGCGCAATGCCTCGTTGTGCCTGAAGTGCCACATCGCCGAACGCCGCCCCGGCGGCGAAGTGCTCATCGGCGGGTTCGATCACGCGTTGTTGTTGTCCCAGGGTACCTGCTGGAGCGCCGGCTGCCACGAAGCCGTGCACGGCTCCCAGGTCAGTTCCTCGCTGCGGTACTGAATCCGGAGGTCGCCATGAACCCCCCCACTCCCCCCGCTCCGCTGCCCCGCCGCCTGGTGCCCGCCCTGTGGGCGCTGCCGCTCACAATGGGCGTGTGCGCAGCCGAAGCGCCCCCGGCTGCGCCGCCGGCCTCGCCCCCGGAGCCGACCAGGACCGAGCCCGCCGAAGCGCCGGCCGGCGAACCGGCCACGGAAGAACCGGCCGCGGAAGCCGCCCCCGCCGGGGCGGGCGAGCCGCGGAACTGGATCGAGTTCGGCGTGGGGGGGACCTTTTTCAACGGCCGCCGCGCCGCCTACCAGCAGCGGACCGGGCAGCCGGACGGCGCGTTTGGGGGCGTCGAGAGTTTCCACTACGAGCGGCCGGTGGGCGGCGACGGCCTGCTCCAACTGGACGGCCGCGGGATTTTTGACAACCACGACTACGCGCTGCGGTTTGACCTGAACCTGCCTGAGAAGGGCTTTGTGCGGTTCGGGTACCGGGAGTTCCGCCAGTGGTCCGACCCGGCGGGGGGCTGGTTTCCCCCCACGCAGGGCTGGTATGACCTGTACTCGGGCGCGCTGGCCTTCGACGAGCGGGAGTTCACCCTCGAGGCCGGGCTGCGGCTGCCCAAGGTGCCCCACTTCACCCTGCGGTACTCCCACCGCGAGCGGGAGGGGCAGAAGGACTCGACCAGTTGGGGGCTGACCGGCCAGACCGGCGGCCTGGGGACCCGCAATATCGTGCCGACGCTGCTGGACCTGGACCGCGTGCGCGATCTGGTAATGGCCGACCTGGCCCACACCCTGGCGGGCACGCGCGTGGGCGTCGGCTTCCGCTATGAGCGCCAGGACAACGACGAGGCCCGCTGGATGCGGCGCTTTCCCGGCGAGGGCCCGGCCCTGGACCGGCGCGTGACCCAGCGCGACCGAACCACCGCGGACCTGTTCGGCGCCCATGCCACCACCGAGACCCCGCTGGGGGACCGCTTCAAATTCACTGCCGCCTATGGTTACACCGACCTGACTTCCGAGCTTGCCGGCTACCGGGTGTTTGGTTCGGTCTTTGATCCCGACCTCGCCCAACGCTACCCCGCCATCGGCACCTTCGACCGGCTGGCGGGCGGTGCGCTCCTGCGCCAGCACGTGGGCAACCTGAATCTGCTGGCGCAACTGACCGACCGCCTGGTGCTGGTGCCCGCGGTCCGGATCGAGAGCCGCCAGACCGACAGCGAGGCGTTCTTCGATGCGCCCGCCGCCCCCTTCAGCCCCTCGGCCTACGCCGCCGCCAGCGAACGCCGACTGCTGGACGTGTCGGAGGCGCTCGAGGTCCGCTACACCGGCCTGACCAACTGGGTCTTCTACGCCCGCGGCTGGTGGCTCCAGGGCAACGGCGACCTCGACGAACGGCTGGACAACCGCACCACCGCCACCGCCGTGCTGTTTCGCTCCACCGACGACCAGCGCCACGCCCAGAAATACACCGTGGGCGCCAACTGGTATCCCCGCCGACGCCTGAGCTTCGGCGCCGAGTACTACCACAAGATTCGCAACAACGATTACGACCACGACCGCGACTCGACCCCCAACACCCCCGACTCGATCAACCGCCTGCCCGCCTACCTCCGCGCCCAGGACTTCACCACCGACGACCTCAACTTCCGCCTCACCTGGCGGCCCCGCGCCAATCTCACCCTGGTCGGCCGCTACGACCTGCAACTGTCCCGCATCGAGACCCGCGCCGACGGCCGCGCCTCCCTCGAATCGGCCGAACTCACCAGCCACATCGGCAGCGGCAGCCTCAGTTGGGTGCCCTGGGCGCGGCTCTACGTCTTGGGTTCGCTCAGTTACGTGACCGACCGCACCGAGACGCCTGCCTCGTCGTTCCTGCCCGCCGTACAGGATGCCGAAAACGATTACTGGACCGCCCAGCTCACCCTGGGCCTGGCCTGCGATGACCGGACCGACCTGGAGGCGCAATACGTTTACTACCGGGCGGACAACTACGCGGACAACTCCCTGGCCGGCCAGCCGTACGGGGCCGGCGCGGAGGAACACGGCCTTACCCTCGGCCTGATCCGCCGCCTCTCCGCGCGCGTCCAACTGGCCCTCCGCTACGGCTTCTTCACCAGCCACGACACCCTCGCCGGCGGGCGGCGGGATTACGACACGCACTGGGTGTACTCGACCCTGCGCTACCGCTTCTGAGCCCGCGGCGGGGCGCAGCCCCCGGCCCGCGGCGCGGCTGCGAGCCCCGGAGGCGAGGGGGACGCAGTGGAGCAGGGTGAGGACCCCGACCATCGGCTTGGGGGCGTCCCGCTCGAAGGCCCGGTCATGCGCTCTGCCGGCCAACGGAGCGGGCGAAATGCTTCGGGCAAGTCCCCGCCGCGCTGTCTTTGATGCAGGTCAAGCCTCCGCCCAGCCGCTCGGGCGGCCGGGCTTGCCGGGGCGGGGGAGGGCTGCTAGACTGGCCGTGATTTGAGAACCGAAACCTGTGGTCGAAGTCGTTAACATGAACCTGCCTCCCCTGCTGACCTCATCGTTGCTGGCTGTCGGCGTGGTGCTCCCCCTCCACGCGGCGGACATCAGTGGCCGGGTGACCCTCAAGGGCACCCCGCCGCCGGAAAGGAAAATCCTGTTCGACGCCCTGTGTGGCAAACTCCACACCCAGGACGCCTTCACGCGCCATTACGTGGTGTCCCCGGACGGCGGCCTGGCCAACGTGTTTGTGTACATCAAGGAAACTCCGCCCGGTTCGAAGCCGCCCTCCGACACACCGTTACTGGACCAGATCAACTGCATCTTCGTACCGTACGTGATGGGGGTGCGGACCAACCAGCCCTTCAAGATCAAGAACTCCGACCCGTTGATGCACAACGTGCACGCCACACCGAAGGTGGCCGGCAACAAGGGATTCAACATCGGCCAGCCGGTGCAGGGGATGGTGACCGAAAAGAGCTTCGCCAACCGCGAGGTGCTGGTGCGCATCAAGTGCGACGTCCACCCCTGGATGTTTGCCTACGTGGGCGTGATGGACCACCAGTGGTTTGCGGTCACCGACAAGGACGGGAAGTTCAAGCTCCCGAGCGATCTGCCCGCCGGCACCTACACCCTGGTGGCCTACCACCTCAAGGCCGGCGAGGCCACACAACAGATCACCGTGACCGACTCGGACAAGAAAGAGGTCAACTTCACCCTCGAAGCCAAGTAATCCCGGCCCGAGCCGGGAATCTTCCCCGCCGCTGCCGCCCGACCGGGGGCAGCGGTTTTTTGATTCCCCGGACCGAGCGCCTAGACTGGGCCCATGTCGGATGCTGCTCCCGCGTCGCGCGCCCTCCATCGCTACGCCTGGATCTGCGTGGCGGCCACCCTGGGCCTGATTTCCATCGGCGGTCTGGTGACCAGCCGTGGGGCCGGGCTGGCAGTGCCGGACTGGCCCACCAGCTACGGCTACAACATGTTTGCCCTGCCCTTCCATTTCTGGCAGGGGGGCATCTTTTACGAACACACCCACCGGCTGTGGGCGACGGTGGTGGGCACGTTGGTGGTGTTTTTGACCCGCTGGCTGGGGGGCGCCCCGGCCCGGCGTCCGCTGGCGATCCTGGGCGGGGTGGAACTGCTGGCGGGGCTGGCGTTGGTGGGCTTCAAGCCGGAACTGAAGGGGGCCGGGCACTTCCTGGCGGGCATTGGCGGGGTGGTGTTGCTGGCCGCGGCGGTGTGGGCGCGCAACGCCCCCGCGCCGCGTCCCCTGCCGGCGCTGGGCTGGCTGGCCCTGGCCCTGGTGCAGGTCCAGGGACTGCTGGGCGGCTTGCGCGTGGTGTGGCTGGCCGATGAACTGGGTGTCGTCCACGCGGTGCTGGCCCAGGGCTTCCTGTTGCTGCTCGTGCTGGTGGCGTTGGGGACCGGTGCCGGCTGGCGGCGGGCACTCCCGGCGGCGGTGCCGCGAGGGCTCCAACGGCTCGTGTGGATCGGCTTCGGCCTGGTGGTGGCGCAACTGGTCCTGGGCGCTTCGATGCGGCATCGCCACGCCGGGTTGGCGGTGCCGGATTTTCCCCTCGCCCACGGCCGGCTCTGGCCGCGGCTGGACGCCGAGTCCCTTGCCGGCTACAACCGTCAGCGGATCGAAGTCCACGCCGCCCGACCGATCGAGGCCGCGGATGTGGTGTTGCACATGAGCCACCGGCTGGGCGCGGTGGCGGTGCTGGGGGTGGTGGTTGTGGTGGTGGGCCGGGCGCGCCGGCACCTGCCGCGGGAACATCCGGTGCGGCGGGGGGCGGCACTGTGGCTGGGGCTGGTCCTGGTGCAGTTCGGGCTGGGGGCGTGGACGGTCTGGTCCAACAAGGCCGCGGACATTGCCACCCTGCATGTGCTGGTGGGGTCGTTGTTGTTGGCAGTCGGAGGTGGGCTGGGCGTCTGGTCCTCGCGCCGGCCGCGGGAGGCCGCCCCGGTGCAGACAGCCGCGTCACCGACGCCGGCCCGGCCGGCGCCGGTCTGGACGTCGGCGGCTTGAGCGGGCAGCGTGGGGCGGGCGAAATCATGCAGACGTTGATGGCAACTTCGTTGAGTGAACCGGTCGCGGACAAGTCCGCGGTGACCGTGCTGACCGAGCTGGTCAAGGCACGGCTCAATGCCCTGGTGGTGCTCACCACCGCCGCGGGGTACTACCTGGGTTCACCGGGGCCGGTGGACGCGTGGCGGGCGCTGCACACGCTGGGCGGCACCGCCCTGCTGGCGGGAGGCGCTGCCGCGCTCAACCAGTACCTGGAGCGTGACACCGACGCCCTGATGGAACGTACCCGCTCGCGTCCCCTGCCGTCCGGGCGGGTGTCGCCGAGCGGGGCGCTGCTGGGCGGGGCCGTGCTGGCGGTGGGGGGGCTGGCCTGGCTGTGCGTGGGCGGTTCTCTGCTGGCCGCGGCGCTGGGCGCGGTGACGCTGGCCCTTTATCTGGGCGTGTACACGCCGCTGAAACGGGTTTCGACCCTCAACACCATCGTGGGGGCGGTGCCCGGGGCCATGCCGCCGTTGATCGGCTGGGCGGCGGCGGCGGGGGAGGTCTCCGCCGGCGGGTGGGCCCTGTTCGCGCTCCAGTTTTTCTGGCAGGTCCCGCATTTTCTGGCCATCGCCTGGCTGTACCGGGAGGACTATGCGCGGGCCGGGCTGAAGATGTTGCCGGTGGTGGACCCGGACGGGGAGCGGACCGGGCTGCAAAGCATCAGCCATGCGCTGGGCCTGTGGGTGGTGAGCCTGAGCCTGTTTGTGCTGGGGGTGGCCGGGGTGGCGTACCTGGCGGGAGCGTTGGTGTTGGGGGCGGCCATGCTGGGGCTGGCGGTGTGGTTTGCGCGCAGCCTGGCGCGGGCCAGCGCGCGCGGGCTGTTTCTGGCCTCGGTGCTGTACCTGCCGGCGGTGATGGGGTTGCTGGTGTGGGACCGGCTGCGTTGAGCGGCCTCAGGTCACGGTCGCGGTCCCGCGGTTGTGGGCCAGGGTGCGGCCCAGCCCTTCCTCCCACGGCACCTCAGCGCGCCAACCCAGCGTCTCCTGGATGGCGGTCAGGTCCGGGCAGGAGTGGCGGATGTCGCCGGGCCGGGCGGGGGCGAAGCGGGGTTCCAGGTGGCGGCCGGTGAGTTGCTGCAAGGCCGCGAGCAGCTCCAGCAAGGTGCGGCTGTGGCCGCTGCCCACGTTGAAGACCCGGCCGGCCACGCGGTCGCCGGGCGCGGTCGCCGCGGCCTGCAGGGCCCGCACCACATCGGTGACGTACACGAAATCGCGCATCTGCCGGCCGTCGCCGTACACGGTGGGGGGGCGTCCGGCCTGGAACGCCGCGCAGAACCGCGCAATCACACCGGCGTAGGGGGAGTCGGCGGGCTGACGGGGGCCGAAGACGTTGAAAAACCGCAGGGCCACCGTCTCCAGGCCGTGGAGGGCGTGAAAGAGCCGGCCGTACTGCTCGGCGGTGTATTTTTGCAGGGCGTAGGGGGAGAGCGGTCGCGGGGGCAGGGCTTCGTGTTTGCGCGGTTCCGGGCCGTCCCCGTAAACCGCCGAGGAGGAGGCCAGCACCACGCGGTCCACCCCGGCCGCACGGGCGGCGGTGAGCACCCCGAGGGTGCCGTGGACGTTGCACCGGTGGGTTTGCAACGGCTCGGCGACCGATTGCGGGACGGACACCCAAGCCGCCAGGTGGAAGACCCGTTGGCATCCGGCCACGGCCCGGCGCACGGTGGCCGGGTCGGTGATGCTGCCCTCGAGGAATTCGACCGGCGCGCCGGCGGGCAGGCCGGCCAGGTTCGCGCGCGAGCCGCTGCTCAGGTCGTCCAGCACCACCACGCGCTCCCCCGCGTGGACCAGGGCCTCGACCAGGTGGGAACCGATGAAGCCGGCGCCGCCGGTGACCAGGTTTTTCATGCGAGCGGACGCCCGGAGCGCCCGGCGTGTTGTACCGGCCGGGCAGCGGGGTTGACAAGGTCGGTGCGGCCGGCAGGTGCTCAGCCGGCGCCGGTGAGGTGGTGCAGCCAGAGCTGGAACTCCAGCGCCTGAAGTTCGCAGGCCAGCCGGACCTGGTCGTCCCCCGCCGGCCGGTTCAGGCATTCCGCGCAGAGATCAAGGAAGGCGAATTTATCCCAGCTCCCGCCCGGCAACAGGCGCCCGGCCAGGGCGGTTTCGCCGCGTTCGTGTAGCCACGGACCGACCCGCGCAGTCAGGGCGGCGGTGAGAGGATGGGCGCCCACCCGTCGAAACCAGTAGGCAGCATTGGCGAAGTCCGGTTCCCGTCGGTGCATCAGGGCGTGGAGGTAACTGCCGTCGGCGTCGGGTATCGCCTGGGCGAAGGTGTGGGCGGCCTCCAGGTGGTCATGCCACCAGCAAAAGCTGCCGAGCAGGAGCTGGCGTCGGCGCGGGTCCAGAGAAGCGGCCGGGGCGAGGTCGACCAGTTGGTTCTGGAGCGTGGACGGGGGCAAGGTGCCGGGGCGGGCTTGCGGGCCCAGGGCCGGCAGGCCGAAGGGTTGCCACAGCGGCTGGAGGCGGGCGAAAAGGTCGGCGGCCACCGCGGGGGCTCAGGGTTTTTTCACCCGCCACTGCCCCTGGCCGCGGGTGAGGGTCTGGATGCGGCAGAGATACCTGTCGGCGGTCAAGTAGAGGCGGGAACCGTCCGGGTCACCGAAGGCGCAGTTGGCGGTGGCCTCGCCGGTGTTGATGATGCCGAGCAGCTTGCCCAGCGGGGAGAGCACGAGCACCCCGCCGGGGCCGGTGGCGAAGACGTTGCCCTGGTAATCCACCTTGAGGCCGTCGGGCAGGCCCTTGCGACCGGCCCGGGCCAGCGGGCGGGCATCGAAGAAGACAATGCCGGGGTCCAGGGTGCCGTCCTCCCGCACCGGGTAGGACATGATGACCGGGTTTTGGGGATCGGAGACGGCGACGTAGAGGATTTTGCCCCCGGGGGAGAGCGCCACGCCGTTGGGGAAGGTCAGGTCCTTGACCAGCGCCTCGACGGCGCCGGAGGGCCGGAGCAGGTACACGCCGCTGAAGAGCAGCTCCTGCCCGAGCCGGCGGTCCGGGTTGGCGGGGTCCCGCGGCAGGCCGTAGGGGGGATCGGTGAAGTAGAGGTTGCCGTTGGCGGCGTACACCAGGTCGTTGGGGCTGTTGAAACGGCGGTGGAGGTAAAATTCGGCCAGGGTGTGGAAGCGGCCCCCCTCGAGGCGGGCCACGCGGCGGTCCCCGTGCTGGCAAAGCACCAGCCGGCCCCGCGCATCAAAGGTCAAACCGTTCGAGCCCTGTTCACGGTCCACGCCCTCGCGGGCGCGGGGGCCGGTGTAGCCGCTGGGGTAAAGGTAGTCACGCGTGCCCACCCCCTCGCGCCATTGGAAGACCACGTTGCGCGGCACGTCGGAGAACAGCAGCGTGTCAGTCTTTTTGTCCCAGACCGGACCCTCGGCCCACTCGAAGCCGCCGGCCAGTTTTTCAATTTGGGCATCGGGGGCGATCAGGGTGTCCAGTTCCGGCGCCAGCCGCTCGACCTGGCCCAGGGTCGGGTAAGTCTTGGGCGGCGCGGCCGCGGGGGGCTCGGCGGCGTGGAGGGAGGCGGCGGAGACGCTCAGCAAGACCCCGGCCACGACGGTGGTCAAACGGTTGATGCTCATGGTGCGAACGCGTTGCGAGCATCAAACGCACCCGGGGGAGGGTCAAGGCAAAAGCCCGGGACCAGTGAGATCAAGCGGCGGCGGCGCGCGCGGCGGCTTCGGACACTTGCGCCTCGCCGGTCAGGAAGGCCTCGAACCACGGTTCCGGCGGCGCCGTGAAATGCCACGCGCGACCGTGCCAGGTGAACGCCAGACCGGCGGCGTGCAGGGCGTGAAAGGGCAGGAGAAGGCGCGCCTGCTGCGCGGCATTCAACCGGTCCGCCACGAAGTCCAGGTACAGGCGTTCATCGCCGCCGTAGAGTTTGTCGCCCACAAGGGGATGGCCGAGGTGGGCGAGGTGGATGCGGATTTGGTGCTTGCGACCGGTCAGGGGTTCGACCTCCAGGAGGCTGAACACGCCCTCGGGGCGACGCCAGACCCGCCGCACCTGCCAGCGCGTGCGGGCCGGGGCGCCATCGGGCCGGACGGTGTCTTTGATGACCGCAGCACTGGCGGGGTCGCGGCCCAGGGGGCGTCCACCTCGCCGGCGGCGGCAGGGGGGACGCCGTGGACAATGGCGAGGTAGGTTTTGCGGACGCGGCGGGTTTCCCAAATCTGGCGCAGATCGCGGGCCGTGGGGGCGGTAAGGGCCACCACCACCAGGCCGCTGGTTTCCCGGTCCAGGCGGTGGATGAGTTGGGGCCGCGCCGCCCCGCCCAAATACAGGCGCAGCCGCCCAATGAGACTGGAGGCCGGCCCGCCCTTGGTTGGATGGCAGACCAGGCCGGCGGGTTTGTTGACCACCAGCAGATCGCCGTCCTTATGAACCGCCGCCAGCGCCGGGAAACCGGAAATTGCGGGCAGCGAGGGCAACGGGGCGGCGACGTGGCGGACGGGATCGGCAGCGGACAGGTCGCCGGCGGCAGTCACAGACGGCGGACCCAGATGTTGCGAAAACGCACCGGACAGCCGTGGCCGCCCAGGACCAAAGGGCCGGTGGTGGCGGTGGATTTGTACTCGGGGAGGATGCGATGGCCGGTGTCGCCGTGGATGACCTCGTCCCAGTGCACCAGCACGCCGTTGTGGAAGAGGGTCAGGCGGGCGGGGCGAACCAGCCGGGAGCCCTCGAAGCGCGGGGCGAAAAAGACCAGGTCGTAGCTCTGCCATTGTCCCGGCGGGCGGGTGACGTTGACGCGGGGCGGGGTTTGCCCGTAGATGGCGGCCGCCTGGCCGTCGGGGTAAATCTTTTCGTTGAAGGAGTCGAAGATTTGGATTTCGAAGCGGCCCATGAGCAGGACGCCGTTGTTACCGCGATTGTACCAGGGGCCTTCAAAACCTGCGGGGGCCATCCATTCCAGATGCATCTGGCAGTCCCCAAACTCGGCCCTGGAAACCAGGTTGCCCTCGCCGGCGACGATTTCACCCTGTTCGACCGTCCACTGGTGGGGCTGCCAGGCGGAAAGGTCCCGGCCGTTGAACAGGACGATGGCATCCCCGGGAATGGCTGCCGGCGGTCCGGGCGGCCCCGGGTCCACGCGCGGGGGGGCGGGGCGGTCGGGATCATGAACCCGCCAGTCGCACCACGGCAGCTTGGGGGTGTCCCGATACCCGTAAACGCCCGAGCCATCGCGGGCGTAAACCAGCTCGGCCGTCCATGCGGCCGTGCAGCAGACAAGGGGAAGCAGGGCTACCCGGAGACTCCAGTGTCCAGGCCGGGCCGAAGGCAGACGAAGGGCTGTCATGGAGGACGAGGTATCGGATCGGGTCGCCCTGTGCAAGCGTGCAGGGGGTTGGAGGGCACAAATCGTTCGGAAAACCGGGCTCCAAACCGCTTGTGGGCCGTTGCGGAGCGCCGTCGGGGAGGGCTTCAAAAAAAAACTTCGAGATTTCTGTTTGACAACCCCTTGCGCCGTGCGTAGAAAGCCGCACGGATTGACACGCATTGCACCCCGGACAAACACCGAATCGCCAACGATTTTATGAAAAGCCTCATCACCTGTGCCGGACTTGCCGCCGTCGGGATTGTCAACTTGGACGCCCAGCCGGTTGGGGAACCTTCGCTGAGCAAGCCCTGGAGTGTTTCCGCCAAACTTCGGGGTTTTTACGACGACAACTACAACACGGTGCCGGACTCGGGCAGCCTCTTCAAAAAGGAAGAAAGCTTCGGGGTGTCTGTGGCGCCATCCATCGGAGCCAACTTGTTCCGGGACCAAACCACCTTGAACCTGCGCTACGATTTTGATCTCCGCTGGTACGAGGCCCGCAAGGATGACGAGTTGGACATGTACCACGCGGCCACGTTGAACCTGGCGCACACCTTCAACGAGCGGTATCGGCTGGAACTGTACGACACCTTCGCCTACACCGATGAACCCATGGTGGGCGAGGGCCAGGCGGCCACCTTCGTGCGGACCGAGGGCAACAACCTCCGCAACTACGCCGGCATCGGCCTGCTGGGCAACTTCACCGAGTATTGGGGCTTCCGGGTGGGCTACGAGAACACGTTCTACGACTACGAGGAGGACGGTCCGGGCAGCCGCTCGGCCCTGCTGGACCGCATCGAGCACAAGGCGACGGTGGACTTCCGGCGCATGCTCCAGCCGGTCACCACGGCCCTGCTCGGTTACTCGTTCGGCTACACCACCTACACGGCGGATGAATTCCTGGCCGGTGCCTCGGGACCGCGGTCCGATTTCCGGGATTACCACAGCCACTTCGCGTTCGTGGGCCTGAACCACGAGTTCAATCCGCAGTTGGACGCCCAGGTGCGGGTGGGGGCCCAGCTCGCGGACTTCACCAACGCGGATGACGACCACATCCGGCCCTATGCGGACGCGGCGCTGGGTTATCGCTACGCCGAGGGCTCCCGCCTGCAGGCGGGGGTGAAATCCGGGTTCGTCTCCACCGACATCGCGATTGACCAGAGCTACACGGGCGTCACCCTGGCGACCGATTCCACCACGTTCTACGTGGGCCTGAGCCACCGGCTGACGGAGAAGCTGACCGCCCAGATTCGCGGGCAGTGGCAGATGCTGCAATACGTCGGCCAGGGGCTCGGCTACAACGACGAGTGGGATAACTACTACGCGGCCGACGCCTCGCTGATCTACCAGCTCAACGAGTACCTGGCAGTGGATGCGGGTTACCTGTACGACAAGCTCGATTCGGACATCGCCATCCGCGGCTACACCCGTCACCGCGCCTTCATCGGCTTGCGGGCCACGTACTGATTTCCCGATTTGCCCCTTGCAGAATCGCCGGAGGCTAGGTATTTACTAGCCTCCTTTTATTTTTGAAGCATGGAAGCCGTTAAAACCGCCGCGCCGGCCGCCACCTCCCAAGATTCGCCCCTCCATTTCCTGGATTACTGGCGGATCATCCGTATACGCAAGACCGTGATCCTGATGGTCTTCCTGCTGATCGTGCTGACCACCGTCGGGGTCACCATGATGCTCACCCCCACCTACGCCAGCGTGGCCCGGATCGAGGTCGGCAAGGAGACCAAGGCCATTGATCCACTGGGGCGCACCCAGGTCCAGCAGCCCTACGACCCGTACTTCATCACCACCGAATTCGAGAAAATCCAGTCCAGCGCCATCCTGTACCCGGTCATCACCAACCTGATGCTGCACGAAAAATGGGCCAAGTTTTACAACCCCGAAGGTGAGCCCATTACCCTGGACAAGGCCCGGCAACTGACCTTCCAGATGCTGCGCCGGAACCTGGCCGTGCGCCAGACCCGCAACAGCAGCCTTATCGAAATCCGGGTCTTCAACCGAAACGAGGTCGAGGCCGCCCACATCGCCAACCAGATCGCCCTGACCTACAAGAGCTGGCGATTGACCAACCGGATGGAGGAAACCTACAAGGGCATCGAGGTGCTCGAGGCCGAACTCGCCAGCCAGAGCAACCGTGTCGCCGCCCTGCGCCGGCGGGTGGACGAACTGCGCACCAGGCTCAGCATCCCCGAAGGGGCGGGCGAGCGGGTCAGCTACTCGACCTCCCTCGAGCGCGAAATGGCCACCTCCCTCGCCACGCAACTGGCCTACAGCCTGGGCGAATACACCGGCCTGAAGGAAAAGTACGATTCCCTCAAGCAGTTGCCCGCCGATGAACTCCGGAAGGCCATCCTCACCGCCGTGCCGGGAGAGGATGTGCTGCCCAACCTGCTCCGGGACCTGGCCACCACCGACCAGATGCTGGCCAAGCTGCTCGCGGATTATTCCCCCCAGCATCCGGAGGTTAAGACCACCCAGGCGGTGCGCGATGCCATTGAGCAGCAGGTCAACCAGCGCATTCAGGGAATCATGATGGGGCTGGAGGCTCAGGTGAAATCCCTTGAAAAACGCTACGAAGCCTTACAGCAGCGGGTGGAGGAGGGCAAACGGAAAGTGGCCCAGGAAGCCGAGGAGCAAAGGGATTATTACGCCCTCAAAAGCGACCTCGAGAAGGAGGAGCGGGTGTACGATGCCCTTTACCTGCGCACCTTGCAGGAAAAATTCGATGCCAAGATCCCGTCCGAGTCCATTGTCACCGTGGTGGACCGTGCCGAGCCGGCGCTCCGGCCCGTCCGGCCCAATCTCATGCTGAACCTCGCCCTGGGGGCGGTTTTCGGCCTGGTCATGGGCGTGGGGCTCGCCTTCTTCATCGAGTACCTGGACACCAGCGTGAAGACCATTGACGACGTCGAGCGCGCGCTGCAGGCGCCGGTCTTGGGCGTCATTCCGCAAAACGTGGGCCACCTCCTCGAGCAGGGCCCCGACAGTCCCCATGCCGAGGCGTACCGCGTCCTGCGCACCAACGTCCTGTTCTCGCGCAAGCGGCCGGAAGCCAACTCCCTGACCGTTGTCAGTGGCGGGGCGGGGGAGGGCAAAACGACCACCATCTGCAACCTGGCCACGGTCTTTGCCCAACAAGGCCAGCGCGTGCTAGTGGTGGACTCGGACCTGCGCCGGCCCACCCTGCACAAGTTCCTCAAGGTCTCCAACAGCGTCGGCCTGACCAACTACCTGCTCAAGCAGGCCAGCCTCGAAGAGGTCATCCAAACCACCAAGAACCCGCTCCTGGACTTCCTGCCCAGTGGCAAGCTGCCCAGCAGCTCCCTGGGCATTCTCAGCTCCCAGCGCATGAAGGATTTCATCCGGGAGGTCAAGTCACGCTACGACTTCGTCTTTTTTGACTCGCCGCCGATCATGGGCGTCAGCGACGCCTCGATCCTGGCCAGCGAGGTCGACCTGGCGATCCTGGTAGTCCAGTACCGCAAGTATCCCCAGACCATGACCCTGCGGGCCAAGCAGACCGTGGAAAAGGTGGGGGGAACCCTGCTCGGCGTGGTCTTGAACAACATCAACATCTCCCAGGATTCCTACTACTACTATTACAGCGGTTACTACTACGATTACTACTCGAAGAACAAGGAATCCGATCCAGAAAACAAGGCGACATCCCCCGACGGGAAAAAGAAGGAACCTGCCCCGGCCGATTCCGCCACGCTCGTGGCCAAGAAATAGCCTGTTGCCCCGCCCACTTTCCTCGCTATACTCGCCGACCATGAAGTGCCTCCGTTCCTGGGTTCGCCTCGGTGTGCTGGGCTGCGTGGTGGTGTGGGGACTGGTCTTTGGTGGACCCGGTTGCAGCACGCCGCCGCCGGCCGATTCCCCGCCCCAGGGAACCGGGGCGCCTCCGCCGGCCGATGCCTCGATTGACCGCATCCGGGTGGGCGAAAAGATCACGGTGTACATCACCGACATCCCGCGCCCCTACACCCACCAGCAGCAGGTGCGGGAGAACGGGACCATCCAGTTGCCCCTGGACGTGGAGGTGGTGGCCGCCGGCAAGCTCAAGAACGAGCTCCAGGAAGAAATCCGCAGGGCCTACGTCCCCAAGTACTACAACCGCGCCACCGTCGTGGTGGAAACCGAGGAGCGGTTCATCTACGTGGACGGGCAGGTCCGGATGCCCGGCCGGTATGCCTTCACCGGCGAAATGACCGTCCGCAGTGCCGTCAGCGTGGCCGGCGGTTTCACCGAATTCGCCAATCGCCGCAACGTCACCCTCATCCGGCCCGGCGGCAAAAAGATCACCGTCAATTGCAAGCGCGCCGAGGAGGACCCGCGTTACGACCTCCCCATCTATCCCGGCGACAGCATCCTGGTGAAGCGGAAGTTCTGGTGAGCCGGGGTGGCGGCATGGTGCTCCTGCACCACCTCACGGGTCCCTTGGCCGGCCAGGAAACCCGCGTCCCCCGTTTCCCCTTCCAGATTGGGCGGACGGCCTCGTGCGACCTGCGCCTCGAGGCACCGGGTGTCTGGGACCAACACGCAGTCCTGGAACGGTCCCCGGAGCGCCGGTTCCAGCTCCGCGTTCACCCCCCGGCCTCGCTCCGTGTCAACGACGCCGAAGTGCCGCAGCCTGTGACCCTGCGCCAGGGCGACCTCCTCCAGCTTGGGGACGTGCGTCTTCAGTTCTGGCTGGCGCCGGTCCAACAGCCCGACCTGCGGCTGCGCGAAGCCCTGACGTGGACCGCCCTTGTCCTGCTCGCCGTGTTGCAAGGTTTCGTGGCCTGGCATCTGACCCCCTGAGTGGCGGGGCCTTTTCCCGGCGTTTCCCACCGCAACAAACAGCCTTCGCTGCCCCGGGCGGCTTTGCCCCCCTCCACCGGCCACCCGGGCGGGTGGCGATATGTTCGGCGGGCGCTCGGGGGCCGGAGGCGGCGGGTGCCGACGCTCACACCAGGCTCCGCAGATGCCGGATGGAACGCTCCGCCTGCTCGATGGTGCCGCACTCGACGGACAGGACGATGTCGCGCGGGCACTCGCGCCGGAGCAGGGCAGTGACCCGGCCCCAGTCCACCACCCCATCCCCGCAGGCGCAGCCCACCGGCGTGCCGGTGACCTTGCCGCGTTCGGCCCGGGCGTGCTCGACCGAGATGTCCTTGGCGTGCAGGTGCACCAGCCGCCTGGCCACCCGCCGCAACCACCGCAGCGGGTCATGGCCGCAGAGGAACGCGTTGCCGGTGTCGAAGTTGATGCCAAGGGCCGGGCTTTTCACCAGCCGGTACAGGCGGTCCAGCCCTTCGGGACTCCGGCTGTATTGCTGGTGGCATTCCAGGCCGATCCAGATGCCGCGCGGCTCCGCCACCCGGGCCGCTTCGTTGAGCGTGTACCGGATCAAGGTCATGTCTTCGGCCTCGGTGGTCCACGGCTGCTTGGGGCCCTCGTCGGTGTTGACCCCGGGGGCGCCGCACTCGGCGGCGAAGCGGATGGCCTGTTTAAGGTATTCCACGCCGATCTCCGGCTTGGTCAGCGGCGTGTGGGCCGAGAGCCCGGAAAGCCGGACCCCGGCCCGCTCGCACGCCCGCTTCACCCGCAACGGGTCGTCGAGCATCGAGACGCTGTGAAAATAGCCGGCCTCGCTGAGCAGCTCCCGCCCCCAGTGCACCATCGGCTCGACGTGGGTGTAGCCCAGTTCCGCCGCCTTCTGTACGCCCCACTCGAAAGGTTTGTCGGCGTGCCGCACAAACTCGAGGTTGATGCCGAAATAGACTTTGCCCATGGCCGGATGCGTGTTGAGGGTAAATGACCGGCCCATTGCAGCCCCCTTCCGCCCCCAAAGCAAGCCCGCACCGTCGCCCGCCGCCGGTGCACGCGACCCCCGGCCTCGGGCCGGCGGAGCAGGGGCCTCCGCCGGTTCCCCTGCCGGCGCTCAGCGCAGGCCGGGATCGCCGGTAGGTGGCGGGGCCAGGTCAGTGTCCGCGGGCGGACCGAGCACCTCGGTCAGGATCGGTTTCAGCGCCTCCGCCCACACCTGGTAGCCCTTCACCGACAGGTGCAGACCGTCCACCGTCATGCCCGGCAGCAGCCGGCCCTCGGGGTCGGTGAGGCGGGAGTTGATGTTCAGGTAACGCACCCGCCGGCCATCGGCCAGGCGGGCGAGAGCTTCGTTGATCCGGACAATGGTGGGATTCAGCGTGTCGCCTGCGGGGGGATCGTTGCGCGGCAACAGTCCCATGAGCACGATGGTGGCCGCCGGTGCCTGACGCTGCAGCGACTCCAGCAGGGCACGAATGCCGGCCACCACTTCCCGGACCCGGCGTTCCGCCGCTTCGCCAACCTCCCCGGGCTTCAGATTGTTGGTGCCGGCCAGCAGCACGATGACCCTGGGGTGGACGCCGGCCAGCTCCCCGTTTTCCATCCGCCAAAGCACGTTCTGCACGGTGTCCCCGCCCCACCCGAAGTTGGCCGCGTTCCAACCGAAGAACTGCGCCCGCCAGTGGGCGTACAGGTCCCGGTACTGGGGGTCGCTGCACCCCCAGCGCCGGGTGATCGAGTCCCCCACAAAATACAGGTCAATCCGCCCCTGCTTCGCCTTGGCCAGGAGCTGGGCGTGTGCGGCCTGGGAGTTGCGGTCGGTTCGCGGCTCGGGGCGGATGGTCACCGCGGGGGCCTCGGCGGCGGGCGAGCCGGCTTGGGCCAGCGGGACGGTGCTCAGCGCCAGTGCGGCCAGCACGGGCAGACAGTTTCCATCGCGGGCGGACACGGCTCCAGCTCAGCCGCGAACGCCGCCCCGCGCAACGGCAAAATGGCCGCCAGCGGCCGGCGGGACGGCTGCGGCGCTTGACGGTCGTGGGGGGGATTCCTAGCCTGCCGGGCTTCTGGGGTTCGTCCGGGCGGGCGGGGTTCGTCTCAGCCCGCGGCCGCACCCGGTCAGTGGCAAGCTCGTGAGCACGACAATACAAGAACTGGGCCCGTGCAAAAAACTGCTGCGGGTGGAAGTGAGCGCGGCGGAAGTGGACCGCGTCCGGGCGGAGGTGACGGCGGATTTTGTCCGTCAGGTGCGGCTGCCCGGCTTCCGCCCCGGCAAAGCCCCCCGTCACCTGGTCGAACGCCAGTTCGCGGAGCGCATCGCCGAGGAGACCAAGCACAAACTCATCAACGACAGCTACCGCAAGGCGCTGGAGGAGCATCACCTCACCCCGGTCACCTCCCCGGAAATCGAGGAGGTCCAGTTCGCGCCCGGTGAACCCCTGGTCTTCGCCGCCCAGGTCGAGGTCGAACCGCAGTTCGAGCTGCCCGATTACGCCGGCCTGCCGGTGCGCCGCGAGAAACGGGAGGTCACCGAGGATGACGTGGCCCGGGCCCTGGACGTCCTGCGCGAGCAGCGCGCGGAGTTTGTGGACGTGGACCGCCCGGTGCAGTCCGGCGACTACGTGGTGGTGAACTACACCGCCACCAGCGAGGGCCGCCCGCTGACCGACTTCGCGCCCACCGCCCGCGGCTTGACCACGCAAAAGGACTTCTGGCTGCACGTCGAGACCCAGCACTTCATTCCCG
This sequence comes from Verrucomicrobiales bacterium, assembly GCA_037439785.1. GTDB lineage: Bacteria > Verrucomicrobiota > Verrucomicrobiia > Limisphaerales > J093 > DSVZ01. The sequence continues at coordinate 65,169 of JBBIVJ010000001.1, read as the reverse complement.
GCTTCACCGACCAGTTGATTGGCGCAGTCCGCGGGGAGCGGCGCACCGTCACCGTCACCTTCCCGCCGGACTTTGTCTCCCGCGAGCTGGCCGGCCGGCCGGGGGTGTACGAGGTGGAGATCGTGCAGGTGAAGGAAAAGCGCCTGCCGCCGGTGGACGAAAATCTGGCCCGTGCCTACGGTGCCGAAAGCCTCGAGCAGCTCCGCCAGGGTGTCCGCCGGGACCTCGAAAACGAGCTGCGCGCCAAACTCAAGCGCGACACCCGCAATCAGCTCATCGCCACCCTCCTGGGCCGCGTGCGCCTGGACCTGCCCGAGTCCCTGCTCGAAGCCGAGACCCGCGGCGCCGTGTACGACATCGTCAAGGCCAACGCCGACCGCGGCGTGCCCAAGGAGGCCATTGACCGGCAGAAGGACGAGATTTACCAGGCCGCCCAGCTCACCGCCCGCGACCGCCTCAAAATCACCTTCCTCCTCCGCCGCATTGCCGAGGCGGAAAAAATCACCGTCTCCCGCGAAGAACTGACCCGCCAGATTGTGCACCTGGCCACCCAGCGCGGCGTGAAGCCGGAAAAGCTGGTCAAGGAAATGCAGGAATCCGGCGAACTGGGCGAGCTCCATCAGCAGTTGCTCAACGCCAAGGTGCTCGACCTCCTCGAAAGCAGGGCGGCCATCGAGGAAGTGCCCGCCGCTGCAGTCTGAGCCCCGCCTCCCGGCGAACACCCGCCGGCCAGACCCCTGCCCTCCCCTCAAAGGACGGGGGCGGCAGCAGGTTTTTTTTGAGGCTGAACTCCGGCCACCCCGGCGTTAGCCTCGGCCCATGAACACTCCCCTGGCCCGCCGCGCCTTCCTGCGCTCCGGCGTACTGGCCGCCGCTGCGCTCGGCCTGCCCCAGATTCTCCCCGCCCGGCTCCTGGGCGCCGCCGCCCCCGGCAACCTCATCAACGTCGGCTTCATCGGCACCGGTGACCACGGCACCGGCTGGAACCTCCGCCGCTACCTCGAACTGCGCGACCTCTGCCGCGTGCGCGTGGTGTGCGACGTGGACGGCGCCCGGATGCGCCGCGCCAAGCAGATCGTGGACGAGCAGTACCAGGCCACCGACTGCGCCATGAGCAGGGACTTCCGCGAGGTGCTCGCCCGGCCGGACCTGGACGCGGTGATGATCTCCACCCCCGACCACTGGCACACCCTGATGAGCGTGCTGGCCCTGCGCGCCGGCAAGGACGTGCAGTGCGAAAAACCCACCCTCACCATTGACGAGGGCAAAATCCTGATCCGCGAGGTCCGGCAACGCGGGCGCGTGTTCCAGACCAGCACCGAGGACCGTTCCATCCCCGTGTACCACCGCATGGCCGAACTGGTCCGCAACGGCCGCATCGGCCGCGTCCGGCGCGTCGAGGTCATCCTGCCCAGACAACCCACCGTCCCCGGTGACCCCACCCCCCAGCCGGTGCCGCCTGACCTGGACTGGGACCTCTGGCTCGGCCCCGCCCCTTGGGCGCCCTACAGCCGGGACCGCGTGCACTTCAACTTCCGCTGGATCGAGGATTACTCGGGCGGCATCATCCCCGACTGGGGTACACACCTGTTCGACACCGCCCAGTGGGCGCTGGACGTCGAGCGCAGCGGGCCGGTCGAGATCGAGGGCACCGGCACCTTCTGGAGCGGCGGCCTCTACAACACGGTCAAGGATTACGACGTGACCTTCCGCTACGCCAACGGCGTGGTCATGACCTGCCGGCCGGGCAACCCCAGCATCAAGTTCATCGGTACCGAGGGCTGGGTGGGCAACACCGGCTGGCGCAGCGAACTCCAGGCCAGCTCCGACGCCATTAAAAACGCCCGGCTCGGCCCGGAGGAAACCCGCCTCTACACCAACCCCCGGGGCGAACACCACGACTTCCTCCAGTGCGTCAAAAGCCGGAAGGACCCGTACTTCCCGGTGGACATCGGCCATCGCGTCTCCACCGTCTGTCACCTGGCCAACATCGCCCTCAAACTGGGGCGCAAACTCCGCTGGGACCCCGAGCGGGAGGAGTTCCTCGGCGACGACACCGCCAACCAGCTCCGCCAGGTCCGCCCCATGCGCCCGCCCTGGCGGCTGGAGGGGTGAACAGGACCCGCCGAACCGAAAGCACACGGCGCGCCGCCCGCTGTCACAGATGCCGGATACCTGAAGCCCGTCGCCGCCGCGCTGACGCGGCAAATCGCCGCTCCGCCGGCTCGCCGGCTGGCGGTGTAGCGCAGGCTTCCAGCCTGGCGTATCGCCGATTGCCAATCGGCGAAAGGTGCTCGTGGTCAGGATCGGCCGGCTGGGCAAACCCGAAACCCGAAATCCGAAGCGGCCGGCGCCGCCTCAAAGCGCCAGGGGACGGGCGCCTGTCTGCGTGCCCCGCACCGGCAGGCACTCCCCAGGCTGGCGCACCGGGCGGGGCGGCCCTGCCGCGCGGAGTGTCCGGGAGTGCGGCAGCCCTCGGCCGCTTTCGACCGGGGAGATTCACCGCCAAGACACCAAGACACCAGGAAGTGAGGCCAACAGCTTGGCGCTGTCCTTCCGCGCTCCAGTGTCCCGGAGCGGGGCAGTCCTCCGCCGCTCTCGACCCGGAGAAAACCAAGAGCCGCTCCGCGGTTCATTTCGCAATGTTCGAGGCGCACTCCTCGAGGCTCGATCCGTTCCCGCGTTCCGCATCCGGCGTGGGGACGCTCCCAGCTTCTCCTTTCGCCTCTCAGCCCTTTACCTTCTAACCTCTCCCCCCTTCCCGTGCCCGGCCCTACCAGGTTGCGGGCCGGAGCCGGTGGCCGTTCGGATGGCGGCTCGACACTGACCGGCCTGCCTGCAACAGTCCCGGCATGGGCCTCTCGCCCCGGCAGTTTGAACAGCTCCGCCAACGGCTGGAACAACCGCGGCGTCCGCAGGCGGCGACGGCCGCCCCCGCCCTCGCCGCCCCCCGGCACGAGGTCATCCTGGGCATTGACCCCTCCCTGCGCGGCACGGGCCTGGGCGTGCTCCGGGCCGGCCGGAACGGCTGCACCGCCATCGAGCACGCGGTGGTGCGCTGTCCGGCCTCGTGGGCGCGGACGCGTTGTCTGTGCCATATCGCCGAGGAGGTGCGGGCCATCCTCCGGCGCAGCCACCCCACCGTCTGCGTCCTGGAAAGCCTCTTTCACGCCCAGAACTACCAGACCGCCCTGATCCTGGGTGAAGCCCGCGGCGCCAGCCTGGTGGCGGTGGCCGAGGCGGGCCTCGAGGTGTATGAACTGGCGCCGCGCCGCGTCAAACAGGCCATCGTCGGCTACGGGGCCGCCGGCAAGCCCGCCGTCGCCCGCATGGTCCAACGCCTCCTCGGCCTGGCGGAAGCCCCGCCGCCGGACGCGGCCGATGCCCTGGCGCTGGCGCTGACTTTTGCCCAGGAGCAGCGCCGCCACGCCCTCAATCCCCTCCCCCGCCTCTGACATGATCGCGTTTCTGGAAGGCCGGCTGGTCGAAGCCCTCCCCACCCACGTGGTGATTGAGGTCCACGGCGTCGGCTACGAGGTGTTCATCCCGTTGTCCTCCTTTGACAAGCTGCCCGCGCCGGGCCAGCCGGTGCGCCTGCTCACCCATCTGGCCGTGCGCGAGGATGCCCACCTGCTTTACGGCTTCGCCACCGCCGCCGAGCGTGACCTGTTCCGGCTGCTGATCCAGCACGTCAGCGGCATCGGCCCCAAGCTGGCGTTGAACATCCTCAGCGGCATGTCGCCCGCCGCGTTTCGCGGGGCGGTGGCCGCCGGGGATGTGAAGGCCCTTGCCCGCATCTCCGGCGTCGGCCGCAAGACCGCCGAGCGGCTGGTGGTGGAATTGCGCGACAAGTTCGGCCCCGCCGGCGCCTGGGAGGCGCGCAGCGAACAGCGCGGCGTGTCCGAAGCCGACCAGCGCGTGAACGACGCCGTGCTGGCGCTCATCGCCCTGGACTTCAAACCGCCCGAGGCCCACGAGGCCGTCCGCGCCGCCCAGGCCCTGCTCGGCCCCCGGGCCACCGTCGAGGAACTGGTCCGCGCCGCCCTCAAGCGCTGATGCCGATGCCCGCCGCCTCACCCGCCTCCGGCGACGCCCCGCCGCGTCCGCGTCGCCGCTCCGGGGTGGTGGTGCCGCATCAGGCCACGCCCCTGGCCCGCCTGGCCGCGCGCGCGGTCTGGCTCGCCATCCACACCCTGGACACCACGCTCCTGTACGAGCTGGAAACAGCGCCGGCGGCGTGGGACGCCATGCAGCGCGGGCCGGCCATCTTTGCCGTGTGGCACAACCGCCTGGCCTTGAGCCTGCGCTTGTATCCCCGCTTCATCCAAAAGCACCACCCGCCCCGCCGCCTGGCGGCGATGGTCAGCGCCAGCCGCGACGGCGGGCTGCTGGCGCGGGTGTTGACGCTGTTTGACGTACAGCCGGTGCGCGGCTCCAGCAGCCGGCGCGGCGCCCAGGCCCTGCTGGAAATGACCTCCTGGGCCGAACGCGGCTACGACCTGGCCATCACCCCGGATGGCCCGCGCGGCCCGCGCTACCAGGTGCAGCCGGGCGCCGTGGACCTGGCGGCGTTGTGCGGCCGGCCGCTGATCCCGGTCAGCTACGACCTGAGCCGATGCCGGCGGCTGAGGAGCTGGGACGGGTTCCTGGTCCCGCTGCCGTTTGCGACCTGCCGGGTCCGTTTTGGTGAACCGCTCGCCGTGCCACACGCGGTGGAGGCTGCCGGCCGGGAGGCGTACCGCCTTGAATTCGAGCGGCGGCTGCGGGCCATCACCGAGGTGCCCCGCTGAGCGCCGGGCGGAGTCGCAAAAACCGGAGCGGAGCCGGGCTAAACTGTAACTCCTGCCGCCCTGGCGGCTCATCTTCGGAAAGCGCGCGAGGCGGCGGGGCACGGGGAGAAACCCTGCCAAGGGTGTTCCAAGACGGGCCCTGCGGCCCGCGCCCGCGCCGGATAAGAATCGTATTGTGGCCATGTTGACCTTGTTGTTGAGCGTGGGGGTGGGGGCCGGCCTGGGCGCGGCCCTGGGCTGGCTGGGCCAGTGCAGTTCGGGCGCCTGTCCGTTGACGGCGACCTGGTGGCGCGGCGCCCTGTTTGGCGGCCTGCTGGGCGGGCTCTTTTACTTCAGCACCGCGCGGGACCTGGCCGGCGGCCGCGAACTGCGCCGCACGGATGGCCCGGTGCAGCCGATCGGGGAAGCGGATTTCGAGGCCGCGGTGCTCCGCGCCGACCTGCCCGTGGTGGTGGATTTTTACGCCACTTGGTGCGGCCCTTGCAAACGCCTGGCCCCCGTGCTGGCCGGGGTGGCGACCGAGTACGCCGGCCGGCTGAAGGTGGTGAAGGTGGACGTGGACCGCGCCCGCCGGCTGGCCGAGCAGTATCGGGTCAGCGCCGTGCCCACGCTGCTGTTCGTGCGCCACGGCCGCGTCGAGGCCGCGATGGCCGGCGCGCCGGCGGCCGGGGAGCTGCGCGCGCGGCTGGACCGCTGGCTGGCGGACGCCACCAACCCGGCCGCGTCCGGAAAGCCGTGACGTTTCGCCGGAGCCGCCGGGCGGCAGGCGGAATTTTGCCGTTTGGCAAGGCGGGCCGGGGTGATTACCTTTGCTCAGACCAGGTCAGCGTAAAACCATCGCCACCCACGGAGGCCACCATGAGCAAGACCGAGAAACTTGTCCCCCAGGAGTTCACCCTGCGCGCTCCCGGCGCCAACCACGTGGCGCTGGTGGGCGATTTTACCCACTGGCAGGAACGGCCCATTGCCATGAAGCCGATTGGCGGCGGCCTGTGGAAGGTACAGGTCTCGCTCCCGCCCGGTACCTACCACTACCGCTTCCTGGTGGACGGCGAATGGCGGGACGACCCCGAGTGCACGCTGCGGGTGCCCAGTCCGTTCGGCACCGAGAATGCCGTGCGCGAGGTGAAATAACGCGGCGCTTGGGCCGGCGCGCGGGCAGACAGGGTCGGTGAGGACGCCGACCCTGCCACCACCCCAGGGGGAAGGACCGCGTCGGGGAGGGACCGCGTCCACACGGTCCCTGGGGGAACCGGGCCAGCCATCAGCCTGCGCCACGTTCGCCGGCTGCGTCTGCGGCGGCCGTGCCTCTTACGAGACGCTGGCGCTTGGAAAGGCGGTCCCCGGCTGGCCCACGTGCTTGGGGTCGTGGGGTCTTGGCGTCTTGGCGATGGGCTTCCGTGCCGAAAGCGGCAGAAGACTGCCGCACTCCAAGACGCTGCGGCGCGGGAGGGACGGCCCGCAGGTGCGCCAGTTTGTGGAGTGCCTGCCGGTGTGGCGCACGCAGACAGGCGCCCGTCCCCTGGCGCTTTGAGGCGGGGCCGGCAGGTTTGCCATTGCCGGTTGTGCGCGAGCAGGGGCAAGGTGCGGGCCATGAAATGGTTCCCCTGTTTGTTGATGCTGGCGCTGGCGGGTGGGGCTGCCCGGGCCGGTTTGCTGGATGACCTGGTCCGCCCCCGGGAAGGCCGGTCCCGACGCGTGACCTCGACCATGCGCCAGGGGGAGGTCCGCCGCGGCGGCACCGAGCGCGTGCTTCGCCCCCAGGCCCCGCCACGCGGTGACCACGACGAGGCCAGCAACTGGGACAACTTCCGCGTCCCGCCCGGCGAAACCCACGTGCTGATGGACGCGCGCGGGCCGGGCGTCATTACCCATCTCTGGCTGACCTTCCTCGGGTCCGAGCCGCAGGCCTGGGCGCCGCAGGGTTCGGCCAACCACCAGGAGCTGTTGCTGCGGATGTTTTGGGACGGGCGCCCCGAGCCGGCGGTTGAGGCGCCGGTGGGCGACTTCTTTGCTAACTGCTTCGGCCGGCGCAGCGAGGTGGTCAGCCTGCCGGTGGTGGTCGAGGACGCCGATTCCTACAATTGTTTTTGGCCGATGCCGTTCCGGGAGTCGGCCCGCATCGAGATCGTCAACCAGAGCGCCCGGCCGCTGAGCCTGCTGTACTACAACATTGACTGGATCGAGAAGCCCGTGCCTCCGGACACACCCTACTTCCACGCTCGCTACCGGCAGGAGTACCCGGTGCGGGCCGGCCAGGACTACGTGGTGCTGCAGACGCGCGGCAAGGGTCATTACGTGGGCACGGTGCTGGCGGTGCGCACCCGTAGCCCGGCGTGGTTCGGCGAGGGCGACGAGAAGATTTACGTGGACGGCGAGGCGGAGCCTTCGATCTGGGGCACCGGCACCGAGGACTACTTCCTGTCCGCCTGGGGGCTGAAGCGGACCGGCACGCCGTACTTCGGCGTGCCGTACTTCGACCAGTGGGGCATCGTGGGCGGACACACCAGCGCCTACCGCTGGCACCTGGCCGATCCGATCGTCTTCAACACCGGCATCAAGGTGACCTTTGAGCATTGGGGCTGGATTTCGCCCGACGAAAACCCCGACCGCAAAAGCATGAGCTGGAACGAGCGGGAAGACGATTACGCCAGCGTGGCCTTTTGGTACCAGACCGGCGAACCCTCCCCCCAACCGCCCGTCCCGCCCGTCGCCGCGCGCCGCCTGCCCAGCCTGGAGCGCGTGACCGCATGGGCGCGGGACTTCGCCGACCCCGCCCACCACGGGGTCGGCCCGGCCGCGCCGCAAGCGCTGGACCTCTACGACGGCCCGCAACTGCTCTACCGCCCCCCACAGGCCGAAGGGGCCTGGATCGAGGTCCGGTTCCGGGTCGAGAAAAAAGAGCCGCTGCGTCTGTTGCTCAACGCCACGCAGAGCTACGACTTCGGCCGCTACCAGCCCAGCCTCAACGGCGTGAAGCTCGGCGCGCCGCTGGATTTCTACAGCCCGAACATCGTCAACACCGAGTTCCACCTCCTGGACTTCTGGCCCGAGCCCGGCGACTACACCCTGCGCCTGGACTGCGTGGGCAAACACCCGGCCTCGCAAGGCCACTTCCTCGGGCTCGAATCGGTGCGCCTGCGCGAGCGTCGCCCCCGCGTGGCCGAGTACGGCCACGACCGGGACCGCGACTGGCGCACCGACCCGGTGCTGTACCGCTGAAGCCCGCCTGCCCGCGGCCATGAGCGCAACCGAAGAGACCCCCGGGCTGCCGCCCGAGCCCGGCCCGGAAACCGTGGCGCCGTCGCCTCCCTGCTCCTGAAAGGAACGGGCCGGCACTTGCCCGACGGAGCGGGTAGGCGGAAAGTCCGGGGCCATGCCGAAGCCCTGGTTGTTGCACCTGACCCGCGGGGTGTGGGGTTTGCTGGTCGCTGCGGGGGTGAGTCGTGCCGAACCTTTGTCGCCAATCCTGCTCTGGCCGCAGGGGGCACCCGGCGCGCGCGGTCAGGGGGAGGCGGACCGTTCGACGTTGACACCCTGGTTGCCCGAGGCGGCGGCGCGGAGTGGCGCGGCGATGGGGGTGTGCCCCGGCGGCGGCTATGCGGGCCTGGCGGCCCATGAGGGCCGGGATTATGCGCTGTGGCTCAACCCGCAGGGCATCGCGGCCTTTGTCCTGAAGTACCGCCCGGGCACGCACGGTTACCGACACCCCGCCATGCTCGAGGATGCGGCCCGCGCCGTGCGCCTGGTGCGGGCGCGGGCGGCAGAATGGGGCTGCGATCCCCAACGGATCGGCATCATGGGCAGCTCGGCCGGTGGCCATCTGGCGGCCACGCTGCTGACGCATTTCGAGGACGGCCGCGCGGATGCGGCGGACCCGGTCGAGCGCGTCAGCTCACGACCGGACCTGGGCATCCTGTGCTATCTGGTGATCACGATGGGGGCCTTCACCCAAGCGGGTTCGAGGCGCAACCTGCTGGGGCCCGATCCGGCCCCGGAGCTGATCGAGGCCCTGTCCAACGAGAGACAGCTCACCCCCCGCACCCCGCCGTGCTTTGTGTGGCACACCTGGGAGGACGAGGCGGTGCCGGTGGAAAACGCGCTGTACTCCGCGGCGGCCCTGCGGGCGGCGGGCGTGCCGTTCGAGCTGCACATTTACGAGCGCGGCCGGCACGGGCTGGGACTGGGAGCACCCCCGCCGTTTGAACGGCCGCACCCCCGGGCGGCAGATTGCCAGCGCTGGCTCCGGGGTCGGGGCTTCCTGCGGGAGGGGCCATGAACCCGGGGTCGCCGTCGCCGCCTGCCTCCGCCGGGTCGGGCCCCCGGCCGGCGTCGTTGCTGGCCTGCCTTGGGGCGCATCTCCGGGTCTGGGACTGGGACGGCGTGGTCCGGGAAAACCGGCGGGCCTGCGCGCGGGAGTGCGCCCAGCACGGGCCAAACCCGGAGACGCAGGCGGAGGTGGCGCTGGCGTGGGCGTTGACACGGGCGGGCGAGCAGACGCTGGAGGCGGCGCTGGTGTTTCTGCGGAGCTGCCAGGAGCGGGGGCCGTTTTTGTTCGAAAATGCCGCCACGTTTGCGGCGCTGGGGCGTGCGTTGGTGCAGCCGTGGGTGGCAGGGCTGGGCATGGCGCGGAGCCGGGCGATCCTGGCGGCGGTCAGCGATTACATCGGCGGTGCGCTGGAACGGGCGGCGTTGATCGAGATTGTGGAGGGGCTCTGGGATGCCGAACCGCTGCGGCCCGGCACGCGGGTCAAGACGGTGCGGGGGGCGGTGGAAGGGGTGGTGCTGCGGGTGCTGGCCGACCAGCGGGTGCTGTGGCGGCCGCGGGCCAGCACGGTGGATTGGATTGCCGAACCGGGAAGCCTGTTGCCGGTGCGGAGCGTGACCCGCCACCCCCCGCCCGCGGCGGGTTAGCCGGCGCCGGGGGAGGAGGAAGGCGGAACGACCCACCGCCCGGCCCGCTCGCTCCGGGCGGGAACGCCGGCCGCCGGTTCAGGAAGAGACGGCGTTGGGCGACTGGGCCTCCTGTTTGAAGACCAGCTTGTCACCCTCCACGGTCACGAGGATGGGCTCGTTTTCGTGGAGGTTGCCGCGGATGATTTCCTCGGCCAGCGGGTCTTCGAGGTAGCGTTCGACCGCGCGCCGCATGGGACGGGCACCGTAGGCGGGGTCGTAGCCCTTCAGGGTGAGGAAGTCCTTGGCCCGGTCGTCGAGCACGAGCCGGACGTTTTTGCGCTGGAGCCGGTCCATGACCTTGCGCACCTCCAGGTCGAGGATTTGGATCAGGTCCGGCTTGGTCAGGGCGCGGAAGACGATGACGTCGTCCAGGCGGTTGAGGAACTCGGGCCGGAAGACCTTTTTGGCCTCTTCGAGGATGCGGTCGCGCATCTGCTCGTAGGTGTGCTGCTCGCTGGGCGGGGTGAAGCCGATGGTGCCCTGCTTGCGGATGGCCTCGGAGCCGACGTTCGAGGTCAGGAGGATGATGGTGTTGCGGAAGTCCACCTGCCGCCCGAAGCTGTCGGTCAGTCTGCCCTCCTCCAGAATCTGCAGGAGCATGTTCATCACGTCCGGGTGGGCCTTCTCGATTTCGTCGAAGAGCACCACGCAGTAGGGCTTGCGGCGGACGGCCTCGGTGAGCTGGCCGCCCTCCTCGTAGCCGACGTAGCCCGGGGGCGAGCCGATGAGGCGGGAGACGTTGAACTTCTCCATGTACTCGGTCATGTCGAGCTGCACCAGCGACTTGGCGTCGCCGAACATCTGCTCGGCCAGGGTCTTGGCCAGGAGGGTTTTACCGACGCCGGTGGGGCCGAGCAGGGCGAAGGTGCCGATGGGCCGCTTGGGGTCCTTGAGGTCGGCGCGGGAGCGGCGCAGGGCCTTGCAGAGGGCGACGACGGCTTCCAGCTGGCCGACGACCACCTTGGTCAGCTCCTTTTCCATGTCCAGGAGCTTGCGGGCCTCGTCCTGGCCCATGCGCTGGAGGGGGATGCCGGTCCACTTGGCCACGACGTGCATGATGTCCTCCTCGTCCACGCGCACGCGTTTTTCGTCGCGGATGGCCTTCCACTCGGCCAGGACGGCCTCGAGCTTTTCCTTGGCCTGCTTTTCCTTGTCGCGCATGGCGGCGGCGCCCTCGAAGTCCTGTTCCTTGATGGCGTGCTCCTTGCGGCGGCGGATGTCCTCGATTTCGGCCTCGAGGTGTTTGACGTCCGGCGGGCGGGTCATGGCGCCGATGCGGGCGCGGGAGCCGGCCTCGTCCATGACGTCAATGGCCTTGTCGGGCAGGTAGCGACCGGTGATGTAGCGGTCGGAGAGCTTGACGGCCGCTTCGAGGGCGAGGTCGGTGAGTTCGATCTTGTGGTGTTCTTCGTACTTGGGGCGGAGGCCGCGCAGGATCTGGATGGCCTCCTCGACCGAGGGGGGCTCGACCTTGACGGTCTGGAAGCGGCGTTCGAGGGCGGCGTCTTTTTCGATGTACTTGCGGTACTCGGTGAGGGTGGTGGCGCCGATGCACTGGAGTTCGCCGCGGCTGAGGGCGGGTTTGATGATGTTGGAGGCGTCCATGGTGCCCTCGGCCGAGCCGGCCCCGACGATGGTGTGGAGCTCGTCAATGAACAGGATGACGTTCTTGGCGCGGCGGATTTCGTCCATGACCGCCTTGATGCGTTCCTCGAACTGGCCGCGGTACTTGGTGCCGGCGACCATGAGGGCGAGGTCGAGGGTGATGACGCGCTTGTTGCGGAGCAGTTCCGGGACGTTGCCGCGGGCGATCTCCTGGGCCAGGCCCTCGACGATGGCGGTCTTGCCCACGCCGGCCTCGCCGAGCAGGACGGGGTTGTTTTTGGTGCGGCGGCAGAGAATCTGGGTGACCCGCTCGATCTCGTTTTGGCGGCCGATGACCGGGTCCATCTCGCCCTTGGCGGCGATCTCGGTGAGGTCGCGCCCGAACGCCTTGAGGGCGGGGGTTTTGACCTGGCCCTTGGCGGGGGGCTTGTCGCCGGCCTCACCGTTGTCCTCCTCGCTGCCCTGGAAGTTGGGGTCCAGTTCCCTGAGGATTTCCTTGCGGGTTTCCTCGATGTCCACGTCCAGGTTCTTGAGCACGCGGGCGGCCACGCCGTCGCCCTCGCGCAGCAGGCCAAGCAGCAGGTGCTCGGTGCCGACGTAGGTGTGGTTGAGGGCGCGGGCTTCCTTGGCGGCGAGGGCCAGGACCTTCTTGACGCGGGGTGTGTAGGGGATGTTGCCCAGGACCTTCTGGTCGGGGCCGGTGCCGACCTGCTTTTCGACCTCCAGGCGGACGGTCTCGAGGTCGAGCCCCATTTTTTGGAGGACATTGACCGCCACGCCCTGGCCGAGCTTGATCAGGCCGAGCAGCAGGTGTTCGGTGCCCACGAAGTTGTGGTTGAAGCGGTCGGCTTCCTTGCGGGCCAGCGCCAGAACCTGCTGCGCCCGGGGGGTCAAATTGTTCAGGGACTCGTCACTCATACGTCACCTCGGGTGGAACATGCTACGGTTGGGGCAGCTTGTCCACCGCCGGCGGGGGCGGCGGCGGGGGGGGCACCAACGGCCGGCGGACCTCGCGCAGGGCTTCGCGCAACATGTCCGCGCGCAGGACATCCCGTTCCTCGGCGGTGAGCTTCTCGGAGTGGCGGAGCTGGAGGTGAGCCGGCTGGGAGAGCATGAACAATTCGTCCACCTGGGGGCGGTGGAGGTCGGGCAACAGCCCCAGGTCCAGCCCCAGCCGCAGCAGGGATAGGAGATTGACGGCCTCCTTCGAGGAGACGCTGTGGGCGTTGGCCAGGATGCCGTAGGCGCGGCCGATGTGGTTGAAGACCATCTTGGGGCGCTTTTCGAGCAGGCGGGCGCGGGCGTTTTCCTCGTGTTCGATGATCTGGGCGACGACCTTGGCCAGGCGTTCCACAATTTCGGACTCGGACTCGCCCAAGGTCATCTGGTTGGAGACCTGGAAGACGTTGCCCAGGGCCTCGGTGCCTTCGCCGTAAAGGCCGCGCACGGCCAGCCCCAGCTTGTTCACCGCCTGGATGATCTGGGTGATCTGCTCGTCCAGCACCAGGGCGGGCAGGTGGAGCATGGCGCTGACGCGGATGCCGGTGCCCACGTTGGTGGGGCAGGCGGTGAGGTAGCCCAGGGTGTGGGAAAAGGCGTAATCCAGGTCCTGCTCCAGGCCGGTGTCCAGCGCGTCAATGGCCGTCCACGCCTCCTTCAACTGGCAGCCGGGCAGCAGGGCCTGCATCCGGAGGTGGTCCTCCTCGTTGATCATGACGCAGAGCTGTTCGTCCCGGCTCAGGGCCAGGGCGCTGCCCGGGCCCTTGGCGGCGTGCTCGCGGCTGATCAGGTGCCGCTCGACCAGGATTTGCTTGTCCAGCGCGGAAAGGGTCTCAAGGGCGACCACGAACCCGTCCCGCATCCGCGGCTGACGCACCACGGCTTCCCGGATGCGTTCGCAGACCTGGAGACGATCGTTCTTCTTGGCCCAGCCGGGGAAGGGGTGACCGGCCAGGTTGCGGGCCAGCCGCACGCGGCTGGACATGACGATGCGGTCCCCGGGGCCGCTCCGGCGGGCGGCCTGGGTGGGGGGGCTGAGAAACTCGAGCAGTTTCATGGTCAACCGGTCACGATGGCGCCGGGGTTGTCCTTGAGGTGCCTGATGGCGTCACGCAGGCGGGCGGCCTCCTCGTAGTTTTCCACGGCAATGGCCGCCTCGAGCTGGCGTTGCAGGGCCTGCAACCGCTCCTGGACCTCCCGGCCCAGCTTGAGGGCGCGGGGCACCTTGCCCGCGTGGCGCGTGCCCTTGTGCATGGTCTTGAGCATCCCCGCCAGCCCTTCGGCGAAGGTCTCGTAACAGGTGGGGCAGCCCAGCCGCCCGGCCTTCTTGAAGTCCGACTGGGTCAGGCCACAGACCGGGCAGGCCGCCTCGCGGCCCTCGGCCGTGCCCGAGGTCAGTTCCTCGGAGGCGCCCAGGCCCAGCAGGAGGTCCGCCAGCGCAAAGCCGGTGGGGTCGTCCACGCCCTTGGCCCGGGCACAATCCTCGCACAGGTCCACCTTTTTGATCTTGCCGTTCTTGACGTCGGTGAGGTGGACCCGCGCTTCCTTTTTCTGGCAAACCATGCACAGCATAGGCGTCTGGATTATGTCCTCCCGGGCCGGGCGCAAGTCAAGCAAGGCACCCGCAACCCGGACCGCGGGCCCTGCGCTGGCGGGTGAGGTCTGCCGCCCGGCCGGCGTGCTCAAACAATCGGCTCGCCCGAAACGCGGGTCAGGGCGTGATAGCGCTCGGTCAACTGCCGGGTGACCGGCCCCGGCTGGCCCGACCCGATGGTCCGGCCGTCCACCTTGACCACCGGCATGATCTCGGCCGCGCTGCCGGTCAGGAAGCACTCATCCGCATTGAACAAGTCGTAACGGGTCAGGTTCGTTTCCACCACCGGCAGCCCGGCCTCGCGGGCCAGGTCCATGACCGTGGCGCGGGTGATGCCGTAGAGGGCGCCCGCGGACAGGGGCGGGGTCAGGAGCTGGCCGCCCTTGACGATGAACAGATTGTCGCCGGTGCATTCCGCCACGAACCCCTCGGCGTTGAGCATGACCGCCTCTTCGACGCCGGCGATGTTGGCCTCGATCTTGGCCAGGATGTTGTTGAGGTAATTGAGCGACTTGATGGCGGGGTTGACCGCGTTGTGGTGGTTGCGCGTGGTGGGCACCGTCACGATCTCCATGCCGCGCGCGTACAACTCCGGCGGGTAAAGCTGGATGCTCCCCGCAATGATGATCACCGACGGCCGTTTGCAGCGGTTGGGGTTCAACCCCAGCGTGCCCACGCCCCGCGTGACCACCAGCCGGACATAGCCGTTGCGCAGGCGGTTGACGCGGCAGGTCTCCACCACCGCCCGGGTCATCTGGGCATGAGACAGCGGGATGTCCAGCAACAAGGCCTTGGCCGAGCAAAACAACCGGTCCAAGTGCTCCCTGAGCTTGAACACCCGCCCGTGATACACGCGGATGCCCTCGAACACCCCATCCCCGTACAGCAGGCCGTGATCGAACACCGAAATCTTGGCGTCCCGCTCCGGGTAGTACTTGCCATCAATGAAAACCTTCATGCGTCGGCCGCGCGCAGCCTAGGGGGCGGCTCCGGCCCCTGCAACCCTGATTCATCCGGCCGGACCCGCCGTCGGCCCGGAGGGGGACAGCCGTGCATCCCACCTGACCGGATGCCGAATATCGGATGTCGAAAGTAGCCTCCGGCATGAGCCGGCGGAGTGGTGGTCTGCCACGTCACTGCGGCGGCTGCGGGGGCGGCCGGCGCGGCCGCGTTCCCCCCCTCCGCTTTTGGCCACCGACCTTCGACCCACGCTTGTGGTGCAGGAGTCTCGCCAGCTGGCGTTGTGGTGCAGGCCTCTGGCCTGCAGTTTTTGGGGCCGGCTCGACGGGGATGCCGACCCTCTCACAACGGGGAGGGACCGCGTTCCCCGGGTCCCCGCTGAACAGGCCGTTGCCCGTTCCACCCTTGGCCCGTCGGCGGGACGGCGGCGGGAGCGACCGAGACGGTCGCGCTCCCACGCCTCCAGCAACGGGCAACCGACCCTGACTTTCGACTTCGACGGGGTCTGGCCGAGGGCTGTTGCCGGGGCGGCAACCTCGGCCGGGGGGAAAGGGTGCTAAAGGCTGGACGTGGTGCGGGGGGAGACGCAGCCTAGCCGGCTCGGACATGGACACCAGGGACCTTCGGCGGGCGCTGACCACGGCGGTGGAAGCGGCTCGGGCAGCGGGGGCGTTGATGCGCCGGCACCTGCGTTCGCCCAAGCGCGTGCAGGCGGCCTCGCAGCACGACCTGAAACTGGAGCTGGATGTGCGCTGTCAGCGGCTGATCGAGCGGCGACTGCGCGCAGCCTTTCCCGGCTGGGGCGTGCTGGGGGAGGAGGGCTCACGCGGGGAGGCAGACGGCCCGCGGTGGGTGGTGGACCCGATTGATGGCACGGTGAATTTTGCCTACGGCATTCCGCACGCGTGCGTCTCGATCGCGCTGGAAGTGCCGGCGGCGCGTCTGCCGTGGCAGCCGATGGTGGGGGTGGTGTGGGACCCGTTTTGCGAGGAGTTGTGGACGGCCGTGCGCGGCAGGCCGACCCGCCTCAACGGGCGGGTGGTCCGGGTCAGCGCGCGGTCGCGGCTGGAGGAGGCGATTGTGGCGCTGGGGGCGGGCAAGCGGCTCGAGGCGATGGCCCACATGGTCGGGGCGTTGACGGCGCTGGTGCACCGGGTGCGGAAGTTGCGCAGCATGGGCTCGGCGGCCCTGGCCCTGGCCTATGTGGCGTCGGGCCGCTTTGACGCTTATGCCGAGATCGGGCTGAACTGGTGGGACATTGCCGCAGGGGGGCTGTTGGTGGAGGGTGCGGGGGGACGCTTTGAGGTCCGGCCGCTGCCGGCCGGGGGGTATGAGCTGCTGGCCCACAATGGCCGGGTGGGGTCACGGCTGAAGCGCTGGTTGCCGGCCCCGCCGCGCGGGGGTACTGCGTGAAAGCCATGCACTGTTGCCGCTGGAGCAAGCGTTGGTCGCGGGCCGCCTGGTTGGCGCTCGCGACGCTGGGAATGGGGTGGGCGGGTTCGCGGGGGCTCGCTGCGGAGCCGACGGGAGACGGCTTGTACGCGCAGTTCAGCACCACGCTGGGGGAGTTTTGGTGCCGGCTCGAGTTCGAGGGGGCGCCGCGCACGGTGGCCAACTTTGTGGGGCTGGCGGAGGGCAGCCGGCCGTGGCTGGATTTCCAGCGGCCGGGGCTGCGGCGCCAGCCGTTCTATGACGGCGTCCGGTTCCACCGGGTGATCACGGGTTTCATGAACCAGGCCGGCTCGCGCAACGGGCTGGGCAACGACGGACCGGGGTATCAGTTCGCCGACGAGTTCCACCCCGCCCTGCGGCATGACCGGCCGGGCATCCTGTCCATGGCCAACGCCGGGCCGCATTCCAACGGCAGCCAGTTTTTCATCACCGTCGAGCCCACCCCCTGGCTGGATGACCGGCACGCGGTGTTTGGGGAGGTGGCGGCGGGCTACGAGGTGGTGGCCTTGATCAACCAGCGCGCCGGCAGTGCCAGCGGCAGTCCGCAGGAGGTGGTGACCCTCGAGCGGGTGCGCATTCACCGACGCGGGGCGGCGGCCGCGGCGTTTGATCCCGGAGCAGTCGCGCCGCCGCTGCCGGCCTGGGAGTCGGGGTCGAGCCGGTTGACACTGACGCCGGAGCAGTTGCGGCTCGACTATGCGGCGCAGGCGAAGCGGATGTACTACGTGTTGTTCGGCCCGGACCTGGTGCGGTGGCAGGTCCAGGCGTTGCCCGGTTCGGTGACGCCGCCCCTGGACGCTACGGCGCTGCGCGGCCAGGGGCGGTACTTTTTCTACGTCCTGGCCGTGGGGACCGAGCCGTGAAGGCCCGCGGCGGCGGGGCGAGTTTGCTTGAATTCACCGGCAGCGCTGCTTAGAACCGGCCTTGGATGGAGGCGGCGTCCCGAGGCTCCGCCCCTGCACCTATGAAATTCATGTCGAGTTTGTTGGCGGCGGCAGCGCTGCCGGCGGCGGCGGGGTTGACCGCCGCGGAAACCACTCCGCCCACCGACCCCTGCATCCTGGAACGCCGCTTCATTGTGGACCAACCGCCGTTCCCTTCGAGCCATGCCTCGACGATCGTGGAGACGCCGGAGGGGCTGCTGGCGGCGTGGTTTGGGGGCACGCAGGAACGGGCGGTGGACGTGAGCATCTGGCTTTCCCGGCACGACGGCACGGGCTGGAGCGTGCCCGAGGAGGTGGCCAACGGGGTGACCGACCACGGCTATCGCCGCTACCCCTGCTGGAATCCGGTGCTGTTTCAGCGCCGCAACGGTGACCTGCTCCTGTTTTACAAGGTGGGGCCCAGCCCCGAAAGCTGGTGGGGCATGGTCCGGTTGTCCCCGGACAACGGCAAAACCTGGACGCGGGTGCGCCGCCTGCCCGCCGGCCACGTGGGGCCGGTGCGCAACAAGCCGCTCGAACTGACCGACGGCACGCTGTTGTGCGGCAGCAGCAGTGAGGACCGCGGCTGGCGGGTCCACCTCGAATGGACGAAGGACCCGTTCGGGCTGTGGTCCCGCAGCCCGGCCCTCAATTCGGCCCTCGCGGTGGCGGCCATCCAGCCCACCCTGCTCGCCTACGACGGCGGCTTCCAGATGCTTTGTCGCAGCAAACAGGGGCGCATCTACGCATCCCGCTCCGCCGGCAATTTCCTCAAGTGGATGCCCCTGACCCGCACCGTGCTGCCGAACCCGAACAGTGCCGTGGACGCCGTGCGGTTGCGGGACGGGCGGGTGCTGCTGGTGTACAACCACAGCCGCACCGGCCGGGAGGTGCTCAACGTGGCCGTCTCGCCCGATGAAGGCTCGAGCTGGGAGGCGGTCTGCGAACTGGAGCGCGAGGCCGGCGCGGAATTTTCCTACCCGGCGGTCATCCAGGCCGCCGACGGCCGCGTCCACATCACCTACACCTGGAAGCGTCAACGCATCCGGCACGTGGTCCTCGACCCGGCCCTCATCCGTTCCCGTCCCATGCCCGACGGCCAGTGGCCTTGAGCCGCCCGGCCGGTCCGACCCCCGATCATGCCCGGCGACGCGGTCAGCAAGCTGCGGCAACTGCACGCGGAAACGCAGGAGGCGCTGGACGATACCGCCCTGGCGCGTCGCGGCGAGCACGCCCTGACCCGCTGGCAACGGCTGCTGCACTTCTGGGTGCTGGTGGTGCGGGGTTTTGTCCGCAATCGCGGCCCGGTGCGCGCCTCGGCCCTGGCCTACTTCAGCCTGCTGGCCCTGGTGCCCATGCTGGCGGTGGTCATCGGCATCACCAGCAGTTTCCTCAGGCACCAGGGGGAAAAACCGATCGAGCAGTTCGTGGCCCGGTTGGTGGAAAGCGTGACGCCGGCCGCGCAACCGGCGCCGCTCCTGGGGGGCGTGGCCGGGGCGGACCCCTCGAGCCCGGAAGCCCGGGCCAAAGCCCGGTTGGTCGAGGAAACCCGCCAGCGCATCACCGCCCAGATCATGGCCTACGTGGCCAACATCCGCGGCGGCGCGCTGGGGGCGACCGGTGTCGTGGCCCTCCTGACGGTGGTGCTGTTCATGCTCGCCCGCATCGAGGATGCCTTCAACGACATCTGGGGGGTGACCCGCGGTCGTCCCTGGCACGTGCGAGCGATGCAATACTGGTTTACCATCAGCCTGGGGCCGCTGTTGCTGGTGGCGGCGGCGGCGTTGACCAGCGGTCCCTACCTCGGGGTGGTGCGGGAGTTGATGGGGCGGCTGGGCGTGGTGGGCGAGGCGGCCGTGGGGCTGACCCTGAAGCTGCTGCCCTACCTGATCCTGTCCGGTGCGTTTGCCCTGTTGTACCTGCTGATGCCCCACACGCGGGTGACGTGGAGCGCGGCGCTGGTGGGGGGCGTGGTCGCCGGCGTCCTCTGGCAGCTCAACCAGCAGTTCAGCGTGTTGTACGTCTCGCGCGTGGTGAGCAACACCAGCATCTACGGCAGCCTGGGCGCCATCCCCGTCTTCATGATCGGCCTGTACGTGTCCTGGGGCTTGCTGCTGTTCGGGGCCCAGGTGGCCTACACCTACCAGAACCGCCGCGCCTACCTTCAGGAACGACGCGCGGAACTGGTGTCCCCGCACGGCCGGGAATTGGCGGCGCTGCGGCTGCTGACCGCCGTGGGGCTGGCCTTCGAGCGCGGCCAGCCTCCCCCGCCCCTGAGCCGGCTGGCCGAACACACCGGCATGCCCCAGCGCCTGGCCAATCAACTGCTCGAGGTCCTGCGCCAGGCCGGGCTGGTGCTCGAGGTCAGCGGGGCGGAACCGGCGTTTGTGCCCGCCCGTCCCACCGCGGACATCACCGCCGCGGACGTGTTGAGGGCCCTGCGCACCGGCCAGGGCCCCGATGTCGTGGAAGAAACCCTCCCCCCCGGAGACGTGGTGCGGTCCGAGTACACCCGCCTCCTGGCCGCGGAGCACGAGGCGGGGGAGCGGCTGACCTTGCACGAGCTGGTGCAGCGGGCGGCCTCGTCCGGGGCATGATCCGGCATGCGCGGCAGGACACCGCCGGGACGATGGAAGGGAGGGCAGGGGTGCCACAACCGAAGGAGAAGGTGTGGTGCGGGCTGAGGCCAGGAATGTGCTTTACACCCCCCCCGCCGGAAACCTAGCCTCAAGCTTCTGTTGGACGTTGATTCGAACGGTATGGAATCGAAGAGCAAAACGATCGCGGCCTTCCGCATCCACGAAAAGGATACGGGGTCCGCGGACGTGCAGGTGGCGCTGTTGACCCAGCGGATCAACCACCTGACCGAACACCTGCAAATCCACAAAAAAGACCACAGCTCCCGCTGCGGCCTGCTGATGATGGTCGGCCACCGGCGTCGCCTGCTGGATTACCTCCGGGCCGCCGACTTCGAGCGTTACCAGGCCGTGACCCGGAAACTCAACCTCCGCAAGTAAGCTGCCCGTTGGCCTTCGGTCCCCGCTGTCCGTTCAACTCGCGCCCCAGCCTCCCGTCAGTGGGACGGCCGGAAGGGCCCCCCGCGTGCGCCATTCCGCGACGGCACCCCCACGCACGCACCCAAACCCTGAACCCGTTGGCTGCGGGAAATTTCATTCAGCTTCCCCACCGGGCGGTTGACTGAAGTTCCTCCAGGCCGACGGGTTCTCCTCCTGTTGACCATGTCAGAAAAAATCACAGTCCCTGTCGGTAATCACGAAATCCAAATCGAAGCCGGCCATCTGGCCAAACAGGCGGATGGCTCTGTCACCGTTCGGCTCGGCGACACCATCGTGCTCGTCGCCGCGGTGGCGGCGGTCACCCCCAAGGAAGGCCAGGACTTCTTCCCGCTCACGGTGGATTACCGTGAAAAGGCCGCGGCGGTGGGCAGGTTCCCCGGCGGCTACTTCAAGCGCGAAGGCCGCCCCACGGAAAAGGAAATCCTCACCTGCCGCATGACCGACCGGCCCATCCGCCCCCTCTTCCCCAAGGGCTGGTTCAACGAGGTCCAGGTCCAGAGCCTGTTGCTGAGCGCCGACGGCGAAAACGACCCCGACATCCTGAGCATCCTCGGCGCCTCGGCGGCCCTGATGGTCAGCGACATCCCCTGGGCCGGGCCGCTGGGGGCGGTGCGGGTGGGGCGCGTCCACGGCCAGTTCGTGGCCAACCCCACCCACTCCCAACTGGCGGAAAGCGACCTGGACCTGGTGTACGTGGGCAGCGAGACCGAACTGGTGATGTTCGAAGGCTCGGCCCATGAAATCAGCGAGGCCGACTTCGTGGCCGCCCTCAACTTCGGCCATGCCTGCTGCCAGCCGCTGATCACCGCCCAAAAGGAACTGGCCGCCCGCGTCGGCAAACCCAAGCGCCCCATCCAGCTCAACGTCGTCCCCGACGAAATCCTCGCCGTGGCGCGCACCCTGGCCGGCGACCGCGGCATCCAGGCCCTGCTCACCCCCGGCAAACTCGCCCGCGAGGCCGCCTGGCGCGCCGTGTGCGAGGAGGTCGGCGCCAAACTGGTCGAGCAGTTCGGCGCGGACAAGGTCACCCCCTACGTCCTCAAGGACGCCATGCACCATGTCCAGCAGGAGGCCGTGCGCGACCTGATCATGAACCAGGGCAAGCGGCTGGATGGCCGGGGCATGGACCAACTGCGCCCCATCTCCTGCCAGGTCGGCTTCCTGCCGCGCGCCCACGGCTCGGCCCTTTTCTCCCGCGGGGAAACCCAGGTGGTCTGTCTGGTGACCCTCGGCACCACCGAGGACGCCCAGGAGCTGGATGCCTATACCGGCGGCGAGAGCGAAAAGCAGTTCATCCTCCACTACAACTTCCCCAACTTCTCGGTTGGCGAGACCGGCCGCATCTCCGGTCCCGGCCGCCGCGAAATCGGCCACGGCGCCCTGGCCGAGCGCTCCATTGAGCCCATGGTCCCGCTCGGCGATTTCCCCTACGCCGTCCGGGTCACCAGCGAGATCATGGAATCCAACGGCTCCACCTCGATGGCCACCGTCTGCGCCGGCAGCCTCGCCCTCATGGATGCCGGCGTGCCGCTCCGCCGCCCCGTCGCCGGCATCAGCATCGGCCTGTGCACCGAACCCGGCCCCCACGGCGGCATCCTCCGGCACCAGCTCCTGACCGACATCATCGGCTGGGAAGACCATTTCGGGGACATGGACTGCAAGATCTCCGGCACCGTAAAGGGCATCACCGGTTTCCAGCTCGATCTCAAACTCAAGGGCCTCCCCCATCCCATCATCGCCGAGGCCCTCGAACGCGCCCGCGTCGCGCGGTTGAAGATTCTCGAAATCATGGGCCAGACCCTGTCGGCCCCCCGCGCCGAGCTCAGCCCTTACGCCCCGCGCATCCTCACCCTCAAGATCAACCCGGACAAAATCGGGGCCCTCATCGGCCCGGGCGGCAAAAACATCAAACGCATCTGCGACGAGTCCGGCTGCGAGATCAACATCGAGGACGACGGCACCGTGCAAATCTACTCCCGCAGCGCCGAAGGCATGGAAACGGCCCGCCGGGAGGTCGAAGCCCTCAGTGCCGAAATCGAGGTGGGCAAGATCTACCGCGGCAAGGTCGTCACGATCAAAGAATTTGGCGCCTTCGTCGAAGTCCTGCCCGGCAAGGACGGCCTGGTCCACGTCAGCGAACTGGCCGGCTTCCGCGTCAAGCGCGTCGAGGACATCGTCAAGCTCGGCGACGAAATCTGGGTCAAATGCCTCGGCGTGGATGAAAGAGGTCGCGTCCGCCTCTCCCGCCGGGCCGCCATGGAAGAGCGCGACCGCGCCGAACGCGGCAAGGAGACCGCCGGTTCCCCTCCCACCGTGCCCGCTGCCGAACACCCGCCCCGGGACGAGTCGGCCGAAGCGGACGAAGCTAACGGCGAGCCGGGCGCCGAGGCGGAAGGTGGAGAAACCGCCGCCTCCGCTCCGGCCCGTGAACGCGCCGCTTCCCAACGCCCTCATCGGGGCGGAGACCGTCGCGGGCGCGGTCCCCGTCGCGGCGGGGGAGGCCGCGGCGCCGGACGCCGTGATTGAGCCGGCCGACGCCCTCCCCGGTACTTGCAACCGCCCGGCCTCCGGGCGGTTTTTTCGTGGTCAACAGGCCACAGCCCGCATCCCGCGACGCCTGCGGGAGGGCGTGCTCCCGACTTCGGTGATTGGGCTGAGTCCGGTCACGCCCCGCTGCCACCCGAAGGCGGCGCGTGCTTTTCCCCCAAGTGGAGGCGCAGACCGAGGTGGCGAGCTGACCGGCGAGGGAAGCCCCGTCAGCGCCGGGCCTGGCAGATCAAGGCTGGGCCGGAGGGCGGGCGTCGGTGTCGGGAGAAGGCACCGCCGGGGGCGGCGTTTCCGTGCTTTCCTCCGACGCCGGGATGGCAGGTTCGGGAGCCGGAGCGGCTGCCCGGCTGTCGTCGCTTGCGGAAACATCCGCCGTGGGCGATTCCGAAGCCGCGGCCTGCTCGCCGGCATCGCTCACGGCAAATGGCGACGGCTCGGGCGCCCCGGTCTCTTGGGGCGGCGGGCTGGGGGAAGCTGATTCGGGAGCCGCGGCGGCGGGCGCGGCTTTCGGTGGGGAGGGCGGGGGCTTGGGCTTGGGTGGCTTGGCGGTTTCCATGCGCCCGTCGCTGAATTCAATCACATGCCCCTGGTGGATGAGCCAGTGGAGGTCGCTGATGATGGCCGTCTGCTCGGGGGTGGGGGCCGGTTCGGCCGGGGCCGCGCCGGTCTGGGGCGCGGGCGGGGTCTCTGCGGGGACTCCTTCGCCTGCGGCCGGGGCCGGGGCGGGGGGTGGAGCGGGGGCCAGGGCATCCAGCAGTTGACGGCGCGAGCTGCCAGCATGGGCCTCGATGAACTCGATGATCCGGCGCACCCGTTCGGTGACGGTGGCGGCGTGGAGGTCCAGGTGATGGGGACGGGCCACGCAGACGTGAACCACGGTCTTGTTGACCTTGAAGAAGTGCAGGCCGTGATGGCCCAGTTGCTGGCTGAGCTGGGTGGCCACCTTGAGCGGGAACCGGCGTTGTTCCTCGAGGGTGTGCCGCATCAGCGCCCGCAACCCGCGCGACATGTACCGCTGGCTTTCGGGGGTGGTGAGCGTGTGGGCTTCGACCTGTTTGACCAGGTTGGGCAGGTGCGTCTCGCGGAAGTGCCGCTCAACCTGGGCGCGGTCGGTGAAGCGGATCGGCTCGGGCAGGTTCAGGCCGAGGTACTCGGCCTTCCAGCTCTGTTGCTCCAGCCACTGCTTGACCACCGCCTCATCGCGCACGATCCGCACCCGCGCCTTGTAGGCCTCGAACGGCATGTGGGCAAACCGCTCCTGGTGGAGCTTGTGCAGCTTGGCCTGGTAGTCGTGGTAGTTCGGCGGGCCGAGCAATTCGCCGCTCAAGCCGCACTGCGCCACCAGGGTGTAGGTGCCCTTGGGCGGTTCGCAGGGGACCTTTTCGGTCTGGTAAAACGCATCGAAGTGGTGCCGCAACACGTGCTGGGCCACCTCCTCCTCGCTGAGCCAGACCGTTTCGTCCAGGGAACAAACCCACAGCGGCTGGAGCACCTGCCCCTCCGCGCCTTTCTTGACGTGGAACTGGACGTGGAAGCGGTCGGGCTGCTTGAGGATCAGCGTCGCGATTTGAAACAGCGGATAGGCCCGGCCGGTCAACCGAATCTGCCGCGCCAGCCGCTCGACGCTCTCCTTCTCCGGAAGGAGGTGGACCAGGACCTCGGGCAACGGCGCCTCCGGCTCGCGCGGCGCCTCGGGCCGGCGCGGACCGGGACGCCCAAGCGGACGACGTCCGGGCGGGCCGTCGGGGCTGCGCTCCCTCCGCGGGGCCGGACGGTCCTCGGGGCGGCGCTCTCCGCGGGGGCGCTCCCGGTGGGGCGGACGATCCCCCCGGCGGCCTTCGCGCGGAACGCCTTCCTCTCCGGTGTAGTGGGCGTACCGGTTGGCGGACGTTGGCTGGCGTGCCCAGGCAGGCAGCAACTGCAAATCCTGATCGAGCTCGAACTCCGAGGAATTGTTCATGCGTCTGAGACCCGCGGCCCGCACCCCTGCGGGGCGGCCCGTGTCAACCGAGCGAGCATGGGCGCCGGCGGGGCATATTGCAAGCGCACTCGCCGCCGTCGCCGCCCCGTCCGCCTGCTTCCCAGCCTCCCTCCTTTGCGTTATCCTCGGCCCATGTTCACCCCCGAGCAGGCGCCGCTTTTCCCCCCAGCGCGACGCGCCCCGACCCCGCGGCCCGGGCCGGTGCGGGACCACGGGCGGGCCGCCCCGGGGCGCGCCCCCCGCCGACGCCGGCCATGAACCCCGCCGAACTCTCCTCCGGCCGGCACGCCGGCGAAGTGGTGTCGGTGACCGGGCTGGGACCGGTGCGGCTGGTGCACGCGCTGGCCCAGAACCCCGAGACGGCGTTGTACCTGACCGACCGCGGGGGGGTGGTGGTGAAAATCTTCGACCTGAGCTGCGGCCGGCCTGACGAGGTGGGCTACGGCCCGTACATGAATTTCCGCTCCGAACTGGCCACCTTCGAGGAACTCCAGGCCGTCGAGACCCTGCGCCTGTTTGTGCCCACCTTTTACGGCGGCCAGCTCCACGCCGAACGCCAGTACGCCTACATCGCCATGGAACGGCTCCACGGCCACAACCTCCGGCACTGGGGCGAAGAACTGGCCGCCGGCGGCTACGACGCCGCCGCCCTGGATGAACTGCGGCGCGCCCTCCAGGAAGTCCTGGCCATCGTGGACCTGTTCCACCGGCATGGCCTGGTGCTGATGGATTTCAAGCCCGACAACGTCATCCGCCTCGACGACGGCGCCGTGCGGCTCGTGGACCTGGGGGCGTTCTTCACCCCGCGCCACCGCCGGGCCCCCAACGACTTCCTCTACGCCGCCACTCCCGACCATGCCGAGGTCGTCATTGACGTCTCCAACCTCCAGGCCGGCGTGCCGCCCGGCCCGGCCTCCGACATCTTCTCCTCCGGCGTTGCCCTGTTCGAAATGGCCACCGGCGAATCCCGCCTCGCCCTGGACGCCGCCACCGCCGAGGAAATGCTCGCCACCCCCGCGATGTACCGTTTCCGCGACTCCCAGATCGCGGACGTCTGGAAGGCGTTTCCCCACCTCAAGACCGCCCTGCCGCTGGTCCAGACCCAGCTCCGCGAGCGCCGCCTGCTCTTCGCCGAATTCTGGCACCTGCTCAAGGCCTACCTCGCCGCCCGCCTGCCTGAATGGGAACACCTGCCCCCGGAGGAGCAAAACCAGATGCTCGTCGGCTCCGGCACCACCTTCATCCATGAACAGCTCCCCACCGCCCTCGCCTGGCTGGCCGGCCCCATCGCCCGCGCCACCATCCTCCGCAGCCTGCGCATCGGCTCCCTCAACGACCTGGCCCGCTGCCTCGGCCAGCCCGCCCCCGAACACATCCGCGCCGACGTCGCCGCCCACAGCGCCCTGCTGCGCCACCTCGCCCAACTTGGCCTGCCGGCCGACCTGGCCGAGCGCCTCAACACCTGGGACGTGCGCCTGGACCGCCGCACCGGCCACTGGACCGTCGCCGCCCCCGCCGCCTGCTGGGAACTGGCCGACAACGCCCCCTTCGTCTTCCTCCGCCGCACCCACACCGACGCCGAAGGCCACACCTACTGGCAGGCCGTGGACGAGTTCGAGGCCGATCTCACTCCCGGCGGCCGCGCCCACCTGGGCCTGCTCCGCCACGACCATCACGCCTGGCTCGAGTGATCCCGCCACCTCGCCGGGCGCCCGAGCGGGGGCCCCGGCGCGACTGCTCAAATGCTCAAATCAACGGCTCGCCCCGCCGCGCCTTCACAATGACGGTGCCGGCAATCTTGTCGTGCCAGCTCTGCCGGTCCGCCGACCACCCCGCCCAGAAAAAGCCCAGCCCCAGCGGCAGCGCCGAAAAGACCGCCGCCAGCGCCCGCACCAGCGCCACCTGCCAGTCCAGCGGCCGGCCATCCAGCCGCACCACCTTCAGCCCGCAGACAATCCCGCCCAGCGTGGTGCCCTTCCACGCCCAGAAGGCAGTGTGGTAGGCGATCAGGCCCACGACCAACAGCGGCCCCGGCAGGGCCCCCGGCAACGGCGCCAGCAGCCACGCCAGCAAAATCAGGTCCAACACCGCCGCTCCCGCGCGCAGCCAGAACCCCGCCCGCGGCAACGTGGCCAGTTCCGCCGCGCTCAAACCGGCCGACCCCGAGCCGGATGCCGCCGGCGATCTGGGTGGAAGAGGCGGAGGCTGCGGAGGCGGCACCGCCGCTTGAGGAGGTGAGGGCGGGGGCGGGGGCGGCGGTGACGCCCCCTCGAGCAGAGAGGCGGCGGAGGGAACTTCCGGTTCGGCGCCGGCGGATGGGGCAGGAGCTTTCCCCGGCTCCGGCAAGGCAGGAGTGGAGGCGGCCAACGCCTCCCGCGGCGGACGGTCAGCCGACGCGGCCGGCTGCCGAAGAACCGGCAGGGCTAAAGCCGGGGCGGCGGCGTGCGGCTTGGGCGGAAGGTCCGGGGGAATGTCCGGAGCGGGGGGCGCGGAAGGCACGGATGCGGGCGGCGCCCCCGCCAGCGGGGCGGTTCCGGGTGACGGAGCCGCAGCGGCGGTCAGTGGTGCCGGGGGAGCTTGGCCGGCGCGGAGGGTCTCGAACATGGCCAGCAGCACGGCGCCAAAGGCCAGCGGCACCAACAGGCCATACACCACAAACCCCACCCCGGGCACCAGGTACAGCAGCGTCACCAGGCCGAAGCCCACCACGAAGCCCGGCAGCGGGGGGCAGGTTCCCGCCGGGTTGAACCGCCGGCACAGGCTGCGGCCCATCCATTGAAAGGTCGCCGCCTTGCCCAGCCAGAGCGCTACCATCAACGCCACCATCAGCAGGGGCAGCACCAGCAGTCCCACCCCCGAGGCCACCAGCACAAGGCTCAGCGGCGCGCCCAGGATCAGCCCCAGCAACCCCACGCCGAAGGCGGCCAGGGTCTGACGGTCGAGCACCCCCTCAACGGCCTCGACCGGCCGCGGCAGCAGGGCTGCCGCCAGCAGGTAGAGCAGAAAATGCACTGCCACCACCCCCCACACCCAGCCCACCCCCGGTGCAATCGGCCGGCCCAGAAACAGCCCGCTCCGAAACCACTCCCCGATCGCCGGCAGAAAGCCGGCCAGTTGCAACTTCTGGCCATGCAGGGTGGCGCCGGGAGCCGCGTGGACCTTGCCGCCGATGACGATGGTTTCGCCATGCACCACCGCCTGCGGCCCCAACCGTGCATCACCCATGAAGACCACCAGGTCGCCGCCCACCTCGCCGTTGAGGTCCAGGTTGCCGAAGACCGCCACGCACTCTTGGCCCACCCGGCCCGCGACCACCGCATTGCCGAAGACCGTTACGCAAACGTCCTCGACCTCCCCCTCGATGCGCGCATTGCCAAACACGGTCACCGCCACCCCCGCCTTCCAGCCCGGCTTCAGGTAGGAGTTGTCGAAGACGTTGACCAGCTCCTCGACCCGCCGGCCCTCTGAGGCGGCGTCCGCGGTGCCGGCATCGGGGGCCTGCGCCAGGAGGGCACCGACGCCGGTGGCCGTCGCGGCCAGTATCCCCAGCCAATGCCGCGGGCGGCCGGTTCCGGCGGTCTCAAATCTTTTCATGCGACCTCCCTTCCCGGCGCGGCCGCGCCACCAACCGGTACAACACTGTACCGACGCCCACGCAGGTCAGGTACATGAGCGCGGCCAACGTCCCCAGTGCCACCCAGACCCGTCCCTCCACCTGGCGCGCCGCCAGTTCCACCGCTTCGAACACCAAGGCCAGCGCCGTCCCTAGGGCCTCGATCGGCGCCCACCAGACCCGCCACGGTGCCGCCCCCGTCCCACCCCCGGCCAGCTCGCCCAGGTGGAGCAGGGCGTAGGTCAGCGAGCCAAGCGTGGCCGACAACAGGACCAGCGAAAGCACCTGCGCCAGCCGCGGCCAGGCGAACCAGGGTTGGCGGTACCAGGGCCGACGCGCCCGGGCCGCCACCGCAGCCAGGACCCGCGGCGCCAGGCTGGCAGGGGCGGGGCGATCCGGCAGGGCTTTCAGCCGGTGGTCCAGCCAGGCTTCCCAGTCTTCCTCGGGGGTGTGCCGGGACGGAGTCATGCGTTGTTCACGAGGTTAACGACACGGCGGGGGGGTGAAAAGTTGCGAGCAAAACCGGCGGCCGGGGCAACCGGGGCCGGAGCGGGCGGGGCAGTCGGCGGGGTGGGGGCGGTCATGGAGCTTTCAGGTCGGGGTGCTGGCGGAGCAACTTGCGGCGCAGGGCTTCGCGTCCCCGGTGGATGTCGGTCTTGACCTTGCCCAGCGAGACCTTGAGCCGGGCGGCGATTTCTTCGTAGCTGAGGTGGTCGAAGTGGTAGAGCACCAGCGGCACGCGCCAGGCCGCGGGCAGGGACTGGAGGGCGGCTTCGAGGATTTTGCGCTGGTCGGCCGTGTCGAGGGTCTGCTGGTGGGTGTCCGGCGCAGCCAGGGTGTCGGCAAAGGGGCGGTCGCCGGCCTCGTCCTCGCCCTCGAACTCGGAGAAAAACCGCCAGCGGTTGCGGTAGCGGGTGAGGTGGTTGAGCGCAAGGTTGCGGGCCACGGTCTTGAGCCAGCCCACGGCGGTGGGGCTTTCGGCCAGATCGGCAAAGTGCTCGTATGCCTTCAGGAACACCTCCTGGGCGATGTCTTCGGCCTCGGCGGGACGGCCCACCAGTCGCAGCGCCGTGGTGTACACCGCGTCCTGGTGTTGTCGCAGGAACGCCTCGAACTGGACGGGGTCGCTCATCCGCCGGGGGTCTGGTTCAGATCACCGTCCGTCAATGGGCGTCCATTGTTGACCCTGCAACCCCGAGCGGGAACGGAAAGTTGCAAAAAAAAGTTCAAACCAAACCCCACCCCGGAGCGTATCACTCCCCGGAACGCGATGCGTGCCGGCCGGCTACCCCCCCTCTCCGCCCTGTTCGCCCCTTCGGACGAACAGCTCATGTGGCGCGTCCAGATGTCCGGCGACCCCGGCGCCTTCGGCGAACTGGTCCGCCGCTGGGAAAGCCCCCTCCAACGCCTCTGCACCCGCCTCACCGGTGACGCCCACCGCGCCGAAGACCTCGTCCAGGAAATCTTCGCCCGCATCTTCACCCACCGCCACCGCTACCGCCCCGACGCCGCCCGCTTCTCGACCTGGCTCTGGCGCGTCGCCCTCAACCACACCGCCAGCGCCCTCCGCCAACCCTACCTCCACCGCGAACAACCCGCCGATCTGCCCGACCCCGACCCGGATTACCCCGGCCCCTGCGCCGACCCGCCCGACACCGCCCCCGCTCCGGACGAGGCCGCCCTGCGCCGCGAAACCAGCGAAGTTGTCCGCCGCGCCGTGAGCGAACTGCCCGAGGCGCACCGCGCCATCCTGGTCCTCCGCCATTACCAAGGGCTGAAGTTCCGCGAAATTGCCGACGTCCTCGATCTGCCCGAAGGCACCGTCAAAACCCGCATGACCGAAGCGCTTCACCTGCTGGCCCGCCGCCTGGCCCGCGCCCTGGACCGATCCGCAGCGCCTCCCGCCGGCCGACGCGGCCGCCTCCCCCGACCCACCGTGCCATGAATCCCTCACCTGACTCGATCCACCCCTCGCCCGAACTCTGGGCGGAATACCTCTACGACGAAGCCGCGCCCGCCTGCCGCGCCCGCCTCGAGGCCCACCTGCGGGACTGCCCGGACTGCCAGCGCCAGCTCGCCCAATGGCAGGAGACCCGCGCCGCCCTGGACGCCTGGCAGCTCCCCTCCCCGCGCTCCGCCCGCCCCCGGGCAACTGCCCGCGAAGCCGTCCGCTGGGCGGCCGCCGCCCTCCTGGTGCTCGGCCTGGGCTGGGGAGGCGGTCGCCTGGCGGCGCCCGCCCCGCCCGATCTCGGCGCCCTCCGCGCCGCCGTCGCGGAAGAACTTCGCCCCGCCCTCGGACGCGAGTTCCAGGCCCGCCTCGACACCGCCCTCCAGGCCGTCGAGCAACGCCACGCCGAGGGCGTGCAGGCCCTCGCCGCCGCCTGGGCCGCAGCCCGCTCCGAAGATCAGCAGGCCACCCTGGCACTCCACCAGCGCGCCGAGCGCCAGCGCCTGAGCGATTTCGCCACCCTCCGCCGCGACCTCGAAACCGTCGCCATCGTGGCCCGCGACGCCATCGGCCTGACCCGCCAACAGCTTTCCCAACTCGCCGTTTACACGCCGGCCACCGCGACTGGCGGCGGCGAGGACCACCGTTAACCCCCGCATCCCATGAAAACCGCACTCCCTGCACCGCTGAACCGTTCCCTGGGGCTGGCCCTGCTGGCCGGCCAGCTCGCGTCCCTCGCCCAACCGGCCCCGCCCCGGCCCGAGCCGCCCCCGCCCCTGGCCGAAGCCCGGGCGGAAGTCGCTTCCGCCCTCGCCGAGGCCGGTCGGCAACTTCAGGAGGCCAGGGCCCGGGTGGCCGCCGCGCTGGCCCAGGCCGGCGTAGCCGGCCCGCAGGCCTTCGCCACTCTTCACCTCGCCGCTGCACCCCCCGTGCCTCCGGCGCCGCCGATGATTCAGATGATGGACAACAACCCTTTTGGGGCCGAGGTCGGCGGCGTGGGCAGTGTGATTCAATGGCTGGGCGGCGAACCACCCGGTAACATGCCCCAGGCCCTGATTGTCCCGGCGGGTGAACCCACCCCCTCACAAGCGGCGGAACTGCGCGAAGACCTGGCCGTCTTTTCCCGCATCCTCGGCAAGGCCGCCGGCGAGGAACGCCGTCGCGGCCAGGAAATGGCCCTGGGCATCGTGGTCTCCACCTTCCCCGCCCAGCGCCGACCCGAGGCACTCTACCTGGAGGGCTACGGGGCGGTCCTGCTGTTCGCCGTGCCCTTCCCCCTGGCCGCCCCCGAGGAACCCCGCGACGACACCGCGCCCGACAAGCCGGCTGACAGCGTGTGGGAGCGTACCCGGCGGGAACTCTTCGGCGGTCAACCCGGTACCCCCCCACCCCCGCCCGGCGCCCTGCCCCGCCTGGAATGGGACCTCCTCCTGCCCGGCGCCAAACCCGCCCCCTACGACGCCCGGCGCGTCGAGAAACTCCGGCAAGACCTCGTCGAGGCCCTGCAACACGGCACCCACCTCCGCCACGTCAAGCCGGAGGAACAGATCGTGGTGGTGGTCACCGGCACCAGTGCCGCCCCGCGACGCGAGGTGCGCATCGAACGACGCCTCGGCCGCGGCGGCGCCACCGAGTCCCGCCGCGAACAGGTCCTCGCCGGCAACACCGTGCCAGGAACCGAGACCCTGGTGCTGCGCGTGAAAAAGACCGACGCCGACGCCCTGGCCGAAGGCAAGATCAGTCTCGACGAGTTCCGTCAACGGGTCAGCGTGCGACAGCACTGACGCCGCCGCCCCCGGAAGCCGCCGCGGTCACGCGGCGGCCTTCTCTGCTCCGGCTCACGCCGGCGGCGACCAGGCCGGCGGTAGAACTTGCGCGGCGGGCAGGCTCCGGGCCTTCGCAAAATCCGAAATCCGAAGTCCGAAGTCCGAAGTGGCCACCAGAGCCCGTTCTGCTATCACGGCGAGGAACCCCGGGGGAACCGGCGGCCGGCATCGCGCAGGCCGGCAGCCTGTCGTACCGCCGACTGGCAACCGGCGGGAAACTCACCACTAAGACACCAAGACGCGAAGCCGCCGGGCAAGGGCTAAGAGATTGCCTTTCCGCGCGCGGGCGTCTGGGAGTGCGGCTGCCCCCTTCCGCTTTCTTGGGCCGTTGGCGGAATGCTGCGCGGCGATCGGTGGGTTTGGCGGGTGGAACGGGCAACTTGCCCGTTCTGCCGGGCTACCAGCCCGGCGGCGTCGCGCAGGTCGGCAGCCTGCGATTCGGCCGACTGCCAGTCGGTGCTACCAGCAAGACTGTTGCCCGACAGCGCCGGTCTTGTCGCGCTCAAGGCAGGGCCACCACTGTCGGCCGGGCGGGCGGGGTGAGCGCGGCGATCCGGCAGGCGGCGCAGCCCTGGCCTTTGAGCATCAGCGCGCCGGTGGGGCACAACTCCGCGGCGCGGCGGCCGGATTTCTTGAAGGCCTCGGCCATCGGCCGGTCCAGCGGCGGCGCCACCACGGTGTCGAAGCCCCGCCCGTAAAACGTGATTCCCCAGTCCTCACCCGCCTGGCGCGCGACCTCCACGCACACGCCGCACAGGATGCACTTGCCCGGCTCGAAGATGATTTCGGGGTGGGAGGTGTCGCGCTGGAAGCGCCGGCGCTGGCCCACAAAGCGCGTCGGGTCCACGCCGTACTCGGTGGCCAGCGCACGCAGGCGGCAGGGGATGGCCTTGCCGCAGCCGCAGCCCAGGCAGCGCCGCGACTCCTGCCGTGCCTCCTCGGGGGAGAAGCCCAGCTCGACCTCGGCAAAGGAGCTGCGCCGCACTTCGAGCGGGGCGTGGGGCATGGGCGTGCGGGGGAGGCTCTCGATGTCCCGTAGCAGCACGGCCAGTTCGGCCTCGTCCAGCCGGCCCATGAGCACGTTCACTGCCTCGGGCGCTCCCTCCACCGGCACACCGCGCAGGAACTGGTCCATCGAGGCGGCGGCCAGTTTGCCGGCGGCCACGGCGCGTACGGCCACGTCGGGTCCGGTCACGGCGTCGCCGGCGGCGAAGACGCCCGGCAGGTTCGTCGCGAGCGTCTTCGGGTCCACGGCAATGCCCCACTTCGAGAAGTTCAACGCCGGCGCGTGAGCGGGGTCGAGGACAACCTCCTGGCCGATGGCGGCGATGACGGTGTTTGCTTCGAGCATGAACTCCGAGCCGGGCACCGGCTCGGGGCGGGCGCGGCCGCTGGCGTCGGGCGCCCCCAGGGCCATGCGTTGGCAGGTCAGGGCGAGGCGGCCGTTGCGGTGCTCGAGTTTGAGCGGCGCCACGAGGTATTCGATCTGCACGCCCTCCTCCTCGGCGGCCTCGACCTCTTCCATGAGGCAGGGCATTTCGCGGCGGGTGCGACGGTAGAGCACGCGGACCGACGCCGCCCCCAGGCGGAGGGCGCTGCGGCTGGCGTCCATGGCGGTGTTGCCGCCGCCCACCACCAGCACGTCGCGGCCAACGCGCGGGGGCGGGCCGTCTTCGATCTGTTCGAGGAAGGCGAGCGCGGGCGTGGCCAGTTCCTCGCCGGGGCAACCCAAACTGCGCGAGCCCTGGGCGCCCGGGACCAGCAGCACGGCGTCGAATTCGCGGCGGAGATCTTCGAGCGTGAAGTCGCGGCCCAGCCGCCGGCCCAGCCGAAATTCGGCGCCCCGGAGGTGGAGGGTCTCGATCTCGGCATTGAGCACGTCGCGGGGCAAACGGAAGGCGGGGATGCCGTAGCGCAGCATGCCGCCGGGTTTGGGGTGGGTGTCAAACAGCACCACCGCGTGGCCGCGGCGCAGGAGGTGGTCGGCGGCGGCCAGGCCGGCGGGGCCGGCGCCGACAATGGCGACGCGCCGGCCGCTGGGGGGGGCGGGGGGCGGACGGTACAGGCCGGCGGCCCGGCGGTGGTGGTCCGCGGCGAAGCGGTGGAGGTTGCGGATGGACAGGGCCGCCTCGGCCTGGCAGCGACGGCAGCGCTGCTCGCAAAGGCGCGGGCAAACCCGGCCCAGGGCGGCGGGCAGGGTGAGGTCGTCGTGCACGATGGCCGCGGCTTCGGCGGGGTTGTCCGCGGCGATCTGGGCGATGAAGTCGGGGATGCGCAGCCGGGCGGGACAGCCGGTCTGGCAGGGGCCAACGCAGTCGCCGGCGTGGTCGGAGACGAGCAGTTCCAGGGCGGTCTTGCGGGCGTCGCGGACTTCGGCGGAAGCGGTGTCCACCACCATGCCGGGGGCGACGGGCATGGCGCAGGAGGGCCAGAGGTTGGGGCGGCCCTCGATCTTGACGGCACACAGGAAGCAGGAGGCCGAGGGGGCAAAGCCCTCGACGTGACAGAGGGTGGGGATGCGGATGCCCGCGCGCCGGGCGGCCTGGAGGATGGTTTCGCCCGGGCGGGCCTCGACCTCGCGGCCGTCAATCTTGAGGGTCAAGGGGGCGGTCATGGGGCGGGCCGGAAGCGGGGGCACGAAGGCCGAAGTGCGAAGGCCGAAGTCCCGGGGTCGGAAATCCGAAATCCGAATTCCGAAATCCGAATGGCTGGCGGGGGGCGCATGGGATTACTTTCGCCAGATGCTGCCGAAGATGAGGTTGGGCTCCCGCGCCTCCCGCCAAAGCTGGCGAGCTTCCGTGGCCAGCGAGGGTTCCGCGGTGGCGATCATGCGCAGGAAGAACATGGTCTCGCGCGATTCCTTGCGACAGGTGCCGATCCGGTTTTTGAAATCTTTGCCCGACACCGCGTTGTCCGCCTCGCAGTAATTGGCGCCCACACTAGTGCCGGCTCCGACCAGTTGCTCGACCAGCCGCTGGTTGACGGCGGTGGGCGGGATTTTTTTTGCGAAACGGATAATGGCCTCGCCGAACCGCGCCGCTCGTTCCAGCAAGTCAGGCGGCGAAGCCGGGCTGGGTTCGTCCTTCAACACCAGAACCCCGTCATCCGGATCCTTGCCCCAGGTCCAAAACTGCCCGGCGTCACTCCACCCGCTGTCGCCGCGGAGCCCTTGGGACTTCGGCGTTCTTTCGGATTTCGGATTTCGGGTTTTGGCCTTCATTGCACTTCCACCGCCCCGTAGGGGCAGACCACCCGGCAGGTGTCGCAGCGGGTGCAACGCTCGGTGTCAATCCGGTGCCGCTGGTAGGGCGTCAGGGGAATGGCGTCCACCGGACAGTTCTGGGCGCAGAGGGTGCAGCCGGTGCAGCGGGCGTTGATGGTGTAGCGGATCAGGGCGGTGCACTTGCCGGCGGGGCAGCGGCCGGCGAGGTGCGCCGCGTACTCGTCGCGGAAGTAGCGCAGGGTGGTGAGCACGGGGTTGGGGGCGGTCTTGCCCAGGCCGCAGAGGCTGCCCTGGGCCACCTGCGGCGCCAGCCGTTCGAGCGCCTCGAGGTCGGCGCGGCGCGCCCGGCCGGCGCAGAGTCGCTCCAGCCGTTCGAGCATCCGCTTGGTGCCGATGCGGCAGAAGGTGCATTTGCCGCAGGACTGGTTCTGGGTGAACTGGAGGAAGTACCGGGCGATGTCCACCATGCAGGCGGTGTCATCGAGCACCACCAGGCCGCCCGAGCCCATGATGGCGCCGATGTCGCGCAGCGATTCGTAGTCCACCGGCGTGTCGGCCAGGCGCGCCGGCACGCACCCGCCGGAGGGCCCGCCGATCTGCACCGCCTTGAACTTGCGCCCCGGCGCCACCCCGCCGCCGATGTCCTCGACGATCTCCCGCAGCGTGGTGCCCATCGGGATTTCGATCAGCCCGGCCCGGCGCACCTTGCCGGCCAGGGCGAAGACCTTGGTGCCCTTGCTGGTCCGGGTGCCGATGGCGGCAAACCGCTCCGCCCCGTGCCGCAGAATCCACGGCACCAGGGCCAGAGTCTCGACGTTGTTGATCAGGGTGGGCCGGCCCCCCAGGCCGGATTGCGCCGGGAAGGGCGGGCGCAGCCGCGGCATGCCGCGTTGGCCTTCGATCGAGGCGATCAGGGCCGTCTCCTCGCCGCAGACAAACGCCCCGGCGCCCTCCTTGATGGTGAAGCGCAGCGGGTAATCCCTGCCCAGCAGCCGTTCGCCCACCCAGCCGCGGCGCGCACACTCGGCCAGCGCGGCGCGCACGCGCTTGAGCGCGTTGGGGTACTCGTGCCGGATGTAGAAAATGGCCTCGTGCGCTCCCACGGCCAGGGCGGCGATGGCCAGGCCCTCGATGACGCGGTAGGGGAACGACTCGAGGATCATCCGGTCCATGAACGCGCCCGGGTCGCCCTCGTCGCCGTTGCAGATGACGTACTTGACCTCGCCGGGTTGCTGGCGCACCACGCGCCACTTCTGGCCGGTGGGGAAGCCCGCCCCGCCGCGGCCACGCAGACCGGATTGTTCGATGGTCTCGATGATCTGCTCCGGGGCCAGGTCCTCGAGACAGCGCCGCAGCGCCACAAAGCCGTCGTGGGCCAGGTATTCGTCCAGCTCCAGCGGGTCCAGCCGCCCGTAATGCTCCATCGCGATGTGCACCTGGCGGCGGAAGAACGCCTCACCGTCCGCCTCGGACGGGACCGCGGCCGGAGCCGCGAACGGCGTGGGCGACGGCGCCGACGCGGGCGGTGCGGGCGGCTCGGCTAGCAACACTCCGTCCACCAGGCGCGACCACCAGCGGGCCAGGCGACCGTCCAGCCCCGCCGGGGTGAAGTGTTCCTCGACGAAGGCCGGCGCGCGCTCCGGGGTCATGTCGGTGTAGGTGGTCTTGCGGCCGTCGGGCGTGACCACCTCGATCATCGGCGTGCGGTAGCAGGCCCCTACGCAGCCCACCCGCTTGACCGTGGCGCGCGCCCCGGTGCGGGCCAGCTCCTGGCGCAGCGCGCGGAAGACGCGGTCGGTGCCCTTGGCCACGCAGCAGGAGTCCAGGCAGACCTGGATTTGGGGCGCGTCCGGCCGGGGCGGTTGCGAGGTCAATTCCCCGTCCTCTCCGCGGGCGGCCTGGCGGGCCGCAAAGTCCCGGAGCAGGCCGGGGATTTTCTCCGCGCGGGTGTAGCCGAAGGTCTCTTCGCCGATGCGCACCACCGGCGCGAGCGTGCAGCAGCCCAGGCAGGCCACCGGCTCGAGGGTGAACCGTCGCCCGGGATCGGTGTGCGCCCCGGCGGGGATGTGCAGGTGCCGGCGCAACGCCTCCTCGACCCGCTCCGCCCCGCCCACGTGGCAGGCCGTGCCGTGGCAGACGTGGATGACATGCCGGCCCACCGGTTCGTGCCGGAACATGTCGTAAAACGTGGCCACCCCCGTGATGGCCGCGGGGGTGATCTGGCTGTGCTGGCAGAGGTACTCGAGTGCCTCCCGCGGCAGGTAACCGTAATGATCCTGGAGCGCCTGCAGCGCCGGGATCACGGCATCCGGGGTTCGGCCCACCTGATCGAGCACCTCGACGGCAAACCGGAGGTCCACCCTCGCGGCCGGCGGCGGCGCCAGGGTGGGCTCGGGCGAGGGTGGAGCGGCGATGCTCATGGCGCAGAAGCCCCCGCTGCCGGCGCCGGTTCCGGACCGACGCAGAACAGGGTTTTGACCGTGCGCACGACCATGACGCCCTGCGCCAGGGCCGGGCTGGCGTACACGCCCTCGCCCAGGTCCAGGCGCGCCAGCTCCCGCGGCTGGCGCTCCACCGCCAGGACGGCCGCCGGACCTTTGGTGCCGAAGAGGTACAGGCGGTCGCCGACGAGGGCCGGGCTGGCGTGGATCTCGAAGTCCAGCTCGTGCTCCCAGAGCGTCCGGCCGTCCTTGAGGTCGTAACAGTTGACCACGCCGTGGGAGAGGACGGTGAAGACCAGCTCGCCGTTGCTCACCGGGCTGGTGATGTCCGGCACGGCGTCCTCGTTTTGCCAGACCAGGTGGGAGGCGGTGACGTCGCCCGCACCGTCCGGCCGCAGGGCAAAGAGCCGGTCGCCGGGGCTGATGCCCAGCAGGAGTCCGCCCACGAAGATCGGCGAAGGGGCGAGCTCGCCGGCCAGGAGCTTCGCGCGCCAGAGCTCGGCACCGTCGGTGAGCTGGTAGGCGATGACCCATGCGCCGCCCAGCGTGGCGATCTGGGGTTTGTCCACCGCCTCGAAGACCACCGGCGTGGTCCAGGAGGCGCCCACTGGCCGGTGCTTCTGCCAGAGCACCCGGCCGGTGGCCCCCTCCAGGGCGTAGAGCCGCGACAGGTTTTCCTCCGGCTCGCCCTGGTCGTACTGGACCAGGAGCCGGTCTTGCCAGGTGACCAGCGAGGTGGCGTGGCCGTAAGGGTTGTGCGGGGCGCCGAGGTTCTTTGCCCATACCGGCGCGCCCTCGAGGGTGAAGGCCGCCAGGTCCCCGTTGGCAAAGAGCGCGTACACGCGACGGCCGTCGGTGGCCAGGGTGGGAGCGGCCACGCCGCTGAACTCCGGCGCCTCGGCGGGCCGGGGGGG
The DNA here is from genome assembly GCA_037439785.1 of Verrucomicrobiales bacterium. Lineage (GTDB taxonomy): Bacteria > Verrucomicrobiota > Verrucomicrobiia > Limisphaerales > J093 > DSVZ01. The sequence continues at coordinate 26,320 of JBBIVJ010000001.1, read as the reverse complement.
CGAGCCGGGCACGTTGGCCACCGGGCGCTCCCAGACGAGCCGACCCGAGGCCAGGTCAAAGGCGAACACGGCCCGGTTGGTGGCGTCGCCACCGGAGAGGAAGACGCGGTTGCTCCAGATCAGCGGCGAGTTGAAGCCGGGCGCGGTCAGCGGCGTTTTCCAGCGCAGGCCGGCGCCGGTGGCGAGGTCGAACTTCAGGGCGGGCGCGAGCAGGGGCACGTGCGCGTTGCCGGTGGGACCCAGGAAGCGCGGCCAGTTCGTGGCGTATTCGGCCGGCGAGGGCAGCGTCGCCGCGGTGACGGCGCCCCTGCCGTGGAGCTGCCCCGGATGCCCCTCCCCCCCGGCGGCCAGGTCCGCCGGCTGGCGTTGGCGCGCGGTCAGCCCCACCGCCGCCAGCGCCAGCAGCGCCACGGCTCCCAGCCCGGCAGCCAGGCTCCGGGCGCGGCGCATCGCCTCGGCGTACCGCTCCGCGGCGTCCGGGACGGGGCGGGGCCGCGGGGGGGCGGTTCGGGCGCTGGCCCACTGCTTGCCGGTGGCCACCAGCACGAGGGCCGTGCCCGCCAGGAACCAGGCGCCGAACCGGTACATCGCCAGCCGCCAGGCGTGACGCTGCCGCAGGGTCAGGTCCAGCGCCCGGATTTGCTCCTTGAGCGCCTCGTTTTGCGGCTCGGCCACCAGCCGGGCCTTCAGGGCGGCCAGCTCCGGCGAGGTCACCGGATCATGCCGGCGGGTCCATTCGTGCACGCCCACCAGCAGCCCCACCGCCAGGCCGCACAGCATGGCGGCGACAACACAGGTGCGCTGCCAGGTGCGCGCCAGGTCCTCCGTGGCGGGGGCGGTCGGCCCCGGCGCAACAACGGCCGGCGCGGGCGGGGTGGGGCACTGGACCTGCGGGGAAGCCACGGCTCAGGGAGGATTGCGGGCGGCGAGGCCGGCCAGGGCGCGAGTTTGCAGGGCCTCGGCCTCGGCGGGCGAGAGCAAGCCCACGCGCACCCGTTCGTTGGGACAGCTCAGAAAGCAGCGCCCGCAGGCCAGGCAGGCGCCGCGGTCGGGCTCGAAATCGGTCCGCGCCACGCGCACCGAGAGGCTGACCAGGCGCAGCCCCAGGACCAACCCCACCCACCCGCCCAACCAGGCGCCGGCGGTGGTGAGGCGGCGACGCAACTCGGTGGCCTGCGCGACCAGCCGGGGGACCTCCAGTTCGGCCCGCGTCAGGGCGCGACTTTCCGGGGTGGGTGCAGTGGGCGCCGCCGCGGGTGTTGCTGTCGGTGAGGCCGCGGGTGAAGCCCCGGCCGCGGCGGGAGCCGCTTCCGCCGGCGCCGCGTGCTCCGCCAGGTAACGATCCAGCAGGGCCACGTTGGGATGCAACCGCGCGGCCGGCCCCGCCACCCGCGGCCCGAGCCAGATGCCCAGCGCCACCAACACCGGCGTGGCCAGCAGCCAGGTCCCCAGCCGCCGCCGCTCCGGCGCCAGCGCGGCCGGCGTCACCGGCAGATTTATTGGTTCGCGGATGGCGCCAAACGGGCAGGAATGCTCGCACAACCGGCACTGGGTGCACGTGGTGGGGGTGATGCGGACCCGCCAGCGCGACACCAGCGCGGCCAGCCGCAGCAGCGCCCCGTAGGGGCAGAGGAACCGGCAGAACGGCCGGCCGAGGAACATCGAGGCCACCACCAACACCCCGCCCACGCTCAGCATCAAAAGACTCCCGGACATCCGGAACAGCGGCACAAACGGGTCCCAGCGGCAGATCAAGAACCCCACGCCCGTCGCCGCCAGCACCAGGCCGGTGCCCAGAAACAGGTATGGTACCACCGCCAGCCCTTGTTCCAGCCACAGCGGCACCTTCACTGGTCGCAGCAGCACCAGGTCCTGCAACGCCCCGTGCGGGCAGACCGCCGCGCAAAAGGTGCGACCGGCAAACAGGGCGAAGACCAGCGGCGCCAGGAAAAACAACAGCACCGTCAGCGGCAGGGTGTACTCGGGCGTGAACAGACCGTAGGCCACGTTCTGCGGCGCGCCGATGGGGCAGATGCAGCCGTGCCGGATGAACCCGAAATAGACCAGCGAAAAGACCGACAACGCGGCCAGGCCGCGCCGCGAGCGGCGCCGGTGGACCAGCCAGGCCGCCAGACCCAGGGCTCCCACCAGTACGGCCAGGTCCAGGTATTCCCGCCCCACTCCACGGGGGGGCGGGGTGGTGATGCCGGGCGGCATCACGTAGTCGCTTTCAAACTCCGGCGGTGGGAAACGCAGCTCGCTCTCGCCGGCCCATCCCGCCGCCCCGAAACCGATCCCCAGCCCCGCCAGCACGAGCAGGAGCAGGCGCCGGAGGGGGGCCGGTTTCATGCGTGGGCGGTGGTCTTGATGTAGTACGGCTGGTCGGCGGGTACGTGCCGGAAGGCATCGCCGGCGCAGACGCGGGCAATCGAGCATTCGTTGCAGTTGAGGCAGCGGTCGTGGCGGACCTGGAGGTAGAAGGAGCCGTTGCCGAAGCGGGTGCAGCCCTCGACGCAGCGGGCGCAGCCGATGCAGAGGTCCTCCTTGATGTTGTACTCGTAGTACGGGTCCTCGATGAACCGCCGCTCGATGGCGCCGGTGGGGCAGACCTGGTTCTCCGCGCCGGTGTTCAGGGCGTTGGGCTCCGGTACGAAGTAGCCGGTGCACAGGTCGCAGTAGCCGCAGATGGGGTAGCTCTGCACGCACTTGACCGCCGAGGGCTCGAGCACGCAGGCCGTGGCGCACAGGCCGCAATAGACACAGCGCGCCGGGTCAATCTGCCAGACGTATTTCTGCCCCTGGGCGACGCGCGGCGCCGCCAGGCCGAACAGCGTGCCCAGGCCGGTCCACGCCGCCACGCGCGCGCTGTCGCGCAGGAACTGGCGGCGGTTCAAGGGCGGGCCGGGGGAGGGGGTCATGGCGGGCGGCAACGTCAAGTGCGCGGGGTGGGAATCATCACCCGCACTGTGGCGCTGACCGGGTCGAGGATGATAATCCGTCCCCCGGGGTCGGCCACCACGTCCAGGCTCAGGTTCAGGGTGTCGTTGCGCGACTCGCCCTGCGTGGCGCGGAGGTTTTCGGGGAAGCTTTCCACGCCGGCCACCACGCAATCGAGGCGGCCGTCCGGGTGATAGACCTTGACGCGGGGCAGGCCTTTTTCAGCGGTGACAATGCGGCCGTCGGGCAGGACGGCCAGGGCGATGGGATTACAGCAGCCGCAGAAGGAGGCCAGGCCCATGCCGGGCTTGCCCCAGGCGGCCAGGCGCTCGCCCTCGACGGTGTAGGTCTCGACCAGGTGCCGGCCGGCGTTGTTGACCCGCAGCCGGCCGTCCGGATGCAGTTCCACATCCAGGTGCGGGCTGGGCAGGGCCAGGCCAGGGATGCCCCGACCCGGGTCTTTGTCGCCGATGCGCCCGAGGATCCGGCCGGTGTGGTCGTGGTACCAGATGACGCGGTTGCCGGAATCGGCGGCGAACACCGCCCCGGCCGTGGCCAGCAGGCCACTGAGCCACACCCGGCCCGGGGGGGCCTCCCAGACGGTCTGGCGGGTCCCCTGCCCGTCGAACACCACCACGTGGTCCCGCAGCCCGGCGTACACCGTCCCCTCCGGCGCCACGGCCAGGCAACGGACCGGGCCGGACACGGTCATCTCGGTCACCACCCCGCCGGCCTCGTCCACCGCGATCACCGCCGGGCCGGCACCGATCCACAACCGGCCTTCCGGCCCGCAGGCCAGCCGGCGGGCGTCCGGTCGCGGCGCCGCAAACCGCCGCGCCTCGCGGTAGCCGATCCATTGCGGGTCGGTGGTTTCGTAGCGGCTGACATCATAGGCCCAGGGGTTGGGCCGGTTCGCCGCGGCGGCGCGCGCCGCCGCCGGCCCCTTCCAGCAAAGCCCCAGCAGGCCCAGCCCTCCGCCCGTGCGCAGGAACTGGCGACGACTCAACCGGGGCAGACGGGGAGACAGTTTCATGCAGCACCTCCAGAGGAAAGCCCCAGCGCGGCGCGGGCCGCCGGCAGGTCACACCCCGCCGCCAGCGCGCATCCGCCGCAGGGACGCGGCTCCCGGCACGCGGCCGACCGGGCACGCACCCGCCCCGTGCGGACCAGGGCCGCGACGCTGCCGGTCAGCAACGCCAGCGCGCTCCAACGTCCACAGGCACGGAGGAACTCCCGGCGGTCCGCCGCTCTGGGATTCAAACCCTTCGTCATGGACTCCGTGTACTATCAGCTTTCGTGCCGGCGTCGGCAAGCCCCCTGCCTTGCTTGGCCTGACTCAGGTCAAGCTTTGTCATGGCGGCTCCCTTCACTACGTGCCTTTTGCTCAAGTCTTGCCGTTTTTTGGCGGGGAGGGAGGCCGGCGGGCGGATGCCAGATGCCGCCAGCCGCCGCGGTGACGCGGCGGCCCCTCGCTCCGGACGTGGCGGGGCACGTCGCCGACCACGCGCCCGCGCGTTGAAACGGCCGTTCAGGGCAGCGTGGCCAGAAAGCGCGTGAGCGCCGCGCTGGCGCGATTCAACGCCGCCACTCCCACCCATTCCGCCGCGGTGTGGGCCTGGGCAATGTGGCCCGGGCCGAACACCACACTGGGGATGCCGCCGGCGCTGAGCACCGCGGCGTCACAAAAATAATCCGCCCCCGCCGGTGTGCGCTGGCCGAGGACGTCGAGGAAACGCTGCACCAGCGGGAGGTCGGGGTCGGTCTCCAGCGGCGGGCAGGTGACGGCCTTGAGGGACGTGACGGTGGCACGGCAGCCGTGGCGGGCGAGCAGGGTCAGGATTTCGCGGCGCACGCCGGCCAGGGTTTCCCCGGGCAGGGTGCGGCGGTCCACCTGGATCGCGCAGTGGTCGGGCACGATGTTGGGCTGGCGGCCGCCGGTGATGACGCCCACGTTGACCGTGGCGGGTCCCAGCAAGGGATGGGAGCGGCCGCGCAGGGCGGCGGCGTACTCGGTCTCGAGCAGCGTCACGACGCGGGCCATGGCCAGGACGGCATTGCGGCCCAGGGCGGGGCGGGCGCCGTGGGCGGCGCGGCCGCGGGTTTCCAGGCGCAACCACAGGTCGCCCTTGTGGGCGGTGACGGCGCGCAGGCCGGTGGGTTCTCCCACGAGGGCCAGGTCGGCGGTGAACCCGGAGGCGACCAGGGCCCGGGAACCGCGTTGGGCATCCTCCTCGTCGGCGAGGGCGGCCAGCACGATCTCCGTGCGGGCCGGGCGGCGGGCGGCGCGGGTCACCGCTGCCAGCGCGCAAAACATGGCCGCCACGCTGCCCTTGGTGTCGCAGGCCCCCCGGCCGTACACGCGGTCGTGGCGGGTGACCGGCCGCAGTTGGGCGGGGTCCGCGCCGACCGTGTCCAGGTGCGGCGCCAGCAGCACACGCAATTGCGGGCGGTGGGTGGGGGGGAGGGTGAGCAGGAGGTTGGCGCGGCCGCCACCCAGGGGTTGACGGCGGACGCGCAATCCCAGGGCGCGCGCCCGCTCTGCGAGGAACCCGGCCACCCGCGCCTCCCCCGCCCGCGGATCGCCGGGCGGCAGAAAGGCGGGATTGACGCTGGGGCGGCGGATGAGTTCGGACAGCAGGCGGGCGGGGGACATGACAGGATGCGCGGCCGGGCGGGTCGGTGCTGCCGCTGCCGCCCTCCACACCCGGAGTCTGCCGGCCCGCCCCGGGTCGGGCAAGTGAGCTTCGGCCCGGCGCCGGGGGGCAAAGGCCGAAGTCCGAAGGCCGAAGGCGCAAGTCCCAATTCCGGGCGCCGAAGTTGGGGAATCGGGAACTCGGCAAGGGTTCAGATTCAGATGCCGGATGCCGGGTGCCGGATACCGGTTCCCGGTCGCCGCCGCGGTCACGCGGCGGAGTTTGTGTCCGCCGGCTCACGCCGGGGGCTACTGGCCGGCGGCGTAGCGCAGGCTGCCAGCCTGCTGTATCGCCGATTGCCAATCGGCGAAGGGGGCTTAAGCGTGGGGCCGCTCGACGCCCCCCCGCGCGACGACCGACTGGCTGTCGGGGCCGGGGCGCCGCCGCCGCGCAGACGTGGCGGACAATCTGCCGACGCGCCGCCTTTCGCCCCTGTGCGGTGAAATGCCCCCTTGAAAAGATGCCGGGCCGCGATTTAATGGCGGCCATCCACTGAGGCCATGAAAACACCCCTCGGCAGGGCTCCGGGCGTGAGCGCCCTTCGGCCGGTCCCGGCCCCTCAGTCCGGGGCCCGCCGAGCCCTGACCGACGCCGGAGCCGCCGCCTTGCTGGACCGAACCATGAACCGTCTTTCCTCTCTCCGCGCTTCCCGGGGTTTCACCCTCATCGAGCTGCTGGTGGTGATTGCCATCATTGCCATCCTGGCCGGCATGCTGCTGCCGGCGCTGAGCCTGGCCAAGGCCAAGGGCCAGCGCACCTCCTGCCTGAACAATGTCAAACAGATCAACCTGTTCATGCAGTTGTACACCGACGACAACCGCGACGTCTTCCCCGCCCACCGCAACCACGGGCTCAACACGGCCGACGAGCCGCCCTCCCGCACCAACTGGTGGGGCACCGTGATCGTGGGCTACGCCGAGGGTCGCTCGAACCTCTTCCGCTGCCCCTCCATCAAGGGCAAGCGGCTGGACAACGGCGTGCTGTGGGAATGGAAATTCGACTGCCACAAGGTCGGCTACGGCTACAACTCCTGGTTCCTGAACCGCTGGCCCTACAACAACGAGGAAACCCTCACCGTCGGCGGCATCCGCTTCGTCTCCAGCCCCTGGTTCAAGCGCTCGGCCATCGTCAGCCCGGCTGATTGCTTCGTCGTGGCCGACTCGATGCCCAAGGCCGACGGCATGTGGAGCAGCAGTTGCTGGTGGCCCTGGTCCTACATGGGCCCCATCCGGGCCAACAGTCAGATTCAGGGCTACGAAGGAGTGGACCCCAACCGCCACCGCTCGGTGGGCGTGGTGGGCTTCAGTGACGGCCACGCCGAGGCCCGCAAAGACGGGCGGATCAACCCGCCGCGCGACCCGGCCTTCGGCGACAAGCAGGGCCTGATCAATTCCCGTTACTGGGACCCGCTGCAGCGCGCCGGCCAGATGTGAGGTGGGGGGGCGCCGGCCCGGCCCGGGGCCCGCGCGCCGGTCCGGCTCAACCGCCCTGACGGGCGGCCAGGACATCGCAGCGCCGCGCCAGCTCAAAATCCCGCGCGGTCAGGCCGCCGGCGTCGTGGGTGGTCAGGGTCAGGGTCACCTGGTTCCAGCGAATCTCGAAATCGGGATGGTGTTGGGCCTTTTCGGCCGCGCGGGCCACGGCATTGACGAACTTCATGGCGGCCGCGAAGTCCGCGAAGCGGTAGGGGCGCCGCAGGGTTTGGCGGGCGCGCGACCAGCCGGGCACCTCGGCCAGCCGGGCTTTGATCTCGGCAGGGGGCAGCGGTTTCATGCAGTGGGTGCGGCCGGGCACGCCGGCCGTTTCCGCCGCGAACGTGCCGCGGCTCAGGGGGCTGTCAACTCCTCCAGCTTGCGCGCGGCGGCCCCGGAATCGAGCAGCGCTTCCGCCTCGACCCAGCCGTCGTAAAACGACGCTGCCCGGCCGGCCACGTACAGGGCGCCGGCCGCGTTCAGCAGCACCGCGTCCCGCCGGGGGCCGCGGTCGGTGCCGGCGAAGATGGCCCGCAGAATGGCGGCGTTGGCCGCGGCGTCGCCGCCCTGCAGGTCTGCGAGGCGGGCGACCTGGAGGGGGAAGTCCCGCGGGTTGAGGCGGGTGACCTGGACCGCACCGCCGGGCAGGTAGCTGGCGAGGGTGGTTTCGCCCAGCGGCGAAATTTCGTCGAGGTACCGGGGCCGGCCGTGAGCATCAGGGCCGGCCTCTCCGCAGACCACCAGGCCGCGGTGGATGCCCAGGCTCTGGAGCACGCGGGCAAAGGGTTCGCACCAGCGCGGCTCGGGCACGCCCAGGAGCTGGAAGTCCGGGCGGGCGGGGTTGAGCAGCGGCCCCAGCAGGTTGAACAGGGTGTGCCGGCCACGGGCAGCGCACCACTGCCGGACGGGGGCCACGGTGCGGAAGGCGGGGTGGTAGCGCGGCGCCAGCAGGAAGACGAAACCGCGGCGCTCCAGCACGGCGGCCGCCTCGGCCGGCGGCAGTTCGATGGGCAGACCCAGGGCTGCCAGAACATCCGCGCTGCCGGACCGGGAGGTGACCGCGCGGTTGCCGTGCTTGGCCACGGGCACGCCGGCGGCGGCGGCCAGCAGGGCGGCCGCGGTGGAGAGGTTGATCGTGCCCAGGCGGTCGCCGCCGGTGCCCACCACATCCAGCACCCCTCGCGCGCGCGTTTTGGGGGTGACCGGCACCGGCACCGCCCGTTCCCGCAGGCCGGCGGCAAAGCCGAGGATTTCCTCGGGCGTCTCGCCCTTGTCGGCCAGGGCCAGGAGGAACGCGGCCCGGGTCTCGACCGGCTGCGCTTCATCGGTCAGGGCCGTCAGCGCCCCGGCGATCTGGGCGGGAGACAAGGCGGCACCGTCACGGAGTCGGGCGATGAGCTCGGCGAGCATGGTACGACCCAAAGTGCCGGGCGGTGGCGGGCCGGACAAGTCCAAGCGGCGGCTTTCCGCGTTGAGCGGCCGGGGGCCGGGCCGGTAGGGTGGGGCGGTGAATGTGTTGGTTAGCGGCGGCGCGGGCTATATCGGATCGGCCTGTGTGGAGTTGTTGTGCGAGGCGGGGCACGTGGTCACGGTGCTCGACAACCTCAGCGAGGGCCATCGCGGGGCGGTGGACCCGCGGGCGCGGCTGGTCGAGCTGTGCCTGAGCCAGCGCGAGGCGGTGGGCGAGGTGGTCAAGAGCAGTGGCGCCGAGGCCATTGTACACTTCGCCGCCCACGCCCTGGTGAGCGAGTCCATGACCCGGCCCTCAAAGTATTTTCGCAACAACGTGGCCTGGGGGTTGAACCTGCTGGATGCCGCGGTGTCGGCGGGTGTGCGCAAGTTGGTGTTCAGCTCGACCTGTGCCACCTACGGACCACCGGAGCGGGTACCCATCACCGAGGACCTCCCCCAGCGGCCGATCAACCCCTACGGCGAGTCCAAGCTCATGTTCGAGAAAATGCTCGGCTGGTACCGGCAGATTCACGGGCTGGACTTCGTGGCTTTCCGCTACTTCAACGCCGCCGGCGCCACCGCCCGCTGCGGCGAACATCACCGCGTCGAAACCCACCTCATCCCCAACGTCCTCAAGGTGGCCCTCGGCCAGGCGCCGCATTGCGAAATCTACGGCACCGACTACCCCACCCCCGACGGCACCTGCATCCGCGACTACATCCACATCCGGGACCTGGCCGACGCGCACCTGCGGGCGCTGGAGCCCGACGCCAGCGGCTTTTTCAACCTGGGCAACGGCACCGGCTATTCGGTCCGCGAGGTGGTGCGGATGTGCGAGGTAGTTGCCGGCACGCGCATCCCCGTGGTCGAGCGGCCCCGGCGCCCGGGTGACCCGCCCCGGCTGGTGGCGGCCGCGGACAAGGCCCGGCGCGAACTGGGTTGGACCCCCTGCTTCCCCGGGCTGCGGGGGATCGTGGCCAGCGCCTGGGAGTGGCATCGGCGCCACCCCCGCGGTTACGAGGATTGACCGCCCGCCTCAGCGTCGTTCCTGACCTGCTCCTTCTCCCCGCCAGGCGGCGAACAAGTGGCGGGCGCCGGCCGGGTGCGGCTCGCGCGCGGTCGCGGATAAGTGTTCGTCCACCAGCGCCGCCACCGCCTGGAGGTCGCCCTGTGCCGTCACCACCACCAGCTTGCGCTCGGTCCACACCCACACACAGAGGGGCAGCCGGCGGGCGTCGGCCGCCGCCGGCTGCGTGTACACCGCCACGAGGTCGGGGCCTTCCCGGACCACCACGTTCCGTTCCCAGCCCTGCCGGCGCAGGGGCGGCTCGAGGGCGTCGGCCAGCGTACCGCTGGGAGGAGACGTCGAGGCCGAGCGCAGGATGCTGACCTTGAAGTCGCGGACCGCGCGGGCGGCAGCCCGGGCCTGCGGGTCGGCTCCCGCCACGGCCAGCGCGGCCCGGGCCAGCGCCAGCCAGCCGTGGCCGGCGCTGACGCGGACGTGGGTTTGCCAATCCCCGGGCAGGACTTCCGCCAGGTCGTCGTGGACGGCGTGCAAGCCGCCGGGCGCGGGCGCGCACCCCGTGGCGGCGGCCAGGAGGAGCCACAGCCCCATCAGGCCGGCCGCCCGCCGCCCGGAGCGGGGTCGGGACGCGGCCGCGTCGGGGAATCGAGCCGGACAGTTCACGGGAAGGAGCGGGGCGGCGTTGTCAGGGGGTGTGGGCGTGCCGGAGTTTGCGGCCGGCCTCCTTCAACGGGTGGAGGCCCAATTTTTCGCCCAGCTCCGCCAGTTTGTCGGGGCGCACGTCCCCGGCCACGTTCACGAGGATGGCTTCGCGGTCGCCCTCGAGCACGGTCACGACCAGGCCCTCGACCGCTTCGTCGCCGCGCAGCTTCAGGAACACGGCCACGTCCTGCTCGGCCTCGCGCACAGTCACCACCGGTTCCCAGCCTTCGCGGCCGGTGAGCTTCTGGCGCACGTCCAGAACCTGCTGTTTGACCGCGGCGCGGTTGGCGTCGTCCAGCCCCACGACGTGGACGCGCACGGCCTGGATGCCGCGGATCATCTCGGCCAGGTCCGGTTCCTCACGGGCGACCAGCCGGGCCGCCATCGCCAGGAGGTTGCTGCGGACATTGACTTCCACCCACTGACCGCCCGCGGCGGGCGGGGTCAGGGGACCCAGGTCCACCGCTCCGGCCGGGATATCGGCTGCGCGGGGGGCGTGGATGCTGGTGAACAACAGGGCCGCCAGGGCGGCCCGGCACAGGAGATGCCGTTTCATCGTGGACTCCGTTGGAATTGTTTTTTGTCTGCTCAGGTTCGTGCCTGACGGGAAAAACAACCCGACGCACCGGCACCGGGTTTCAAGAAAGTCGCCGTCGGGCGCCTCGCGGTGGCTTGCCGTGGGCGGGTTGGCCGTGGCGCGGACTTCCCCCTCTGCCGTCTCGGGAGTTTCCCCACCCGCAAATCCTCCGCATTCGCCCGCCCCGCCGAGGAAGTAATCGGCGGGACGGCAGGTGGGAAACCTGCACGACATCCGCTGCAATCAAGGTGACGCACCCGGCGCCGCCACGCCGGGCGGGAGACTGGACAAGATCGGGGGCGGCGGGCAGCTTTGAGTCATGGCGCTGACCCCTTCCACTCAATTGTTGCCGCTGGGGAGTCCGGCCCCGGACTTCTGCCTCCCGGACACCGAGGGCCGGCTGGTGGCATTGTCCGATTTGCGCCAGCACCCGGCCCTGCTGGTCATGTTCATCTGCAACCACTGCCCCTACGTGAAGCACCTCCGCGCCGGCCTGGCCCAACTGGCCCTCGACTACCGCCCCCGCGGGGTCGGCATCGTGGCCATCAACGCCAACGACATCGCCGCCTACCCCGAGGACGGGCCGGACCGGATGCGCGAGGAAATCCGCTCCGCCGGTTACACCTTCCCCTACCTGCTCGATGAGACCCAGGCCGTGGCCAGGGCCTACCGCGCCGCCTGCACGCCGGACTTTTTCCTGTTCGATGCCGCCCGCCGCCTGGTGTACCGCGGCCAGTTCGACGACAGCCGCCCCGGCAATGGCGTACCGGTCACCGGCCGCGACCTGCGCGCGGCCCTCGACGCGGTGCTGGAAGGCCGCCCGGTCTCGCCCCACCAAAAGCCCAGCCTGGGCTGCAACATCAAGTGGAAGCCGGGCAACGAACCGGACTACTTCCGCCGCTGAGTCCCGCCGCCCCTGCGCGGGGCCTGCCTCATGCGCTGCCTGGTCACCGCCGGCCCGACCCAGGAACCGCTGGACGCGGTGCGGCGCCTGACCAACTTCTCGACCGGCCGGCTTGGTACCGAACTGGCCGCGGCCCTGGCCGACGCCGGTCACGAGGTGGTCCTGCTCCGCGGCGAGGGTACCACCTGGCCCGCCCCCGCCCGGGCGGACCTCCAGGTGCGGCCGTTCACCACCGCCGTCAGCCTGGGCCAACACCTGCAAAGCCTGGCCGGGCCGGAAATGGACGCGGTATTCCATGCCGCCGCGGTGGGCGATTTCGCGCCGGGCCGGGTCTGGCGGCAAGAGCCGGACGGCCGGCAGACCGAGCTGCACGCCGGCAAGCTCTCCTCCCGCTCCGGACCGTTGCTGGTGGAATTGCTGCCAACCCCGAAGTGGATTGCCCGCCTGCGGGCGTGGTTTCCCCGGGCCTGGCTGGTGGGCTGGAAGTATGAAGTGGACGGCGACCGGGCCGCCGCGCTGGCCGCGGGGGTGGCACAGGTCCGGGCCTGCGCCACCGACGCCTGCGTGGTCAACGGACCGGCCCACGGTCCGGGCTTCACCCTGGTGGTGGCGGCGGGACCGGTGCGGAGCTTTGCGAGCCAGACGGCGTTGATCGAGGCACTGGTGGCCCGGCTGGGCGCAGCGCGCGCCGGCCACGCGTGAGCCGCCCCGCAGCGTCCACGCCGGCGGCTACCGGCGTGCTAAGTCGCGCAGGCTGCCAGCCTGCCGTATCGCCGACTGCCAGTCGGCGCAGAGGCGGAAGGAGGCCGAATCCCGCTTGCCCTCGCCGGCGGGCTTCCGTGAAACTGCCACGCGCGCTCTCCATGGACTTCCGCCTCTCGCATCCTCCGTGCCGCGCCGGTCTGCGCGTGGTCCTTCGCGTCACCCTCGGTTTGCTCGCCACCGTGCCCGGCCGGGGCCTGGCCGCCCAGGTGCCCGACTCCGCCCGAGTGGGGCGGACGGCCGACGGGCGCACCGTGCTGCCCGTGCACCAGGTGCTCACGCCGGCGGGCCTGCAGGTGGACCTGGCCGGGTTGCGGCCGCAGGCGCTGGCGCTGTCACCGGACGGGCGGCTCCTGGCGGTCTCGGGCAAGACCAGCGAGCTGCTCATCCTCGATCCCGCCACCGGCGAAATCCGCCAACGTGTGACGCTGCCCTCCGAACAGGCCACCGAGCCGCAGCCGGCCGCGCCCTCGGCCAACATCCTGCAGCCGGATACCAAGGGCCAGGTCAGTTACACCGGCCTGATCTTTTCGCGGGACGGCCGGCGGCTGTACCTGAGCAACGTCAACGGTTCGATCAAGGTCTTTGCCGTCGGGCGCGACGGCACCGTCCAGCCCGCGCACTCCCTGCCCTTGCCGCCGGCCAACGCGCCGCGGCGTAAGGAGGAAATTCCCGCCGGGCTGGCGCTGTCGGCCGACGGCCGACGGCTCTACGTTTGCGGCAACCTGTCCAACCGCCTGCTCGAACTGGACGCTGCGACCGGCCAGTTGCTGCGGGCCTTCGAGGTGGGCGTGGCGCCCTACGACGTGGTGCTGCTGGGCGACAAGGCCTACGTCAGCAACTGGGGCGGACGCCGCCCCGGCCCGGGCGACCTCACCGGCCCGGCCGGCCGCGGGACCGAGGTGCGCGTGGACCCGGTGCGGCACATCGCCAGCGAAGGCTCCGTTACGGTGCTTGACCTCGGGGGGAAAGCCGAAAGCCGAAAGCCGAAAGCCGAAAGCCACACCGGTCTGCACGCCTGCGCGCTGGTGCTTTCGCCGGACCGGCGCTGGCTGGTTTGTGCCAACGCCGGCTCGGACCACCTGAGCGTCATTGACACCCGCACGGACCGTGTCGTGGAAACGATCTGGGCCAAGGCCAGCCCGGCCGAGCTGTTTGGTGCCCAGCCCAACGCCCTGGCCTTCTCCCCGGACGGCCGGACGTTGTACGTGGCCAACGGCACGCAGAACGCGATCGCGGTGATCCGCTTCTCCCCGCGCAACCGCGGTTCGAAGCTGCAGGGACTCATCCCCGTGGGCTGGTTCCCCGGCGCGGTCGTGTTCGACGCCCCGCGCCGGCAACTGGCGGTGGCCAACCTCAAGGGGCACCCGGTCGAGCCGCGGCCGTACCGGGCCGCCGGTGCGGGGCCGGACGCGCGCGGCTTCAACACCCACCACTATTTCGGCTCGGTCTCGCTCGTGCCGTTGCCCCGCGCGGCCGAACTGCCGCGGCTTTCCCAGCAGGTCCATGACAACTACCGGCGCGAAAAGATCGCCGAAGCCCTGCTGCCGCCCCGCCCCGGCCAGCCCCCGCGGCCGGTGCCCGAGCGCATCGGCGAGCCGAGCCCGATCAAGCACGTGGTGTACGTGATCAAGGAAAACCGGACCTACGACCAGGTCCTGGGCGACGTGCGCGAGGGCCGCGGCGACCCCGCCCTGTGCATCTTTGGCGAGCGGGTGACCCCCAACCAGCACAAGATGGTCCGCGAGTTCGTGCTCCTGGACAACACCTACTGCGCCGGCATTTTGAGCGCCGATGGCCACCAGTGGAGCACCACCGCCCTCGGCACCGATTACCTCGAAAAGTCCTTCGCCGGCTGGCCGCGCAGCTATCCCGACGGCATGGGCGAGGACGAAAACGACGCCCTGGCCTATTCGCCGGCCGGGTTCATCTGGGACAACGCGGTCAAGCACGGCGTCTCGATCTGGAACTTCGGCGAGTTCGCCATGCCCACCTGTGGCTGGACCGATCCCCGGCGCAAAGGCTCGCCCGGCTGGCGGGATTTCTGGGAGGAATTCCTGCACGGCCGCGGTGAGGTGCAAATCTCCAGCCAGCCCAGCATCGAAAGCATCCGCCCCTTCACCCCCACCAACACCGTGGGCTGGGAGATGTCCGTGCCCGATGTCTGGCGGGCGCGCTACATCACCAACCAGATCGCCGAGTGGGAGCGCCAGGGCAGGATGCCCCAACTGGTGCTGATCTGCCTGCCCAACGACCACACCAGCGGCACCAGCCGCGGGTGCCCCACCCCCGCCGCGCTGGTGGCCGACAACGACCTCGCCTTCGGCCAGATCGTGCAGGCGCTCAGCCACAGCCGGTTCTGGCGCGCAATGGTCATCTTCGGCATCGAGGACGACCCGCAGAACGGCTGGGACCACGTCAGCGGCTACCGCACCACCGCCTACGTGCTCAGCCCCCGGGCCAAACGCCGCGCCGTGGTCAGCACCCAGTACAACACCGTGAGCCTGCTGCGTACCATCGAACAGATTCTGGGCCTGCCGCCGATGAACCAGTTCGATGCCGCCGCCACGCCCATGTTCGACTGCTTCACCGACACGCCGGACTTCACCCCCTTCGTCGCGGTGCCCAACCCGGTGCCGCTGGACGAGATGAACCCCGACCCCAAGGCCATCGCCGATCCGCTCCTGCGCCGCCACGCCCTGCAATCGGTGCGGCTGAATTTCAAGCGCGTGGACGCCTGCCCGGAGGGCGTGCTCAACCGCATCCTCTGGCACGCGGTCAAGGGCAGCGCCGCGCCCTACCCCGCCTGGGCGGTTACCTTGGTTGAGGACGAGGATGACGATTAACCGCCCGGCATCTTTGCCTTTGACAGGAGGGGCCGGTCGCGTAGGTATCGGTCCACCCACCGCCGGCCCGGCTGCGAACAGGCCGCGCGGGGGTGGAACCACAACACACATCGCACATGATGAACACACACATCCTCCGCACCGCCGCCGGCGTGGCCCTGAGCGTTCTGGTCCTCCTGACCACCCCGGCCGCGCAGGCCGCCCCGACCATTCCCGACGAGTACAAGGTCAACGGCTGGGCCATCGGCTGCCAGGCCTACACCTTCAATCGTTTCACCGCCTTCGAGGCCATCGAAAAAACCGCCGCCGCCGGCGCCAGGGTCATCGAGTTCTTCCCCGGCCAGCGGCTCAGCAAGGAAGAGCCCAACCTCCGCGTGGACCACAACGCCTCGGACGACGTCCTGGCCAAACTCCGGGCCAAGCTCCAGCAGCACGGCGTCAAGGCCGTCAACTACGGCGTGGTGGGCATTCCCAACAACGAGGCCGAGGCCCGCAAGGTCTTCGAGTTCGCCCGGAAGATGGGCCTGCGCGCCGTCACCACCGAGTCGGCCGAGTCCATCAACCTCATCGAAAAGCTGGTCCGGGAGTACGACATCTGCGTGGCCTTCCACAACCACCCCGGCAGCCTGGACCGGCCCGACTACAAGGTCTGGCATCCGCTCTACATCGCCGGGCTGGTGACCGGGCGCGATCCCCGCATCGGGGCCTGCGCCGACACCGGCCACTGGACCCGCTCGGGCATCAAGCCGATCGAGGCGCTGCGCGTGCTCCGCGGCCGGATCATCAGCGCCCACCTCAAGGACCTGAACGCATTCGGCAAGCGCGACGCCCATGACGTGCCCTTCGGCCAGGGCGTCTCCGGCATCAAGGAGGTGCTGGACGAGCTCAAGGCCCAGGGCTTCCAGGGCAACCTTTCCATCGAGTACGAGCACAACTGGGAAAACAGCCTGCCCGAGGTGACCCAGTGCGTGGACTTCGTGCGGAATTACGGCAAGTGACGCAAAGCGTCTTCAAGCGCAGCCGCCGGTCCTGCCGGCGGCTTTATTTTTGGGGTCGGCCGGCGGAAAAAATCGGCGGTGGCTGCCCGCAGGCGCCGCGCGGTCAGCGGCCTTCCAGACGCCGGACCCGGAAGAACTGTTCCGGCGTGGCCGCCCGCGGCGCCAGCCATTCGGCCAGCCCGAAATCCGCGGTGACCTCGCCCAGGGACGTGTACGGGCCGGCGGCCGCGGGGGCGGCTTCCAGGCGGTAGTGGTGGTACGGCGTGGCGGGCCAGGCCAGACGCCAGAAGCGGGCGTCCCAGGCGGCCAGTTCCACGACCAGCGGCGGGGCCAGGCGGGGGTCGGCGCCGAGCAACGCCTCCACCAGGTTGCTCTCGCCGTCACCGTCCGGGTCCTCGGCCGGGCCGCGCTCCAGACCCACCCAGTAGTGTTCCTCCCAGGCGTCGTCGAGGCCGTCGTGGTCGGTGTCCTCGATCGGCACGCCGGTCACGGTCAGGTCCAGGGCGCGCACCGTGCCGACCACGCCGGGGCGTTCGTCGCTGACTTCCACCACCCAGTCGCCGGCGGTGGGCTCGAAGAAGTGCTGCACGCTCGAGTAGGTCCAGTCGTCCAGCGGATTGGTCAGGTCCTCGTTGAAATGCTGCAGCACACTGCGCGTGCCGGCGGGAGAGACCAGGGTCAGCCGTACATCGCCGCGGCGGGGATGGGTGGTTTGGACGCGCAGGGTCACGTGTTCGCCTTGGAGCGAGGCGCTCACCGGCAGGACAAAGCGCGCCTTGTCCAGGGTGATCTGGGCGCGGGCTTCCGGTGCCGTGGCCAGCCAGTCGCGCAACGCCAGGCCGTGCTGCCGGTCCATGAACACCACCGGAATCGGCGAGCGATGCACCTCGACCCCGGAGATGAACAGCCGGTCCGAGGTACCCACGTTGTTCCAGATGATGACAAACCGCGCCCCCGCCGCGGCCGCGTGGCGGTTTTTCTCAACAAAATAGTTCTGGCCGCGCTCGATCAGGGCCGCCTTGCCGGTCAGGTCCACCGCCAACGGCGCCAGCGCCAGGCCCACGTCCACCAGGGGCACGGTGTCGGTGGGCTCGTCCACATGCAGGCCATCCGCCGGCCAGACCGGGATGGACCGGAGTTCGGCGGCGGGGAGGCGCGGGCCGGTGAGGCGCACGCGCAGGCCGTCATCGGGCACGAGCACCTCGCCGCGGAAACTGGAGGCAAATTCCGTCCGGGGCGGGCGGAGGCGCCAAGGCCGGGCGAGGGCGACGGCCCGGCCGGCGTCGGGCACGCCGAAGCCCACGTGGTGGTTGACCCGCAGACCCGCGGCGTTGGTGCGCTGGGCGGGGTCGGCGGGGTCGAGCTGGCGGGCGGACAGGATCAGCAGTTGCTGCACGTCGCGCCAGGTCAGGGCGGGGTTCACGCTCAGCAACAGGGCGCAGAGGCCGCTGATCTGGGGGGTGGCGCCGGAGGTGCCCTCGAAGCCGGAACCGTTGAAGGCGTAGTCGGCCCAGCCGCTCTGCCAGTCCAGGTTGTAGCCCAGGATGCCGGTCCGGTCGGTGGTGGCCAGGCTGGGGAAGTTGGTCTTCACGCCGGGCAGGATTTCCACGTTGCGGTCCGCGCTGAAGCCGGCCACCAGCACACACGCCCCCGGAGTCGAGTAACTGGTCACCTGGCCGTTGGCCCGCACCGCGCCCACGGTGATGACGCGGGGGTCGTTGGCGTAGGCGTCGTCGTTGGCGTTGCTCAGCAGCAGCCGCTCGTTGCCGGCGGCGCGCACCATGATCACGCCGCGGCCGTCGCGGCCGTGGCGGAGGGCGTTGGCGATGCCCTGGCTTTCGAGCACGCCCACCGAAAGAAACGTCCGGTCGGCATTGCCCCAACTGTGGTTTTGCACCGCCACCACGTTCGAGGCGTACTGGAACATCCGCCGCGCCTGCAGCTCGTCCAGGTAGCTGCCGTCGGTGTCGAACACCACCCAACTGGCCAGCCGCACCTCGGGGGCCACACCCGCCACCCCGCGCCCGTTGCCGGCCCGCGCGGCGATCAGCCCCCCCACCGCCGTGCCGTGCCCGGCCAGGCTGCCCGGGTGGGCGCCGTTCTCGGTGTCCCGGAAAAAGTTGTAATGCGGCGCGCCGGCGACCGCTTCCTGCAGGTCTTCGTGGTCCACCTGCAGGCCGTCATCGCCCTGGGCCACCACCACGCCCGCCCCGCGGGTCACGGCCCAGGCGGTGCGCAGGTTCAGGTCGTAGCCCAGTCGCGTGCCGGTGTTGGTGTCGCGGTTTTCCAGATGCCACTGGCGGGGGAAGAGCGGGTCGTTCGGGCGCGGGGCAAACCCGCCGTGCAACTTCACCGGCCGCCGCCGCACGGGGTGACTGACCGTGACGCCGGGCCGGGCGGCCCAGGCCGCCGCCAGGCGCGCGGCGGTGAGGGCGTCCGGCGCCTCGAGCACAAACACGTTCGAGTCGCACACCTCGCTGACGCGCAGCGGTCCGGCGGCCAGCAGGTCGGGCAGATCGTTGGTCGCGCGCAACTGCACCACCACCTGGCTGCCCAGCCACAGGGTGTTGGTTCCAACGCCCGGTCCGCGTGCGGACAACCAGCGCGGCGCCGCGGCCAGGGCGCGGGCCGACGCCGCGGCCGCGGCGTCCAGGCGGTACGTGACCGGCCGCGGTTCCAGAAAACGGAAAGTCTCTTCCGCCCGGACCGCCACCAGCACCCCGCCGCCGAGTCCCAGGAGAAACCGCCAGTGCAAACCCCGCCCCATGCGTTGCAAAAACCCGAGGCTACCCGGACGGAAGGAGCTGGCCAGCCTCATGCGAGCCCCCCGCTCGTCGGTTGAAGCACATCGTGGGCGGCGGCGCGATAGCTCCGGACCAGCGCCGCGGTGACCACCTCCTTGGCCCGGTGCACCGCCGCGCTCAGCGACCGGCCGCGCGCCAACCAGGCCGTGATGGCCGCCGAGTAGGTGCAGCCCGTGCCGTGGGTGGAAAGCCCCGGCACCCGCGGCGCGCGCAGGAGCCATTCCCCCCGGCCGTCGAAGAAGACGTCCACCGCCTCGCGCAGGCCGCGCAGGTGGCCCCCCTTGACCAGGGCCGCGCACCCCCAGCGCCGGTGAATGAACCGCGCCGCGGCCCGCAGGTCCTCGACCTCCCGCAGGGGCTGGCCGGTGAGGATGCCCGCCTCGTCCAGGTTGGGAGTGACCAGCGCGGCCTGGGGGAGCAGCTCGTCCAGCAACGCCCGGATGGCCGCCGGCTGCAGCAACCGCGCGCCGCTGCTGGCCACCATCACCGGGTCCACCACCAGCGGCGGACGGTGGCCGTTGGCCCAGAACCCGGCCACGGCGGTGATGATCGCACGGTTGAACAGCATGCCGGTCTTGGCCGCCCGGGGCGGCAGCTCGGCAAACAGCGCCTCCAGTTGCGCCCGCACCAGGTCCGGACGACAGGCCTGCACCGCCGTCACCGCCCGCGGGTTTTGTGCCGTGATGCAGGTCACCACCGTTGTGCCGTGCACACCGAGGGCAGCGAAGGTTTTCAGGTCCGCCTGCAACCCCGCGCCGCCGCCGCTGTCGGAGCCGGCGATGGTCAGGGCCACCGGCCGGGAAGGATGTCGCGCCACACCGCGACTATACCGGCTTTTCGCCGCCTGTCAGCCGGGGCCGACCGCCTGCCAGCGGCGGGCCACGCGCCGGTGCACGGCCGCCAGGGGCAGGTGTTCCAGTTCGGCAGGGGTGACCCAGCGGCCGCCGGCCGGCGTGCGCCGCGGTGATCCCTTCAGCTCGACCCGAAACACCTCGAGCCGGTAGCGACGGGTGGTGATGGTGTAGCACTCCTGGCACCAGGGCTCGATCCCCGCCACACCGGGGCCCAGGCAGGCCTGCGCGGCCTCGAGCGGAGACAGGTGGCCGTCAGCCTCGACGTTGGGGAACTCCCACAGGCCGCCGTTGACCTCCCCCGCCGGCCGCTGCCGCAGCAACACCCGCCCGCGGTGCACGCACACCCAGGCCCACACCCGTCGCCGGGCGACGGCACCGGGCGGGCGCCGGGCCGGCGGCCGTTCGATCCGGCCCCGGGCGCGGCTCACACAGGCCGCCGCCCAGGGGCAGACCTCGCAGCGCGGCTGGCGGGGCGTGCAGACCGTGGCCCCCAGTTCCATGAGCGCCTCGTTCAGCGCGCCACAGGGGTTTTCCACCACCCGCCGCGCGCGCCAGGTGCGGCGGCGGCGCAGGACGGCGGGGACGTGTTCCGGCGCGGCGCGGACCAGGGCTTCGGCCAGGGCCCAGAGGCGGTGCGCTCGGGCGGGGCCGGGCGGGTGGGCGTGCCAGCCGGCCAGGCGGGAGAGCAGGCGCGCCACGTTGCCGTCGAGCACCGGGCGGGGTTGGCCGAAGGCCAGGCTGGCAATGGCTCCCGCGGTGTAGCGACCCACGCCGGGCAGGGCCAGGAGGGTCTCGAACCGGTGCGGAAACGTGCCGCCGAGTTCGGCCTGGATATGGCGGGCGGCCGCGTGCAGGTGGCGGGCGCGGCGGTAGTAGCCCAGGCCTTCCCAGAGCTTGAGCACGCGCTCGAGCGGCGCGCGCGCCAGGGCCGCGATGTCCGGCAGCGCGCGCAGCCAGCGCTCCCAGTACGGGACTACCGTGGCCACCTGCGTTTGCTGAAGCATGACCTCGGCGATCCAGACCGCGTACGGGTCGCGCGTGTGGCGCCAGGGCAGGTCGCGAGCGTGTGCCGCAAACCACCCCAGCAGCGGGCCCACCAGTTGTCCCGGTCCCGGCACGGCGGCAGCCTACGCGTCCCTCGGCCCGCGCCCAAGTCCCGAGCCGCGCCCACCGGCGGGCCGCCCCTCGACAAGCCCGGTGTCCGCGCCTATCGTGCCCGCGTGGCCGCCCCGCCCACCACCCTGACCTTCGCGCTGTCGCCTCCCCAGGCGGCCGCACTCGAGCACTGGCTCCGCGAGCGTCACGCCGATTTCCGTGAGGTGCCCCACGCCCGCTTCGCCGCCGAGAAGGACGGCACGCAGATCGTGTTTTACCGCAGCGGCAAACTGGTGGTGCAGGGCAAGGGGGCGCGGGACTTTGTCGAGTTCGTGCTCGAGCCGGAAATCCTGCGCGAGGCCCGGTTGGGCTACGAAAGCGTGCTCGACCCCGGCCGGCTCCAGCCACGCATCGGCGTGGATGAAAGCGGCAAGGGCGATTTCTTCGGCCCGCTCTGCGCGGCGGGGGTGTACGTGAATGAGGCGGTGGTGCGCGCCTGGCAGGAGGCCGGCATCCGCGACTCGAAGGCCGTCTCGAGCGATCGCCGCGTGGCCGAGCTGGCCCGGCTCATCCGCCAGACGCCCGGCTGCGTGTTCACGGTGGTGGCGGTCGGCAACGAGGCCTACAACCGCCTCCTCGGCGAGCTGGGCAGCGTCAACCGCCTGCTGGCCTGGGCGCACGCCCGCGTCATCGAGAACCTGCTGGACCAGCGCCACCGCATGAACCCGCCGCCGGTGCGCGCCATCAGCGACCAGTTCGCCCGCGATCCCGGCACCGTGCAGCGGGCGTTGATGACGCTTGGCCGCGGGCTCGAGCTGGTCCAACGGCACCGTGCCGAGAGCGACCTGGCCGTGGCCGCCGCCTCGATCCTGGCGCGGGATGAATTTGTCCGCCGGCTGGCGCGGCTGGAAAAGGAGTTTGGTCTGCCCCTGCCCAAGGGGGCCGGGCCGGCGGTGGACGCGGCGGCGCGGGAATTCGTCGCCCGCCATGGCGCCGTGGCGCTCGGCCGGGTGGCCAAGCTGCATTTCCGCAACGCCGCCCGCGCCCCGGGCCGGCCGGAACCGCCGCGGGTGGATTGGCGGGCCCGCCCGGCCGCGTCGCCGGCCGCCGACGCCCCATGAAGTCGCCCACCCCCCCGCCCGCCTTGCGTCCGCCGCCGGGCCCCCGTTGGATTCTGGCCGGCCTGGGGCTGCTGTTCCTGAGCTGGCTGGTTTTCATGGGCTATTACGTGTGGAAGGTGCGGCGTCAGCCGCCGCCGGTGCCTGTCTTTGAGCCGCCGCCGGCGCCGCCGCCGGGCCGCTGAAGCGCCGCGCGGGCAGGGAGGAAGACCGCCGCAGGGCGGGCCGCCTCACCCGTCGGCCGCGCTGAGCCAGACCAGCGTGCCCACCGGCAGGCGGTCGAACAGCGGCAGCAGGTCCGCCGCCGCCAGATGAATGCAACCGCGCGAGGCCGGCCGGCCCAGGGTGGGCTCATCGTCCAGTCCGTGGAGGTAAATGTAGCGGCGGAAGGTGTCCACATGGCCGCCCTGGTTGAAGCCCGGTTCCAGACCGCGCAGCCAGAGGATGCGATGGGCGATGGGGGCGGGGCGGGTGCCGGTCCAGGTGAGGCCGACCGGCACGCGGGCGCGGAAGACCGTGCCCACCGGCCAGCCGGCGCCGATCCTGGCGGCGACCTGGTGCAGTCCCAGCGGCGTGCGGTTCGACCCCTGAGCCTGACCCGGCCCGAAGCGGGAGGTCGAGGCGCGGAACCGGCGCAGGCGGCGGTAGGCGTCCGGGCGGGGCACGGCAGCCCGCCACCATTCCACGCGCTGGCTGCCCACCCAGACCAGCAGCAGGTCCCGCGTCCACCGCACCCCCAGACGGCGCACGCACAGCCGCAGGGCCCGCGGCAGGCGGGGGGCCGGGCGGGGCGAGCGGGGACCGCCGAGAGCCGCCGGGTTCACACGAGCTTTTTGACCAGGATTTTCGAGCGCCGCCCGGCCTGTTCGTATTTTTCGCGCCGCGCCGGCGGGAGGTCCTCGGGGCCGCCCTCGGCGAAGCCGCCCTTGGACTGGAAGTAGGTAAAGGCCTGGGTGGAGAGGGCCAGCAGCGCCTGGAGGCCGAGTTCGCGGGCGCGGTTTTCGGCGAACTGGAGCAGCTTGCGGCCGATGCCCTGGTTTTCGTGGGAGGGCTTGACGCAGAGGCAGGCCACCTCGCCCTTGCCGTGCTCGGGGTAGGCGTGCAGGGCGACACAGCCGACCGGGTTCCGGTCAATCTCGTACAGGAAGTAGTCGGCGAGGTTCTTCTCGATGCTGGCGCGGCTGCGGCGGACCAGTTCCTCGGATTCCACCGAGGGCTGGATGAGCTTGAGCAGTTCGGGGATGTCCTTTTTGAGGGCGCGGCGGATCTGACGGTATTCGTTGGCGTAGACGAGGGTGCCGACCCCTTCGTTGGAGAAGACCTCGGTCAGCAGCGCCTCGTCCACGCGGCCGTTGATGATGTGCACGCGGGGGATGCCGGCCTTGCAGGCGGCGGCGGCGTGCTGGGCCTTGGAGAGGCAGGCGGGGCTGAACTCCTCCCGGTGCGCCTCCAGCGCGCGCTCCAGGTCGCTGGCCAGAATCTGCCGCACCAGCCGGCCCTGCCGGACCAGGCCGTCGTAGGGGGTGACGAACAGGATTTTGATGGCCTGCAGGGCCGCGGCCACCGCCACGGCCACGGCGTCGGAGTTGACGCGGTAGGTGCGGCCTTCGCCGTCGAAGCCCAGCGGGGGCACCACCGGGATGATGTCGTCGTGGACCAGGGCCTGGAGCAGGCCCACGTCCACCCGCTCGACCTTGCCGGTGAAGAGGTGGTCCACGCCCTGGAGGATGCCCAGGGGGTGGGCGACGATGGCGTTGGGGCAGGCGGCCCGCAGGTCCTGGGTGGCCAGGCCTTCGAGGATTTCGTGGGTCAGGCGGTTGGCCGCCTCGAGGGCCAGTTGCAGCGTGGGGGCGTCGGTGATGCCGGCGCCCTCCAGGTCGGAGGGGGTGAGGCCGCGGGTTTCGGCCAGGCGGCGGATTTGGGCGGCGGCACCGTGGACGAGCACCACGCGGATGTTGAGCGAGCGCAGCACCGCCACGTCCATGAGGATGTTGGCGAAGTTCTCGTCGGTCACGATCGCGCCGTCCACGCTGATGACGAAGGTCCGTTCGCGGAAGCGCGGGATGTATTGCAGGATGCCCCGCAGGTCGGTCGGTTTCACAGCCTCTGGCAAGGGTCTTGCCGCCGTGATTCAGAGGTCATCGGCCCGGTGGCGGCAATGTTTTTGTACCCGGCTCGCTCGCCACCCCGCCGGGGAGGCGTGGTCGGGCGTCTCGATCCCTCACGTCCCGGACCGCGGCGAGAGGATTTTTTTGGGGCTTGAAACCGGTTTGGCCGGGAGTAGAACTCACTTGATCACCCAGCCATATGAATCATCCCTTTCTTCTTTCCAGTTTGGCACGGCCGTCTCTGGCTGTTTTGTGCGCTGGGCGGGCGCCGCGGTGCCGCGTGGCGGCCCGGTTGATGGTCTGCGTGGGGCTGGGTCTGGGGTGGGTCCACGCCGCCCCGGCGCCCCTCGAGCTCCAGGAATTTCCCGCCGGCTCGCGCGCCTTCACCGCGGCGGTCACCAATGCCTTCGACGGGCTGGGCAGTGGCAACGCCGATGACTGGACCTTCGATGCCGAGGCCGGCGACCGCTTCAGCAGCCGCATGGAAAGCACCGTGGGCAACGCCCGCCCCCGCCTGCGGCTGCTCGATCCCGTCGGTCAGGTTCTGGCCAGTGCCGACGGCAGTACCGCGGGCATCGCCGAGGTGTTCAACAAGCCCCTGCCTGTGCCGGGCACCTACCGGGTGCGGGTGTACACTGACACCGAGGTCTCCAATTACCGCCTGCGCGTGGACCTCAACCGCGGTCCGGCCCTCGAACAGGAACCCAACGACACTCTCGTCACCGCCAACGCCCTGCCCCCCGAGTTCCAGAGCGGCCGCTTCCAGCTGCGCGGCGTGGGCGCCCTGCCGGTCTCCGACGCGGCGGGGGACTTTTTCTCGCTGGGCCCTCTGGCGCCCGGCAACACCGTGCAGGCCACCCTGGCGGCCGGACCCTTCGGGGCGCTCCAGCCGGGCGACCCGGTGCTGGCGCTTTTCCGCGCGGGCGCCACCGAGCCCGTGCTCACCGGCCGCACCAACTTGAGCCACACCGTGACGGTGGCCGACACGTACGCCGTACGGGTGTCCAGCGAGGAGAACCGCGACCTCTTCGCCCGCTACCTGCTGACCCTGACCGTCGAGGACAACGTCCCGCCCCAGCTTTTGACCTCCACCCTCCCGGCCGAAGGCGGCGCCACGACGGACATCCTCCACGGCTTCACGTTTACCTTCTCCGAGCCGCTGCGTCCCGAGGTGGCCACCAATCTGAGCAACTACCGGCTTTCCCAGGCCGGGCCGGATGGTCTCCACAACACCGCAGACGACATCCTTTACCCGCTCGCCATCACCTACGCCGGCGGCACCAATCTCGGCGTGGCCCTGGTGAATGGCCCGCTGCAGCCGGGACTCACCCGCTTTCACCTCGCTTCCACCCTCGCCGACCGGGCCGGAAATCCTCTCCCCGACCCGTTTACCCGGCTCTTTGCGGCGGAACAGCTCGGGGCCTACGTGCTGGAGGATCGTTTCAACGGGGGGTTTGGGGAGGGGACGTCGTTGAGTGTGATTCCCGGGGGGGAGCCGGACGGGTCCTTTGGGGAGGGGGCGAGCTATCCGGTGGGCAACAACCCCTGGTTTGTGGTGGTGGGTCGGTTCAACGGGGACGGTGTGCCGGACCTGGCGGTGGCCAACCTCAGCAGCGACACCGTGAGCGTGCTGCCGGGCAACGGGGAGGGCAGCTTTGGCGGCACGACCAACTTGGCCGCGGGCGACGGGCCGATCGCCCTGGCGTCGGGCGATCTCAACGGGGACGGTGCGGCGGACCTGCTGGTCGCCAACCACTACGGCAGCAGCGTGGGCGTGTTGCTGGGCAAGGGGGACGGCAGCTTCCGCGGTCCGACCAACTACAGTGTGGGCAGCAATCCGCGGAGCGTGGCGGTGGGGGATTGGAACGGGGACGGGCGGCTGGACGTGGTGACGGCCAACGCGGGCAGCCGCAACGTGACGGTGCGGCTGGGCAACGGGGATGGGAGTTTGGGGGGGCCACTAAAAGCATGTCT